>JBDNRH010000013.1:0-50396 GCA_047718535.1 Sporolactobacillus sp.
CAGAAGCGGGGTCCGATCCGCCAGAAGCGGGGTCCGATCCGCCAGAAGCGGGGTCCGATCCGCCAGAAGCGGGGTCCGATCCGCCAGAAGCGGGGTCTGATCCGCCAGAAGCGGGGTCTGATCCAGCAGAAAAGCGAGCACTACTGTCAAAAGAATAGGGCGTTTTCTTGCTCGATTTTTGTACTGAGCATATGCGTCAATCGGTGTTGAGTGCGGCGACTTTTGCCGATTGACAAATGCAGTGAATTTCGCTACGCTTAACAAATACGCTAATCTTCAGTAAATTGATGGGAATAATAAAGAGAAAAGGGGAGGCGCGGCGTAGTGTTTAACTTTCGAATTCTGTCTAGAAAGGGAATGATTGCTGCAGCACTCGCATGTATTCTTGTACTTGCCGGCTGTGCAGGCAGTCAGACCGATCATACAGACAAAGCTGTCAAAGGCGGCACGCTTACATATGGACGTCCGGCGTCGGTTACGTCTTTTGACTTATTTAAGGAAATAACGTCTAATAACGCCTTCGCTATCGACAAAGTATTTGAACCGCTCGTTTCTTTTGATAAAAACGGGAAAATTATTAACTGGTTAGCTCAATCGCATCGCGTCAGCAGTGATGGCTTGACCTACACGTTCACCCTGCGCAATGGACTGAAGTTTTCTAACGGCAAAGCGGTGACTGCTGCCGATGCGGCATTCTCGCTGAAGCACCATCTAGCGGTTGGCGGACCGCTTGCTATCGAAGCACAAGTGGCTAGCGTCACCGCGAAGAATAAGCAGACACTCGTAATTAAGCTGAAAAAGCCGTTCACGCCGTTCCTTGCCGAATTAGCTAATTTCTCAAATGGGATCGTACCGGCTAATTTTGATGGGAAAACAGAAAAAGCCTTCTTCAAAAAACCTGTTGGCACGGGTCCTTTCACCGTGCAAAAGTGGGATCCGGATGGCGATTTGACTTTTACAAAGAACACCCATTATTGGCAGAAAGGTAAGCCATATATTGACAAGCTGGTATTCAAGACGATTGCGGATGATACTCAGGCGGTCAATCAGCTGCGCTCTGGTGAAATAAGTGCCACCGAATCGATTCCACTGGAAAATGCCAAGGCTTTGGCAAAAGGATCCGGGACGCAGGTGCAGACAAACGGCAGCTGGGTGACTGAGCAGCTCTTCTTCAACACGCTTGATAAGCATTTTGCCGATCGGCATGTGCGTCGCGCGCTGGCCTTGGCTCTGAATCGTGACGGACTGACGAAGGCGGTGACGTTTGGCTATGCGCAGACGGCTAAAGCGCTGTTGCCGACGACGATTCCTTATAATAGCAACAAATCGATTAAATCACTTGATTATGACGTAAAAGCAGCTCGCAAGGAACTGGCTCAATCCGCCTATTCCAAAGGCTTTACAACCAAGCTGCTGATTGCTTCTGGGAACGGCGCGGTTGCCCAGGAGGCGCAGATTATTCAGGCGGCAGCGAAGACAATCGGTATCCATATTCAGATTCAGTCGGTCGATCTGGCGGCCTTCCGCGCGCGCTTCTTCGCCTATAATTTTTCAATGATGATCAATAGCGGACAGGCCGATTTCCCTGATGCAGACTCGATTCTTGCTTTTCAGACCGATCCGAAGGGGTTCAGCAAATCGTACTGGACACACTATACGAACCCGGCGGTCACCAAATTGCTCTATGAGGGCGAGCAGACGGCTGACGGCTCAAAACGGGCTAAGATTTACGCGCAATTGCAACAAATTTTAGCGAATGATGTGCCCTATATCCCGCTCTACTATCCGGATGTTGTGATTGCCCATCGCTCGAATGTGAAGGGACTCGTCGTTCTCCCGAACGGCAGTGTCCGCTTTGAAAATGCTTATGTTAAATAAATGGATGAATGATCGTAAAAAAAATGGAATAACTATGGCTGCCGATCGTCGGGCAGCCATTATTGCAATTAAAATCGGTACAGCCTTGGCAAAGGCGGCTGTGACAATTCTTACGGTGATTATCGCCGTCTTCTTTATCATCCGTATCGTTCCAGGTGATCCGGCCAAAATGGTTCTTGGGGAACATGCGTCGCCGCAGGAAATTATCCAGATGCACCATAGTCTTGGGCTCGATCTCCCATTTGGACAGCAGTTTCTCCGCTTTGTATCGAATTTATTTCTGCACGGGGATACTGGATCGTCGATTGTTTATCACGTGTCGACGCGAACTTTAATTGTTGAACGGGCGCCAGTTACGCTCTTGCTAATTGCCCTTGCCGTTCTGATCGCCAGCGTGCTTTCTGTTCTCCTAGCGGTCGTGGCGGCAACGCATAAGGACGGGGTGCTTGATCACCTGATCCGCGTCATTCCAGCAATAACGCTTGGCATGCCAGTGTTCTGGGTCGGACTGCTGCTCATTCTTGTGTTTGCCGTCTGGCTGCACTGGCTGCCGGCCGGCGGCACGAGCGGTGGTCTGCTTGGTACGCTGCAAGGGCTTGTTCTGCCGGCGATAACGGTCGCTTTCTCGCAAATTCCACCGCTTGTGCGCTCTCTTAGAACACAGTTAGTGGATGTGCTTCATTCGGAGTTTGTCGTGACACTGAAGGCGGCAGGCGTCCCTAATCGCGTGATTTTATTTCGTCATGTCTTGCGCAACGCGGCAATTCCAACGTTGATGCTGCTTAGTGTGAATGTGTCCTATTTAATTGGTGGCACGCTCGTGATCGAGCAAGTGTTCGGACTGAAAGGGATAGGTAGCCTGCTCTTCTCTTCCATCTCGAGCAGGGATTTTCCCGTCATTCAAGGCATTGCCTTATACTGCGCATTCGCGGTTGTGCTGATCAGTCTGCTGATTGATTTAGTAAGCGGCACGCTTGATCCGCGGACGAAAGGTGGGGAGTAGAGCATGAACGGATGGGTGCGCAAAAGATGTACACTTTCTTCAACCTTACTTATAGGCTTGATCATGCTGCTTCTGCTAATCGGTCTAGCTATACTGGCACCATTCATCAGTCACTATCAGCCGGCGGCGCAGAATCTCTCAGACACTTTGCAGCCGCCGTCAGCAGCCCACTGGCTGGGCACCGATCAGCTTGGGCGTGATTTATTTACGCGCTTAATCTATGCGGCGCGGATAGATTTGCGCGTGATGGTACTCGCTGAGGTCAGCCCGTTCTGCACGGGTGTTTTACTTGGCATGCTTGCCGGTTATTATGGAAAATGGGTGGACGGATGTCTCACCATTTTAACGAATATGTTTATCGCATTCCCATTCTATCTGACTGTCATTGTGGTCGCATTTGCCTGCGGAGCTGGTGAACGCGGCATTTATATTACCTTTGCGCTCGTTGGCTGGATTGTTTTCGCACGCGTTGTTCGCGGACTGACGGCCTCTCTGCGCCGACAGGAATGGGTGGCTGAAGCTAAGGTGCTTGGTCTCTCTGACGTCCGCATTTTATTTCACCATATTTTACCGAATGTGCTGCCGCAAGCGGTTGTTATCCTGATGACAGATATGGTGGGTCTGCTTGTCGCGATTGTCACGCTCGGCTATCTCGGGATCGGCATTGCGCCCCCGACGCCAGACTGGGGAACGATGATCGCGGACGGTCAGAACTTCATTTACAGTCAATGGTGGCTGTCAACGCTTCCGGGTGCGGCGGTCGTGTACACAGGCATCACGTTGTCACTCATTGGTGATGGACTTGCCGATTTTTGGAGAAGGAAGTGATCGAATGGAGCCACTTGTTGAAGTCAGCCATTTGACGCTTGCAGCAGCGACGAACGAATTAGTTACGGATCTTTCACTAACTGCTGCAAGTGGTGAGAGCATTGGTCTTGTTGGCGAATCGGGATCGGGGAAATCGCTGACCTTACGCGCGATTCTTGGCCTTCTGCCCGAAGGGATTAGGCAGACGGGCGGTACGGTGCACGGCAGCGAGCGCTGCGGAATGGTCTTTCAAGATCCAGTCAGTGCGCTTGACCCGCTGTATCCGGTGGTCAAACAAATTACCGAAGTGGTTCATTACCGCCAGCAGCTCAGTCGCCACCAGGCAAAAATGTTGGCGCTTGAGTGGATTAGGCGGCTCCGTTTGCCGGATGATCTGGCGCAGAAAGATCGTTATCCGCACCAGCTTTCCGGTGGACAGCGGCAGCGCATCGTCATTGCGCTTGCGCTTGCCTGTCATCCGAACGTGTTATTATGTGATGAACCGACGACCGCGCTTGACGTCACCGTGCAGCAGCAGATTATGGATACAATTCGTCAATTGCAGCAAGAACTTCATTTTACATTAATTTTTGTCACTCATAATTTGGCGCTTGCGGCAACGATCTGTGACAGGCTTTATGTGATGAAGGATGGCCAGATTGTCGAGCAAGGCCGGACGGAGGATATCGTTCTCCATCCACAAGAACGCTATACAAAAAAATTGATTGATGCCGTGCTGCCTTTGCCCGATTTAAAAAGGGGGGAGCGATTGTGACCGATTATGTTCGGCTTCAAAATATAGTCGTGCGCTATGGAAATTTTACCGTACTCGATCACGTCAGTCTGCAGATTGATGCGCAGACAACGCTCGGTCTTGTTGGCGAATCGGGATCAGGTAAATCGACGCTCGCCAAAGTAATCGCTGGATTAATAAGACCCGAGCAAGGGGACGTGCAGGTTGGCGGGGCTGTCCTGCGGGGCAAACGCAGCCGCGAGCAGCATCGGGCGATTCAAATGGTTTTTCAAAATCCGGATAGTTCATTTAATCCACGGCATACGATTCGGCAAATGTTTGCCGAGGCGTTGCTCTTTCACCATATTGTTCCCCGCCCGCAAGTGGACGCGCGCTGTCGTGAGTGGCTCAGGCGGGTGCAAATTGATGAGCGGGCGCTTGATCGGTATCCACATGAGTTCTCCGGCGGCCAGCGGCAGCGTCTGGCGATTGCCCGAGCGCTTTGCGTCGAACCGCGTCTATTAATTGCCGATGAGCCGACAAGTGCACTTGATGTGTCGGTACAGCGGCATGTGCTTGACTTGCTGCGCGAGCTGAAGGAGGAGCTGAAACTGACGATGCTCTTTATCTCACATGATATGGCTGTCATCCATGCACTTTGCGATCAGGTGGCTGTGATGCGGCATGGCTCGATTATTGAAGTCAGTCCCAAACAGCAATTTTTTACAGCACCTAGGGAAGCGTATAGCTACGAACTATTGTCCGCAGTTCCGAAAATGCCTTCGTTTCATTCTGATAAGTCAGGTGAAAAAGAATGACTTTATTCAAGCCGCTGACGCAAGCGGAACGTAATAGACTAGTCGATCAATGGGCGTGGGCGCTGTCGACGAAGACACGGCCTGTGCTCGTGCCAGGTGAAGCCATTTTGGCCATTGAAGCCGTTGCCGCCAGTGTGGCTGGCCGCGGCCGCAAATTTTTAAATATAGTGACTGGCCCCTATGGACAGCAGTTCAGCGATTGGCTGAGACGTGGTGGTGCCGATGTTGTTGATCTATCGACGCCATATGACTGCGTGGTGACAGCCGCGACGGTGGAAGAGGCGATCAAGCAGCATCATCCGGACGCAGTTGCGTTTGTTCAAGCGAGGCTGTGACCGGTGGCTCCAATCCGACCGAAGCGATCTTGGCGATTTGTCAGCAGCAACATATCATAACAATTATTGATGCGGTTTCAGCAATTGGCGCCGAACCAGTACTGATGGATAGCTGGGGAATCGATATCGTTGTTGTGGGGGCGCAAAAGGCGCTCGCCGGACCGAACGGTATCAGCGCTGTTGGTGTATCGGCTCGTGGATGGAACTTTATCGAAACTAACCGCGAGGCGCCTCGTCACTCGGCATTATCGTTACTTGATTTAAAGAATGCCGCAGATTATATCGCTCCTGCAGCCGCGAATCTTCCAATCTTGGAGGCGCGGGCCCTTCTTTCCGCATTCGAGAAATGTGAGGCGGAGGGGCTGGCTGCGATTACTGATCGTCATCAGCGCGCTGCGGCATCGGCACGTGCCGGCGTGCGGCAATTGGGCCTTAAGCTTTGGCAGTGCGATGCCCGCAGCTGTTCGCCGCTTGTGACAACCGTGCGGCTGGCTGCGGAGCAAATGACGATTACGCAACCGGTCGGAATGGTTACCCCGGGTGATGGAGCGCTTTACGGTCAGTTGCTGCGTCTTAATCATTTCGGCGAGGCCGCCTGCGAGCAGCGGGTGGAAGAGGCGATGAGGGTATTGGCTGATTTAGCGGCTGCCCCAGTGGATGAGGCACTCGAAGCGGTGCGAAAGGTGTGGGTGAAAGAAAATGAAGACTGATAGGCTGCGCTGCGTCCAGATTGTGGGTACGCGCGACCACGTCGTGGATGTGACACTAAAAGACGGCAAGGTTGCCGCTGTCATTCCCTCTTCAGACGACGAGACGCGCATGCCTTTAAAAAAACGTTGGCTTGCACCCGGTTTCGTTGATCTGCATACCCATCTGACGTGGACGGATTTTGATCACACTGATCAGGAAAAACGATCGGTTCAGGAACAAGAAGCGATGCAGGCCGCAGCCTTTACCGCGACGTTTCGTGCCGGAATGACGATTGCCCGCGATGCAGGCGGGTTAGAACCGTCTATTGCCGCGCGGCTTTCCGAGCATTATTGCCTCCCCCTGTCGGCCATTGCCTGCGGTGCGATGCTGGACGCGGATGATGCGCGCGGCGCTGGCTATCTGCAGAAACGAATTCAGGGGATAAGCAAAAGCGGTGCAACGTGGATCAAGCTATTTGCTACGGGCGGACTTGGTTCGCCGACGGAAAAGGTACTTGATCCACTTTTCTCTAAAGAAGAGATGGCGGCAGTTATCAGCAGTGCGCATGCGCACCATATGCGGGTGATGGTTCACACGTGGGGCGGCAGCTCGCTTGATTGGGCGATCGAGGCAGGTGTGGATACCGTGGAGCATGGTGTATTTATGACTGAGGATCAGGCGGCGCGGCTTGCCGAAGCGCAGATTCCGCTTATTCCGACGACGGCGATCTATCGCATCGCCGCGGATTCTCATGGACCGCTTGCGCTGCCGGAACTGATTTGCACGCGGGCCGCACGCGCGGCAGAAGCTCATCTGACGTCGGTTCGCGCGGCGAAGCGCGCCGGTGTTCGGATTGGCTTCGGCACGGATTTCGCGACACCGATGTTACACGGGCACAATCTGATCGAGCTGGATGCGCTCGTTGATTGTGGACTGACGCGCGCCGAAGCCTGGCAGGCGGCGACGGTCAACGGACGGCGAATTCTGCGTCTCCCGGAATGGACAATACAACGAGGCGCGGCAGTCAATGCCGTCGTCTATCATGCTGATCCGCTGAGCGCGGGCGATGCTGCGGCATTGCATCGCATGATTGCCGGCGTCTTTAAAGGAGACAAGCAGTGGACTACAAAGGGCGGACAGGAGGGCTAGCCGTGATTGAGACGGAGCTTATTGAACAGATTAGAATGGAGAAAACGGGTTTTAAGGGGATTGAGAAAGCGGCTGATGCGTTATGGCGCGCGCATTCTGCCGGGGAATGTGTGACGCTTGCCGAGGCGCTTTATGCGTCAGCAGATTATCCGGTGCGCGAGCTCGCTGTTTTTCTGCTCGGTCACGCGTCCGCAAACAGTCCGCGGGCGATGCACGATCTGCGGCAGACGGTCAGCCGCGATGATAATTGGCGCGTGCAGGAGATTTTGGCTAAAGCGTTTGATACGTTTTGCCGCAATCGTGGGTATGAGGCGTCGCTGCCCGAGATTCGAAGCTGGCTCGCCGATGATCACCCCAACGTCCGGCGCGCGGTAAGCGAAGGACTGCGCATATGGACGGGAAGAGATTATTTTCGAGAGCATCCCGAGCAGGCCGTGCAGCTGCTTGCCGCTTTGAAGGATGATGAAAGTACATACGTCCGCAAATCGGTTGGCAACGCCTTGAAGGACATCAGCAAGAAACATCCCGATTTAATCCGCGCCGAGCTTGCGCAATGGGATGTCACGCAGAAGCCTGTCCGCCAAGTCTATGACCTAGCGATGAAGCATCTTCAGTAATGAATTTTGTTCGGTCGTTCCTAGAACACGATAATGAGCAATTCTCGGGAACTGCATCGTTTCTATACATACGTTTAAGACAGTATAAAGATTTCAGCGGGATTAAGTATAAGAAAACTAAGGCTCAGCCATCGCCTGCGGACGTGGCTTCGCCAAGTTTTTCTAATGCAGCGTTAGGAAGGTATTGACAAAAATCATTTAAAGAATTATATTTCAAATATTGCATTTGCATTACAAACATATTACAAAAAAGGATCTGGTTAACATGAAAAAGACTATTTTAGCTGTAATTGTGATTACAGTTCTGCTAATACCTGTTTTCAGCTGTACAACATCTGCATCCGCTATGACAAATAAGACGACGTTTACAAATTTTGAAGGCACTTGGCATGGAGCTGGTCATCAAACGATTTATATTAAACGAAATGCACCTGTGGTAACCAAGTCGGGAAAAACTGTTAAACTATCAATGATTAGCTATAGTATTTCTGATGCTGCTGTAGCCTACGTCCGTGCGAACAAAGTGACGATCAAGAAAAATAAACTGATTATAAAGAATGCAACTTTAATCGGTGACGGCAATTCCACTCACGGAAAAGTGAGCCAAGTACTGACCTTATCTAAACACGGACATGAACTGATCGTCAGCAATCCGCATAATTCATATATCAAATCGTTTCACGGGCATTTCTCAAAATAAAGATGATTTGCTAGTGCTTCAGGCCTGCGCTGCGCTAACCTATAATAGCCTTTCAGACAAGTTTAAATCCGCGGGGATTGCCAGCGCAATGAAGCGATTTGCGCAGAGAAACAAACTGCGGGACGGAGGAATGAATGGTGCACGTTGAATTGCTTGCACATACGCAGCTCAGCCGCGTATTTAAGGAACGACTTGCAGCCTCACTTGCTGCATTGAATGAGTCCGGCGTGAGCCCAACGGACGGACAAATTGTTGCGCTCTCAGCCATTCGGAATTGTTATTCGGCAACGGAGCCAACGGCAATTTTTAACAAGGAGTACCGTAAATATTTTGAACGGCAGGCAACCGACGGCGGTACCGGTTCTGAGGCCGAGCGGCTATTTCGCCAGATTGTCCGCAGCGGCCATCTGAGCACGATGGAGCATTTATCGTTTACGTTTGCTGTCGAAGGCGTCAGCCGCGCGTTGCTGGCTCAATTGACGCGCCATCGTGTCGGTTTTTCATTCTCTGTCGAGAGTCAGCGTTATACGCGGCTTGGCACGCGCGACAAGTCAGGTGGGTTTGACTATGTGACGCCGCCATCTGTGCGCACGGCAGGAGCAGAGGCGGAAGCTGCTTTTCACGACGCGATTCGCTTTGCCCAGCAAAGCTATGACGCCTTGCGTAGCTGCGGCGTTCCACCGGAGGACAGTCGCTCGGTGCTGCCGAATGCGGCGGTGACAAATATCGTCATGACAGCGAACTTCCGCGCCTTGCTTGACTTTTATAGCAAGCGAAAGCCAGGAAGCGGCGCACAGTGGGAAATTGCCGATCTGGCTGAACAACTGCGCACTGCAGTCGTTACTGTTGAACCGTGGACGGACCAGTTTTTTGATCAGTAAGACTAAGTATTTTTTCTTATTCAAACGAATAAAAACGATGATTGTTGATTGCACGAAAAAGTGTAAAACACATCACAAAAAAAGAACCAGAAGCTAGTTCTTCAAGCTTTTGGTTCTTTTTTGTTCTGATTTTATTATTTTTCCAATGTAAACAGTGACATAGCTGTGCGTCAATTGCTGTAACTTCTTTTTATTGGCGGCTAATTTCGGCGTTTTCTGTACTCGTTTTTTAAGTTCGCCGGTAACGTACGTTTTAAGTTTTTGTTGGGTCGATTTATTTTCGATAAATTGAGTTGAAAATTCAGAAAATATGTGTCCTAAACTATCTGCACGGTAAACAAATATACGTCAAAATGATATATAATAGGTATATAATTGATAATGCTAAATTGGAGAAGATTATTTCGAACTGCTACAGGAGTAGCTGAAGTAGAGGAGGACTTATAGTGAAATCGTTTGATTCAGTAAAGGCAACTGCTTTTCTTTCCGCGATCAGTTTGTCCGGAATTATTTCACCACTCATATTGAGTAGTTTGAAACACAATATGAGTCATGATCAGACTGAGGAAGATGCGATAAAAAAAGATTGGATAAAAGTTGGAAACGATATGCGAAGAGGTATTATAAACTATGACCGATCCCTCACTTCCAAAGAAAAATGATAAGATAAAAACTCCAGATGTTGAACTTGTTGAACAACTGAGACAAATCCAGGATACGAAAAAAGAATTGGTGGCTACTTTGGAAATGTACAGTGGTCCGATTCCGCACCCAGATATACTCGGAAAATATGAGTCTATTTTTCCGGGAGCTGCAAAGGCAATTATTGAAAATGGTATTGAGGAATCCAATCATCGTAGAAAGCTTGAAGATGATCGGCAGAAACGGCGAGGTCATTTAGCTTGGCTTACGCTGATTGCGTTGTTGCTTCTCTCGCTGACTTTTATTGCTGCATCATTTGTTTTAATTTTATATAATCATAAAATTATTGGAAGCATTTTTGGTGGGGGTGGCTTTCTAGCTTTACTTGGTAACTTGCTAACGCTTGTTTCAAGTCTCTCGTCAAATGATGATATAGCTACTTCTAGCAAACATGAAAAAAATGACAAATAGACCTTTGGCAAAGGAGCCAATAGCAACATTCATTAAAAAATAAATTAAAATGATCATAGGAATTCCCATTGCTACCATTCAAGCGTTTAAAAAAAAAACCAGAAGCGCATTTTCCGCGCTTCTGGTTTTTCGTTGTTCGGCGAAATGTGCTGGTTTTACTATAATAAAAATGAAACCTTGTAATCCCGTAATCCCTCGGTGAATCCCCATAGGATCATCCTTTATTGCGACACTCGGTCATTTGCAACAGTTAATGAACCGTTTTGCCTTTTCACGTCAGGATGGCGATGCGTTTAGTGAGCGAGCGAATGCGCTGTTTTTACAGCTTCAGCACCTTTACGAGACGCATGCCGATCCAGCGGGAGCAGCAGGTCAGGCCTTTGCCAAGGCATGGTGGGCGATGGTGACCGAGTTCACCGGTGACAATAAACCTTTGCTGCAGACGTTGATGGCTACGGGTGAAGATATGGACAATTGGCCGGTGGAAGCGGAAGTTATGCGTGAATCGATCCGTAATTTTCTGTCCGCCGCGCTTGATATTTATTTTCGGAATAACTCTATTCATACTGAATGGGAGGATGATCGCGATGGCTGAGTGTGTTCTATCGGTGAATGGATTGGTAAAGCGCTACGGATCATTTACTGTTTTGAATGGGATTAATTTTCAAGTGAGTCAAGGAGAAGTGTTCGGACTGCTCGGCGCGAACGGCGCCGGCAAGACGACAACATTGGAATGCTTAGAAGGAATTCGCCGACCGAGCGCCGGAGTCATCCGCGTCGCCGGGTGCAATCCAATGACTGATCAGAAGATGCTGCGCCGCAAACTCGGCGTTCAGTTGCAGTCGGCCGCATTGCCGGGATGCATGCGTGTCGATGAGGCGATCGCGCTAATGCGGGCTTATCATCATGCGAAAACGTGCAGAAATCTGGTCGAGCAGTTTGACGCGGGTACACTGCTGAAAAAACAGTATCGTCAGCTGTCAACCGGACAGAAGCGGCGTGTGCATCTGATCCTTGCATTAATTGGGTCGCCGCAAGTGCTCGTGCTTGATGAACCGACGGCTGGGCTTGATGTTCAAAGCCGAGCGCGTTTGCATATGGCCATTCGTGAGATGCAAAAAGGCGGGATGACGATAGTAATGGCGAGTCACGATATGGCAGAGGTGGAGGAACTCTGCGACCGGTTGGTGATTTTGCGTCGCGGTCGGATTGTTGCCTGTGGATCGCCGGAAGACATCACAGCACGTGGCCGTGAGGAAACGCTGATCAGGCTGCGCACAGCAGGCGAATCGCTGCACGCGAGCGCTGCCGTTGACGCAGCGACGTTTGTCAGCAGCTATGACGGCTATTTCGAATGGCGCAGCCGCGATGCCGCTGCTTCGGTCATTAATTTGCTCAATAGCGTCAAGGCGGCGGGTGACGCAGTTGAGGATTTGCGTGTCGAACGACCGTCGCTTGAGCAGCGCTTTCTCGAACTTGTCGAAGGAGGTGAACAGAAATGAGTGCCTTTTTACGTTACTTGCCAATCCAATTAAAAATGGATATACGTGACCGTTCTATTTTACTTCATTTCTATCTCGTTCCGTTGCTGTTTTTCTTTGTCATGGGTGCGGTGTTCACGTCGACTAATCCGCAGATGAAAGAGACGTTGGCGGCAACAATGACAATTTTCGCGGTCACAATGGGCGCGGTGATGGGCACGCCGATGCCGCTCGTGCAGATGCGCGAGTCAGGGACGTTACGCGCGTTCAAAGTCAGCGGCGTCCCGGCGAGTGCCGTGCTTATGGTGCAGGCAATCAGTGCCTTTCTTCACCTGCTGGTTGCCTCACTGATTATTTATTTTGTTGCACCTTCCGCTTTTCATGCGACTTGGCCGAAAGTGCCGCTTGCTTATTTTTCCGTATTGGTGATTCTTTTATTTACGAGCATTTTCCTTGGCCTGTTCATTGGGGTTATTGCTAAAAACGCATCGATAGCGTCGATGCTGGCTATGATCATTTTTCTGCCCTCATTACTTCTCAGTGGTATGATGTTCCCGACGTCATTATTGCCGAAGATATTGCAATCGGCCGGTCGCGCTTTTCCAGCCACTTATGCGTTGCAGGCGTTTGACGGTTTTGCCTATCGTATGAAAACAACGTTGAGTTCAGGCGAATCGCTGGCAATTGTTGCGGGGATCGGATTCGTGCTGGCGATGGCTACACTTTTTTCGTTCAACCGGCTTGGGAAAATTGATTAAAGTCGTGGGTAAAAGATTAGATGCTCAAATCACTTTGAATTTTTTCTCCCTCCGGCTAAAATAAAGAGCGACACAATAAATTGACCTGAACCATTTTTGGTGGCAATTAATTTGGAGGATTTGCAGTGAAAAAGGGACTTTTTGTCAGTTTACTACTTGTATTGGGGCTGACCGGCTGTACGGTTCAGCCGCAGGCGACGGAACCGACATCATCTGCGGCGACAAATAGCGCGGTTACGGCGCAGCATACATCTTCATTACCCGCTGCTTCCTCAAGCAATTTGGCCTCGCTGACCTACCACTCCGGCGCGGATGCGGTCGTCGCGGTCAATGGAAATCGCTCGACACTTAAAGCGGCGGACTGGACGAATAATCATGTCGTCTATAGTCCGCTTGATACACTTAACCGCACATCCAGCCCGAACACGGCCTATCTCGAAGCACGTAATCTAGCTAACGATTCGCTTCGCGTTCGCCAATTCGTGGAGCCAACGGGCTGGCATCAGAAATTTTCCGGCGGTGAAGCAATTATCAATCGCGGTCATCTAATTGCTTATTCGCTTTCTAAGGGGATTGCACTGGACGGTTCGTATGAGCCGTCGCAGCGATCCGGCGATCAAAATAATTTGAAAAATTTATTCACCCAGACCGCCTTTTCCAATCAGGAGCTGCAAACCATCTACGAGGCAAAAGTACGCGAAGCTTTGAAAGAGGGGAAGCGGGTCATCTATCAGGCACACGCCATTTTCGCCGGTGACGATCGCATGGCCAGGGGCGTACAGCTGCAGGCAATTTCTACGGATGGTACTCTGAACTTTAACGTGTATATTTTCAATGTGCAGCCAGGCTTCGTCTTTAATTATGCGGATGGAACATCAAAAGTTGATTCAAGCATGACGGTGCCCAAGCCAGCCAACGCGCCAAATTTTAATGACAGCCGTTCCGAGCGATCAAGCCGTGCCACACATTATTCAGCGATTTATCACGCAGCCAAGCATATTTATCACCACTACCACCGTCATGAGTAGACGATGCCTTAGTTCATTTTGAAAATGATCGATATATCCGGTAAAATGATCGATATACAGCCAGAAGTGATCGATATATTGCCAAAAACGATCGATAAAATCAGCAAATTGATCGATAAAAGTAAAACAGCATCAAAAAGGAGTAATCTCGCTAATTGAGATTACTCCTTTTCGCTTGCTTCAATACCGCTCAAGACAACATCGAGCAAGCCGGGAAAACGCGCATCGAGATCGGCGCGCCGCAGCGAAATGCAGCGTTGATTGCCCACGAGGCGGGTATTGGTCACGCCGGCCTCGCGCAGCACTTTATAATGATGGGAAAGCGTAGAATTCGCACCGGGAATACCGAGAGTCTTGCATGATTGCTCACCGCCGGCGGCAAGCTTGCCGACGATCTCAAGGCGAATCGGATCGCTGAGCGCGTAGAATAAATCAGAAAGCTTGATATCAGAGACATTGGGCTGAAAGATTGTGCGCATCAATTGTCACCTGCCTTATTAATTTCACTTGCAGTATATCATGGATGGGGACTATAATTCTATTATTCTATAATTATCGAAATAACGAAATTGGAGGTGTTGAAAAATGAAACGTATCGTTGCTTTACTTTTTTTCGTCATGTTCTTGATTGGAACGGACACGTTTCTCGTTGCGCCGCTGCTGCCGGTGCTCAGTCACGTCTATCATTTGCCACCGGCGCTCTCTGGATGGATGGTCAGTGCTTATGCGTTCGGTTATGCGCTGTTTGCGCTCATTGTAGGCCCCATTTCCGACCAGCTGGATCGCAAGAAACTGCTTGTCTGCGGGCTGCTTGCCTTTGCACTTAGTACTTTCTTATGCGCCTTTGCACCGAACTTTCTGACGATGGTTTTACTTCGGGCTTTGGCTGGAATCAGCGCTGCCATTGCCGCACCGCAAGTCTGGGCAGGAATTCCTCAGCTTATTGAAGCCAAGGATATTGTTCGCACATTTGGACTCGTGACCGGCGGCTTATCAGTTGCTCAGATGGTCGGTGTCCCGCTCGGCAGCTATTTGGCGGCTTTCTCGTGGCACGCTCCATTTCTTGCGGTTGGTATGGGAGCAGGTCTGCTTACAGTGTTTCTTATTCGTTATCTTCCTGCGCTTCCGGCAAAACGAGCTAAGACGCCTGTCCATTTTCTGTCCACATACGGGGTACTCTTTGGCCAGCGGCGCATCCGATTGTATTTTACCGGTTATTTTTTCTTTCAACTCGCCTTTTACACCGCTTTTTCGTTCATCGGGCTCTGGTTTGCTGCCGCTTTTTCTCTGTCGCTCGCAAAAATTGGAACAGTTATGATTGTACTTGGGGCGGGTAATTTCGCCGGTTCTTTCTGGGGCAGTCACCTATTTTCGCGGTTCGGCGTGCACCGTGCGATTGGTCTGTTGCTCTTGGGAATCGCTTGTCTTTACGCGGCACTAGCGGTGACGTCATCACTGCCCTTGGCAGTCGGATTATTAATCCTTATTTTTTTTGCTGGGGGCTGCGCGTTTCCGCTGCTTATGTCGCTCCTGCAGTCGCTCGCGCCACAGGCACGGGGGACGATTTCGGCGCTGACGAATGCGATGATGTATATGGGCGCGATGTGCGCTGGCGTGATTGGTGGCGTGCTTTTCGGTCATTCTTATAATCTTTTTCTCTGGATTGGCCTCTTTTCCACTTTGTCGAATATCATGGCTCTATTTCTTGATCAGCGAGCGGGTCTATTTCATAACGTAGAGGCGGAGCAACGTACTTGACAATATTTTTATATCAAAGTATTATGAAGCCATGAAAACAGATAACACGATTTTCCTCATGGGACGGATTAGTGAAAAAGCCGATCGCTTTTTGGCGGAGAAACTGAGGCAGGCGGGATTAAAGGGGATTGCACCGTCACATGGCGACATTATCGCCAATTTGCTGAAATGCGGCGAGGCAACGATGACCCAACTGGCTGAGCTGATTTGCCGAGATCCGTCGACGGTGACTGTGCTCGTCGGCAAATTACGGCAGCAGGGGATTGTGGCGGTGCACCGCTCGGTGACAGACAGCCGCGTGGCACTTGTGGCGCTTACAGACAAAGGAAAAGCCCTCGGTCCGTTATTTGCCAGCATTTCAGCGGAGTTATATGCGCGTGAATATAAAGGCGTAACGGCGGAGGAGCAGGCGATGCTGCGCGGGCTGCTCGCGCGGATCAACCGCAATTTCTAAGACTCAGCCATCGCCTGCGGACTTGGCCTCGCCAAATTTTTCTAAAATTTTTTTACATAAATGCTTTGATATAAAAGTAAAAAGGAGTGATTTGTTATCATGAGGCATTCAATTTATACAATTGCTATCTTATTTCTAAGCTTTCTGCTCGTTGGCAGCGCGACCTTTATCGTCTCGCCATTACTACCAGCGATCATGGCGAGTCTGCATCGCTCGGAGGCTGGCGGTGGTCTGCTCGTTTCTACCTACGCCGCCTGCTATGTCATCTTCATCTTTATCCTCGTTCCCATTTCCGACCGAGTGTCACGCAAATTATTGCTCGTTACGGGCATGATCGTCTTTGCTGTTGGCCTGCTTTTCTGCGGGTTGGCAGGGACATTCATGGCGCTTCTGTTTGCGCGCGCTGTGGCTGGTGCGGGTGCAGCCATTATTTCACCAAGCATCTGGGCCTATATCGGTGACGCATTTTCATCGGAACGTCGCAGCCGGGTGACAGCGCTTGTTGCCAGTGCGCTGTCGATTGGCTTGATTTTCGGTGTTCCGGCTGGCTCAGCGCTTTCGGCTGTTTTCGGTTGGCGGCTTTGTTTCATCAGTATGGGTACCTGTACATGCCTCTTAGCAGCTTGCTTGGCGTTCTTGCCTCAAGTCATGCCAATACAACATACCGCGCAAGCAGGCAGATGGCGGGCGTTATTCAAAACAAATGACGATGTATGTTACGCCATCAGTTTTCTAAGCAATTTTTCGCTATTTGGGCTTTACACATTTCTTGGAGTGGCGCTGCAGCACCTTGAGCATTTATCGGCAGCGCAAACGGGCGGTGTGTTCATGCTGGCCGGTTGCGGTAATTTGGCCGGTGTACTGCTTGTCGGCTCTTTCCGTGAGCAGCATTTGTTTCGAAAACGGCTCGTCTATGTGGCGTCCACTCTATGCCTAGCGTTTCTCGCCACTGCGCTGACGGTGCACATATTGCCGCTGCTGATCGCGGCAACAGTAGGATGGATGGCGGCAGGCGGCGCACTGTTTGCGATGACGCAAACGCTGGTTACCCAGCTCGAGTGTCAGCATCGCGGCGCTGTTGTGGCGATCAATAACGGGGCGATGTGGGCAGGGACGGCTTCGGGTGCGGCGCTAATCGGTGCTTTAGCCAGCGAGTGGGGACTTGCGGGAGCGGCTGTACTTTGCGGCTGCCTTGCGTTGGTCATTATGCTGCTCGCAAGACGCCTGCGCTTCGTGCAGCCAGCATCAAATAGCTAATAACAAACAAGGAGGACAAAGAAAATGATCAATTATCTTGATGTTCTGAAAAAAAATCCTAACGGTGTACTTGCTACCCGCAATGGTGATGGGGTGGCAACGCGCTATGTGCAATTTTTATTCGCAGGTGACGCGGATACGATTTATTTTTGTACAAATGTAAAAAAAACGCTCTACAAGCAGCTCCAGGCAAATCCGCAGGCATCGTTCTGTACCGCGGCGGCTGGTTATAACCCCGTGCTTTCGCTGCGCGGTGTCGTTCACTTTTCCGAAAATCCAGAATTAAAAGCACGCGCATTAGCCGATCCGATCATTAAAAAGACGTACGGATCTGCGGATAATCCGGTGCTTCGGTTGTTTGCGCTGCAAATTAAAGAGATTGAGACGTTCAGTTTTACGAGCGGCAAGCATGTGTATAAGTTGTAAATAGAAGGCTCATAGCGAGCGCGCGTAGTGATGCTGGACGCTTGGCAATAAGGTCAATGCAAGAATAACGAGTGCCCAAAACATATAAATGAGATGCCCGATGGCGACAGCCTGAATGAGAAACATTTCAATCGTTATCCAGCCGATTAAGAGGAAGCCGATATAGAGCGAATGGCTCCAGGCCCAATACTTGTCGCGAAAAATAGCCAGCCGCTTGCCGAGCGTAAAATGGCGTTCGCTGATTAGAAAAATGGCAATGATAAGCGGGTATATGCCGAGAACGACAAGCAGAATCAGACCGGGAATCAAAAAGGTGTGAAAGGGACCGTATTTCAAGATTGAAAGCGGTATACGAAGCAAAGAGCCATCCGGGGCGAGGGTAAGCGCGCCGCCACCGAAGACGGCGCCGAGTCCAAGAAAGAATTGCAAGACGATAAGCAGCCAAGTGGTGATTGTTTTCGGTCGTTTTTTCATAAGTGAACTCCTTTTCTGAAAAGGGATGTGTTCCATTCCCATTTAGCGGGTAATCGTGATTTGGCTAAGTAGATAATCTGCGCTCTCCATCATTAATTTGGCAATTTCTTGCCGTTCGTCACTCGTTTGGCAATGTGCATAGCGCATCGTCAGCAGCATCTGCTCATTATTGACTAATTCAGCGACTAAGGTCTTGTCATGGCAATCAATCATTTGCTGCTCTTCCATGAGCGTGAGGACAGCGACATAGAATTGGTTATTGCCGGCAATTAACTCGTGCCGGAAAATACGTCCTGCTTCTTCATTATAAAACTGTTCGGAGAAGACGAGCCGCGCCATCTGTGTCCACTGTTCAGTGATACGCTCGCCATAGGCGCGGATAAAGGTTTTGAACACCTCGCCTGGCGTCATTTTCGGCAGCCAAGCGCGCACCTCGGCAAGCGGGGGGCGTGAATAGCTTAGCGTGTCGGTGAACACGCGGCAGATGTCGTCCATGATCGCCTGCTTTCCTTTGTAATGGTTGTAAATCGAGCTGCCTTTAATACCGACCGCTTCGGCAATATCGCGCATCGAGACACCGTTATAGCCTCGCTTGGAAAAAAGTGACAGCGCGCAGTCAAAAATAGCCTGCTTCGTATCCATTGATTGAGCCCTTCTTTCTCTTTTATTATAAACGAACGTTCGTTAGTCTGTCAATTGAAATTTCATAGTGCACGAAAAAACCGAGACTTTTCCTCATTTAAGGATAAGTCTCGGTTTCAATTCTTGGTAGGTTAATCAATCGCTGCCAGTTTCTGATCGATCCAGTTGAGAGTCACTTGGATGCATTCATCCCAGTACGACCACTCGTGCGCGGTATCGGGTTTATCAAAGAATTGATGCGGCAGGCGTGAGGCATCAAGGGCCGCTTTGAATTTTAAGTTATCGTCATAGAGAAAGTCGGTTTTCCCGCAAAATTGCAGAATCGAAGGTTGATTCGTTGCCTGACGCGATACCGCATCGACAAGATGATAGAGATCGTTGATCGACTGCGGGAATGTCTCTAATTCGCCAAATACTGCGGCAAAAGGTGCGTGATACTCGGGAAAACGCTCCAGCAATGCGAGAATATCAACTGCGCCGGACATTGAGATAATGCCAGCAAACGTATCCGGTGCATTGAGTCCCCATTTCAACGCGCCATAGCCGCCCATCGACAGCCCGCCGACAAACCGTCGCGCGCGTGCATTCGTCAGCGGCAGCCATTGATGTAATTTTTGTGGCAATTCCTCCGTCAAATACGTCCAATAGCGGTTGCCAACGGCCATATCTGTGTAGAAGCTGCGATCAACGCTCGGCATGATAATAATCACCGGATGTTTTTCAACATAACGGTAGAGCGATGTTTTCAGCATCCAACTCGAATAGTCACCGGAGAGTCCGTGAAGCAGATACAGTGTCGCTGGTTCCTGCGTCGTATCCATTTGATCGGGAATCAGAATATTCACCGCGGTCTGCAAATCCAGAGTTTCAGAAATAAAGGTTGTTGTCATTAGTGCCATCTGCGCAAGGCCTCCTGTTCACACATACGTTATCTCCATTATCGCATAGTCATTCGGAACGGTACAAACGCTGCGGAACAATCGCTTGCCTGGCTTTTGCTTGGGTGCAGAGCAGAAGAATGAAGCCGGTGGCAAAAATGAGAATCAGACTGAGTATACCGAATGACGAGCGGCCAGTGAGTGAAGCGAAAAAGGCGTAAAAGAAAGGCCCGATAATCGACGCGAATTTGCCGAAAATATCATAGAAACCGAAGAATTCGCTGGCCCGTGCGCTTGGAATAATTTGCGCGAAATAGGAACGGCTGAGCGCCTGAACGCCGCCTTGGCTCGTGCTGACAAGCAGGGCAATGATCCAGAAAAGCAGCGTGGAGAAGGCAATCGCGTGATCATAATTTGCCGAGATCTGGCGGTTGCTCAAGAATGGAGCGACGGTCTGTTTAATTTTCTCCAGACCCGCCCGAATCGAGGTGCTTTTTCCATGAGATAAATCGGTGAGCTGCTGATTGACTGCCTGTTTGCGATCGGAGTGTGCCAAAACCGGCGCGGTAGTTGTTTTCACTTGCGCGAGCATCGCTGCATCAAGGCCGCTTCCTGCCTGCTCAATCAGCTGATCATAGCGCTTTTGATAGGCATTGTGCTGAGGCTCCAGTGAGAAGCCCATATAGAAACCAAGTACACAGATTATGGCGTAGATGAGCACCCCCACTTGCAGCATGCGCAGCACACCGACGTGATCGGCGAGATAGCCGTAAAGCAAGGCGAAGGGGAAGGCAAGCACTTGAATCATCAGTAAGGCGAGCATCATCATGCTGCTGCTGAGGCCGAGCGTGCTGCCGTATGCAGTCGCCATCGAAATCACTGTATTGACACCATCTATATAGAAGAAATAGGCGAGTATAAAGAAAAGTAGACGATGATTGTGAATGAAATGATGCGTTGTATGACCAATATTGTGCAGCGACTGGGTGAAAATTTTCGACTGAGCGGAGCGCTCAATCGAATGGGTTTGCTGCACATGGCGAAGGAGCGGCAAGCTGAATGCAAGCCACCAGAAACAGGCGATAATCAGTGACAGTTTGACGGCGACGATGCTGTTGATGCCGACGTAAGGTCCAAGTGTGAGAAGCGCGATTGCAATCAGGAACATCGGCGTGCAGCCGCCGATATAGCCGACAGCGAAACCGGTGGACGAGACGCGATGCATACGTTCAGCGGTTGTCACATCGGTAAGGAAACTGTCGTAGAAAAGATTTGCCCCCTCATAGCCAATGAATGAGAACACGTAACCAACGAGCATCAGCAGCGGGTTGTCCGTGAAAGCCATGGCTGCTGTGAATAAGGCACCAAAGACGAGGAAGATCGTCAGAAGCCGTTTTTTCCAGCCGCGGTAGTCCCCGATTGCGCCGAGCAGCGGTGCAGCAAGGGCGACTAAAAGGGAGGCAAGCGAGGTGGCGTAGCCCCACCAAACATCGCCCGGCGCGCCATTTGCCCGAGCGACCTGCGCAAAGTAAATGGGGAAAATAGCGGCGAGGACAATCACAGAATAGGAGGAATGCGCCAGATCGTAGAGCACCCAACTTTTTTCGGGCTTGGTTAATCGCATTTTTTCACCGTCCCTAAGCAAACTCAATGCCTTCATTGTAGCAGGCGATTGTCCATTTTGCTGCATCCCTTTGTAAAATTTATGTAAAAACAGCTAATGGTCGTCGTGTTCCGATGGGAGGCACTCCTAAATACTAAATAACGAGAGTATACGGGATATGAAATTGTTGAGCGGAAGTGTGGCGCTGCTTTATGACTGAGGGACGATCATGGCGACGATGACTTCGGCCGCCTGATCAATCAGAACCTTGGGATCGAGGTCGTCGCGCTGGTGAAAGGTCAGTGTCTCCGACAAATCATCGATCATTTGAAACATTAAATAGACTTGTTCATGTGGGTGACGGAGCTTCCAGCCACGTTTGCTGAGTGCCAGGTTGAGCAACTGCTCAATCTGCTTTTGAATATCAAGGAAATAGGCCGAAATATCGGGATCGATGTATTGCAGCGAAAGAACGTCATTGTGATGACGGCCTGAAAGCCATTTTTGATGATAGGCGACAGTAATTTCCACAATCTTTCTTGTTGTTTTGAAAAAGCTGTCGTCAGTCGGTAATTCAGAGAGCTCTTGTTCAATCTCTTGGTGAAGGCTTTTTCCAAAGTCACGCATACTTGTTAATAAAATATCTTTTTTATCTTTAAAATAGGCGTACACAGTTCCGACTGAGATGCCTGCTGCGGCGGCAATATCTGCGGTAGTTGTTCCGAAATAGCCTTTCTCACTTAATACGACAGTTGCCGCCTCAATAATTTTTTGCTTTTTCTCAATTGACCGCTTTTGCTGTGGCGTGCGGATGTTTTTTTCCATAATGGTTTAACCTCCCCAAACAGTAGCCATTATGTCTATTGTAAAAAGAGGAATTTTATC
This sequence comes from Sporolactobacillus sp., assembly GCA_047718535.1. Classification (GTDB taxonomy): domain Bacteria; phylum Bacillota; class Bacilli; order Bacillales; family Sporolactobacillaceae; genus Sporolactobacillus. Next base: position 22,369 of record JBDNRH010000013.1, read on the forward strand.
TGTCAATGTGAAACAGATTTCATATTGACTTTTTCCGTTACTCGTATTAATATGAATATGAATTCATATTTGGTATTTGGAGGTGCAGAATGCACAAGCTCAAACTAATCGGCGGCTTTATGGGTCTAGCTATCGCGATGTTCATGGGTACATTGGATGCGACGATTATTAATATTGCCTTGCCGGACATCACCAATTATTTTCACGTAGGTGTTGACGATGCGAGTTGGATTAGTACCATTTACGTCCTTGTGCTGTCGGTAACGATTATTACGACCGCGAAACTCGCCGATCAATTTGGCCGAAAAAAAGTCATGCTAGTCGGCATCGTGCTCTTTGGCGGCAGTTCGGCATTATGTGGCCTTTCTCACACGCTGCTCTTTTTGATCGCTATGCGCGGAATTCAGGCAATCGGTGGCTCGATTTTAATGCCAATTGCGATTCCGATGAGCATTGAGCTTCTTGGCCGCGAACGGATGACCATTGCGTCAAGCCTGATGGGCGCGATCACTTCTCTGGCGGCTGCGAGTGGCCCGCCGCTTGGCGGAGTATTGCTGGCCGTCTCCACGTGGCAGAGTGTGTTCTTTGTCAATGTGCCGTTCGCGATTCTGGCTCTTCTGCTAATTGCACTGTGCACGAAAGAATCCCATGATGAAACGGTTTCACGGCGCGTCGACTGGCTTGGCATGCTGCTGCTTACTGCTGCGCTCTTTCTATTGACGTTTGCCCTACTCAAAGGCAATGATTACGGCTGGGGTTCGCTAATGATCATAGCGATGTTTATCGGTGCTGGCGTGGCCGCTGTCTTATTCATTAGTGTGGAAATGATGGTAGCTGCTCCGATGGTTGAATTGCATTTATTCCGTGAATGGACGTTTACCGCCTCCGCGATCAGTTATTTGATTGCCGGTTTTGGGATTATCGCTACATCGATGATGATGAGTTATTTTTTGCAGAATCTGTTGAATTATAGACCACTTGAAGCAGCCTACGTGATCATGACGATATCGCTATGTGTGGTCGTTGCCATGCCGCTAGGGAGTAAAGTGATGGGTATCACCGGCGCACGGCCGCTTGTATTTCTTGGTATCATGCTGATGGGTATCGGTGTCTTGATGCTGTCTCATCTGCGCGTAGATTCTTCGCGGTTTATCATGATTGTCGATTTAATTGTGTACGGAATAGGTTTTGGCCTTGATACACTGGCAATTATCTCAGCCATGACCTATCTGCCGGAAGAGAAAAGCGGTGTCGCCTCAGGCGTTGTCAACGCCGCTCGCTATATCGGTACTTGCCTGGCAATTGCGCTGCTCGTCAGTATTCTCGATCAATCACTTGCTCAGGAGAGAGCGATTGTTCGCAGCGATGCGATTCGCCTCATTGATCACGCCGCGCTGTCTCCAGAAGTGAAAGCTGTGGCCACGCGGGATACACGGCAGTTATTCGGCACATCGGATACGACTAGGCAAAAGGAATTGAAAAAGAAGCTGACGCGCGATCTGAAGCGAGAACTGACGAATAACAACAACAAGTTGCCACAGCCGCAGAAAGGCGCAGTGAAGCAGCTTTATAGCGGTAGTACAGCTTTGCAGAAGGGAACCCTTAAAGTTAAAAAGGGTCAGGGGCGGCTGTCCGGAGGATTGGCTGGCGTTCATTCTGGCCTTCGTCGCCTTGCAAATGGAGCCCGGACATTGCAAACGGGTGCGCATGCATTGAACTCGGGCCTAGAGCAGACGGCGACAGGCGCAGGCGTACTTGCTTCGGCCTCTCGTGCCGGTATTCCGCAGTTTCTCGCCGGCACGCAGCAAGTGACCGGTGGTGCTAGGCAGCTTGCGACCGCTGCTGATAAAGGGATTCCGGCGCTGGTTTCCGGCACGCAACGTTTAAGCAATGGTTCGGATCAATTGCTGCAGCAATTTTCGCCGGGTACGAGCGAGTCATCGACCGTCTTTGACGGCGTATCCCAAGTCGCAGCAGGCGCCAGCGGACTTTCCGACGAATTAACAAGCTATAAGGCGGCATTGAACGCTGTGCTTTATACGATGATTGCCAGTGATCCCAATGCCACGCAGGAATTGACGAATGATGAGGCTAAGCTTCGCGCCACTGAATCGAGTGGTGTAAATTCCCCAGAGGCTGAGCAGCAAGTCGCTCTTTTAACCAATCTGATTGCTCTTTATCGTGCCGGGACGGATCCATCGGTCACCAATGCGTCCGCGTTTGCCGCTCAATTGTCTGGCAATAATCTCGTTTCAGGCGCGGAAAAACTGGCGTCAGGGGCCTCTCAATTGGCGACGTCAAGCCAACGGGCCGCTGCTCAATTCAATGATGGCGGTGCGTTTAAATCTGGCATGCAGCAGCTGGCTGCGGGAACGTCGGCATTGGCGCAGCAAAGTCAGGCATTGAGCGGCCTGCAAACCGGTGCGGATCAACTGGCTCAGGGAATGACCATGCTCAGTAAGAAAAGTGCGGCGCTTACGCAGCTGCAAACAGGTACCGAGCATATCGCGCAGGCAGCGGGGCGTCTGTCTGATGGCGGCAAACGGCTCACTGCTGGCACCGCTCATATACAAACCGGTGCGACAGCACTTGCCTCCGGATCGGGAAAGCTTGCCGAGGCGTCCGCGCAACTGACGGCTGGCTCAGGTAAAATTCATTCCGGCGCGTCGCGTCTGACGTCCGGAATCGACTTAAGCGCGCAGGCATCAGAAATGAAGCATGTAATGAAACAAATTCAATCGCTTACAAATGATCATTTTGCCGATGCCTTTGATCATAACTTCCGTATTGGTGGCTGGATTCTGCTCGCGGTGTCACCTGTTGGTTTGTTCACCGATCGGCGGCGAAAACGAGCGGTCACCGCAGATGAAACCGTCTTGGACGCCAACCACTGACAAGGATAAGCCGTATCATTTGACATAAAGTGCACGCTAACCTTTATACTTTAACATGTATTGCACGCCGTCTATTTGAAGAAGCGTGCCAATCTGATGGGAGGGTGAAGGATGGCTAGCTTAACTGAAAACTATACACTGAGTAATGGTGTGGACATTCCAAAGATTGGCTTTGGAACATGGCAGATACCCGATGGAAAGATTGCTTATGACGCTGTGGCTGATGCCCTTAAGACAGGTTATCGTCATATCGACACGGCATGGGTTTATGGGAATGAAAAGAGTGTCGGAGCGGCTGTGCGTGACTCAAAAATAGATCGTGGCGACATTTTTGTAACCTCCAAATGCCCTGCTGAGGCAAAAACTTATGCGGCGGCGAAGCAGCGGTTTGAAGAAACGATGGCGAATCTTGATCTTGACTATCTCGATCTCTATTTAATTCATGCGCCATGGCCATGGCGCGAGCGGGGAGCGGATTATTCAAAAGAGAATATCGACGTTTGGCGTTTGATGGAGGAAGTCTATCAGTCGGGCAAAGTGAAAGCGATTGGTATTTCGAATTTCAATGTGGCGGATATGAAAAATATCTTTGATCATTGCACGATTAAACCGATGGTGAATCAAATTCGTTATTTCATCGGTTTTACGGAACCCGATATTACCCAGTTTGCGATGGACAACGGGCTGCTCGTTGAGGCGTATTCACCGCTGGCGACTGGTCAAATTCTAACCAATAAGACATTGCAGCGGATCGCTCAAAGCTATTCCGTTTCCGTGGCGCAATTGTCGATTCGCTATTGCCTGCAGAAGGGTGTGCTGCCGCTGCCAAAAGCGACGGGGACGGATCATATTCGTGATAATGCGGCTGTTGACTTTATAATTTCAGATGAAGATATGGCGTATTTGGACAAGCTGACTACCACCTAATCTCGAGCGTAGTCTATTGGTGGGATTTCCCGGGGAATGAAAAGCGATTGAAGCGCATCTAAGTAGAGAGCGGGTCGGAATGAAAAAACCGCCGCTCTTTTTTTCGTACGCGAGTAACGTAAAAAAAAATTCAGCGGAACCAAGTATAAGTAAAGAAAGTATACGATTTTTTTGCCGCCATATCGGGGAAAAGCGGAGACACGAGCCGCCGAAGCCTCTCCGCAGACAGGACTAAGCGTTTTGTGCGTTGCTTTTTTATTGATAAACTAATGAAGAACGAAGTCTAGCGAAAGTGAGAAAGAAGAGAATGAATAGGACACTATTGAAATCGAAAATACATCGAGCGACTGTGACTGAGGCAGAGCTGGATTATGTCGGCAGCATTACAATCGACAGTGCGCTGATGGATGCGGCGAATCTTGTACCCTACGAGCAGGTGCATGTCGCCGATATTGATAACGGCAATCGACTCATTACCTATGCCATTCCTGGAGAACGAGGGAGCGGTACGATCTGCATCAATGGTGCTGGCGCGCAGCTTGTTTCGCAAGGGGATAAGGTGATCATCATGTGTTACGCTCAGTTTACAGAAGAAGAGGTGCAGACGTTTACACCGGCTATTGTTTTCGTGGATAGGAAAAACACGGCTTGCGAGAAAGAAGCATGTGTCTAAAATAAGACGGGTCACCTCGGTGACCCGTCTTGCGCTTATCTGCCTCTATGCTTATTCTTCGCTTTCTGAACCTTGACGCTCCTTATATACGCCTTTTTCTCATCCTTTTGCTGTCGGCTGCGCGCACGTTTCTCTTGCTTTTGCTGTTCGTAGGCTGCTTTGAGCGCATCCTGCGCTTTGGACGACAAGCGTGGTCGCTGCATTTCTTTGGCAGCTTCTCGCTGCAACCTTTTTGGATTGCTCGGTTTGTGGCGCTGGGCATGACAGGGCAATCCGTTTTGCTGACGCGACTCGATAAAGGGCAGCAGGCGTCGGCATATGAAGGCGAAAATTTCTTGGTTCTTCGGTTCCGCGCCGAATACATAGCGATAGGCTTGAAGCTTGTTGCTATCTGAAACCACTTCAATAAGCCCGACATAGAACTGTCCGTCATAATAAACAGTTAATTTCATATCGGTCCCTCCTCAATGAATGACGGAATGATGGACATCCCGAGGAGGGGGAAGGCTACTGACACGAAGACGTGCATTCGGACTACCAACCGAATTGTGTTTTTTCATTCCAAGTTGATTATACAAGCCTAATTGGTATTTTCATAGAGCGTCTGTATAGTTTGTTAGTAACCCAACCCTATACGAAAAACATAAGGCGCATACGTTCAGGCAAGATTGATGCCGCAGCGGCGGATTTTACGTGTGGTTGTTTTCTCAAATTCTGTTTCAAGAATTTCAATGATACGTATATGTTTATAATCGGGCATTTTAGTATTCACATCGTCAATAATCGTTTTCACCATGGCCTGAATTTCTTCTTTTGTCGGCAGGTGACCGATGACCCCGGCGAGGCAGTCCAAATTTGGAAAAATTTTAGCTTTCACGCAGGCGTCACCGTTGCGATCATTGCCGGTCAAAATAAGGGCTTCACTAATCTGTTCCTTCTCAAGTAAACGCGCCTCGAGTTCCTCAGGATAAATATTTTTCCCATTTGACGTGACGATAACATTCTTCATTCGTCCTTTGATATAAAGCGCCCCGTCTTCGCCGAGACAGCCAAGATCGCCTGTGCGAAAATAGCCGTTATGAAACGCGGCTGCCGTAGCCGCCTGATCGTTATAATAACCGAGCATAATATTATCGCCCTTTGCCAATATTTCACCAACCCCTCGCTCATTCGGCTCGTCAATCAGCAAATCAACACCAGGAATGGCAATACCGGTAGACTGCGTATTGAAATAAAAATCGTTATTCCCTGCCAGGAGTGGGGCACATTCCGTAAGCCCATAGCCTTGCAGCGCCCGGATGCCGAGTGCCTTGAAGTTCTCAACAATGACCGGCGCAAGGTCAGCCCCACCGACTATGAATGTATGCAGCTTGCCGCCAAGCGACCTTTTAATTTTGTGACGAATCAGAAGCCTAGCAGGCAAAGGCAAGCGCTGGCATGCCGCGGCAAATGGCATGGCTTGGAAGAGTTTCTTGTATTTCGCCGGACTCTGCTTTAAAATCGTGGCCAAAATGCGTTTATCCAGCAATTGAAGCAACGCCGGAACGACAACGATCAATGTTGGCTTGTATTCAAGAATATTGCGCCGGATCGCGTTCAGACTGTCGGCATAGGTGATGCAGGCGCCGCGAGATAAGATTAGCAGACAGTTCAGGGTACATTCATAGGTATGACAGAGCGGCAGAATGGACAGTGTTTTATCGCGTGACGTGATTTTTACAATTTGTGATGTTGAAAAAATATTGGTACAAATATTTTTCTGCGAGAGGCAGACGCCTTTTGGATGCCCTGCCGTTCCCGATGTAAACAGGAGTACGCTCATCTCCTCTTCAGCGATTGGCAGATGGTCGATTCGCTTATCATCTATGGAAAGGAGAGGACGCGGTTCGTGCAGATCGCCGAATAAGCAATTGCCAGTGCACAGCGGCTTCAATCGCTCAAGCGCATCGCTGTCCGCGTATACGGCGGCGCAATTTGCTGAGTCAATCAGCGCAGCCATGTCTTCCGCACCGAGTTCCCGATCAATTGGGACGGCGACGCCGACCGTTGCGGCCGAGACATAGTGCAACACCCAGTCGTAGCTGTTTTTGCCAATAACGGCAATGCGCTTGCCGCGTAAGCCGCGATCAAGAAAGGCATTGCCGAGCGCGCGATAGTCGGTTCTAAACTGGGCATAGCTTATATAGCGATAATCACTAGGTCCTTTTTTGATTTGAAAAGCAATTTTATTGGCAAATTTCTTCGCACTACCCTCAATCAGTTCTCGAAAATGGGCATAACGGGTTGCTGTATTCATCCTTTTTGTTTTCATCTTTCTGCTCCTTTGTGGGCTTTCTGTCCTTAATCTCTGTTCTAATTACGCGATAATTGATGAATAGTTTCGCAAATATTTTGGGTTGACTGAGGAAGTTTTTCAACTTGTGTGGGTAATCGTTCATAAGCGCTTTTTCTCGTCTCAAGAAAAAGATCATCTTTTTAGAAATAACAGGCGTAAGAGGGTAGTTATTGTTCATAATGGGCATATCTCTCGACTTTCCGAGCACTTTTAACCCAATATGATGGAGGACGTAAGACTAATGATTTGCTACAATATAAGCAACAGAAATAGCGAATGGTGAATGTATCGTGCTGAAAATATTTACACGTCAGGCAGTGAACAAATCGGTTACTATTTAGCGGGAGATGAGCATGGGTGCAGAATGATGAGTCAAGCCAAATGACACATATTGTATCACTCCTCGGTGATTTGAAAAATGATGTGGACGGCTTAAAAGAAACGGTCTCGCGTGAGTTAGCACAACTTCGCAGTGAGATGGCGACGAAGAAAGAATTGACCGAGCTGCGCGCGGAGATGGCAACGAAGACGGAACTCACCGAATTGCGTGCGGAGATGGCGACGAAGAAAGAATTAACCGAGCTTCGCAGTGAGATGGCTACAAAGCAGGACTTTGAGCAGCTCTTACGCAATGATAATGCTCAAAAAGAAGTTTTAAAACAATTATGCGCGGAGATGGCGACGAAGACGGATCTCACCGAATTGCGCAGCGAAATGGCAACTAAAACGGATTTAAGTACAATGCAAGAGAGCATGGACTATCGAATGGATAAAATAGAGCAGCGATTGGCCCATATATCCAATCAGGTAGCGGAGAATACGGAAATGCTGACGGTGCATACGAAGATGTTCGCAGAACAAACAAAAGAACTTTCCGAGCATAGACAGATACTTAGCCACCATTCGGAAAAGCTGGAGCAATTGGCGGAGACGCAGTTGACTATTCGCGCCAATCAGCAAAAGAATGGGAAAGTCATTGAGGCGCTGGCCATTCGCTCCCTAGAACAGGAAACAGATATTAACCGTCTGAAAAATGTGCAATGAATCGATAGTTAGCGCTGTGACAGAGATAATGGAATGGAGTCGCTAAGGCCAAGCGAAGTGCTTGGCCTAATAGTTTACGTGAAAAAAAGTATAAAAATTTCAGCTGGACCAAGTATAAGAAAAACTAAGAAGTTGCTGGAGTGGCTAAGTGAAGAACGTTTGAAAAGAATGGATCGAATTTATAAATACAAAAATATTCCAGAATATGATTGACCGAGTGTAATATATAAATTACAATAAGAATGTAATAAATTGCATTTATATTGTACTATTAAATTCGTTTAGCGAATGGGGGAGAATAAAGTATAAAGGGGAGTAAGCAAAAACAAAATTAACAGAATTGAATGTTAATTTATTCAGGAAGATTTGGCTCAGAAGGTGGGCATCACGAGGCAAACAATTGGGTGACTTGATAATGGTCGATACAACCCAGGTCTAAAACGATGTGTGAACATTGCAAGGGTTTTAAATAAAACGCTGGATGAGCTATTTTGGGAGGAATCAATACATGACTAAGGTAGAGTTAACCGATGAACGAATTGTAATGGAGAAACGAAAGATTAATGCCGCAACGTCGGCAATTTTCACACTGGGAATTGTCGGTGACATCATTTATAAAATATTTACGAAACAGGCGCTACACTCATTCGTTTTTGAAATTATTATCGTCTTGCTTGCTGGATTATTTATTACCGTTGAAGGGACAAGAAAAGGTGTACTCTATATTGCTAGTAATAAAAAAGAAGAGAAGCGGCTTAGCTATAAATTTTTAATAACCAATGCGCTGTCAGGATTGGTTTTTGTTGGCATAGATCTCTATATCGGCCAAGTAAAAACGGGCACTGATATAATCTATCTGGCAATTGGTATAGCAGTTTATACTCTTATCGGTTATTTTATTGACCTTTTCGTAATGAAACGATCCAACAGAAATCACTAAACGGATTTCAGCGTATGTTTTTCCAAGCTGCGATCAGTATGGTAGAATGGACTCCTAATCAATCGATTGACAGGAGTGATAGGAATGGGTAAAAAGGGCTCTATACTGATGGCAAATGGTGAGAAAATTGCGTTTGATCTTTTTCCGAATGAAGCACCGAACACCGTTGCCAATTTCGAAAAACTGGCTAACTCAGGCTTCTATAACGGATTGACATTTCATCGCGTGATACCGGGATTTGTCAGCCAAGGCGGAGATCCGAACGGCAACGGGACGGGTGACGCGGGCTATACGATCAAATGCGAGACGGAAGGTAATCCACATAAACATAGCCAAGGCGCACTTTCGATGGCTCATGCGGGAAAAGATACAGGAAGCTGTCAATTCTTTATCGTTCATCAGCCGCAACCGCATCTTGACGGCGTTCATACGGTTTTTGGCCAAGTGACAAGTGGAATGGAAACGGTGCTGGCGATGAAAAACGGCGACGTCATGGAGAAGGTTGACGTGTTCGACGACGAAGAGGTGTAATCCAATGCCAACGAGTAATGTCGGCTTGCAAATACTGCCATTCTCCAAAGAGAAGGATACGTATGCCCTTGTGGATAAAGCCATCGAGGTCATCCAGAAATCAGGCGTCAAATATGAAGTGACGGCGCTTGAGACGATTCTTGAGGGTGAATTGGACGAGCTTCTGGAGATTGTGAAGAAAACAGTGTTAGCTACGTGTGAAGCTGGAGCGGATGAAGTCGCCGCTGAAGTCAAAATTCATTTCCGGCCACAGGGAACAACGATCGAGGAAAAAGTGGGCAAATATCGCTCACAGAACCATTAATTTACAAGGTCGCGAGCGGTTCATAAGCTGAAAATTCAGCTGCGAACCGTTTTATTTTTCAAACGGATGAGAACGTATATTCTTGTATGCTATAATAAAATCAAATCACTTGATGGAATGGAGGGGCTTCGATGACTGTACAATTTGTTCTCGGCAGGGCAGGGACGGGCAAGACAGCGGATTGCGTGTCAGCTATCAAACGCCGGTTGCTTGAGAAGCCGAATGGCTTACCGCTGATTTATCTCGTGCCGGAGCATATGACGTTTGCGGCCGAGGTCGCCTTCGCCGCTGATCCGGAATTGAGCGGCGTGACGCGTTTGACGATTTTCAGCTTTCCGCGCCTTGCGCTTCGCGTATTGCAGCAGGCGGGTGGTGCCGCACGCCTGCATCTGGACGAGGCCGGAATTGCGATGCTTTTGCGACGTGTTGTCCTCCGCCATAGCCGGTCATTTCGCCTCTTTGGCAATGCCTGCGAGCAGAGTGGATTTTTTCAATTGCTTGCCGATACGATTGCCGAATTCAAACAATACTGTCTCACGCCGGATCTTATCGCCGCTCACGCTGAGCTTTTGGCTCAATCGGGGATGCAGCAGGATGTTGCCGATAAGCTCCATGATCTCGCACTTATCTATCAGGACTATGAACAAGCGCTGCTTGGTCACTATGTGGACGGGGAAGGCTATTTATCGCTGATGTGTGATAAGATTGCCGAGACGCCTTTCCTAGCGGATGCGGAAATTTGGATCGACGGGTTTCAGAAAATGACGCCCGCCGAGCAATTAGCCGTGGAATGTCTGATGGAGACGGCGTCACGTGTGACTATCCTGATTAGCTCGGATAAAATCTACGAACAGGCACCAGATATTTTTTCTCCTTTCCATCATTCGGTCAAATTATTTCTCAGTTTAAAAAAACGGGCGCAAGATAATGGTGTCGCCGTTCTGCCGACGCGGCTAAATACAACGATATGGCGCGGGGCAAATACGGCCATAGCCGTATTGAATAGGCAGTTTGGCCGCTTCGGGAAAACAGTGAACCCGCAAACGGCCGGACTGAGGGTGACTGAAGCGGTGAACCGCCGCGTCGAGGTGGAAGAGACTGCCAGGCAGATTTTGCAACTGGCGCAAGGCAAACACTTGCGCTATCGTTCAATGACGGTCATTGTGCGCCATTTATCGGAGTACCGCGATTTAATCGAAACGATTTTTTCAGATTATGACATTCCTGTTTTTATTGATCAAAAGCAGCCGATGCACCACCATCCATTGATTGAATGTATTCGCTCGGCGCTCGAGGTCGTGCAGCGAAACTGGCATTATGAACCGGTTTTTCGCTGCGCAAAAACCGATCTGTTTCTACCTGCCGGCGAGGACAGGAGAGCGGCTCGCGAGGGCTTCGATCAACTGGAAAACTATGTGCTTGCCTACGGACTCTATGGGCGCGGCAAGTGGACAGAGGAGACGCCGTGGACGTTCCGTCTGAATCGTGGTCTTGAAGAAACGCCTCATGAACGCACAGATGAAGAACGCGCGCTTCAGGATCAGCTCAATCGCACGCGGCGCCTGCTTGCCGATCCACTTGCTGCGTTCGAGCTAGCGCTGCGCAATGCCAATTCGGTGGCGGATCAATGTGCGGCTGTCTATCAATTTCTGATTGATTTGCAAGTGCCGCAGAAGCTAGCGCTCTGGGCAGCTGAAGCGAAGGCAGGGGGACGGCTTGAAGAAGCGAAGAGTCATCAACAGGTGTGGCGCGCGGTGATTCACTTGCTCGATCAATGCGCGGAAGGTGCGGGCGAAGAAACGATGCCGTTATCATGGTTCCTTGACGTGCTTGACACAGGGCTTGACCAATTGCAATTTGCTCAAGTGCCGCCGGCGCTGGATCAAGTCCAGGTCAGCACACTTGATCGGCTGCGGGCCGCCGACTGGCGCGCCGTTTTTCTCCTTGGCATTAATGAAGGTGTTGTTCCTGCCAAACCGGTTCAGGAGGGACTGTTTTCCGATACGGATCGCAGCTTGCTAGAGTCGGCCGGAATGCATGTCGCAGAGGGTGACGAGGAGCAGATGGCTTTGGAGAACGAGTGGATCTATCAGGCGCTCACGCTTCCCTCTGAATCCATTTTTCTTTCCTATCCGCTTGCTTCAGAAGCAGGTGAAACGCTCAAACCGTCTCCGCTAATTGGCAGAATTCGGCGCTTATTTCCTGGCGTCCTGCTCCATACCGTTTTGGCAGAGCCGCGGACGCAGGCTGAAGTGGATCAGCTCACCTTTATCAGTCGTCCACGCAAGACGCTTAGCTATCTTGCCGGACAGATCCGTGATTGGTGCAATGGCTATCCAATCTCCGATATTTGGTGGGACAGCTATAATTGGCTGCTGGCGCATGAGGAATGGCAGCCGCTCAGCAAGGACGTGCTGTCAAGCTTGTTTGCCCGCAATGACGCGCGGCTAAGCCAGGCAAACGCGGAGCAACTCTATGGCGAAGCAATCAAAGGAAGTGTCTCCCGCCTTGAATTAGTCAATGCCTGTCCCTTCTCGCAATTTGCCGCCTACGGTTTGCGCCTGCATGAGCGGGATGTTTATCAGTTGACGGCACCGGATATTGGCCAGCTCTTTCATCTGGCGATCAAGCAAATGACCGCACAAGTGCTGAAAGACTATTCCAATGGATGGGCGGACATGCAATCGGAGAAATGTGATGAGCTGGCGCAGCAGACGGTTCGGCGCCTGGCACCGCAATTGCAGCGTCAGATTCTGACGAGTTCTGGACGCTATCATTATCTGACCCGTAAATTAGAACAAGTTGTTGCACGCGTCGCTCAAGTACTTCGCGGTCAGGCGCTAAAAAGTGAGTTTAAACCGTTTCAGATGGAGGTGCCGTTCGGACCCGGACAACCGATTCCGCCGCTCACCTTCCAATTGAAAAATGGTCAGTCGATGCAGATTGTCGGCCGAATTGACCGCGTCGACCAGGCGGAAGTGGGTGATCGCCTGATGCTGCGCATTGTCGATTATAAATCCAGCGTACATGATCTCAATTTGAACGACGTGTATTATGGACTCGCTTTGCAAATGCTGACCTATCTTGATGTGGTCATCACGCATGCGAAGCAATGGCTTGGAAGAGAGGCTGAACCAGCTGGTATGCTCTATTTCCATGTACATAATCCGCTGCTTCGACTCGATGAGAAGATTAGTTCGGAGGAAATTGACGAACAGATTTTCAAATCGTTTCGAATGAAAGGGCTGCTGCTTGACGATCAGGACACGCTTTTAATGATGGACAAGGATGCACAGAAAACCAGTTCACTGATTGCACCATTCGGCTATAAACAAGACGGTCATTTGCGCAAGGGCTCCTCAGTGGCAACTGCTGAAGCGCTCCAGGCCTTGCAGCACTATACGCAGAAAAAATTAATTGATGCCGGTAATCAAATTGTTACTGGCGATATATCGATTGCTCCTTATCGCTTGAAGCAGCGGGTCCCGTGTACGTTCTGCGCATACCGTTCGGTTTGTCAATTCGACCAATCGAATGCTGGCGGAGGATATCGCGAACTATCCGTGCGACCGGATGACTGGCTGATCGAGAAAATGGAAGAGGAGGCGGCGCATGATGATTCCGCAGAAACCGGAAAATAGTCGCTGGACCGATGACCAATGGCGGGCGATCACCGCAGAAGGCCATGATTTGCTTGTCGCCGCTGCCGCCGGATCAGGAAAAACAGCAGTGCTTGTTGCCCGCATTATTCGTAAAATAACCGATCACAGCTCGCGAGCGAGTCTCGACAATCTACTTGTCGTCACCTTCACCAAGGCCGCCGCAGCGGAAATGAGGGAACGAATTGGTCAGGCGATCGAGCAGCGTTTAACAGCCAATCCGTCTGATCTCTATCTGCGCCGGCAGCAAACGTTACTTGGCAAGGCGTCGATTATGACGTTGCATGCATTTTGCAGTTCGATAATCCGCAGCTTCTACTATAAGCTTGATCTCGATCCGGGATTCCGACTTGCAGATGAGGCGGAATCGGCTTTGATTCGTGAAGAGGTGCTTGATGAGGTATTGGAGCAGCATTATCAGGCTGGTCAGGATGCATTTTTCGACTTAGTTGCGCGTTATTCCGGTGACCGCGGAGATGATGGACTGCGCCAATTAATTTTCCGCGTCTATGATTTCTCTAGAAGCGCGCCGTGGCCGGAGGAATGGCTGGATCGGATGGAGACGGCCTATCGGAAAGCACCTGAGGCATCGATCGATGCTATGGATTGGGCACGCGACTTGAAATGCTCGATTGCCCGCCAGATTGAGGAGGCGCGAGTCGCGCTCAAGGAAGCTCTGAATGGGTGCCGCGAGGCGGGCGGACCGGCTGTTTATGCGGACACGATTGAAACGGATTTGGCAGCGCTGGATGCTCTTCCCGACTGCACGTCAGTCAGCTGGGACGCAAGCCGGCAAGCGGTTTGCGCACTTTCATTTGCCCGATTGAAGACATGCCGCGATAAAACGGTTAATGCGGCGCTGAAAGAGACGGTGCAGAAATTGCGTAAAGAAGCAAAAGACCGAATAAGTGATCTGCAGACGCTCTGGTTTCGTCAAGCATCTTCCGAGAGTCTTGCCGATATGGCTGATATGGCCGCATCGGTAACTGTTCTGCGTCAAGTCATCGGTGATTTTTCAGCTGCCTATACACAAGAAAAGCGACGGCGCGGACTGCTTGACTTTAATGATTTGGAACATAATTGTCTCGCCGTTCTGCGCGATCAGAAGGCATCTCCCGGAAATGAAAGGCCTTCGGAAGTCGCCCGCTATTATCAAGCGATGTTCTCCGAAATTCTGATTGATGAATATCAGGATACCAACCGCGTGCAGGAAACCATCCTTTCGCTGATTGCGCAACAGGAACCATCCGGGAATCGTTTCATGGTTGGCGATGTCAAGCAGAGTATTTACGGGTTTCGCCTCGCGGATCCAGGCCTCTTTCTTAACAAATATAAGCAATTTTCCAGAGCGGACAGCCTCGGTGAGAAAATCGATCTGTCGAGCAATTTTCGCAGCCGCCAAGAAGTGATTCATGGCACCAATTTTATTTTCCGACAAATTATGGACCAACGGGTCGGCGGCATTGCTTATGATTCGGCAGCTGAATTAACATACGGCGCAACGTATCCGGAGTACGCGTCTCCGGTTGACGTCGTGCTGATTGATCGCGAGCAAACGGAGGAGGGTGAGAAGCTGGATGATGAGCGGGAGGCTAGTGCGATAGAGGCAGAAGCGATCGCTGACCGAATTGCGGCGATGATTGGCGACGGCAAGACGGGAGCTTATCAGGTTCTCGATCAGGACAGCGGGACGATGCGTGCGGTACGCTATCGCGATATGGCGATTCTGCTGCGCGCCGCCTCAAGTACCGCGCCGATCATCATGGAGGCGCTGCAGCAGCGCGCCATCCCCGCCTACGCCGAGTTGTCGAACGGCTATTTCGACACGATCGAAGTGACCGTCATGCTTGCCGCGCTGCAGATTATTGACAATCCATTGCAAGACATTCCGCTGACGGCAGTGCTGCGTTCGCCGCTCTTTAAATTCAGCGGCGACGCGCTCGCCGAGATCCGCATTCAGGCACCGCACGCCAGCTATTTTGAAGCTTTACAGGCCTATGGCGCGGCGCAAAAGGGGGAACTTGCTGATCGCGTGCTTGCTTTCTTTGAACGGCTGACACGCTGGCGCGAAGCATCGAAACGGTTGCCAGTCTCTCAGCTTATTTGGCAAATTTATCGGGACAGCGGCTATTTCGATTATGTTGGTGGCCTTGCCGGCGGCACGCAGCGTCAGGCGAATTTGCAGGCACTTTATGATCGGGCGCGCCAATACGAACAGACATCATTTCGCGGACTTTTCCGCTTTTTGCGCTTCATCAGCCGCCTGCGCGAAACAGGCGGCGATATGGGCGAGGCGCGTGCGCTGAGCGAGCAGGCCGATGTCGTTCGGGTGATGACGATTCACAAAAGCAAAGGGCTTGAGTTTCCGATTGTTTTTATCGCTGGCTTAGGTAAATCTTTTAATACGCGTGATTTAGCTGCGCCCGCGCTGCTGCACCCGTCGATCGGATTTGGCACGCGCTGGATTGACCCCGAGCAGCGAATCAGTCTGCCCACGCTGCTCTATCTGGCGATTCAAGACAGACTGCGCACCGATTCGCTCGCTGAGGAAATGCGAATTCTCTATGTGGCGCTGACCCGTGCCCGCGAAAAATTAATCGTATTGGCGACGTGCCGCAGCCTTGCCAGCAGCCTTACTAAGTGGGGACGCGCCAGTCGCACGGATTCTTGGCTGTTGCCGGAACCATTGCGCCGCTCAGCGACGGCGTTCATCGACTGGATTGGGTCAAGCCTTATTCGCCATCCCGCTGCAGATGATTTAGTTGACACTGAACCATCCGCACGAGAAACCGAAGTTGCCAGAGATCCGTCTAGCTGGGTCATTCAACGTCTGCCCGCTGCGGCAATTCACGCACCTGCGCTAGAGATGGCGGAACGGGAAAAGACTCGTTTTGCCCGACTGAGAGCAGGGAAAACTGTCGTCTCGTTCTCAGCGTATCAGGATGAAGTGGCACAAAGGCTCAGTTGGCACTATCCTTTTGAACGTGCCACTCATTTGATGGCCAAGCAAACCGTTACGGAAATTAAGGCGCATCAGGATTATTTCAGTGAGGGACGGGACGATAGACTGCTTCCCGAACAGGAAAATTTAATTCTCGGCGATCGGCCCCGTTTTCTTCAGAAGACGGGCCTGACGGCTGCGGAACGTGGCACGGCTGTGCATGTTTTGATGCAGCATCTTGATTTGCGCCAGCCGCTGACTATTGCTGAATTGACGCATGATGCGCAAACTCTTGTCACACGTGAAATTTTAACCGATGATGAGGCGGGCCAAATCGATTTTGCGGCCATCGCTCGCTTCTTTGCCGCCCCGCTTGGTCAGCAATTGCAGCATGCCGACTATGTCAGCCGAGAAGTGCCATTCAGCCTCTCTGTTGATCCGGATGAAATCTATCCGCCGCAGCAGCAAACAAACGATCCAGCAAGGGAAGCTGTGCTGATTCAGGGCGTCATTGACTGTATCTTTGAATCTGCAGAAGGATTAACGATTCTGGATTATAAAACTGATCATCTGCGCCGGCTATTTCCGCAATCTGAAGCGGCCACGCGCGAGCTGAGAAAAAGATATCATACCCAATTAGCGCTCTATAAGCTAGCGATTGAGCGAATATGGAAGCGCTCGGTCGATCGCGTCTTTATTTATTCGTTTGACTGTGATTTGGCTGTTGCTTTTGGCGACGGGGAAGGAGAGAGACAATGAGAGCCTTACATACGGCGGACTGGCATTTAGGGCGAACGCTTGAAGGACGGAAACGGGAGGACGAACAGGCGGCGGTTTTGGATGAAATGTGCCGGATCGCCGATGAGCAGCAAGTCGATATTGTCTTAATGGCGGGTGACGTTTTTGATTCGGTGAATCCGCCGGCAAGTGCTGAAGCACTTTTCTATGATACCGCGCAGCGTCTTTCGCTGAACGGACAGCGCCCGCTCGTTGTCATCGCCGGCAATCATGACAGTCCGGATCGGCTGGAAGCGGCCCGTCCACTTGCGAATAGACAGGGGATCACAATTATTGGCCGACCGGTCGTGGAACCTGTTCGCGTGCCGATTAAGCGGACAGATGAGTTGCTAGTGCTTTCGTGTGTGCCTTATCCTTCCGAAGCGCGTCTGAATGAAGTTCTGAGTGCAGTCAACGAGGAAACGAAGATTCAAGCAGCGTATGACAGGCGGCTTGCCGCTCTGTTCGCCGAGCATGCCGCTCAGTTTCAAAAGGATACTGTTAATCTTCTAATGAGCCATCTCTTTGTGGCAGGAGGACGTGAATCAGCGTCTGAACGCCCCATTCAGGTGGGCGGCGCGTATACGGTCTCGCCGTCTGCCTTTCCTGCCGAGGCGCAGTATATAGCGCTTGGGCATCTGCATCGGCCGCAGACGATTCATCATCAGGGAGGAGCGATTCGCTACGCGGGATCGCCGCTTGCCTATAGCTTCTCGGAAACGGGTCAGACGAAATCTGTGACGATTATTGATGCTCAGCCAGGGAAATCTGCGCAAATTGAGAGTGTGCCGCTGTCTGCAGGTCGCCCGCTCGTCACTTGGCAGGCACCGAATGGTATCGAAGAGGTGCGGCACTGGTTGGACGAAGGCCATGACGCCGGCGCTTGGATCGACCTAGAGATCACGCTTCGCGACGCGTTATCGATTCACGACATCCAGGACTTGCGCCAGCGCAATGATCATTTTGTCAGCATTCGTCCCATTTATCCGGACAAGCCGGCGACGGAGCGCCAGACAATTCGTTCGCTACCTATTGATCAGCTGTTTATCCGTTTTTATGAAGAACAGATGCAAGGGGCGGAGCCGGAAGAGAACTTGGTACAGCTTTTCTTGCAGCTTGTCAATGAAGAAGCGGCAGAATCTGAAGCTGCCGCGGGGGTGATGCGCGATGCGACCGATTGAATTGACCCTTCAGGGATTGAATAGTTTTCGCGAGCTGCAGCGTGTGGATTTCGAAAAATTGACGGCTGATGGTCTATTTGGCATTTTCGGCCCGACTGGAAGTGGAAAATCGACGCTCTTGGACGCGATGACGCTTGCGCTCTACGGAACAGTTGAGCGGGCGGCGAATCACACGCAAGGTATTATGAATCAGCTTGAGTCTGAGCTTTCGGTCAGTTTCACTTTTGAATTAAACGGCGCCGAAACGCTGCGTTATCGCGCGGAACGAAGCTATAAACGGGCGAAGACGGGCGGGGTTCGTCTCAGCTCTTGCCGGTTGCTGCGGCTTGGCCAGACTTGTGAAGTGCTTGCCGATAAGGAACGCGAGGTGACGCAGAAGGTGCAGGAGATTCTTGGCTTGACACCGGATGATTTCACGCGTGCTGTTGTGCTCCCGCAAGGTAAATTTGCTGAATTTCTCTCGCTGAAGGGCAGCGACCGGCGGAAAATGCTGCAGCGGCTTTTTCACCTAGAGAAATACGGCGATGCTTTGATCGCCCGTTTGAAAGAACGTTCGGATCAGAATCAGCAAAGGCTGAAGTCGATTGCCGATCAGCTGGCTTTGCTTGGTGATGCTTCAAAAGACGCATTGACGGGTTTAGACGCGCATGTTCAGCAGACAAAAGCCAAGCTCGCCGCCGAGCAGCAAGCGCTGGACGTAGAGACGCAGACGTATCAGAAATTGAGTGCGATTTGGGATACGCAGCAAGAATTGATTGCCAAGCAGCAGGCGTATGCGATCTGTGAAAAGTCACGCGGTCAGTATAATGAAATGAATGAGCGCCTTCGCGCGGATCAGGCGGCGAAGCAGCTTATTCCTTATCTAGACGCGCTTGTTCGCGCGGAGAAGGAGCACCACGAGGCGCTCGCAGCAGCTGAGGCAGCGAAAGCGAGATGCAGCCAAGCGGCGCAGCAAGAACAGTCAAAGAAAGCTCAAGCTCTTGATGCGGAAAAGGCAATGACGACCGAAGAACCGCGGCTTCAGGAGATAGTGCGCAAGGCGCAGCATGGCGAGGCGCTCAGTCAGCGCCTTGATGGACTGAAGCGCTCGCTCATTGACTGGAGCGTTGAAACAAAGCAGTTGTCGCGTGACTTGTCGGCCGCTGAAGAGGCGGATGCGGCTTTTAATAAGAAAATTGCTCAAGTGAATGGACAAATAGAGACTTATGACGCGCAGATTGAAAGCACCACGGTCTCTTCAGAAGAACGGGAACAGCTGCAAACGGCGCGTGACGCGAAAAATAAATTGGATCAATTGCATGAACAGCTGGAGATGAAGCGCGCTGACTGGCGGGCTGCGCAGGCGCAATGGCTGAGCAGCAAACAGATTTCTGAGCAAGCCGTTCGTGATCTTACTGCAGCCGACGAGGAACGGAAGAACTTTTTCAGTCAATTGGAAAAAATCTACGCGGATGCGTCTTCACTTGATGAGAGAATTGAGCGAACAAAACAAGCCCTCGCGCTTCAGGAGGAGGCGCAGCGTCAGGCATATGAACAGCAGCGGATGGAGTATCTAGCGTCTACACTCGCGGAAAACCTTGAAGAAGGTGCGCCTTGCCCGGTCTGCGGCGCTGTTCATCATCCGCAGCTGGCAACCCAGCGTCTGAGCATGCCGGACGACTGGCAGCTGCAGCACGCGGCGCTGCAGCAAGTGCAGCGTCAGCTCGACGAAGCAGGACATGAGTGCCGAGTCAGTCTGTCCACGCTCGAACAGCTGGCCGGTCATTTTTCCAATCTTGTTTTGCCGGCGACGTCTGCGCCGAGCCCCCAAGTTAAGGAAGTGCATCTTTCGCTTGATGACGATGGGCGTGAGGCTACCCGTGCAGCCAAAGCGGTTCATCAGGACGTCCTGCAGGTGTCCGAGACGCTCGCACGTATTGAGGCGCGCCATCAGCAGTTGCTCGTGACCCAGTCAGAATGCACAACTCGGCTCAGTTTGTACAAAGAAAAGAAGGAATCAATTGAGATTCAGGCACGCGAGTTGCATCAACAGGAAAAAATAGTGCGTGAACAGTGGTCGTCTACTTTTCCAGCTGTTGAAGAGCTGGAGAAGGTCATCTTAGACGTGCAGCGACGTGACAAGGCGCGCGAGCAGCTGGTGGACGCACGCCGTGAGGCGCAAATGAGCAAAGCTCGTTTGGAAGCGAAGCTATCAGCAAGTCAGCAGAAAAGGAATGCGCTTGGTCAGAGGCTCAATCATCTTCAAGGTCAGTATGATAGTACGCAGAAGCAGGCGCAGCAAATAGGCGATGAATTACGAGCACTTGGTTTTACAGACAATGAGGATCCGTCAGTTCAGCTGAAGCAGGCGACGGAACGTCTAGACACCTTTCAGCGGGAAAGGAAACAGGCGGACGATGTATGGCGCGAGGCGTGGCGCGTGCTTGCTCAGGCGGAAAAGGATCAGGAGGCGAGCGTGCAGCGTGCCGAGCGTGCGCAAAAGGCGCAGCAGACGCTCAGCGATGAGTGGACGGTGATGATCGAGGCATCCGAATTCGACAGCCGCGCATCTGTTCAGTCCGCACGGCTTGATCCACCAATTCGGCAGCGACTGGAGGCGGAGACATCCGCTTATCAGCAACGCGTCACCATGCTGCAAACGCAGATTCAGATACTGACAGCCAAGCTCGACGGACAGACTACGAACGAAGAGACGGTCACGACTAGCTATCAGCGCATGAATGAGCTGAAAACGTCCGTTGCCGCCCTGCGCGAAGAAACAGGTGCTTTAACAAGCCAATTGGCTGCACTTAAGGAAAGGCATACACGCTATACGTTGCTTAGAAGAGAGCGGCGTGAGGCAGAAAAAGCAGCTGATCAGCTGGATAAATTGCAGCGCGTCTTTCGCGGCAATGCGTTTGTCGCCTTTGTGGCGAGTGAGCAACTGCATCACGTGTGTATCGCAGCCTCGAAACGGTTAGGCGATTTGACGCATAATCGCTATGCTTTAGAGTCGGAAAATGATGGCAGCTTCGTAGTCTGCGACAATGGGAATGGCGGTATTCGTCGGCCGGTGTCCTCGCTTTCTGGCGGAGAAACATTTCTCGCGTCGCTTGCGCTTGCCCTCTCTCTTTCCGAACAGATCCAATTGACCGGCAATGTGCCGCTGCAATTCTTTTTCCTTGACGAGGGTTTCGGAACGCTTGATCCAGAATTGCTGGATACTGTACTGAATGCCTTGGAACGCCTGCATATGCATCGAATGGCCATTGGCGTGATCAGTCATGTGCCGGAGATGCGCGCTCGCCTGCCAAGACAATTGATGGTCACGCCTGCCGAGCCGTCAGGCAAAGGCAGCCGGCTGCGAATGGAAATATTATAATTGCGTGCGATAGATTTCTATTAAGATGAGTTGCGACGCGTCGGTTAATTATGGTAATTTAGACGTAATGAGTGCGACGGGAGCCATTAATTTGACGTTAAGATTGAATTCACTTTATCAAGATTCAAAAGTATTGACGATTGTCATAGCGGGTGCGTTGTTGAATGCGGCGGCGCTCAATATTTTTTTAATACCGGCAAAAGTTCTTTCAGGCGGGGTCACCGGTATTGCCCAGTTAGTGTCTACTCTTTTAGCGCAGACCCCGCTGCATCTCAGCACAGGCTTGTTGCTGCTCGTTTTCAATATTCCGGTGGCGATCATCGGCTGGATCAAGGTCGGACGCCGGTTCACCCTCTACAGTACGCTGAGTGTCTTGCTGACGACCGTGTTCATGACGTTTATGCCGATTCATCCGCTGACCGAGGATATTTTGCTGAATGCCGTATTCGGTGGAGTCGTTCAGTCAATTGGTGTCGGCATTACTTTGAAATTCGGCGCGTCAACCGGCGGCATGGACATCATTGCGATGATTCTATCCCGGGTAAAGGATCGGCCGTTCGGTTTTTATATGTTCTCGCTTAATGCATTGATTATCTTATCAGCCGGCTTCCTCTTTAGCTGGCGGCGCGCGCTCTACACATTGCTCGAACTCTATGTGGCGACACGAATTGTGGACGCGATTCACACCCGCTATGTGAAGCTGACCGCATGGGTTGTGACCGACAAGACAGACGAATTGCAGAAAGCCATCTATGCACATTTAGAACGTGGAATTACGCGTATCCCCTCAAAGGGCGGATTCACGGGACGTGACCGTGACACGCTGATGATTGTAATCACGCGCTATGAACTCTATGAGTTGCGTCGGATTATCCAAACAATTGATCCATACGCGTTTACAAATATAGTGGAAACGATTGCTGTCTTTGGTTTATTTAAGAAAGAGCCGAAGCTCAAATAGGGAGGAATACAGTTGCCAGCTTCACGAACATTGAAATGGATATCGGCGGGGTACGAGGCATTCCTCGGCATCCCGGTTTTCGGCGGCTTTTTTATTATCAGTCTCGGCTGGACGCCGCTTGCGGCCGCACTTATTCTACATATTATCACGCTTGTCTTCTGCACGCAGGATCGGACAAGCTATCCGGGCAGTGTTCTTGGCATTTTGGCCAGCGTGCTCGGCTTTATCCCAGTTGTCGGTATGCTTCTGCATTGGGCGACAGCTGCCGTTCTTTTAATCAGCGCCTCTTTGCAGCATAATTATTAATACAAGCAATAACAGCCGATCCTTCAGGATGTGTAGTTTGAGGGATCGGCTGTTATTCGAATACATTTATGAAAAACTTTAGCTTATCCACATAGTCATCACAATACATTTTGAAAATTCAGATTCGGTATAGAATGTATTATTTAAGTTGTTTTAACGGCTTTCTAAACATATCAAAAACAATATATAACATAATGATTAGTCTTATTATCCACAAAATGATTGAATAGATGTTGAAATACTTCATGAAAGTATTAAAGCAAATTGCCATTACAAAATTATCAAAGCTATGAAACAATATTATAATTAATAGACTGCCTTTCGTATTATTGTACAACCATGTAAATAAAATCGTTAACCAAATTGTTTCTAAAAGATAGCTAACAAAACTGACATTATAACCAGAAATATGAAAATAAAAAAATGGGATATGCCACCCTGCCCAAATAACACCCAGTATTATGCTGGATATAAATGGATTAAATTTTTTTTGAAGTTTGGGTAATACAAATCCTCTCCAACCAAGTTCTTCTCCAACTGGACCTCCAAAAATCATAACAGCAAAAAAACAAGTGAGTATAGTTAATGGTGAAGTAAGTGGGAAACTTGAAATATGATTATTCATGTGAATTTTATAGTTTAATCCAATGATGCTACAAATAAATGATGGTAAATAGAGAGATACTGCAGTATATAAAAATATAAATGCATAAAAAAATGGACTAACTTTCCATATCGTTAACGTCTTGAATAATTTTTTAATTCCATTAAATCCGTTGGCATATCCAATAAAAATTATAGACATAATACTTGGAAGAAATGATCCCATTATGCGAAATGGACCATTTAATGTGTTCGAGGTGAATGAAATGCCCCAAAATATCCAAGTAACTAGAAAAGTTATAACTAAGTATATGATTAGTTCGTGTTTAATTATAAGCATTTTTGTCATTGCCTGCACCGCATTATCTGAATTATTCGTATGCTCATTTTTCCTAATCATTATTTTTCTTCGCGTATTCGCGCTTTTCTTTTTCATTATAATAATAACGAAGAACGTGGCTGACATAATGCGGGTCGCCATAAGACGACCAGCCAAGCTCAGATGCCTTTTCTTTAGCGAATTGTTCAGCCAGTGATTCACTATAGTTGCCGCCGTGTGAGTTTACAAAGTTTGTAAACCCAATCCCGAAATTATAGCTTTGCAGAGCAAGCCGGATATCGCCATTGGCCCGATCCAGCGACTTTTTAAAGTATTGAGTTCCAATCTTGATACTCTCCGCTTGATTCTTAATCGTGTTTCTTGGCAGCCCTTGGCTTTCTGAAGCTTGCATCAAGTCAACCGCGTCTCCCTTTGATTCTTGCATCGCCATCGCCATCAGCAAATCCGTTTTATCTGCCAAACCATAAATCTGTGCGTATTTTTTAAAAACAGGACGATAGGCTTCAACTTTCGGACTGATCACGCGATCGTCATTAATGAACGGGACGTGATCGGCTTCGGGACTGAATTTGCTGGAGATGATGAATAGAATGAGGTAGACGCAGCCAATTAACACAAACATGGACAGAATCCATGTTACTATCTTTTTCATGAAAACATTCCTTTTCATTCATTATAAATCTCTTATCCTATACTTTTCATGATAGTCGGTTTGTTTCCGTCCGTAAATATGTAAATTCCGCCACGTGGTGGAATTTGCATATTTTGCCGTGTTTCTCACAGGCCCAATTTTGTTGCATAAGATGGTGACGTAACTTAATTGGTCGTGATGACTAGGAAAGGATGACCTTAATGTGCGGAATTACGGGTTGGATTGACTGGCGGCATGATCTGCGCGGTGAAGCAAAAACGGTGAATGCGATGGCGCAGACGTTGTCCACACGCGGGCCGGATGATTTGGCGATCTGGTTATCAGAACATGCGGCATTTGGCCATGCGCGGCTTGTTGTTGTCGATCCGCAGAATGGCTGTCAGCCGATGCAGAAAACGGTGCGCGGTCAGGACTATCTTCTTGTCTATAATGGAGAATTATATAATACAGAAGAAATTCGGAGAGATTTGCTTCGAGCGGGTTATCAGTTTAAGGGACATTCCGATACGGAGGTTCTCTTGACAGCATATATCGAGTGGAAAGAGGCGTGTTTGGATCATTTTAACGGAATTTTCGCCTTTGCGATTTGGGACACTGCGCGTCGTGTTCTGTTCGCTGCTCGTGATCGAATGGGCGTAAAACCGCTTTTTTATAGCCGAAAGGGCGGCCGTTTACTCTTCGGTTCAGAAATCAAGGCGATTTTCGCGCATCCAGATTGTCAACCGTCGATTGAACGAGAGGGACTTGCAGAAGTGTTTGGCCTTGGCCCTTCACGTACGCCTGGTCACGGCGTTTATCAGGGAATTGACGAGCTGCGGCCCGCGCATGCCATGATATTCAGTGCAGAAGGACTGAAAATCTGGCGATATTGGAATGTCAAAAGTGCGGTGCATACAGATAGTGTTGAAGAGACGGCGGAACATATTCGTTTTCTTGTCAAAGATGCGGTCGAGCGCCAGCTATTTGCCGATGTGCCGGTGACCACTTTTCTATCGGGCGGCCTTGATTCAAGCGGCATCTCAGCGCTGGCTGCCGATTATTTTAAGAAGCAGGGGCGCGGGGCGCTGCATACCTATTCCATTGATTATATTAATAATGATCAATATTTTCACAAAAGTAAATTTCAGCCCAATAGCGACGCGCCGTTTATTCAAGAAGTCGCGGATTATCTCGGAACGGTGCATCATAATCTAATCATTAATAATGAACAACTTGTTTCTTATTTGAAAAAGGCGATTCGTGTACGCGATATGCCCGGATATGCAGATGTTGATTCGTCGCTGCTTTGGTTTTGTGAAGGGATTAAAAAGCAGTTCACGGTGGCGCTTTCCGGTGAATGTGCCGATGAAATTTTCGGAGGGTATCCTTGGTTCCACAGTCCGGAGACTTCTGCGAAGGAGGGCTTTCCATGGATGCGGTCGACCGATGCGCGCCAGGCGCTGCTTAACGATAAATGGAGCAGCCGGCTCAATCTGAAGGACTATTCGTTGATGCGGTTCAACGAGACTATTGCGGAAACGCCGCGTCTCGATGGCGAAACAGGCATCGATGCCAAACGGCGGGAACTTTTTTATCTGAATCTCAACTGGTTCATGACAGCGCTGCTTGATCGCAAGGACCGTATGAGTATGGGCGCGAGTCTTGAAGTGCGTGTGCCATTTGCCGATCACCGGATTGTACAATACCTATGGAATGTGCCTTGGGATATGAAAATGCTCGGTGGCCGTGAGAAGGGTATTTTGCGTAAGGCGCTTGAAGGCTATCTCCCGGATGATGTCCTTTATCGCAAAAAGAGTCCATATCCGAAAACCTATCATCCGGCGTATACAAAGGCCGTGTCCGCTTGGCTCCAGCAAGTGCTAGACACACCGAATGCGCCGCTGCTGGAAATTATGGATAAGGCGAAGGTGCAGGCGATTGTCGATACAGGCGGCGCGTCGTTCACCGTGCCGTGGTTTGGCCAGCTCATGACCGGGCCACAGCTGATTGCCCATCTGGCGATGATCAATGAGTGGCTGGAAACCTATCATGTCGATATCGTTGATCGCTGATTTATAGCTGGAAAATCGGCTTCTTCCCGCGTGTAGAGGGACGAAGCCGATTTGTTGTGCCATAATTTGATGAATGTTTGCAGAGTAGCAGATTTATCTGCAGAGTATCGGATTTGTCTACAGAGTAGGCCGTTTTGTCTGCAGAGTATCGGATTTGTCTACAGAGTAGGCCGTTTTGTCTGCAGAGTAGCAGATTTGTCTACAGAGTAGGTCGATTTGTCTGCAGAGTAGGCCGTTTTGTCTACAGAGTAGGCCGTTTTGTCTGCAGAGTATCGGATTTGTCTACAGAGTAGCTCGGTTTGTCTGCAGAGTAGCGCGTTACGATCAGTTAAAGTTAATATTTTTCAGCAGGCTGTCAGGATAAAAGAAACGTTCTGTTTTTTCTTGCACCGAGAGGCTTTGGATTAATGGACTTAAGAAGGTAGCGAGCCGTAGATAATGAGTCGAGCTGGAGAAAATCTTTGCATTGTCTGCTGGTGATTTTATTGCCAAAAATAAGCTGATAATCTGTGAGCGCAGACTGATAAGCTTTTGGCGCTGCATGGCCACATTTGGGGCATAACCAGTTTTGACGCAGCCGTGTCATTGGCAGATGTGCACAATTGGGACATTGAACGCCTTTTATAATGGATTCTGGCGAAATAGAATAGGTGTCAAAAAGATTGACTCGTTTGGGTTGGTGGGCTGTCAGAAGTTTATCGGAAAGCGTATGAATACTTTTCAATGATGTGTGTACGTTCGCGGAATACCGGTCGGTCAGCGAATTCATTCTGAGTCTGAGCTGCGGGCCACGAATAATTTTATCCTGCTGCTCAGCCAGGCCATTTTCCAAATGAATAAATGTAGCTGGTGAAGGAAAAACCACGCGATCCTCGATTGGAAACGAGGCGTATTGAGGACAGTGCAGACAGAGCCAATCTTGAAATTGCAGGCGAAGCTTAGCCGCCTGAATCGTTGGATCATCGTAACTGTCAAAGTGATCCTCTAATTTTCGCTTCAATGTATGCGAGTTAAAATCTAGAGCACAGATACCAGCTATATTTTTCACTTCGAGTATGAGAAAAAAAGAGAGGGTCAGAATCAGATAATCGATTTGAAAACAAAAAAAGCGGTTCGACAGACGTAAATCATGAAATACGTAATAATCTTTGCGGGGCAAGTCGTTTAATAGAGGTTCCAGCATCTGTTCACCTTTAAATCCGGCGCGATAATTTTTCGCCTGTAAAGAAAGAGTCTTTAAAGCCGGGCCGGGTGGAAGCCGGCGCAAACAGGCTTCATACTGGAGTAAGTGGTAGGGGACAGTCACAGGTTTAACGAACATTTATCAGCCTTCTTTCATAAGTTAGTTTACCACATAGATACTATTCGACAAAAAATAAGAATATCCTTCAAGAATATTAGAAAAACTTGGCGAAGCCGAGTCCATTGGACGATGGCTGAGTCATAGCTTTTTCTTATACTTAGGCCCTCTGAAATCTAAATCTTCTTAAACGTATTAGAAAAACTTGGCGAAGCCGAGTCCATTGGACGATGGCTGAGTCATAGCTT
>JBDNRH010000013.1:50496-88845 GCA_047718535.1 Sporolactobacillus sp.
CTAAATCTTCTTAAACGTATTAGAAAAACTTGGCGAAGCCGAGTCCATTGGACGACGGCCGAGTCATAGCTTTTTCTTATACTTAGGCCCTCTGAAATCTAAATCTTCTTAAATCTGTAAGCACAAAAAAAGGGAGGCCGCGGCCTCCCTTTTTCAACTTGATTATTTGGAGAAATCTTTATACAATGCAGCGACATCGATGGTGCCGAGTCCGGTGGCCGGATTATAGAGCGTGCCGGATGTACCGGTGTAATAAAGATTATCATTCGATGTTCCGGATGCGTTCAACGGGTCGAACGGAGAATCCGATTGTTTGGCAAATTTATAAATCTGATCGTTCCAGAAACCAATTCGCGCCCGTTCACCGCTATTCATCAACGCAGTCAATCCAGCGAGCTGCGGGGAGACGATGCTCGTCCCACCAAAGGTTTCGTAGCCGGAATCAGTGCCTGGCTGCCCGGGGTCAGATAGATAAACTTTATAGCCTGTATACGGATCGGCATCCAGTGCCACGTCCGGCACAGCGCGACCGTTGCCGCTGCCGGTAAGGAGCTGCGGCGAAGCGAGCCGGGTGATTGAAGTGAAGTCACTGCTTGGCTGCCATTCTTTGATAGCTGTAAAATGATCGACACCGGAAACACCTTTTTGATAATCTGGTGTCGCGAAAATTGAACTATAGCCGCCACCTGTTCCGACAAAGTACGAAGAAAGATTGACGGCACCGGTTGTTGGGTCAGGTTGATTGAGGCCAAGTGAATCAAAGAAGGGATAGAGATAATCCCAGCTCCAAGCGCGTTCAGATGGAACATTAATGGTAATTCCTGTGCTCGTTGTATAAGACCACGGCAGCGTTGTGCCGCCAGCTGATGTGATATAAGGACTGTCGGTTGGATTATCAATCGACAAATCATAAGTTCCGGCATCACGCGCGGCGTCATAAGCACCGCCATCTCCGGCTGAGGCGAACATCGAGATACCTTGGGCGGCGGCCTGCTCAAACAGTTGATTGAAAACGAGCGCATAAGCTGGATCCTCAGTTTTATCAGCAACGGAATCGGCAATAGCTGTTTCGCTCATTCCCCAGCTAACCGATAACTGGGCCGCTTTGTTTTCGTTAATCGCTGTAGCAAAGGCATCGACGAAGCCAGCATCAGAATTTGGACCGACATAGACATTTAGATTGGCCTGCGGTGCCAAGGCACCCGATTGTTCGACATCAAGCGTTGTTTCATCATACCCATCATAGCCTGTTCCGCCGTCGACGGGCTCGACATTAATTCGATTGTCTTTACTGTCAATTCCTTCCGCTTTCCAAAATTGATAGGCATCGTCAGGATTGAAATTGGCTAAGGTGATGATGCCAATTGTCTGGCCAGAGCCGTTCATCCCTTTATCGTAAAGCGGCTGTACATCATAACGCTTAATTAAATCGGAAGGGTCAAGATTAAGCGGTCCTGACTGAGCGCTACTTTTGATCGCGACCGGACGTTTAACCATTTGCGGAGTGAATTTGGAATAATCACTGAGACCAAGAACGGCAAGAATAGAGTTGGCGATGAAACGAGGGAGCATCGGCTTTTGCCGTGTTCCGTGGAACACGTGCCCCTTGAATTTCGCCTTCTGCACGTTAACGGAGAACGCTTTATTAAATTCGCCGACTGTTCCTGATGCCGTGATGACGAGATTATCTGAATAAACGGTTGAAGAAATGGAAAAGCGCTTGAGATAATTTGTAAGTGCGGAAACGGCGAGCGGTGAGCCACCGAACGCGGCACGGAAAGCGTTGACGCTTAGATAGTGATGATAGAGCAGGCTCCGTGGATCGACTGTCTGGTTAATATAATTTTGCAGATATGATTCATTTCTTGTTTTCATCACGATATCCACCGTTATCGGTGTGTCACTCGGTAAGTTACCAAAATAACTGGCATTGTCCAACACCGTTTGGCTCGTTCCTTGGCTGACTGCGGTGGGCGTGTCCGTTTCGGAAGCAGCAAATGCAGGAATAGCAGTGAAAAAAAGTGCAAAACTCACTAATAAACTAGCTAAACTTTTAACGATTTTTGCCATAAGTCGGCTTCCCCCTCCTATTGAAAACGATAGTCTAAATCTCTAGTAAAATAAATTTTCATCTATCATACTGCGAAGTGAATGAAGAGAAAAGAGGAAGAGGACATATCAAAGATGTGGAAAATAGGCCATATGGTGAAAAAGTCATGGAAAATAGTGTCATAAATTGTCATTTCAGAAATTAAAATGTAGAAAAATTACAATTTTTATCGAATAAATAAGTCAATAGTCTGCTTATTACAGCTAGGCCTATTGACTGGTAAACGTGTAGTAATCTAAAAAAATTAATCGTGTTCATCTAAGACAGAGAATAGATTTTCAGTCTTGGAAGATAACTTCTGACGGTTGATGATGCAGCCATGGCCGTGAGCGCCAGCGTCTAAGCGCGAAAATGCCGCGAAACCATTCGTCAGCGCCTTGCGCGATCCAAATACCTAATAAACCGAATCCCCAATATAATCCTAATAGATAGCTTAATCCGACGGCGATCGTCCACATCGAGCAAACCCCGATGAGGACTGGAAAACGCACATCGCCAGCTGACTTAAGGGAACTCATCAATACGATATTAATCGCTCTTCCCGGTTCAGCAAGCACATTAATCCACAGTACCGGCAGCCCGATGGCAATAATTGCTTCTGTATGGGTAAAGAGGGAAAGAATGAGGCTGCCAAGGCTGGCGATAACAATGGATACGGCGAGCGAGGACAGGGTAGCAATACGCACAGTGCGTAAGCCGCGGGAATAGGCTTCGTTTTCTTTGCCAGATCCCATTGAACGGGCGACAAGAAGCTGCGTTGCCTCAGCAATAGCCGACGTAAACAGAAAACAGAACATTGTTACGTTAACAATATAGACACGGGCAGAGAGCGACGATCCGCCAAGTATCGCCACTAAAGCAGTTATCGACAATTGTGCAATTTGGTAGGAGAAAATCTCGCCCGCTGAGGGCAGTCCAATTGCCAGCAGTTCATGAATAGTCCTGCGCTCGATGTGAAATAAGTCTGAGGGCATGATCATCAAGTGAAGCTGACGCCACGCAATGACTATTAGGAGAACGAGAGCGACCAATCGGGCACCGACCATACCCCAAGAGACGCCGAGGACTCCCACCATCGGCCAACCTAATAAACCATGTGTCGCGATAAGATTGGCGCCCACGCTAATCATATCCATCAAAATAGTGACAAACATTGCCTGTTTGGCCAATCCATGGCTGCGAATAATTGCACTGAAGATTTGAATCATCGCTTCAAGAAATAAGGAGGCACCACAAATATGTAGAAATGTTAACCCATCTCTATATATTTGGCCGTGTACATCGAATAGGGCAAGAAAATGGCTGCCAAAGAAAAAGACAATCGCGGCGATAAGCAAACCGAGCCAAAAGTTCATGAAGAAAGCGGCGTGTGCCGTCTTCACAGCTCGATCCCCGTGGTCTGCGCCTAGGTGACGGCTGATCAAAAGGGTTGCACCTATTGACGTGACGTTAAACACCAGTATAAATAAATTAAGCAGTTGATTGGCCACACCGACCCCCGCGGCGGCTGCGTCTGAATAACGGCCAAGCATTAACGTTGCCATCATGCCCATCATCATATGAAGGCCAATTTCAATAAAAAAAGGCCAGGTGAGCTGAAATAATGTTTGATTCGTATATCGTGACATGGACTGATTCATAAGCCAGAATAAGCCGCTAAATAATATATAGAGTCTTTTAAGCGGCGGAGCTCCTCCTCTCCTAAACTAGTCATGCGGAAAAGTAAACGTTTACACAACGCTAATTTGTATTTTACGTTCATTCCTTAATAATTACAATCAATTGCATCGAAAAGATCGGGTGAAGTTTCGCCACTTTACAATATGGTGACGATCAAGCTCGACGCTAGAATCCACCCAATCAGCGTGATATTCTAATGATGAGAACGCTTAAAAAAGGCAGATGAAGCGATATGGTGACACTTACCGATGTGGCGAAAAAGGCTGTTGTTTCAAAAATGACCGTGTCTCGTGTGTTGAATCATCCGGATAAAGTGTCGACTGAACTGCGTGATTTAGTCTATCAGGCAATGAAGGAATTAAATTATGTGCCTAATTTCGCAGCACGCGCTTTAGTACACAATCGAACACAAGTCATTAAATTGCTAATTTTAGAGGAAATGGATACAACAGAGCCTTATTATATGAATCTATTAACAGGAGTGGCTACAGAATTGGATGTGCATCACTATGCGTTGCAGCTCGTGACGCGTAATTCTCATCAAATCAGCCGCAGTGATGGGGTGATTGTGACAGGGATGCGCTGTGATGATTATGACAGTATTATTGATAAAATCAATCAGCCAATCGTCTTATTTGGTCAAAATAATCATGGCTACGATTTCGTTGATGTGGACAACGAAATGGGGATAAAGAAAGCCGTGCAGCATGTCATTGATCTCGGCTTTGAGCGAATTATTTTGTTTGCGATGGATGTGACGGAACCGTTCATGGAGGAACGAATCAAGGGCTATCAGCGAGTAATGGCAGCTTTTGATTTCCAGCAGCAGATTTATAAAATGAAAAACAGTTCGCATGTGGCGGAAGCAAGGATAATTGACGTCTTTCAGGAAATAAAACAAAAGACGGCCATCGTCTGTGCAACAGATAGGATGGCGATCGGCGTCGTTCGCGGTGTTCAGCAGCTCGGACTGGAAATTCCCAAACAGGTTGCTGTCACCGGGTTTGACGGTGTTTTCCTTGATCGCATCGCCTCACCAAAGCTGACGACCGTTCGGCAGCCCGTGATCGAAATGGGGCAGGAGCTTGCCAAGATGCTCTTGCGGAAGATTGACTTGGATGGTGGACGGATAGGCAGTCGTATCTTTCAACCAGAACTAATCGTCAGAGCGTCGACGGTCGAGTGAGATGCATCTGACTTTTTTTGTTAGCGCTAACATAGCTGAATTTTCTTGTCTTTCGGAGATAGGGATGGTATTTTGAACGGGACAGGAGGGACGCATGGATGGCTAATGATTGGTGGCAAAACGCAGTCGTCTACCAAATTTATCCGAAAAGTTTTAAAGATGGGAATAATGATGGAATTGGCGATATTCCCGGGATCATTGAGAAGCTGGATTATCTTGCGGCATTAGGTGTGACGGTGTTGTGGTTAAATCCCATTTTCAAGTCGCCGCAAGTGGATAATGGCTATGACGTCAGTGACTATTATTCGCTTGATCCGTTATTCGGCACAGATGCTGATTTCGAGGCGCTAGTAGATCAAACAAAGAAAAAAGGTATGCGGCTTATACTCGATCTCGTCATGAATCATACGTCCGATCGGCATCCGTGGTTCCTCGAAGCACGGAAAAGCCGGACGAATCACTATCGTGACTATTATATTTGGCGCGATGGGAAAAACCAACGCGAACCGACCAACTGGGGTTCCTTTTTCGGTGGCAGTGCATGGTGTTTTGAAAAGCGAACAGAGCAATATTATTTTCATCTTTTCGATGAACGAATGCCTGATCTGAATTGGGAGAATCCCAACGTGCGCGCAGAGTTTGAACGAATTGGTGCATATTGGCTCGGGAAAGGAGTCGATGGCTTTCGTCTCGATGCATTTATTCATCTTGAGAAGGATCACCATTTTCGTGAGTTTCCAAACCATGAGACCGATAATCCGTATCCGATCGCGGAAGCGTATTACGCGAATCGGCCCCATGTTCATCGCTATATGCGGGAGTTTGCCCGGCAAATGCGGCGCATGCATCCTGATTGCCTGCTGATTGGTGAGGCTGCCTCCGCCGATCAGCGGCTTGCCCGCCTGTATTCAGATCCGCGGCGGGGTGAATGTGATTGTGTGATTTCGTTTCGGATTCTTGAAACAGAGCGACCGCATGCCGATCAACGGCTTGCCAAGGAATGGCAGCGGGAGCGCCTGAACATAGCGGACTTTAAGCAGACCATGAAGAACTGGCAGCGGGAGTTGGCCGGTCACGGTTGCTTTGCGCTTTACTGGAATAACCATGATATGCCCCGCGTGCTCTCCCGATTTGGCGAGACAAGAAACTACCGGCGGGAGAGCGCGACAATGTTGGCGACATTAATGTATTTACAGCGAGGGTTGCCGATCCTTTTTCAAGGGGAGGAATTAGGCATGCTTAATTTGCGGCTAACCGATGTCGACGCTTATCAGGACAGCAGTGCAGCTTCATTCGCGCGCCGCGCCGCGCAAATCGGTTGGTCGTCAAAGAAAATTTTGAAAACGATTCAATTGCGTTCGAAGATGACTTCCCGAGGCGCCATCCAATGGTCAGATGAACGGTATGGCGGATTCTCGTCAGTACAGCCGTGGCTAGGCGTGAACACTGGCGAGGGAGCGTTCAACGCGGCTTCGGAAATAGCTGACAGCGAATCCATTTTTTCGTATTATCAGGCGTTAATTGAGCTGCGAACGAAGCAGCGCGTCTTTAGCCAAGGGTCATGGTGCTTGCTGGATGCATTGAATGATCCCTGCTATGGTTACCGGCGTGTGATCGGGAAGGACACGGCTTGGATAGTCTGCAATTTGAGCCACAAAGCGCAATTCGTTCGTTTTGCGGGATGCGCCATAGCAACCCGCGTTCTTGGTAATTATCCGGATAATCAAAGAGACGATGACGGTTTTGTTTTGCGCCCATTTGAAGCCGTTGTCTACCTACAGACAGAGGGCAAAGAACAGGAGAAGATTTGAGGAGGAATCAATAATGGAAAAGTCAGCCATCTATCATCAACCGTGCAGCGCCTATGC
Organism: Sporolactobacillus sp.; assembly: GCA_047718535.1. Taxonomy (GTDB): domain Bacteria; phylum Bacillota; class Bacilli; order Bacillales; family Sporolactobacillaceae; genus Sporolactobacillus. The sequence continues at coordinate 57,341 of JBDNRH010000013.1, forward strand.
GTATGCGTATGACCACGAGACGCTGCATATTAAAATACGGACGAAGAAAGACGATGTCGCCTGCGTTACGCTCATCTTTGCTGATCCGTTTGACGGTGCGGAGGAAGCGGGCGTGTATCGCATGAATTTTTCAGAGGTCGCCATGAAGAAAATCGCTCAAACCGACTTGCATGACTATTGGTTTGCTGCCGTTAAGCCGCCGTTTCGCCGACTTCAATATGGTTTTGTCATTAAGGGAGACCAATCCGAAGTTTTTTATGGTGATCGCGGGTTTTTACCCATCAACAAGCAAACCTATGCGATTTCAGATCATTTTTTTAAGTTCCCGTTCATTCATGACTGCGATCGCTTTCAGGCACCTGACTGGGTGAAGAGTACCGTTTGGTATCAAATATTTCCCGAGCGGTTTGCCTGCGGTGATTCATCGATTTCACCAGTAAATGCATTGCCGTGGGGAAGTAAGGATCCGGGTCGGGACGATTTCTTCGGTGGCGATCTCCAAGGCATTCTTGATCATCTCGATTATTTGCAGGAACTTGGCATCAACGGTATTTACCTCAATCCCATTTTCACAGCGCCAACCAACCATAAATATGATACCCGTGACTATAAGAGCATTGATCCGCATTTTGGGACGAATGAGACGTTTGCGCGTCTAGTCAGCGAGGCGCATAAGCGCGGTATCCGGATCATGCTCGACGCGGTCTTCAACCATATTGGCAGCAGTTCGCCGCAATGGCAAGATGTTGTCAAGAATGAGGCGGCATCGCCTTACAAAGACTGGTTTCACATTCGCTCCTTTCCGGTTAAGGAGGGCACGAATGGCAATTTTGAGGGGAAAAAGACGCTGTCCTATGATACATTCGCCTTTACACCGAAAATGCCGAAGCTTAATACGGCGAATCCGGAGGTGCAGCAGTATCTTCTCGATATCGCCACCTATTGGATCCGCGAATTTGATATTGACGGTTGGCGCCTTGACGTGGCGAATGAGGTTGACCACGCGTTCTGGAAGAAGTTTCATGAGGCAGTCCTTGCTGTGAAAAGCGACGTCTATATTGTCGGAGAAGTGTGGCACAACGCGTGGAACTGGCTGCAAGGCGATGAATTCCACAGTGTAATGAATTATCCGCTGACGCAGTCGATCCTTGGTTTTTTCTGCGAGGATAGCTTGACGGCGAGCGAGACGATGTACACCGTCAACGCCCATTTTATGACATACGAGCAGCCAGTCAATGAAGTGACGTTCAATTTGCTCGACAGCCACGATACCGCGCGTGTGCTGACGAAAGCGGGCGGAGACAAAGAACGGGTGAAAGAAGCGCTCGTCTTTCTCTTTGCTCAGGCCGGCGCACCGTGCCTTTATTACGGTACCGAGATTGGTATAGACGGCGACAACGATCCGCTTTGCCGCAAATGCATGGTTTGGGAGAAGCAGGATCAAGATGACGAGATGTTCGCGTTCACGAAACACTTGATTCACATCCGCAAGACGCATCAAGCGCTGCTCACGTATGGTGAACTGAAATGGCTTCACGCCGATGACCACCATAAAGTGCTTGCCTTTCAAAAGGCATTGAATGGCGAGGCGATGATTTTCATTTTCAACCGCGGTCAAGAAGCGCAAATAGTTCCGCTAAGCCCGTATAAGGTGACACTGACTGACGTTTGGACAGGAGAGACGCAGCGAGCAGGTCAGATCATTGTTCCCGCGCGGGCGTTCCGGATTCTAAAAACCGATATATGAAAACGGCATCATTCTGTTATCGGTAACATCAGGATTTCTATTGTAAACGATTACATTTACTGTTTATAATAGCTGTGCAAGATGAAAAAGGGGGGAACAGGAATGAAGTTTGTCAGAAAATGTATGTCTATTTTAGCGGCATCCGGAATGGTGCTGACGCTTGCAGCGTGTGGATCGAGTAGTTCGTCCAGTTCAGCGTCTGGGGGCAAGAAAGTATTGACAGTGTCTGTGGATTCATCAAATGCAGCTTACGGACAATTTGTGAAGGATATTAGCGGCAAATTCGAAAAAGCCAATAATGTGACGATTAAAATTGTCAAGAAGCCAATGTTCGATCAATTGACAGCGCTTAATCTTGACGGACCGGCAGGGAAAGCCCCAGATGTGATGCTGGCGCCTTATGATCGCGTGGGCGCGCTTGGTCAGCAAGGCCAATTGCTGGCTGTCAACAAGAGCGTTTTAGGTGATTTGGACAGCAAAGGGCAGCGTCAGGTTCAGGTGGGCAAGAAATATTACGGAGCTCCGGAAACGGTTGAGGCGCTTGTCCTTTATTACAATAAAAAGCTGGTTAAAAAGGCGCCGACAACGTTTAAGCAATTGGAGAAATTGTCAACGGACAAACGTTTTGCTTTTAAGAGTGAACCTGGCAAAAATACTGGGTTCCTTGTGAAATGGACGGACTTCTATTATGCCTACGGTCTCTATGCTGGCTACGGCGGTTATGTATTTGGGAAAAATGATACGAATTCAAAAGATATTGGCTTGAATAATGCCGGATCGATTAAAGCAGTCACCTATGCGACACACTGGTTCAAAGATATCTGGCCGAAAGGCATGCAGGACGTGAAAGCATCCGGTAACTTTGTAACCAATGAATTTGTAAAGGGAGCAGCAGCAGCAGTTATTGACGGACCTTGGCAGTCTGCGACCTACAAGAAATCAAATATTGATTACGGCGTTGCCAAGATTCCAACATTGCCGAATGGTAAGGAATATAAACCGTTTGCTGGTGGTAAGGCATGGGTAGCTTCTGCTTATACTAAGGAACCAAGCCTTGCGCAGAAATTCCTTGCTTATGCGACAAATGCAACGAATGGTTATAAATTCTATCAATACACAAATGAAATTCCGATTAATGCGCAGGCACAGGCGAAGATCAATGCGTCAGATGATCAGCTCTCTAAGGCAGTTATTGCGCAATATGATTCGTCAACACCAATGCCATCAATTCCGGAAATGGCAGAAGTCTGGACGACAATGGAACCCGCAATGTTTAATGCAGCTTCTGGAAAGAAAACGCCGAAGCAAACACTCGATAATGCTGTATCTTCTCTGCATAAAACAATTGCACAGAAGTATAACGGAAAATAAAACGCGAGAATGAGGGGATTAAAATGACACAAGTCAAGAAACAGAAAAGTGTTCGAAAAGCAGGATTGCTTTCCCTCATTCCCGGCTGCGGACAATTCTATAATGGCCAGTTGCTTAAGGGTTTACTTTTTATGCTGGTTACAATTGCATATCTGGTTGAACTTGTCCTTGCCGGGATTCCTGCTTTTCAAGGCTTTATTACATTGGGAACGGTTCCGATTCGGGATCATTCCCTTTTTTTATTAGTTGAAGGCACGCTGCAAATTATTCTGACATTTATTTTCCTTATGGTGATTGCTTTAAGCGTGTACGATGCGCGTCATGTGGCAGCACAATGGAATCTACTTGGCACAGTCAATACAAGTGTCGGGTCAATGCTGAAAACAATGTGGGAGAAGGGCTTCCCCTATCTGCTCACGCTGCCGGCCTATTTTGTCATGCTGTTTGTAATCGTCTTTCCTGTTCTGGTGACACTGTTCATGGCATTCACGGACTATGATTTCTACCATATTCCACCGGCCAAGCTAATCGACTGGGTTGGTCTGCAGAACTTCTTTAATATGTTCTTCCTTAGTGCGTATCGCTCGACCTTTGTGACCGTGCTCGGCTGGACATTGATATGGACAATTGTGGCGACAACGTGTCAGATTGCGCTTGGGATCATTACAGCTGTTATCACGAATCAGAAATTCATCGTTGGCAAGCGTCTGTTTCGGATCATTTTTCTCCTGCCGTGGGCCGTACCTGCTTTCGTGACGATTATGAGTTTCTCGAATATGTTTAACGACAGCATTGGTGCCATCAATCAGCAAGTCCTGGCAGTGATCAACTATTTGCCGTTTATTCATATCGGCAATATTCCATGGAAGACTGATCCGTTCTGGACGAAGACGGCATTAATTATGATTCAGACGTGGCTTGGCTTTCCCTATATATTTGTTATGGTTACCGGTGTGCTGCAGTCGATTCCTGACGATCTGTATGAAGCGGCTAATATGGACGGGGCAAATTTTGTCCAGAAATTTACGAAGATTACGCTGCCAATGATCTTATTTGCCACAGCTCCAGTATTTATTACGCAGTATACGTTTAACTTCAATAACTTTTCAATCATTTATTTATTTAATTCTGGCGGTCCTGGCGATGTCGGTGGCGGTGCGGGTTCGACAGATATACTGATATCCTGGATTTATAAGCTGACAACCGGGACATCACCGGAATATGCATTGGCGTCCGCGGTGACGATTGTTATTTCGATTATTGTTATTGGTGTTTCACTGCTCGCTTTCAAGCGGACGCATTCGTTCAGTAATGAGGAGATGATGTAGGATGAAAATACTCACTTCGAGCCGCCGTTTCAATAAATTTTGTAATCGTTTTTTCACCTATCTATTCCTGGGTGTGCTAAGCCTCATTATACTTTATCCATTATTGATCACGGCACAGACGGCATTTAATGGGAGCAATTTAACGGCTTTTGCCCTTGATTTTCATATGAAATGGACACTTGAAAACTTTCATCAACTCTTTACGCAGACACTGTATCTGACATGGTTTAAAAATACAGTGATTATCGCGCTGCTGACAATGATCATTCAGGTGACCATTGTGACATTGGCGGGCTATACGTACAGTCGATACCGCTTCATCGGGCGGAAGAATGGGCTGATATTCTTTCTGATTATCCAAATGGTGCCGACGATGGCGGCGTTGACCGCGTTCTTCGTTCTCGGATTAATCATTAATGGACTTGATCAGTATTGGTATTTGACTCTCGTCTATGTCGGTGGCGGGATTCCGATGAATACATGGCTGATGAAGGGTTATTTCGATACAATTCCGCGCGATTTGGATGAATCGGCGCGCATTGATGGTGCTGGCCACCTGCGTATTCTTTGCCAAATTAATTTGCCGCTTGCCATGCCAATGATTGCCGTCCAGGCATTGTGGGCATTTATGGGGCCGTTCGGCGACTTCCTGTTAGCCGCGTTCCTTCTGCGGTCGCAGCAAAATCTGACGGTTGCGGTTGGCCTGCAGCAGTTTATTTCCAACCCAACAAGTCAGAATGTTGCGCTGTTTGCAGCAGGCTCTGTGCTCATCTCTGTACCGATTGTCCTGCTGTTCTTCTTCTTGCAGCGCTATTTTCAGAGTGGGCTGACCGCCGGTGGGACGAAAGGCTGATTGTTCCGGATTGACGTGATAATGAAGCGATGCAAGAAAGAAGGAATGCGTGATGAATCAGGCGCAGCGGGCAATAAACAGATTTCCAATTAATTTCTTTCGGGTGATGCCATGGCCAACTCGAATTTTCACTCAGAGCCGGCAATTCAAGGGTTGGCAGCAACTCTTCCTTATCCTTTTCTTGACGGGCTGCATGGCGCTCCCCTTGTCACTCAGTTTGACGCGGGCAACTCATGCGCCAATGACATTGATTGCGCCTAAGATTGAACAGGTTCTGTCTCAATCAACGCTTAAGTCACTGGATGGAGCAGTGATCCGTGACGGGCAGTTGAACACGCGAGCAGCCTTTCAGTCTGAGCGGATGGGTGTTTTCATCGCCATCGATCCTGAGCGTACGATTCAAGTGACGGGAAGCGTGTATCATCGCGTAGTTCGAGGTCATGCTGCGGCGTTAATTTTCCAGAAAAAGCAGCTGATTCTTTCACAAAGGGATGGGTTTGGCTTCACGGTCCGCTATCCAGCAGACGGAGTGATTCGTTTAGATGGCAGTGGTGCGCAATTGATTCATCCAATTGAGCAGATGTGGTTTGTTCAGTATCAATCTCTTTATCGCATCGTTCTTTCTTGCTTTGGTTTTGCTGCATTGCTTCTGACGAACTGCTTTTTATTCTTAATCTTGACGTTTCTACTATGGCTGACCAAATGGACGAAGCTTTCGGATATACAGTCCTTTCGTCAGGCGTCGTCAATTGTCATTCTGTCAGCGGCGCTTCCGACATTGCTTGCGTCACTGCTGTCGCTCTATCAATTCAATTTTGGAACGATGATGCTGCTTCAGTCAGCTGGTCTGTCACTGATGATTGCCTGTGTCTTCTTCCGCACGCGATTTCAGAATTCGAAGTGGCCGATGCGAGAAGCATCTCGCAGAATTTTGGAGGATAGATAGCTATGGAACGCAAACGACTTTTTGATCTGGACACTTGGAAATTAACCACAGAGACACTGCACCTGGCAGATATGCGCGTACAGGAAAGCTTGACCGCGCTAGGCAATGGCTATATGGGCATGCGCGGCAATTTCGAGGAGACCTATTCCGGCGCTCACCATCAAGGCACTTATTTGGCGGGTGTTTGGTATCCGGATAAAACACGGGTTGGTTGGTGGAAGAATGGTTATCCTGACTATTTTGGCAAGGTAATCAATGCGTTTCATTTGATTGGCATGCGGCTTTTTATTGATGGAGAAGAGGTCGATCTGTATACGGACCGTCTCGATGCGTTCTCTATGGAGCTGGATATGTATCAAGGTATTCTGCGCCATGCGTATGTCATTGAGAAAAACCATAAGAAAGTGCGCGTGTCCGTTGAACGCTTTCTTAGTATTGTCAATAAAGAGATTTGCGCGATTCGGTTCTGCGTGACTGCATTGACGGATCGAGTGAATATTCAATTGATTTCCACGATTGACGGTGATGTGCGCAATCAGGATGCGAGCGATGAGGAAATGTTCTGGGAGCCATACGGTTATATGTATCAAGATGGCCGGCTGCAGATGAGTTTGCGTACGAAAGCAAATGCGTACGCGGTACCTCGGTTCACTATCAGTGCGGCGATGGCTGTGGTGAGCGATTTTCCCACGCAGGTTCAGGCACGGCAACGGCCTCTATATGCGGAGGAAACACGATCCGGGCGATTAGACAAAGGGCAGACAGGCATCGTTGATAAATTGATTGCTGTTACGACAAGCCGGGACTATGCGACGAAGAAAATGGTAGAGGAGAAATCCTATGAGTTGCTTCAGCAGGCATGCGACAGCGGCTATATGGAGTTGAAGAATGAGCATGTGGCGGCGTGGGCGCGGCGCTGGGAGAAAGCCGATGTATGTATTGAAGGGGATGTGGCAGCGCAGCAAGGCATTCGCTTCAACCTCTTTCAACTTTTCTCTACTTATTATGGCGATGATGCGCGGCTGAATATTGGTCCTAAGGGGTTTACTGGAGAAAAATACGGAGGAGCTACGTATTGGGACACAGAGGCTTACGCGGTGCCATTTTATTTGGCGGTAGCCCCGCCAAACGTTACGAAGCAATTATTGCTTTATCGCTATCGGCAGCTCAAAGGTGCGTATGCAAATGCTGCGCGGCTAGGTTTGAAGGGTGCTCTGTATCCGATGGTGACGTTTGACGGTACGGAATGCCATAACGAGTGGGAAATAACTTTTGAGGAGATTCATCGCAATGGCGCTATCGCTTATGCTATCTATAATTATGTGACCTATACAGGCGATCAGGACTATATTGAGAAATATGGGAGTGATGTGCTTGTGGGGATCAGCCGCTTTTGGGCAGATCGCGTGCATTATTCCGAGCGCCGTCACAAGTATGTCATCCATGGAGTTACGGGTCCCAACGAATATGAAAATAACGTGAATAATAATTGGTATACGAATACAATGGCTGCGTGGACGCTCGAGTATACATTACAGATCATTGACCAATTGAGCGATCGCAAATATGAGCAGCTGGCCCTTTCACAGAAGGAGCTTGCGCAGTGGCAGGCGATTGTGCAATCGATGTATTATCCAGTGGATGAACAACTAGGAATTTTCGTGCAAAATGACGATTTTCTTGATAAGGCGATTCAACCGGCGGCAAACATACCCGAAGAAGAGCGACCGCTTAATCAGCATTGGTCATGGGATAAGATCCTGCGTTCCTGCTATATCAAGCAGGCGGATGTGCTGCAAGGCATTTATTTTTTGTCCCATCGATTCACGCTCGATGAGAAGAAAAGAAATTTCGAATTTTATGAGCCTTTAACCGTACATGAGTCAAGCCTTTCGCCGTCTGTGCATGCGATTCTTGCGGCGGAACTGAAGAAGGAAGATAAGGCGCTTGCTCTTTATCAGCGGACGGCCCGCCTTGATTTGGATAATTACAATCAAGACACCGACGACGGCCTGCATATTACTTCGATGACAGGAAGCTGGCTGGCGATTGTTCAAGGATTTGCCGGGATGCGGACGTTTCGGCAACTCTCTTTCGCCCCATTTCTGCCGCGTGGCTGGAAACGCTATGCGTTCAAACTCAATTATCGCGGCCGGCTGCTTCGTGTTACTGTAGATTCTAATCAGGTGCAAATCTTTCTGATTTCCGGAATGCCGCTGAAGATGCTCGTCTATAGACAGCAAGTACTTGTCAGTAGCCAACAACCGGTCAAGATCAGACTGAATGGCGCAGATAGATAAGATGATGGGCGGCCGATAACGAGCCGCTTTTTTTTCGTACGTTAAGAAAGCATATAGAACAAAAGATACCGAGGGGGATAAATATGGATATTGATCAGCTGCAGAAAATCTTTCCTGAACTTAAAATCAGCCGCACGCCGTTTGTTCCAGACAGCAATTCGTTTTATTTTCACCAAGGACTGTATTATGTGGCTGTACCCACCGATAATATGTCTGCGCGTGATCGGCAGTTATTCACTTGTTTTGTCCATCCGGAAGCCTTGCCGCAATACGCGGCAAACGCTCAAATTTGGTATGATGTGCTAGTCAATGGCAAGGATCCGGACCGTTTATTACTTGGACGAAATGTGCAATTTATCCTTTTTCATCTTGATAAAGGGCTTGATCAAGACGTTCGCGGTGACTGGCGATCGACGCTTGAAGCTTTTTTCGATGACTCTGCCGCTTTTCTTTATCTTAATGCTTCTGAGGGAGTGATCATTGAAAGGCAGGCAACACGTGATGCGTCCGAACTGGAAGCGATTGCCAACACGTTAACCAACGACTTCGCGGTAGCGTGTCATTTTCAAATGGGCTTGCGCTATCGCGTGACCACTCGGATTCAGCAGATTTTTGCCGAACAGAAGCGATTGTTTTCAGACGAGTGCCAATCACGTCATACTGTCAGTACCGTTGAAGCGGCTTTGGTACAGATCCTGCGTCCGCAGCTGAAGGAATCGCAGTTAATTCGTGAAGTCAAGGCGCTGCTTCAGGAAGATAATCATTGGGCTGCGCTGATCCGTGCGCTTTGGGATCAACAAGGGAATATCAGTCTTGCAGCGAAACATCTTTATATGCATCGCAATACGCTGCAATATCGCATGGAGAAATTCTATGAATGGACGGGAATCTCGCTTCGAGAAATGGATGGGCTTGTGCTCGCCTATTTGTCGCTATGAACTGAAAAAGCGCCCGAAGTTCCTCGTTTGGGAATTTCAGACGTCTTTTCGAGCGTCGCCAGTTGACGTGCAGATAGAAGCTTAGGCGGTGACCGACGATTCAGGAGTTGTCAGCGCTTTTTCAGTATTTGGGTCAAAGAAATGACTCTTATTTAAATTAAATCCGAGACTAATCGTCTCCTGCGGATGGTAGACGGTGCGTGCATCGACACGGGCGATGAATTGATGCGTTCCCACTGTGCAGTGAAGCATGAATTCAGCGCCAGTCAATTCAGCAATCACAATCTTCGCCTGAACGACGCTTTCCGGGTTGGATTCTAGAACAACAGGTTCATCATGAATGTCTTCCGGACGAATGCCCATGACGATTGAATCGTCATTATAATTCTTGCTTCGAATCATTTTCAATTTTCCTTCAGGAAGCTTCAAATCAATGCCATCACCGACGAAGCGATCACCTTCAATGTGTCCGTGGAAAAAGTTCATTGGCGGTGAACCGATGAAGCCGCCGACAAACATATTGATCGGGTTATCATAGACTGCCCTCGGTGAGCCGACTTGCTGGATCACGCCATCCTTCATGATGACGATTCGTGAGGCCATCGTCATTGCCTCAGTCTGATCGTGCGTGACATAGATCATCGTCGCCTGCAGACGCTGATGCAGTTTACTGATTTCCGAACGCATCTGTACACGCAGTTTCGCGTCAAGATTGGAAAGCGGTTCGTCCATCAAGAATACTTTGGCATCGCGGACGATCGCTCGGCCTAAAGCAACGCGCTGCCGCTGCCCACCGGAAAGGGCTTTCGGCTTACGTTCCAAATAATCTTTAATGCCGAGAATCTCGGCGGCTTGCTCCACACGCTTTTTTATTTCTTCCTTAGAGAATTTGCGCAGCTTCAGGCCGAAAGCCATATTATCAAAGACCGTCATATGCGGATAAAGCGCATAGTTCTGAAAAACCATGGCAATATCGCGATCTTTTGGCGCGACATCGTTCACTTTCTTGCCGTCAATAAATAACTCGCCTTTCGAAATTTCTTCCAGACCGGCAATCATTCGCAGTGTTGTTGACTTCCCGCAGCCGGAAGGTCCAACGAAAACAATAAATTCCTTGTCAGCAATAGATAAGTTAAAATCACTGACGGCAGGCGCATTGGCGTCATAAATTTTATAAATATGATCAAGTTTGAGCTCAGCCATCGTTCCTTCACTTCCTTATTAAGTATATTTTTATTATAGTGAAAGCGATTCCATAAATATATGGAATCTTGCACAGATTAGCAGCTTCAGATTTGTGCAGAATACAGGTAAGCAGGAATAGATGAAAAATCCGGATAAATAAAGTACAATGGGACTATTCCGAAGTTGGCTAGGAAGGCAGGCCTGACCTGAGAAGCAATAGTTAAGAAAGGGGGAGCTATTGATGTCTGAAGAAGTATCCGAAGAATTAAAGGATCGCGTGCTTGAAGCGCTGGAAGAAGTGATTGATCCGGAACTCGGTGTGGATATTGTCAATCTTGGCTTGGTGTACGGTGTTGACATAGATGAAGAGAAAAATGTCGTGGTGACAATGACGCTCACATTTATGGGCTGTCCGCTGTCTGCGACTTTGTCTTACGAAGTGAAGCAGTCGCTCAGTCAGATTGAAGAACTGAATGAGATTGAGGTCAATTTTGTCTGGGATCCACCGTGGACCAAGGATCGAATGTCGCGATACGCACGGATTGCGTTAGGCATTTCCGACGACTAATTAGACAAACCGCTCCTCGTAACGCGGGGCGGTTTTATTTTACGTTGAAAAAGATAAAGCTCTCAGATGGAGTCAGTATAGAATCTTTTTTGTCATACCGGAAATAAGCTGCGGGCGAGCAGCCGAGGCCTCTCACGTGACTAGGACGGCGGCTCAGGGCATACAGTAATAAGAGCATGAGAAGCGGAGGTGCGCGAGTGAGACGGGCACTTGTTTTCGGAGGGCTTGCTGCAGATGGTTGGCGAATCACGGAAGCCTTGATGGCAGATGGAATTTCGGTGGATGTAGTCAGTTCCGCATTAAGTGACGACGAACGAGAGATGGAAGAGGAGCGAGAATTCTATTTCGGAAGGAACTCACTGTTTCATCGTCTGGCAGAAGCAAACGACTGTCAGCCGACAGACATGGTCTATTTTGTTGATACTCTTCGCTTAAAGTCTGAATTACGGCACTGTATGGAAGCGAAAATGCTGCCTATTTTTGAGAATGCTGGTCAAATTCATGCGCCTTTTTATTTTCTACTGTCTTCAACCGATGTTTATGGCCGACAAACAGCCGATTTGCATTTGCCGGTGAAGCCAGACACGACAATCGGTCGCAGTGCCAATCAGATGGAACTTTTTTTTATTGCCAACGTAAAAAAAATAAGAGCAGTGCGCGCGCTCATTTTTAGAGCGGATGGCAGCCCACAAGCGGGGCGCTATGCGGCTCTATTGGCTAAGGCTACGTTCCAAGGATTGGAGGTTGTCCATTATTTTTCTGATCAGCCGGAGACAGCCGCGGTGCACGAGAAACTGCTGCGGTTTGTCCGGCCAAGCCATTAAGAATAGCTTCCTTCTCAAGCAAAACATAAGGTCATCTTTGGAAGAATTTCAGAAGCGGTGACAGCTGTTTGATTGCCGGGGCGGTCTGATTAATGACAGAAACAAGTTGTGTGGCTCCATTGACGACTTTGCCAACATCGAAATGCCCGTTCTGGTCAAGAAACGGTTTCATCAGATTTGGCTGCTGCGGCATCTGCGGTTGTGCTCCACTGAGCGGCTGTTGAAAGCCGTATGGCGGTTGAACCGGCGGCATCTGTGAACCAAACATCATATAAGAAAAGGGATCGTAAATTGAATCATGCGGATTCTGGCCAGGTTGAACCATCGTTCTTCCTCCTTCATATCAGGCTTACTTGTACGTTAAGATAGTATACAAATTTCAGCGGAACCAAGTATAAGCAAAGCTAGGGCTCAGCCTTCGCATGCGGACTTGGTCTCGCCAAGTTTTCCTAAACTTATAATCAATGTATTCATATATTGCCAATTTGGTGCAACTAGGCAGGTTGGACAAAAGAAATGAGTTGTATTAATATTAGTACCAGATCATGATAGATACTGTTATAGGTTGAGAGGGGATTTGCGGATGTCCGCAGGAATACTGGGAATGGGGAAGTATGTTCCCGAACGTGTACTCACTAATTTTGACTTGGAAAAAATGATGGATACCTCAGATGAGTGGATTCGGACACGCACGGGCATTGAAGCGCGGCATATCGCTGATGACGCCATCAATACGTCAGATATGGCCTTCATCGCAGCTCAAAAGGCGATTGCGAATGCTGGATTGACTATAGATCAAATTGATATGATTGTTGTGGCAACGGTGACGCCGGATCAACCTTTTCCATCGATTGCCTGCATGCTTCAGGACCGTCTCGGTGCGCGGCGGATTCCTGCTATGGATGTCAGCGCGGCGTGCGCCGGTTTTATTTATGGCGTGGTGACGGCCAAACAATTTGTCGATACGAAAACTTATGACCATATTCTTGTTGTAGGTGTAGAGAAATTGTCTAAGATAACGGATTGGCAGGATCGCGCAACAGCTGTTCTGTTTGGTGATGGGGCGGCCGCCGCAGTTGTCGGTCCTGTTTCTGAAGGAAAGGGCATCCTGTCTTTTGAGCTTGGGGCAGATGGCAGCGGCGGCAAGAGCCTCTATCAGGATGGTGATTTCATTCGTATGAATGGCCGCGAAGTGTTCAAATTCGCGGTTCGGCAGATGGGTGAGTCAGCAGTCCACGTTGTGGAACAAGCAGGACTGACCAAAGATGATATTGACTATCTGATTCCCCATCAAGCGAATATTCGTATCATGGAAGCCTCGCGTGAACGGCTCGATATACCTGAAGAGAAAATGATTAAGACGATACAAAAATATGGAAATACGTCCTCGTCTTCGATCCCGCTGGCGCTTGCGGATTCACTCGAAAGCGGACTGATTAAAGAGGGTGACGTACTTGTCATGGTTGGTTTTGGCGCAGGGCTCACATGGGGCGCACTGGCTATGCGCTGGGGACGTTGATTTGTGTAATAATGAAAGGTTCTGCAGTGTTAAATCTGCATTACACTGTGTAAAGGAGAGAATTGGATGAAACGAAGAGTCGTTGTGACTGGGCTTGGTGCTGTGACACCGCTCGGTAATGATGTGAAAACGACGTGGGCCAATGCGATTGCCGGTAAGTCGGGCATTTGCACGGCGACACGGGTCAATCCCGATGATTTTCGGGCAAAGGTTGCTGGCGAAGTCAAAGACTTTAATTCAACTGATTTTATTGATCATAAAGAAGCGCTGCGGATGGACAGGTTTGCTCAATTCGCTGTTGCGGCCGCTAAAATGGCTATCGAAGAAGCGAAATTTACCATTGATGAGACGAACGCGGATCGCGTTGGCGCATGGGTTGGTTCAGGGATCGGCGGTATGGAAACCTATGAAAAGGAATTGCGCACAGCCTTGGAGAAGGGCTGGCGCCGAGTCAGTCCATTTTTTGTGCCGATGATGATTCCCGACATGGCTTCGGGGCAAATCTCTATTTTGCTGGGCACGAAAGGAATTAACGCTTGCTCGGTTTCAGCGTGTGCAACAGGCACTGACTCGATCGGGAATGCGTATCGGGCGATTCAATACGGCGAGAACGACGCGATTATTTGCGGAGGCAGTGAGGCGCCGCTGACGAATATGTCATTTGCCGGATTTTCTTCGGCGCGCGCGCTGTCCACGAATCCCGATCCGGCAACTGCCTGCCGGCCATTTGATAAGAACCGTGATGGATTTGTGATGGGCGAGGGTGCCGGTGTGCTGCTCCTTGAGGATCTAGAGTCGGCGAAAAAGCGCGGTGCTCATATTATTGCTGAAATTGTTGGCTACGGTGTAACGAGCGATGCATTCCACGTGACGAGACCTGATCCGAATGGACAAGGGGCGGTCCGCGCAATGGAAGATGCACTCAAAGATGCCGGTTTGAGCGCCGCACAAGTGGATTATATCAACGCTCACGGGACAAGTACGGAAGCGAACGATTCAATGGAAACGGATGCCATTAAGAAGGTTTTCGGTCCGCACGCTTACGATGTCGCGATTAGTTCAACAAAATCGATGACAGGTCATTTGCTTGGCGCATCCGGTGGAGTAGAGGCAATTTTTGCTATTCAATCGATTGTCGATGGAATAGTACCGCCGACGATTAATTATCAGACGCCAGATCCGGCCTGTGATCTGAATTATGTGCCAAATGAAGCAATCAAGAAGGATGTTTCGATCGCCATCAGTAATTCTTTCGGCTTCGGCGGTCACAATGCTACGGTTGTCTTCAAAAAATATGTCGATTAATTAAAAGAAAAAACGTCTAATTAGCGCAGCTGAAGTCTGCGCTTTTTTGGCATGCCAATTAATCTTGAAATTTTCTCCAGTACATCCTTAAAGAATAGAACTAAGAGCCAATCGCAACCACGCCCCATGGAATATTTTTCTTGTCAGCTGTCGATAATGGGAGCAAAGAAGAAAAGAGGGGACGGAGTGTCATGGAGCTCATCAGCGATGTGTGGGTCAATTGGTTTGAAGGCGAGGAAAATGGCTATAATGTCTGCGCATTCTATGAATGGCGCAAACATGATTTTATTGAATTGCTTGATCAAGTGCCATTAGTGAAGGTGGAGCAATCTCTTTACGATTTTATTGAAAATGAACTGCAGGATCTCCCGCAGGACCTGCTTCAGGATGTGCGCAATCGAAGTGTCATCTGCAAGAATAATCAACGTGAAATTATAGAGTATTGCTTCATAGCGACAGACGGTCTGCGCTGCATCGCAGCTGATACACTTGGGTATACGATTCCGATGCGCAAGAGCCGTCTGATTCCGAGGCAGGAAGCGCTCCTTCTTGAAAAAGCAGAGAAAATGTCTGCAGCGAGCTATCCGCTGCCGGCTCATCGTGAAAAAGTGCACCACTTGCTTTCACTAAGTCCAAAGTGGATGATCGGCTTGACGCGGCGCGAACGGCAGCTGAAACAATTGCTGTTTATGGCGCTCGATCATCTGCATACGAATGGCAGCGTCGAAGAAATGCGCTATTGGTTTACCGAATGGTATCCGACCCGTTACGCGGAAAGCCGGCAAATGGGGTTTGAGGATGCCTGGCATGACCTGCTGCTCGGCATGCGCGCGGGGTGGTCGGAGCGTCATGTTGATATATGCGAGCGTCTGATCAAGGGACAGTCTTATTTTGAGAAACTATGGGAAATGGAGCACGGCTCGAAGGTGCAGTGAGCATTTGCCAAAAACCCCGCTGTCGGAATGATTCCGATGGCGGGGTTTTAAAATTGTAACTTAAGCGTTTAGCGATTGGCGCGGCCAAGACCTAATGCGTGTTCGGCGGCTTTGAGCGTCGTATGGGCCATTTCATATGCTTTTTCTGCGCCTGCATCCAAGACGCGGTCTAGTTCAGGAGAGTCAACCCATTGCGCATAGCGCTGCTGAATCGGTTTCAAGGTGCGGACGACGGCTTCAGCAACATCGGTTTTAAATTCGCCGTACCCTTTTCCCTCATAGGCTGCGACCAGTTCATCAATCGAGCGGCCAGAGCAGAGTGAGAAAATATCAAGCAGATTGGATACACCGGGCTTGTTTTCACGGTCATAACGGATTGACGCCTCCGCATCCGTGGTCGCCGATTTAATTTTTTTGATGATATCTTTCTCATCATCCAAAGTGAAAATCGTCGCTTTATGGTTGGAATCCGATTTACTCATTTTCTTCGTCGGTTCGGCAAGTGACATAATCCGCGCGCCGACTGGCGGAATATACGGATTGGGAAGTGTGAAGACGGTGTCGTATTTTTTGTTAAAGCGGTCAGCGAGATCGCGTGTTAATTCCAAATGCTGTTTCTGGTCGGCGCCAACCGGGACGAGATCAGTCTGATAGAGCAGAATATCGGCGGCCATGAGTGGCGGATAGGTAAGCAGTCCGGCAGGAATGGTTTGCTTGCCGCTCGATTTGTCTTTGAACTGCGTCATTCGTTCCAATTCACCCATCGTGCTCGTGCATTGCATGATCCAGCCGAGCTGCGCATGGCAAGGCACTTCCGACTGAATGAATAAAATGGATTTGTCTGGATCGATACCGATTGCTAGATAAAGTGCAGCGAGACGATGAATATTCTGCTGAATTTCTTTCGGGTCTTGCGGGACCGTGATCGCATGTTCATCGACGATGCAATAGATGCATTCATTACCTTCCTGAAGCGCCGCGAAATTACGCATCGCCCCTAAATAATTGCCGAGTGTGGGAATGGATGTTGGCTGAACACCCGAGAAAATACGTGACATAAACTCTTCACCTTCCTGTTTTTGTGAGAACCAATTAAAAAAGCGCATAAAAAAAGCCCTTCATCCTCATAGGGACGAATAGACCGCGGTGCCACCCTCATTGCTTCTGCTGCGACGCAGAAACAGCTCAGTGCCGGCCTCGCAAACGTCAGCCGACATCGCTGTAACGGGCGAAACCCGTCTTTCCTACTGACTTTAACTCCCAAAGCGTTCAGATCAAGACTCGGAAGCCCATTCGCCTAGCCGTGTCACCATCCGTTCCCAGCTATCCGGATTCTCTGCAGGCGCACGCGCACAGGTTACTCTCTTCTTCATCGTCAGGTTATTTAACTGATTATCAGTATAGAGAATTCTACAAAGAAATGCAAATTATTTTGCTATATCATAATATGCATAAAAAATATATTCAAAAAAAAGGGATAAAAAAAAGTGATAAAAAAAGTGATAAAAAAAGTTGAGTTAAAGCCAAAGTCACCTTTTTAGGAAGTTTTTTTTATCAGAAAAATTCCATAATGCCACTTGACTAAAGTTTTTAATGGGTTACTATTAAAATAAAATTTTAATGTAAATTTAATGAAAGAAGGATCGGCTATGTCTGAGACATTACTTCAGGTAGATCATTTAACGACGGCATTCAATATTAATGGGATCTACTACCCAGCTGTGGACGATGTTTCTTTAAAAGTGAATCGTGATGAGGTGCTCGCAATTGTTGGTGAATCAGGATGCGGGAAGAGTGCCTTGGCGCTTTCAATCATGCATTTACATAATGAGAAGAATACGAGAATTGACGGGCACGTTTACATAAAAGGACAAGACATTACGCAGATGACACGTGAGCAGCTGGACAAGCTGCGCGGGTATGAAATGAGTATGATCTTTCAAGATTCTCTGACGGCATTGAATCCATTAATGACGATTGAAAAACAAATTGCTGAAAATCTTGATAATCATTTTAAACTAAGCAAGAAAGAAGTCAGGCAACGCGTGATCGATCTTCTCACCAATGTCGGTATCCATCAACCCGAACGAACCGCTCACCAATATCCCCATGAACTATCCGGCGGCATGCGCCAACGCGTCATGATTGCGCTTGCTATTGCCTGTAATCCCCAGCTTGTCATCGCTGATGAACCAACCACGGCACTCGATGTGACGATTCAGGCACAGATCATGGATCTACTTAAGAATTTGCAGCATGAGAGTCATTCCGGTATTATTTTGATCACTCATGATTTGGGTGTTGTCGCGGAAATGGCTGATCGCGTGGCGGTCATGTATGCTGGACAGATTGTGGAAATTGCGGATGTATTAACGTTATTTGAAAACCCGCTTCATCCTTATACTCGTTCTTTATTAAATTCTATCCCTTCTACGAGTGAAGCACGCGATCGCTTGCACGTGATTCAGGGGATTGTGCCTTCGATTCAAAATATTCCCCGCACGGGCTGCCGATTCGCCGCACGTATTCCATGGGTTCCCTCCGATCAACATGAGGCGGATCCGACCCTCAAGGAAGTTACTAAGGATCACTGGGTGCGTTGTTCCTGCTATAAGCATTTTTCATTCCCAAACGAAATGAAAGCAGGTGACTTCAATGCCATTTCTTGACGTGAAAAATTTAAAAGTATTCTATCCGGTTCGCGGTGGGCTGATGCGGCGCACGGTCGATTATGTTCGCGCTGTGGATGACATTTCGTTTTCGATTGAGCAAGGTCAGACGTACGGCTTAGTTGGTGAATCCGGATGTGGGAAGACGACAACGGGCAGAGCGTTGCTTCGTCTGCAA
Organism: Sporolactobacillus sp.; assembly: GCA_047718535.1. Lineage (GTDB taxonomy): Bacteria > Bacillota > Bacilli > Bacillales > Sporolactobacillaceae > Sporolactobacillus. The sequence continues at coordinate 76,007 of JBDNRH010000013.1, forward strand.
AAAGCGACCAGTGGACAAGTCTTCCTTGACGGCAAAGATACTCTTAAAATTCATCACTCGGATATGAATTGGTTTCGCAGCAATGTGCAGATGATCTTTCAGGATCCATATTCTTCTTTGAATCAGAAGAAGCGTGTGCTTGATATCATTGCTGAGCCTCTGCGCAATTTCAAACAGCTGACGGCGGAACAGGAGCGTAAGACAGTTGAGGAGTATATGGAGCGGGTTGGTCTCAGTCGCGATTCCATCTATAAATACCCGTTTGAATTTTCTGGTGGTCAGCGGCAACGAATCGGGATCGCGAGAGCATTGACGTTGAATCCGAAATTGCTAGTTTGTGACGAGCCTGTTTCAGCTCTTGATGTATCTGTACAGGCGCAAGTGCTGAATTTCATGAAAGACATTCAGAAAGAACTTAATCTTACCTATTTATTCATCAGCCACGATCTCGGTGTGATTCGCCATATGTGCGATCGGATCGGTATCATGTATAAAGGACGTTTAGTTGAAGAAGGACTTAGTGAAGAAATATATGCACGTCCAGAGCATATTTACACGAAGCAGTTAATTGCTGCCATTCCTAATATTGATCCGAAAGCTCGAGCTGCGCAGACCAAGCATCGCGAGGCCATTCGTACGCAGTATAAGCAATCATATTCAGATTATTTGGATAAAAATGGCCGGATTTATGATTTGAAACCATTGACTGCAACACATTCAGTCGCTTTACCATAAGGAGGGGTCATCTATGTGGAAATTCATCATCAGGCGGATAGCAATTATGATCCCGCAATTATTTATTCTTAGTATTTTGATTTTTGTCTTGGCTAAGGCAATGCCGGGCAACGCACTGACTGCGGTACTTGCCAGCCATCCGAATATTGCACAAAGTTCTATTCAAGATCAGGAAAAGATGCTTGGGCTGAACGAACCCCTTCCAGTGCAATACTGGCATTGGTTGGCCGGCATATTCCATGGCAATCTTGGGGTGAGTTTTATTCACCAGACATCCGTCATCGCGTTAATTGGTGACAGATTGCAGAACACGCTCCTGCTCTCCTTCTGTATATTGATTGTCAGCTATTTAATCGCTATACCTCTAGGTATTTTCAGTGGTCGCTGGGAAAATTCACTATTGGATCGAGCGATTACCGGCTATACATACGTCAGCTATGCCATGCCGATATTTGTCTTCGCGATTTTTCTGCTTTTCATATTTTCATTTTGGCTGAACTGGTTTCCAACAGGTGGCAGTGTTGACCCATCGGTAAATCCGTGGACGTTCGCTTATGCGGCTAGTTTGGCACAGCATCTCGTGCTTCCTACGCTTGCCGGTGCTGTGCTGAGTACAGCGACTACGATTCAGTATTTAAAAAGCGAAATTATTGAGACGAAGATGAAAGACTTTGTCAATACAGCTCGCAGTAAAGGCGTCCCTGAATCACGCGTCTACACACGGCATATTCTCCGCAATTCGTTCCTACCAATCGCAGCCTTTCTTGGCTATGATATTACGGGTTTAATAGGGGGATCTGTGTTCCTTGAAACAATATTCAGCTATCCGGGACTTGGGCAGTTGTTTGTCCAATCGATTGATCAGCGCGATTTTGCTGTTGTCACGGCGCTCGTCATGATATCCGGTTTGGCGGCGCTGCTCGGTACGCTGCTTTCTGATATCATATTAAGTTTGGTCGATCCGCGGATTCGGATTGAGTGAGGAGGATGGTTATGGCAAGCAAAGAAACAGCAGCAATGCTCCCTGAAAAGGTTGAACAGCAGAAGACACCATCGGCTTGGCGAATCATGTGGCATGAATTACGGAGGGATAAGCTCGCTATGAGTTCTGTAATTCTCCTTCTTGTCATTCTGCTCATCGCCTATCTGGCTCCGCTCTTTCTCAGCCAGACACGAATCACGAATGTTGATATTTTAGCGATTAAGGATCCGCCCTCTATGACTCATTTATTAGGAACAGATGGAGCTGGACGAGATGTATTTGGTGAGTTGATTATTGGCTGCCGCAATTCGTTTACAATTGGATTTTGCATTACGCTGCTGGCGAGTTTAATAGGCGTGTTCATCGGCCTTGTGGGTGGTTATTTTGGCGGGCTGATTGACAATATATTTATGCGGTTGCTCGATTTTGTAATTACTTTACCGTTTTTAATGATTATTATCGCTTTTATGGCGATTCGGCCGAGATTCAGTATGACGGCGTTTATCGTCATATTCACGGCGTTTATTTGGCCGACAATGGCTCGGCTTGTCCGATCAAAAACGTTGGCAGAACGGCAGATGGATTACGTCGCTGCCTCCCAATCACTAGGAACACCGAATTGGAAAATTATCCTTTTTCAAGTGCTGCCTAACGTTGTTTCAATTATCATCATTAATTTCACGTTGGAATTAGCCGGCAATATTGGAATTGAATCTGGTCTTAGTTATTTAGGCTTCGGGCTCCCGCCGAGTACGCCAAGCCTCGGGACGCTAATCAGCTACGCGACCGATCCGGACACGATTCAATACAAATGGTGGATTTGGTTACCCGCATCGGTACTTATTCTTGTATTGATGCTGAGTATAAATTTTGTCGGTCAGGCGCTCAAACGTTCGGCCGACGCCAAGCAAAGAACGTAAAAAAGGGGGAGAAAGATTTGAAGAAAAAAAGTATCTTTGGCTTATTGTCTCTGATCCTTGTTCTGTCGCTCGTGCTCAGCGCCTGTGGTGGATCGGGAAGCAGCAGTCCGCAGGTAACGGATAAAAGTAAGTTTCCCGTGGCAATGCCTGCTAGTACAAAAACGGTGAAGGACGGGACGTTGAATGTTGGTCTCGTTTCCGATACACCGTTTGAAGGGACGTTCAGCCAGGAATTTTTAACGGGTATGCCAGACAACGACATTGACTCGTGGTTTGAAGAATCACTTCTCTACACCGCGGATAAGAACTACACGATCAATAATTCCGGTCCTGCGACTTATAAGCTGTCCAACGGTAACAAAACAGTGACCATTACTATTCGCAAAGACTTGAAATGGTCGGATGGCTATCCGGTTACGGCACATGATCTAGAATATTCCTTCCTTGTGATTGGCAATAAGAAATATAACGGTGTCCGTTATGATTCGACGATGACGGGCATCAAAGGCATGACCGCCTATCACGCAGGCAAGGCGAAAGACATCAGCGGTGTCAAAGTGATTAACAGTCATAAAATTTCGATCACTTATCTACATGCGGATCCGACAATCTTAACGGGTCTTTGGACGGTACCAATGCCTTATCATTATCTAAAAGGAATTGCAATTAATAAATTGGCCGCCTCACCGCAAATTCGCAAGAAACCAATTGGCTTTGGCCCGTTTGTTGTGAAGAAAATTGTACCCGGCGAATCGGTTCAGCTCGTTCGCAATGATAATTACTGGAACGGGAAACCGAAGCTGAAACAAGTCATCATTAAAATTGTCAATCCGAACGTTGCGGTTGCTTCTATGAAAAACGGCAGTGTGGATTATGAAATGGAATTCACGAATGATCAGTATGCCAATATCAAAGGGTTAAAGAATATCAAGCTGCTAGGCTTTAAAGATTTGGCCTATAGTTATATTGGCTTCAAACTCGGTCATTGGGATGCCAAAAAAGGCGTCAATGTCATGGATAATAAGAAGATGCAGAATGTCAAGTTGCGTCAGGCAATGGCTTATGCGCTTGACCTGAAGACCGCCAGTCAGAAATTATATAACGGTACGTATTATCCGGCAACGTCATTGATTCCACCGTCCTTCCCAGGTTATTTCAATGCGAAACAGAAGGGCTATACGTACGACGTGAAGAAAGCAAATCAGCTGCTCGATCAAGCAGGTTATAAGAAAGGCAAGGATGGCTATCGCACCGATCCGCAAGGTAAGAAATTCGTCATTCACTTTGCGGCTATGAGCGGATCAGCTGTTGCGGAACCACTGGCTAAATTCTATATTCAGTGCTGGAAGAAAGTGGGCCTCGATGTGCAGCTCGTCAATGGCCGCCTTGAGGAATTCAACTCTTTCTATAATGATGTCCAGAATGATAAACCGGGAATTGATGTATATGCAGCCGCGTGGGCAACGGGAACGGATGTCAATCCGGCCGGCCTTTATGGCAAAGCAGCAATGTTTAACTATCCACGTTTTGTCAATGCGCAGAATGAGAAATTGCTCGCTGAAGGCACCTCACCGAAAGCCTTCAACCATCAGTATCGCCAGAATGTCTATAATCAATGGCAGGCTTTAATGAAGGAACAGGTTCCAGTTATTCCGACCTTCTTCCGATATAATTTAACTCCAGTTAATAAACGCGTGACGAATTTTAACGTTGATCCGACAGTTGCACCAAATCTTCAGGATATTACGGTTACAAGCAATACGCCTGTTAAAGGCAAATAAGAAATAAGAGAATAAAGAAACTGCTTCGAGGTCGGTTCATTCGACTTTGAGGCAGCTTTTTTTGTACGTTTAAGAAAATAAAGAGATTTCAGAGGGACTAAGTATAAGAAAAACTAAGGCTCAGCCTTCATCCAAGGATTCGGCTTCGCCAAGTTTCTCTAAAAAAAATAGCATGTGATTTTTTCGTCACACGAGGAAGACGCACAAAGAATGTCGCTCAAACAACGAGAAGCAAAGAAATCAGAAAAAAAAGAGCGCCGCTGATAATCAATGGATAGGTGATGGAGGCACGTGCTCCGCTGCGCACCTCAAACTCTCCGACAGGCTCGGCATCCCTTTTGAAAGAATGGCGAACCTTTTTAAAACTATAGGACATGAAATCAAAGAAGCCGCCTTGGACCACAAAAATAACAGCGCCAATTATTAATGAGGGCAGCGAAATGATGAAGCAGGCATCCGATAGGGTGATGAGCGAAAATGGATACGGTAAAATAAACTGGAGCAACAGGATTAGAAGGGCTTGACTAATTAGAAGAAAAACAATCGACTTTTTCCGATACACACGAAACACCTCTGATTTATCATAGCGGAAGCGAAAGTGGATCGTCAATTGTAAAAAATTTTTGTGAAATAAATTTGGCAATCGATCAACAATATATTGCCCGTAATCTACTAATCGATTTCGTAAAAATCAAAAGCTATTTGAGCAATTGTATGGAAGGACGTACGATGCGCGCTCAAGTGTTTTCAGTCCAGATTATGGAAAATAAAGTTACAAAACAATACAGAAAATCTGACCATATTTAGGAAATAATTGGGAAGATTAATAATATATTCAGGTAAATTATGTAAGATGATCTGTCATCAACAAAAAATTTTTTCAATGTAAAAAGCGCATAAAGACAGTCATTTTTTGTCGAATCAGCCGTTTCATCAATAGATTATCATAAAAAAGAATGCAATTTGGCACAATAACTTGTATAATATCGTTTGTAGGTTAAGCGCGTGTCCTAGTATACGTTGAATTGACCTAAAAAACAGATAATTTAACATGGGGAGGTCATTGCTTTATGAGGAATAAAGCAAAATGGTCATTAGTGCTAAGCTTTGTATTGGCACTAAGTCTTGTGCTTTCCGCTTGCGGAAGCTCAAGCAGCAGTAACAGCAGCAGTACTGGGTTGGCAAAGAGCCAGACATTGAATTTGGCATCCACTGCCGATATCCCAACGCTTGACCCGAATCTGGCGACAGATACGACATCAACTAACGTCATTGCTATGACGGAAGCCGGTCTGACGCGGATGCACGACAATAAATATCATTGGGATCTTGCAGTAGGAGCTCCGAAGATCAGCGCCGACAAGAAGACGGTCACCTTCACGCTTCGCAATGCGAAATGGTCCGATGGCAAGCCAGTAACGGCACAGGATTTCGTTTACGGCTGGCAGCGTCAGAATGATCCGGCAGCAAAACCTGCCTATAACTTCCTATTCGCTGCATCTGGCATTAAGAACGCAACGAAAATTGAAGATCCGACAAACAAGGCTTGGTATGGCAAATATAAGAAACTGGGTGTCAAAGCGCTGAATAGCAAGACATTGCAGGTGACATTCGATTTCCCAGTTCCTCCATTTTTCTACAGCATCCTCTCGCAGCCACAATTCTTGCCGATGCGTGAAGACTTTGTGAAAAAGCAGGGTAAAGAATTTGCACAGGGTCCTTCAAACTTGCTCTACGACGGTCCTTTTGTTCTTTCAAAATGGGCGAAAGGGTCAAGCTGGACCTATAAAAAGAATCCTAAGTACTGGAATGCGAAAGCGATAAAGCTTCAGACGGTTAATGTTCAATATCAAAAGGACATTCAAACACGTGTTAACCTATATAAGACGAATAAAATTGATACTGCCGCGTTAACGGGTGACTTTGTCAATGCAATGAAGAAGACAAACGCTTCGGAGATGCACACTGCTCTTAATTCAGGTACGTTCTTCCTCTATATTAACCAGAAGACGAATAAAAATCTGAAGAACCTCAATCTGCGTAAAGCATTGAATGCCGCAATCGATCGCGACAGCTTTGTGAAAGTATTGTTTAATGACGGATCAGTTGGTTCGAATTATGTTGTACCAAAAGGCTTTACAAAGGGTCCGGATGGTAAGGATTTCCGCGGTGATGATCCAGTGAATGGCTATTCTGCAGGTTCAGCCGCGCAGGCCAAAGGCTATTGGGATAAAGCAAAGAAAGAACTTGGTATTAAGAAGCTGAATCTGTCTTTCCTGAGTGCAGATGGATCGCAGTATAAACAATGGGATTCCTATCTGGCACAGCAGATTGAGAAGAATCTGCCAGGTGTAACCGTAACGATTAATCAACAGCCGTGGGCAAACTATCTGAAATTGAATCAAGAATTCAAATTTGATCTGGCGTTCAGTGGCTGGTTCCCGGATTATCAAGATCCAATGACTTATCTCGATATGTGGACCACAGGTAACCCGCAGAACACGACTGGCTGGTCGAACAAGAAGTTTGACAAGCTGATTGCTGATGGCAAGGCATCGACTGGCAATCCGACAAAACGCTGGAATGATATGCTTCAGGCTGAAAAAGTTATGATGGCAGATTATCCAATTGTACCGATTTATCAGGAAGGTTATACGTGGGTACAGAAACCATATGTTAAGGACTTCTCGATGCCTTCATATGGACCGCAATATGACTTTGCAAATACGTATATTACGAAGCATTAATTTTCGGTAACTGTGCATTATAGATGTGTGTGTTGGGGTGAAGGGAGAGTATATGTCAGTTGGGCATATGCTCTCTTTCACTGTTTTAATACACTAAAATAGTGATGTAATTATCAATTTGACAATGATGTTAGGCGATATAGATAAAAGTAATTATTGGCTAGGAGGTTGAGTTAGTTGGGACGTTATGTGCTTAAACGGATAGGTTATATGATTATGACTTTGTTTGTCGTCATTACATTGACCTTTATTGCGATGAAGCTGCTGCCGGGCACCCCGTTTTTGAATCCTAAATTAAGTCCGATACAAAAACAAGCATTGATGCATGAATATGGATTAGATCAGCCGGTTGTCATTCAGTATGTGAAATACATTTGGGAATTGCTGCAAGGCAATATGGGGACATCCTTCCAATATGGAAACGAAGACGTGACCACACTCCTTTTTCAGAAGTTTCCTGTTTCTTTGAACTTAGGAGTGGAAGCTATTTTCTTTGGTGCGATTTTTGGAATTTTACTTGGTATTTTTGCCGGCCTTCACAGAGGAAAATTTCTTGATTGGGGATCGATGGTTTTTTCGATGCTCGGTATTTCCATCCCTTCCTTTATTTTCGCCGGAATCCTTCAATATTTCTTAGGCGTGGCGCTTCCTATTTTTCCGGTTGCCGGATGGAGCGGTGCTGCTTCGCATGTTCTGCCGGTGACTTCACTTGCTGTTGGGGTACTGGCAGAAGTCGCCATTTTCATGAGAACAGAGATGGTTGAAGTCATTAACCAAGACTATATCGTGACAGCTAAAGCGAAAGGGTTATCGAGAAAGGCTGTTGTCTACAAGCATGCTGTTCGAAATTCTTTAATCCCTGTTATCACAATTTTGGGCCCTTTAACAGCTGCGATAATCACGGGATCTTTAGTTATTGAGGATATTTTTGGTATTCCTGGAATCGGTGATCAATACGTACAGTCGATCATAACGAATGATTACCCGATGATTATGGGCACTACAGAATTGTATTCGGCGCTTTTCATATTAACCATATTCATCGTTGACATTTTATACGGTATTATCGATCCGAGAATTCGTGTGTCGGGGGGAAGAAAGTGATGGCTTCAGCGAATGACAATCTTACTCAAGATATGTTTCAACCGGCAATCATTGCTCATGCAGAGAGTGAAAAAATATCTGAAAATGTAGTCAGTGTTTGGCAAGATGCGTTTCGACGATTCGTGCAGAATAAAGGGGCTATTGCATCTTTAATTGTTCTTGTTCTGATCATTCTGCTTGCTTTGCTTGGGCCTTATTTCAATCACTATGGCGCAAATAATCAAGACTTGAATAAATCCAATTTACCACCGAAGATATCTGCACTGTCGTTTCTACCTTTTTTCAGTGGAAAGCAGGATGGCGCTGATATCTATGCGCAGCATAATGTCCATGAGGATTATTGGTTTGGTACCGATCAGCTCGGCCGCGATCAGTGGACGCGGACGTGGGAGGGAACGCGGATATCGCTGTTAATTGCTTTAATAGCAACACTTGCCGATGTCTTTATTGGTGTGACCTTTGGAGGTGTATCCGGCTATTTTGGCGGTAAAGTGGACAATGTGATGCAAAGAATTATCGAAATTATATCTGGTATTCCTAGTTTAATTTTGACCATTCTGCTGATATTGATTTTGAAACCTGGTATTGTGACCATTACCTTCTCCATTCTGCTAACGAACTGGGTACCGATGTCACGTATTGTTCGCGGTGAGGTTCTAAAATTTAAGGAACAGGAATTTGTGCTGGCATCGACAACGCTCGGAGCCAGTCATCGACGGATCCTATTTAAGCATCTCATTCCTAATTCAATGGGCATGATTATTGTCAATACGATGTTTTCAATTCCGACGGCTATTTTCTTTGAAGCGTTTCTCAGCTTTATCGGTCTCGGTATTCGCGATCCGCAGGCTTCGCTCGGTTCGCTAATTAGCAACGGGTATGAAGTGCTGCAGTTGCAGCCGTATCAGACGCTGTATCCGGGTCTCGTACTCTGCTTGCTTTTAATTGCATTCAACTTAGTCGGGAACGGACTGCGCGATGCGCTTGATCCGAAACTGCGTCGGTAAATGGGAGGTGAAACGAAAATGACGAAATTATTGGAAGTCAACGACTTACAAGTTCAATTTGATATTTTTGGTGCACAAGTACAGGCTGTGCGCGGTGTCAGCTTTTCGCTTGAGAAAGGTGAGACGCTGGCGATAGTCGGTGAATCTGGATCAGGAAAATCGGTCACATCAAAAGCATTGATGGGACTGATCCCCAACCCACCGGGCAAAATTAAATCCGGCAATATTCTGTTTGAAGGTACCGATATTGTCGCAAATAGTGAGAAGCAATGGATGAAGCTGCGCGGCAAGGACATTTCGATGATTTTTCAAGATCCAATGACGGCACTCAATCCGACGATGAAGGTCGGTAAGCAGATTATGGAAGGACTAATCCTTCATCAGCATATGAGTAAAACTGATGCGCGCACACGTGCGATTGAATTGCTGAAGCAGGTTGGTATTCCTAATCCGGAAAAACGGGTAGAAGAATATCCGCATCAGTTCTCCGGCGGCATGCGTCAGCGTGTTGTGATCGCCATTGCGCTTGCCTGTAATCCGAAGATTTTGATCGCTGATGAGCCGACGACGGCCCTTGACGTGACGATTCAGGCACAGATTCTTGATTTGATGCGTGAGATTCAGAAAGACACGGGCACAGCAATTATTCTTATTACTCATGATTTGGGCGTTGTTGCGAATATGGCGCAACGCGTGGCTGTCATGTATGGCGGGAAAATTGTTGAGACTGGAACATTAGATGAAATTTTTTATCAACCGAAGCATCCGTATACGTGGGGGCTGCTTTCATCCATGCCGAAGCTTCATGCCAAAACGGATAAGCTGCTGGCTATTCCCGGCACACCACCGGATTTGAGCAACCCGCCAAAAGGCTGCCCGTTCGCACCCCGTTGCCCACATGCAATGAAGGTCTGTGTCGAGAGGATGCCTGAGTATACGGTTGTGTCTGAGACGCAAAAAGCGGCGTGCTGGCTGCAAGATAAGCGGGCACCGCGCGTATCGCCGCCGGAATCCATTGGTGTGGGGGGAGAATAAATCATGCCGGAAAAAGAAAAATTGCTTGAAGTGAAGGATTTGAAGAAATATTTCCGTGTATCCCGCAAAGAAACACTTAAAGCGGTCGATGGTGCGGAGTTCACCATATATAAAGGGGAGACGCTTGGCCTTGTTGGTGAGTCCGGCTGCGGCAAGTCGACGACAGGGCGGACAATTATCCGCCTCTATGAGCCGACAGCTGGTCAAGTCATCTTTAATGGTGAAGATATTGGCGGCAAACTAAGTGCGGCGAAGAAAAAGGAATTGTCGCGGAAAATGCAGATGATTTTTCAAGATCCTTATGCGTCATTAAATCCGCGAATGATGGTTCATGACGTGATTGCCGAAGGACTGGATATTCATGGTCTCGTTAATAATAATAAAGAACGGCTGGCACGTGTCTATGAATTGCTTCATACGGTCGGACTTAATAAGGAACACGCAGGGCGTTATCCGCATGAATTCAGTGGTGGGCAGAGGCAGCGTATCGGAATTGCCCGCGCGCTTGCCGTCGAACCTGATTTTATTATTGCTGATGAACCCATTTCAGCGCTTGACGTATCGATTCAGGCACAGGTCGTGAACCTACTTCAGGAACTGCAGGAAGAACGCGGTTTGACTTATCTGTTCATTGCGCATGACTTGTCTATGGTGAAGCATATCAGCGATCGCGTCGGTGTCATGTATCTCGGCAATATGGCAGAGCTGGCAACGAGCGATGAGCTCTATGACCATCCGCTCCATCCGTATACACAGGCGCTGTTATCGGCCATTCCGGTTGCTGATCCGGCGCTAGAGCGCAGCCGTGAACGCATTATTCTGAAGGGTGATGTACCGAGTCCGATTAATCCGCCGAGCGGCTGCCGATTTCGAACACGTTGCCCGTTCGCGCAGTCCGTATGCGCGGAAGTGCGGCCAAATTGGCATGAGGTTGAGGCAGGGCATTGGGTGGCTTGCCATTTGCACGATGACAATATAACGATGAAATAAAAAAAACATTGAGCGCAAGTTATTGCTCAATGTTTTTTTTTCGTTCGGTGCATATTGTAAAGATGGATAAAATAAATAGTGAGGACGGCAACGAGTCCAATTTTGATGATAAATAACGGTATCCAATTAAAAAATTGATGGATAAGAATCATGACAGCAAGGCAAAGAGCTGAAGCCAAGCTAATCCAGCGCAGTGTGATCAGTCCTTTCACGCAATGAATAAATCGACAGGTTGTACATAAACTATAAAAAAGAAGATCAATTGTAGGTAAAGATGTCAGTAAGCTTAGCATAGTCGCCGAATGACCGCAAGTCATTTTAGGGCACGCTTAACTGCACCTATGTTCATATAATAAAGAAGAAAGGGGAATTTGCTCTCTTAGCAAACTGACACATTCCCCCTCTTGACACAGAAAGCAGACGGGTTGACAATGGAAGTAAAGAAGAGAGTGTGTGCAAAGGAGGCGAGAATTCGTGAAACCGAAAAATGTCAGGCGCAAACGTAAGAATTCGATTCGAAGGTGGTTAAAGGAAACGCTTGGGCAATTACAGCCTAAGTCACAGGATACACCTTCAACGAATGTCAAGCTGCCGGCATAACAAATCTAAACATAACTAATAGAGATCGTGTTGAGATGAGAGAAACTTCCTGTTTGTGGAGGCTTCTCTCTTTTGCCATTATTGCTCGTGAATTATGGGTGGAAAATCAGTAATTTTTTTATATAAAACGCTTTATAATATGTATAATATGTGACAATGATAACAGAAAAAAAGCCGCATTAATGCGATTAGGCGGTATATATGTCGGATTATGTGTAAATTTGCAAATAAAAAAGGCTATAAATATTAGAAGAATTATTATATAATAAAGACAGCCACAAGGATAAACTATTACCGTATCCAAAAGGAGGGTGACATATGGTTACACTATATACATCTCCAAGCTGCACATCTTGCAGAAAGGCAAAGGCTTGGCTCAAAGCTCACGACATACCGTTTAAAGAACGGAATATTTTCTCTGAACCGCTTTCCATTGAAGAAATTAAGGAAATTCTTCGAATGACCGAAGATGGCACGGATGAAATTATTTCAACGCGTTCGAAATCTTTTCAAGAATTAAATATACAATTGGACTCGATGTCGATTCAGGACTTGTTTGAATTGATTAGGGATAATCCTGGTCTTCTGCGTCGCCCGATTATGCTTGATGAAAAGCGCCTTCAAGTTGGCTATAACGACGATGAAATTCGTCGCTTCCTGCCACGCAAGGTACGGACCTTCCAACTTCAGGAAGCGCAGCGGTTGGTTAACTAATCAAACGCACAAGCAATATATTGAGAAAAACCGGAGTAGTTGCCTTAACGGCAAACGCGCCGGTTTTTTTGCAGAGTAGGTGCATTTGTCTACAGAGTAGCGCCGTTTGTCTACAGAGTAGGCGCAATTGTCTACAGAGTAGGCGCAATTGTCTGCAGAGTAGGTGCATTTGTCTACAGAGTAGGCGCAATTGTCTACAGAGTAGGTGCATTTGTCTACAGAGT
>JBDNRH010000014.1:0-40348 GCA_047718535.1 Sporolactobacillus sp.
CCTCGCTTCTGCGGGATCACGACCCGTTTCTGCGGGATCACGACTCACTTCCGCGGGATCGACCTCCTTTTCTGCGGGATCACATGGCCTATTTGGCCGAAAAAGCCGGCCCTCAGGCCCTCAGGCCATCCATTCTCTACTTCTATGCGCTTATATTTTTTCAGACTCTCTCGCGTCATCTTTTTTCTTGCAAAGAAAGAGACCTAACCAAAATCTAAGATCTTGGTTAGGTCTCTTTCCCTCTTAATTCTGCACTCTTTTTATCGTTACAAATGCACGGATTCTTCCTGAGCGAGTTCAAAGGTTTCATGCAGCGTATCCAGCGCTTCGAGCAGAACCGATTCGTCAATGATTGTTGACACTTTGATTTCCGATGTGCTGATCATCTTAATCTTAATATCTTTCGCGGCCAGCGCATGGAACATTTCCGCCGCCACACCGGGATTGGAGGCCATGCCCGAGCCAACGATTGACACTTTGGCCAACCCGGACTCATGGATAATTTCTTCAAAAGCCAGCTGCTCCTGCTGCGCCGTGAGCACAGTCAACAACTCACCAAGCAAATCATGATCAAGGGTGAACGACAGACTGGCTTTGGCCTTATTCAGGACATTCTGAACGATAACATCCACGTTAATATGCTGCGCAGCGATCGCGTCGAATACGCGGGATACGGCCGGTACATTATTCGGCAAACCGAGTAACGTCACTTTCGTCACATTTTTTTCAAAAGCCAACCCTCTGACTGATTTCGATGTTTCCATAGTCGCTTCCTCCTTGATAACCGTTCCTTCTTCGTCCGAGAATGAGGACCGCACAACAAGCTCAAGATGGCTGTTCTTCGCGTATTCAACTGCCCGCGGATGCAGCACACCAGCACCAAGATATGCCATTTCAAGCATTTCGTCATAACTAATTTCCTTCAATTTACGGGCTTTCTTCACATAGCGGGGATCTGAGGTGAACACACCGGTGACATCCGTATAAATCTCGCAATGTTTCGCGCCTAGTGCCGCGGCCAAAGCGACCGCCGACGTATCTGATCCACCGCGGCCAAGTGTTGTGATCTCCCCCATCTCCGTCACCCCTTGAAAACCAGCGACGATCACAATTCGTTCCAATTTCAACTGACGGCGAATAGCTGTCGTGTCGATGGTAATAATCCGCGCGCTGCCGTGCACATCCTCTGTTCGCACACCCGCCTGCCAGCCCGTATACGAGACCGCCGATTGTCCACGCTCGATCAGCACCATGGAAAGCAGCGCAATCGTGACCTGTTCACCTGTTGAAAGTAAAACATCCATTTCACGTTTTGACGGCTGCGCAGAAATCTGCCCTGCCATCGAGACGAGCTCATCTGTCGTCTTCCCCATCGCTGAAACAACGACGAGCACTTGATCGCCGCTCTCCTTTTGCCGAATAATCCGATCAGCCACCTTCTGCAACCTGTCCACCGTCGCTACCGATGTTCCGCCAAACTTCATTACCGTTAACGCCACGTTCACTCGCTCCTTTAGCACATCAAGTCTATTCCCGACTCATCGGCGGGTCTCTCTGTCTGACACCATCTCTGATCTTCCGCGAAAAAAGAGCAGCAGGTATCCCTGCTGCTGAATGAGTTTCCAACACGCTGAGATAGTCCTCCACACTGATACAGTGTGACAGCCCGGCACTTATTCAATGCAGGTCCAGCTCAAGATGTGTGATGACACGCATCTGCTTCGGCAGTCTCCCCTTTCCGCAACAGTCCTGAGCGATCATCCGCCTCGTGCTGTGTACTCATGAAACCTGCTCCTCTATCACTTCAGATTCGTTATGATTAAATTAGGTACAATCCCGTCCGCTGATTCGCCAAGTCATGGCCGTTCAGAAGAATTTTTTTTAGTATAACAGAAGCTGTCAGCTGTGACAATAGTTAGCTGCGCTTTGTCTGAACAATAATCGAACCGCCATTTATTTTTTAATCTCGGTTTTGTCTGCTCCGCTCAACCAATACGCATGCAGATTCTCCGCCACCTGAATCGGTAACCCTGCCTGACGCAGCGCTTCAACATCTGCCTCACGTATAGTTTTAATCGATCCGAAGTGACGCAAAAGCATTTGTTTACGCTGTTTGCCGATTCCCGGAATATCATCCAGTTCGGAATGCAGCATTTCCTTGGCATGGACTTGACGGTGAAAGGCAATGGCAAAGCGATGCACCTCGTCCTGAATCCGCTGAAGCAGATAAAAAGCCTGACTATTGCGCGCCAGCGGCACTACAAGCGATGAACTGCCGGCAATAAGCTGAGCTGTGCGATGCTTCTCATCTTTTGCGAGACCGCAGACAGGAATATACAGTCCAAATTCATTTTCCAGCACATCTATAGCAGCGGTGAGCTGTCCTTTGCCACCATCAATTAATATTAAGTCAGGCAGCACACCATTCTCTTTGAGCAGCCGTCCATAGCGCCTGCGAATGACTTCCTTCATGGTCGCATAGTCGTCTGGACCTTCCACCGTCTTCACCCGGTACTTGCGGTAATCACTTTTCTTCGGCCGGCCCTCTTCAAACACAACCATTGCTGAGACCGGATCAGCTCCTTGAATATTTGAATTATCAAAAGTTTCAATGCGATGCGGCGCCGGCATATCAAGCGCCTGACCAAGCTGTTCAACTGCTCCGACCGTTCGTTTTTCGTCACGTTCAATCAGCGCAAATTTCTCCTGTATGGCTATTTTTGCATTTTTATTGGCCATCTGTACAAGGTCTTTTTTTCGACCGCGCTGCGGCTGAAGCACCGCCGCCTCTAGCATCTGATCGACCAACTCGCGGTCTACTTGATCCGGCACGAGCACTTGTTTCGGCTGAATATGATTTTGCCGGGCGTAAAATTGACCGATGAACGTCAGAAAATCTTCTTCCGGTTCCTGATAGAAGGGAAACATCGACGCATCACGTTCAATCAGCTTGCCTTGCCGCATGAAGAAAACTTGTACGCACATCCACCCTTTATCGTAGGCATAACCAAAAACATCACTGTCTTCCAGTGCGTTGAAAATTATTTTCTGCTTCTCCATCACGGTTTCGATACTGCGGATCTGATCGCGGTAGTCTTTCGCTTTTTCAAAATGCAGCTGTTCCGCCTCCGCCGTCATCTTCGTCTCTAATTCCTTCTTCACTTGCTGATGACCACCGTTCAGAAAATGCGTGATGTCTTCAGCCATACGCGTATAAGTTTCTTTTGGCACATCGAAAACACACGGCGCCAGACATTGACCGATATGATAATAGAGACAGACGCGCGTCGGCAGTGTGCGGCATTTGCGCAGCGGATAGAGGCGATCCAGCAAGCGCTTCGTTTCATTGGCCGCTGTGACGTTTGGATAAGGGCCGAAATATTTGCCGCTTTTGCGATTGACCTTGCGCGTGATCAACAGCCGCGGGTAGGTTTCATTCGTCAATTTAATATAGGGGTAGCTCTTGTCGTCCTTGAGCATGATATTATAACGAGGCTCGAATTTCTTGATTAAATTAATTTCCAGAAGCAGCGATTCAATTTCCGAAGAGACGACAATATATTCGAAATCGTCGATGTCGGCAACGAGTCGCTGCGTTTTCGCATCATGTGAACCACTGAAATAGGAGTGCACCCGATTAAATAAATTCTTCGCTTTACCGACATAAATGATCTCGCCTTGACTGTTCTTCATTTGGTAGCAGCCCGGCTGTTTGGGCAAAAGCGCTAGTTTTTCTTTTATTTTCTGATTGGCCATGCGCTTCTCCTTCCTTACCAAATTGCATCGATACAGATTATAAATTAGTTCAGTACAAATTGGGACTCATACAATTTCTTATAGACACCCGCCCGCCGCATCAACTGATCATGCGTGCCTTGTTCCTCGATGCCATTTTCAGTAATGACTACAATTCGATCCGCATGCTTGATCGTTGCCAGACGATGGGCAATAATCAGCGTCGTGCGACCGGATGCCAATTGAGCAAGTGATCGCTGAATCGCGGCTTCGGTAGCTGTATCAAGAGCTGAGGTCGCTTCGTCAAGAATTAACACCGATGGATTTTTCAGAAACATTCGCGCGATCGATAGTCGCTGCTTCTGTCCGCCGGATAATTTGACACCGCGCTCACCAATAATCGTATCCAATCCGTTCGGCATACAGCGCACCGTCTCTTCAAGGCTTGCGAGCCGCAGCACATCCCAGATAGCCTCGTCCGTTGCATCCAGTTTGCCATAGGCTACATTCTCTCGCAGCGTTCCCGAGAATAGGAAGACATCCTGCTGAACAAGGCCGATTTGCCGGCGCAGCGAAGAAAGCTTCAGTCGGCGAACATCGATGCCGTCAACCAATACCGCGCCATCAGTCACTTCATAAAATCGCGGCACTAAACTGCACAGAGTCGTTTTCCCCGCACCGGTTGGACCGACAAACGCAATCGTCTCCCCGCTATGTATATGAAGATTAATATCGCGGAGAATGAGCCGCTGCTTCTCATAGCCGAAGCTGACATGTTGGAAGAGAATCTCACCACTCAATTGCGCTGCTTCGATTGAATTCTTCTCGTCGACGATATCTGGCTCCGTGTCCATCAAGGCGACAAAACGTTTGAAACCCGCCATCCCCTGCGGATAGATTTCAATAATCAAATTAATATTTTCGATTGGGCGGACAAACACATTGGCAATCAGCAAAAAGGCGACAAATTGGCCATCTGTCAGCTGGCCATGAATCACAAACCAAGCACCGCATATCAAGGTAAATAACGTAATCAATCGAACCATGAAATAGTTGATTGAATCGTCAGTGCCTAAAATTTTATAAGAACTTAATTTTGCCGACCGGTAATGTTTATTATTTTCACGAAAATGGCCGCTCTCATACGCTTCATTAGAAAAGGCTTGAACGACACGAATGCCGCCAACCGCATTTTCCACATTGGCGTTGAATACCGCGATATCTTGATAAATCTGATCGGTGGCGTGCGTCATTTTAATATTATAGACAACGAGGAAAATGGTTAGAAATGGGACAAGCGCAAACGTCATGCAGGCGAGCTTCCAATTAATGGAGAGCATCAGACAGAACGATCCAGCGAGCGACATCAGGGCGATAAATACACTCTCCGGTCCATGATGAGCTGTCTCCCCGATATTAAATAGATCGGTTGTTAGACGTGACATCAGATGGCCGGTTTTATGATTGTCGAAAAAGCGGAATGAGAGCCCTTGAATATGTTCAAACAATTCCTGACGCATATCGGATTCAATGCTAATTCCGAGTTTGTGTCCCCAATAAGTCACAATATACTGCAGCACAGTATTAATGATATAGAAAGTCAGCAGCCCTGCTGAAGCGAGAACAATCAGTGACCAATCGCGTCCGGGCAATAGTTTATCAATCACTTGATTGACGGCAATCGGAAAGACCAATTCAAGGACTGCGGCAATCACAGCACACGTGAAATCAATTAAAAAAAGTTTCTTATAAGGCTTATAATATGAAAAAAAACGAAGAATTAATGCGTTCATAGATACCTCTCTCGGTGATAGACTATGCCGTAAGTGTCATCTCTCATTTTCTCAAGACGCGACCACGTATGTCAATATAGGTTAGAAAAACTTGGCGAAGCCGAGGCCGAAGACGATGGCTGAGCCCTAGCTTTTCTTATACTTAGTCCCGCTGAAATCTCTATACTTTCTTAACGTACGAAAAAAACCGCGTCCAAGAACAGTAAACTGTTCCGAGCGCGGTTTCATTGCACAACTTAAGCAAATTGTTGATTGATGCGTTCGACCAAAGCTTCCTTCGGTGTAAAGCCGACAACTTTATCAGCGATTTCCCCATCTTTAAAAATAAATAGAGTGGGAATGCTCATGACGCCGTATTTGCTCGCTGTCGCCTGATTCTCATCAACGTCCAATTTCACAACCTTCACCTTATCCGCGAGTTCGGAATCGACTTCTTCGAGAACCGGTGCCATCATCTTGCACGGACCGCACCATGTTGCCCAAAAATCAGCGACAACTACACCCTTCGATGTTTCTGCCGCAAAGTTTTCATCTGTAACCTGACTGATTGCCATGAAAAAAGCCTCCTTAATCATTCTCATCATGCATCTGATTCAAAGTATAGCATCTCACCAGCAGAGATGCGACTAATCAGCCTGACGATTGAAAAGTGAAAAATTATTTGAATGAAACAACCGTCACACCACTGCCTCCCTCACCTTCCGAGCCAAGCCGAAACGATTGAATACGCGCATTCTTCTCAAATAATTTCGTCACTCCTTTGCGCAGCGCGCCGGTTCCTTTCCCATGAATAATCGACACACGCGGATAACCAGCAAGCATCGCCTCATCCAAATACTTTTCAACCTTGTGCATCGCGTCCTCATAGCGCTCGCCGCGCAAATCAAGTTCGGGACGCACGGTCTGATTGGCAGTGCGCACATTCACCACCGGGCGCACCGTCTTCTCCTCAGTCACACGTTTCAAATCCGCGCTCTTGACATTCATCTTTAGAATACCCGCCTGAACGAGATATTCATCGTCATTGATTTTTTCAACGATATAGCCATTCTGCCCAAAACTGATAATCTTTACCGCATCGCCCGGCTTAAATCCCTTAACGATCGTCTGCCGTGCCGATACCGTGTTTATCTTATTCTGTTCATTGAGCGCATCCAGCGCATGGGACAGCTTCGTCTTGGCATCAATCAGCTGATGCTCCTTGACACCGCCCCTGTCCCGGTAGCCGCGCAATTCAGCGATGATTTCGTCGGCCTCCGCGCGTGCCGTCTTCACCGCCTGTGCTGCTTTCTCACGCGCGTCCTGCAAAATCTTATCTTGATTCTTCTCCAGCGAAGCAAGCTTACGGGCGAGCTCTGCCTCTTGTTCCTCAGCTTCCCGCTTTAAGCGCCGCGCCTCCTCCGCCTCTTGTTCAGCGAGCTTGCGGTTCTGCTCAAGTGAGGCGATCATCTTATCAATTTGATTCGTTTCATGGCTGATTTGCCGCCGCGCGTCATCAATAATATCTGCCGAAAGCCCGAGCTTGCGCGAAATTTCAAAGGCATTGCTGCGGCCGGGAATTCCGAGCAGCAGACGATAAGTGGGACTGAGCGTAGCCACATCAAATTCAACACTGGCATTCATAACGCCTGCCCGCTCATAGGCATAGGCTTTCAACTCGCTGTAATGCGTCGTGCAGATAATCGTCGCACCGCGACCGTACGCTGCGTCAAGAATGGCAATCGAAAGCGCCGCCCCTTCTTGCGGATCCGTCCCCGCCCCAAGCTCATCAAAAAGAACTAAGCTCTGTGCATCAATATTTTTTAAAATGGAGACGATATTCGTCATATGTGAGGAAAAAGTGCTGAGACTTTGCTCGATCGACTGCTCATCACCAATATCGGCAAAGATTTCCCGAAACACGCTGATTTCCGAACCCTCTTCAACCGGCAGCTGCAAGCCGCTTTGCGCCATCAGAGCCAACAGACCTGTTGTCTTCAAGGAGACCGTCTTCCCGCCCGTATTAGGACCGGTAATAATCAACGCATGCGTTTCTGTATCAAAAATGACATCAATCGCCACCACTTTCTGCGCGTCGATCAACGGATGCCGTGCTTTTTTCAGCCGGATCAATCCCGCATCATTGAGCGCCGGCCGGGTCGCCTTCATTTGATGGGCATAAGCTGCCTTGGCCGCTATGAAGTCTAAATCCGCCAAACGCTCTACAGCGTCAAGCAGTCCGTCCGCATAGGCTGCCGTCTCTGCCGATAACTCGCGCAAAATTCGCTCCACCTCGTGGCGCTCTTTCGCATGTGCTTCGCTGAGCTGATTATTCAGCTCAACTATCGACTGCGGTTCAATGAAAAGTGTCGCACCGGAGGCAGACTGGTCATGAACAATACCGCCAAAAGCGGCGCGGTATTCCTGCTTGACCGGGATGACTTGGCGATCGTTGCGGATCGTAATCAACGCTTCCGAAAGCATTTTTCCATTTGCATGAACAATACTTTCCAGCTTCTGTTTCACGCGGCTGTCACACGTACGAATCTGTCCACGAATATGACGCAAGGCGGGACTTGCTGAATCCATCACACCGCCCTGATCGTCAATCGCACTGCGTATTTGCCGCTCCAGCGTCCCCGGCGCTTCCATTGGATCGATGAGCGCAGTTAGTATAGGCAAAGTCAACGCCTTATCTTCTTTTAAATTCATAATAAAATTCTTAATCAGCCGAATGCCGCGAATGGTGTCCGCCAAATCAATTAATTCTCTAGCCATCAGAATTCCACCGATTTTCGCCCGCTTTAGGCTTTGACGATTGTCACTGATGCCGCCAAAAGGCAGCGAACCGCCAAGACGCAGAACCGTAGCGCCTTCATCGGTCGCTTCCTGTCGTGCGCGCACCGTCGGCAAATCACTCGCTGGCTCCAGCCCCTCGATTCGGCTTTTGCCGAGCGACGACGCTGTATAAGCCATGAGCTGCTGTTTCACCTTCTGGTATTCCAAGGCATGTAACGCATGTGCATTCACTTCATAGTCATCCCTTTCACACAACAAAACAAAATTACCAACGAATTAAGGCGGCGCTGAATGATTTCACCATATTAGAAACGACCGGCGTATGGCCAATCATCGACTGTGCCAGTGTCGAGCCATGGATTGCGGTCTGCAAATTAGGAACCGGAGCCAGTGAACCAGCAATCAGGAGCAGAAAAACAATCAGATAGACTTCCACAAAACCGAGCGCGGCACCGGATAAATGATTGACCGGTCGAATGATCGGCAATGCTGTGACAAAGCCGAGCATTGTGCCGACAACATGCAGAAGAATTTTCGCCGCAAGAAACAATAAAATAAATGCGATGACGCGATAGTAGACAGTCTGAACAGCAAGCGATCCTGTCAGAAAGGATAGATCATTATGGGTCAGTGACTCCGGAAACGGGATCAGCGGTTTCAGCACAGGCGCGAACGATTTGCAGTACGTCACCGCGACATAATATGAAACAAATAATCCGACAAGGCGAATCACTTGCTGAACAAGTCCGCGGCGATAGCCTGTGAATACTCCTGAAACAAGAACCAATAAGATAATTAAATTAAGCAGCATATCGAATCCCACCTGTAAAATGATTCTCATTCATGGAAAAATCATTTAGTTTCTCAAATCATTCGCGCGGCAGCATGCAAAAATGACTTTCGTTTGATCGTCAAAACAACAGACATGCGTGCTAAAACCGTATCGGAATATTAGAACCTACATCCTTATCATATCAAAACTGAATGGCTTTGAAAATTAGCGATCTTGATCCTAATTTTATCATCACCGGCCACGCATTCAATGCTATAATGGTTTCGGCTGTGCTTTAGCCACTCATTATTTTGTAAAGAAGGCAGACGACATGACAAAAAATCGGGCCAATTTGCTTTTACTGATCGCCTCGATCATCTGGGGATCAGGCTTTGTTGTGCTCAAATTCTCCATTAATGCTCAGGCGACTCCCGGTTTTATCAACTTCTTTCGTGGTTCGCTGTTTGCACTTCTTTCCTTTATTTTCTTCAGACGTCCAATCATGCGGATGTCCCGCGATGAGCTTAAAATCGGATTAACCGCCGGTGTGCTGAATTCGGCCGGCTTTCTTTCGCAGACAATCGGTGTCGCTTATACAACGCCATCCAGAAATGCCTTCATTTCATCCGCCTATGTCGTCATCATCCCTTTTGTCGCCTGGCTCCTCTTCCGGCAAAAGTTACAGTTAAAAAGCTTTCTGGCGATTGCTTTATGTATCATTGGCATGGCCGTTCTAACCGGTGTCGGAGCCGAGCTGACCCTCAATCGCGGTGACTTCTTTTCACTGCTGAGCGCTTTCTTCTATGCCGGATCGATTGTTTTACTTTCGCACGCTGCCCGAGGAACAAACCCTGGGCCGATCACATTCATGCTGGCCAGCGTGCAGGCGGCAGGCGGTTTGATTTATTTCTTGTTTGAAGGACCCGGAAAGCTGGCCGCACTGAATTGGTCTGAGGCTCTTTGGCCGCTGCTCTACATCTCCATATTCTGTTCGTTCATCGGTCAGGCCATTCAAGTCTCTGCGCAGAAATACACAACCGCGTCCTCGGCTGGTTTAATCATGATGCTGGAGGGGGTTTTTGGCAGTCTGTTCTCGATCGCCTTCGGGTTCGATCAATGGTCGCTGCACCTGCTCGCTGGCGGCTTATTGATAACGAGCGCACTCGTGCTAATGGAGACAGACCTGCCCCAGTGGCTCCGCAAACACAGCCTGCATCCGCTTCACATGCTCAATCAAAAAGGAAGCAAGTTATAAATTAATCATTGATACTGTGAATAAAAAAGGCAGCTGGAAAACATATCCAGCTGCCTTTTTATCTATCCTCTTCGGCCATTAACTGCGCAGCACCGCACCGCATTCTTCCGCGCAGGCTTGAAGAATTTGCGCATGCACAGTATTGACTTGCTCATCGGTGAGTGTCTGTTCCGGGTCAAAATAAACGAGCGAGAATGCCAGCGATTTCTCATCGTCAGCGACATGCTGCCCCTCGTACACATCAAATAAATGGACTTGCTGCAGGATGGCTCCGCCATTTTCCCGAATCACGGTTTCCACGGCCGATGCCAGCACCGTTTTCTTCACAACAAGCGCAATATCGCGGGATGTCGACGGGAAGCGCGGCAGTCCATGATAAACAACCTCTGCCTGCTGCCCGCGCAGCAGCGGCTCAATCGCTAATTCGAAAACAAAGCTTTCGCCTAGATCCTCTGCCTTCAGAACGTGTGGATGCAAGGCGCCGGCGTAGCCAATCACCTGATCATCGAGCCACACGTCGGCTGTCTGCCCTGGATGAAGTCCCTCGCGGCTCGCCGGACGATACGTCACACGCTCGCTGAGGCCAAGCCGGTCGAAAAAGGCTTCAATAAATCCTTTAACTGTATAAAAATCAACGGTCTTGTCCGTCCCTTCCCAGCCGGGATCGGTCAAATGCCCGGTCACGGCACCTGCCAGATGGGTGACTTCAAGCGGCTGCACCATCCCGTCCTGGGGAACGAATATCTTGCCAATTTCGTAAAACGCAGCATCCGGCATCTGCCTGTTATTGTGGTAGTGAAGCACGTCGATCAACTGAGGCACAATACTTTCGCGCAGCGCTTCGTGCTCTTCGCTCATCGGCAGAAGCACACGAGCCGGCGAAAGTGCGGGGTGAACCGTATATGCCGCCGCTTTGTCCAACGTTGTCAACGAATACGTATACGCTTGAGACAAGCCCATGCTCTCCATCAAATTCTCCGTAATCCGCAGCAAGCGCTGATAATTTGTCAGACCGGCAGCATGTTTTGCCGTAGCGGCAGGCAGCGTCGCCGGGATCGCATCATAACCGTAAATACGGCCAACCTCTTCGACTAGATCTTCCGGAATTGACACATCGAAGCGGCGGCTCGGCACCGTCACATGAATGGTTTCCCCATCACGAACCAATTTAAAATCAAGCCGCGTGAGAATGCCGGCGATTTCCTCATAAGACAAGTCACAGCCAAGCACGGCATTGATCTTCTGCCAAGGCATATCAATCGTTGTCTCTTCCTCGACGCGGCTGCCAACCTCGACAATCCCGCCCAGAACCGTTCCGCCTGCATAGCGGCTCAATAATTCAGCCGCTCGATTCGCTGCCGGCACGACGCGGTTGCGATCTACCTTTTTCTCATAACGGCTGCTGGCATCGGTGCGCAGGCCGAGATGTGCCGACGTTTTTCGGACACTGATCGGATCAAAAATCGCCGCTTCAAGAAGAACCCGCGTGGTGTTTGGCCGTACTTCCGACTGTTCTCCGCCCATCACTCCAGCGATCGCAACAGGCTCGCGGCCGTTCGTAATCAGCAAATCATCCGCATTTAACTGCCGCTCCTGACCGTCAAGTGTAACCGCCTGCTCTCCTTCATTCGCAAAACGCACAACCACGTGATCCGAGCCAAACGCGTCGTAGTCAAATGTATGCAGCGGCTGTCCATATTCCAGCATCACATAATTCGCAATATCAACCACATTATTAATTGGACGGACGCCGGAAGCAATCAAGCGCAGCTGCATCCAGCGTGGTGCCGGTGCAACAGTGAGCGTTTCGATCATTCGCGCGCCATAATAGGGAACTTTGGCAGCAGCGGCCGAATCAACTGTCATCTGAATACGCTGTGAGGCTTTCTCAGCCGCCTCTTCAAACGCCGGATGCGGCAGCTTGACAGGCCGGTCGAGCAGAGCCGCCACTTCATGGGCGATGCCGATCATATTCATACAATGGGCGCTGCTGACGAGAATATCGAGATCGAAAATGGCGTCGTCAAGATTGAGAAAAGTCAGCGCATCGGCGCCGACCGGCACATCATCATCAAAATAGTAGATGCCGTCCGCATATTCCTTCGGTACATAATTGGAATCAATGCCGAGTTCACTTAACGCGCAAATCATGCCGTTTGATTCTTGTCCATGAAGCACGGTCCGTTCAATCGTTTTCCCTGCGCCGATTGTCGCACCAGGTAAAGCAACCGGAACTTTCTGCCCGGCAGCAATATTGGGTGCGCCGCAAACGATCACCAGCGTCTCCCGTCCGACATCAACATGGCAAAGATGAAGCTTTGGCGCAGAGGGATGTACTGTGCAGCTGACCACTTCACCGACAACAATTTTTTCAAGCCCTTTACCCGGATAGAGCAGATGCTCTACCTCTATACCTGCATTCGTAATTTTATCTGCCAGGCTCTCCGGGGTCACGCCCGTTAAATCGACGTAGTCCGCAAGCCATTTATAGGATACACGCATTTTTTTCAATCTCCTCTTTAGTAAAATATCACGCCGACTGATAGTAACGGGTTAAGCTGACCCTTTACGAACGTTTAAATTGGCTCAGAAAACGGCGATCATCTGTGTAAAAATGTCGGATATCTTCAATCCCATATTTAAGCATGGCGATTCGCTCCGGTCCCATGCCAAACGCGAACCCTGTATATTCATGCGGATCGAAGCCCGACATGCGCAGCACATTCGGATGTACCATGCCAGCGCCAAGAATCTCGATCCAGCCTGTCCCCTTGCAGACATTGCAGCCATGGCCACCGCAGCGGAAACAGGAAATATCCATCTCCACCGACGGTTCTGTGAACGGGAAGAAACTCGGGCGCAGCCGAATTTCCCGATCGGCGCCAAACATATGCTTGGCAAATACGGTCAATACGCCCTTTAAATCACTCAAGCGCACCTCATGATCCACATAAAGCCCTTCTATTTGCATAAATTGGTGCGAATGCGTTGCATCGTCGTTATCGCGTCGGTATACTTTGCCCGGACAAATAATTTTGACAGGACCTTGACCATGATGAGCCTCTAATGTCCGCGCCTGCATCGGCGACGTTTGCGTACGCAGCAAAATATCGTCTGACAGATAAAATGAATCCTGCATATCACGAGCCGGATGATCCTTAGGCAAATTCAATTTTTCAAAATTATACGTGTCTGTTTCCACTTCGGGTCCTTCAGCGATAGAGAAGCCCATACCAATGAACAGATCCTGAATTTCGCGAATGACCGAAGCGAGCAGGTGGTGACTGCCAAGCGGCATTTTTCGCCCCGGCAGCGTCACATCAATTTTCTCTTGGCTGAGTTTTCTTTCAAGCAGCGCTGCTTCGAGCTCACTTCTCTTCTTGTCAATCCGTTCGGTAATCGCGCGGCGCACGTCGTTAGCCAGCTGACCGATGATCGGCCGTTCTTCTTTTGAAAGCTTACCCATGGCTTTCATCACTTCTGTCAGCGGCCCCTTTTTGCCAAGAAAATGAACCTGAGCAGCCTGTAAATCTTTCAAATTGGCGACATCACGGATTGTCTCCTCCGCTTTCCGTCGCAAAGTCTGTAATTTGTCTTCCAGCATCTCTTCAGCACTCCTTTAATCGTTCGCACATTTTGCGGATCAGAAAAAACGCTCCGTCCCAATAAAAGGGACGAAGCGTCGCGGTACCACCCTTGTTGACAGAGTTTCCCCTGCCCACTCAATGATTTCATAACGGCAATCAGCCGGCACAATCTACTTCATCGTTCAATTGGCAGCTCCAGAGTGAATTCATCTTGCCCGAATCGTAGCCGTGTTCCCAGTCGTTGGCACAGCCTCCCTATACGTCGCAGCAAAATTACTTGTCTCTTTCCTCGCTTTTCCTATTCATTAACTCTATCAGTATAGATGGTTTACTCGCTCAGCGCAAGTCCGCCTGTTTGCAGCCAATATAATAAAATTCCCGATGCAACAGCGACATTTAATGATTCCGCGCGGCCCTTCATCGCAATTTTGACTTGCACATCCATACGCTCGAGCAGCTCTGGTGACGCACCATGTCCTTCATTGCCGACCACAAGTCCGAATGATTTTCTCTTCACATCTATTTCCGACATCTCTTGCCCCTGAAGCGAGGAACCATAAAGCGGGATACCGAGTTCCTTCATTTCAGCGGCAAGTTCAAATAAATTTCGCTGAATAATTGGTAAATGAAAATGCGATCCTTGCGCAGAACGCAGCGTCTTGCCATTATAGCCATCCACGCAGCCATCACCAAGAAAAATAGCGTCTAGTCCAAACGCATCGGCCGTTCGTATTAACGTCCCGAGATTTCCCGGATCTTGAACACTGTCAATAAGCAGATAACTTCCTTTTTTTAACGCCACCTGATTTTGAATCATATGACAAACAGCAATGACTCCTTGCGGTGTTTCGGTTTGCGACAGTTCCGTAAAAATTTTATGTGTGACTTGATAGGCCTCAATCGCGTCAAGTGCCCAATTCTGCGGGATATGAAAGGCCTCGTCAATTAAGATCGCAGAAATGAGATGAGCCGACGAAAGAAGAGCTTCCTGCACAAGATGAGGTCCTTCCAGCAAATAAAGTTGCTCACGTTCACGATATTTACGCTGTTTCAATTTTTTCCATAATTTTACTTTTTCATTTTGCATTGATACCATGCTTCTCATGATTAAAAACTCCTCTTGTCGATCCTGAAAGCTGTGCAGATTGCATAATTACGAATGAACTACCCATACTATACCATAGAAGCAAGCTATTATGCTTACCAAAAGCGAGGAGATAATATGGATTTAGACATTCGCCGTGCCGTTTTGCACAATATTAAAGATAATACAAAGCAGGAATTACAGGAAACGATTGTCGACGCGATTCAGAAACGTGAAGAAAAAATGCTTCCCGGTCTTGGTGTACTTCTCGAAGTCATCTGGAATAAAGCAGATCCGGCCTTTCGCGAACAATTACTAACACAGCTTGAACAAGGTGTCAAAGCAAGTTAAGTGAACAAACAGACACAGGGGATATTTCATGATGAAATATCCCCTGCGCGTTGATTCTATACTTGAAGGTCCCTAAAGTCAGTCAATGAGGTGAATACTATGAAAAAGAAGAACAGGATAGTAACCGATTATATTCTTCCCGTAATTATTCTTCTGATTGCCGCGCTCGTCAGTTGGTTGTTCATCTATCTATATATTCATTATTTCTGGCGGTTTGTATCTGAATAAGCCTGCCATTTGATAGACTATTTCCCGGGAAAGAATATAAATCACACGCGTGTAATGATTATTTTGCAACTGGGTTGTTCAGCATCTCGCGAATCTTTTCTTCCTGACCGGCAAGTCGCGCATAAGTGAAGAAGCGCTTCTCAGCATCAGATTTTGTTTTCTCAAAGAGATCGTCCGCCAGCGCCGGATTAATTCGTTTCAGCGCTGAGAACCGCGTCTGGTTCATCATATAGTCGTTAATTTTGGCAAAATCAGGTTTTCTAAAGTCAAGCTGCATCGGTTTCTTACCTTTTTCTTCCAGTTCCGGATTATAGCGATACAGCGACCAATACCCGGATTTCACTGCTTCATTTGCCTCGTCAATGGATTGGGTCAAACCACCTCTCAGACCATGAGAGATGCACGGTGTATAACCAATAACCAGTGACGGCCCGTGATAGCTTTCCGCTTCCTTAAATGCCTTGATCGTTTGCATTTTATTCGCACCGGACGCAATCTGCGCGACGTAGACCTGCCCATAATTAATTGCTGTCATCCCCAGATCCTTCTTCGCCGTCCGCTTGCCGGAAGCAGCAAATTGGGCAATGGCCGCTGCCGGTGTGCCCTTTGATGATTGACCGCCGGTATTCGCATACACCTCATTGTCAGAAACGAAAATATTCACGTCCGCACCGCTCGCCAGCACGTGATCGAGGCCGCCAAAGCCAATATCATAGGCCCAGCCATCACCGCCTATGATCCATTGACTTGTCTTAACAAATAAATCACGCGCCTGATACAGCGTTTCAAAAAGCGGATGCTTCTCCTTCTCTGTGAGCAGCGCAAGCTCCAGACTTTCCGCCCGTACACGCGTCTCTTCCCCATCGTCGATCCCGTCCAGCCATGTTCGCAGGCTCTCTTTTAATGCGTCACTTGCTTCCTGCAATTTGAGCGCATCCTGCACTTGCTGAGCCAAACGCGCACGTCTTGCCTGCCGGGCTAGATACATACCATAGCCATATTCAGCATTATCTTCGAACAGCGAATTGGACCAGGCCGGTCCGCATCCTTGCGCATTTGTCGCATAAGGAATAACCGGACTGGAAGCCCCCCAAATTGACGAACAGCCTGTTGCGTTGGCAATCACCATCCGATCACCAAATAACTGCGTCAGCAATTTGATATACGGCGTCTCCCCGCATCCGGAGCAAGCACCGGAAAATTCAAGCAGTGGTTGTTCAAATTGGGAGCCGAGAATGGTCGCCTTCTTCGCCGGGTTCGTCTTGGCTTTCAAGGTCATCGCAAACGCCCAGTTGACCGCCTGATCATTCTGCGACTCTGTCGGCCGCATCACAAGCGCGGTTCCTGATTTTGGACATTCTTTCACGCAGAGACCGCAGCCCGTACAATCGTCGACTGCAACCTGAATCCGGTACTTCAAGCCATCCGCACCACGCATCTCGCGGACAATGAAGCCTTCGGGCGCCACCGCCATTTCATCTTCATCAGCAAGAAATGGACGGATCGCCGCATGGGGGCAGACAAACGCGCATTGGTTGCAGGCAATGCAGGCATCTGCATTCCATTCAGGCACTTCAAGCGCAATATGGCGTTTCTCATAGGCAGACGTACCAAGCGGCAGCGATCCGTCAGCCATATTTTCCTTTAACAAGGTGCTGACCTTGATTTGTCCGCCCTGCTGGCGGTGCATCGGATCAAGAATGCGGCGAACAAAAGTGGGCCGTTTGGCAGGGTTCGTCGATTCGACTGGCTCGGCATCTTCCCATGATTTCGGCACAATCACCTCATGCAGCAGTGGCTCAGTCTGATTAATCGCTGCCACATTCAAATCGGCAATCTTCATTGATTTGCGTCCGTACGTTTTTACAGCCGATTCACGCAGCAGATCAATCGCCTGATCGAACGGAATAATTCCGGTTAATTTGAAGAAGGCTGTCTGCATGATCGTATTGATCCGGCGGCCGAGTCCGATCTTAGTCGCAAGTGACAGCGCATTAATTGTATAAAAGCGGATTGCGTTTGATGCCATATATTTTTTCATAGCCGCTGGCAGATGCCGCTCAAGACGCTCATCGTCCCATAACGTATTCAGTAAAAAGATGCCGCCTGGCTTGAGCCCATCAAGAAGATCGTAGCTGCGCAAATAGGCCGGATTGTGACAGGCAACGAAGTCAGCCTGCTCGATTAAATAGCTGGACCGAATCGGATGGTTGCCAAAACGCAGATGGGAAACGGTTAGACCGCCTGATTTTTTTGAATCATAGGAAAAATAGCCTTGGGCGTACAAATTAGTATGATCACCAATTAATTTAATCGCCGCTTTATTAGCACCAACAGTTCCATCCGATCCAAATCCCCAGAACTTCGCTTGATACGTTCCTTCAGATGTCAAATCAATTCGCGGATAACGGGCCAGTGACAGATGAGTGACATCGTCATCAATGCCGACCGTGAAGCGTTTTTTCATATGATCATCGGTCAAATGCGCGTAGACGCTAAGAATATCCGCCGGCGTCACGTCCTTTGAGCCAAGTCCGTAACGCCCGCCGATGATCTGCGGACGCCGCGGATGGTCATACAGGGCACTCTGCACATCAAGGAGCAAGGGTTCACCCGTCGCCCCCGGTTCCTTTGTACGATCGAGCACGGCAATTCGCTTCGCCGTCTGCGGCAACTTCGCTGCCAATAATTCGGACGGGAACGGGCGATATAGGTGGAGCGTTAATAGACCAACTTTCTCTCCCTTTTTCGTGAGATAGTCAATCACCTGTTCAATAGTCGACGTCACCGATCCCATGGCGACAAGCACGCGATCCGCATCCGGCGCACCATAATAATTGACCAAGTCGTAATTCGTGCCGCGGAGTTCGTTGATTTTCTTCATATAATTGCGGACGATTTCCGGTATTTTATCATAATAGCCATTGATTACTTCGCGCTGCTGAAAGAAAATATCTGGTTCCTGGCTCGATCCCGTCGCCACTGGATGATTGGGGCTGATGCCGCGGGCGCGGAACGCCGCGAGTGCCGACTGATTGAGCATTCCCTGCAATTCATCATAGCTGAGTACATCAACTTTCTGAATCTCGTGGCTCGTCCGAAATCCATCAAAGAAGTTCACGAAAGGGACAGAGCCTTCGAGCGCAGATAAATGAGCAACAGCTGCGAGATCCATAACCTCCTGAACACTGCTTTCGGCGAGCATCGCAAACCCTGTCTGACGCGTCGCCATGACATCGGAATGATCACCGAAAATGCTTAGCGCGTTCGAGGACACGGCGCGAGCAGCCACGTGAAAAACAGCTGGGAGCAGTTCCCCAGCAATTTTATACATATTGGGAATCATCAGCAGGAGGCCTTGCGATGACGTATAGGTTGCTGTCAGCGTTCCCGTCTTCAAGGCGCCGTGAACGGCACCAGATGCCCCTGCTTCAGATTGTAATTCAACGACTTTGACCGGACTGCCAAAAAGGTTTTTGCGACCACTGGCAGCCCATTCATCAATTTGTTCGGCCATTGGCGAACTCGGTGTTATCGGATATATGGCAGCAACTTCGGTGAACGCATAAGAAATATAGGCCGCTGCGCCGTTGCCGTCCATTGTTTTTTTATCTCGATTCATTGCTTTCCCTTCCTTTTACACTTTCTCTCAGGTGCTTGATAGATTGATATCGCTTTCAATCTGGTAAGTTAGTCAAAGGCACGACAATCTTTCATCATCATACCACGAAATCGAGCTTTTATTAATGCCCATTTTTTATTAGAAGATATGATCAAGAAAGACAAGGGAAAGGATGCGCTTGTTCTGAGATTGGGTGCGCTGCTTGAAATTCGGTGCGCGTTTCTATTTTATCACGGTCAAATTTCTTATTTACTCTTGCTTAACTTGCACCAAAAAAAATGCCGGAACCATTGTTCGGCATTTTTCCAGCAATTTGTCATTTTTCTAGTGTCAGTAAATACACGCGCGCGCCATAAGGGGCAAGCTGAAGCACGGTGCTGTCACTTGCTTCAGCAGCTTTGTCACTTGCCAGCAGCAGACGGCGCGGCGTTCCGCGCAGCAATTCAGTTGGCAGCTCATAGCTGAGCGCGTGATCGGCGAAGCTGCAAATGACGAGCAATTGCTCGTTGCCGGCAGTACGCGTGAACGCATAGATTTCCGGATTCGCAGCGTCAATCAGCGCGTAGCGGCCACTCGTCACAATCGCATAGGAATGGCGCAAATCCGTTAATTTCCGATAGTAATAGAAAACAGAGTCCGGATCGTCAAGCGCTGCCTGCGCATTAATTTGCTTGTAATTTGGATTGACCTTCAGCCACGGCGTGCCCGTTGTAAATCCAGCCTGGCTGGAGGCATCCCATTGCATCGGTGTCCGCGCATTATCTCTTGACTTCAGGTGGATCGTCTTCATGATATAGGCTTCTTCGAAGTGATGCACATTTTTAAACTCATTATAAATATTATGTGTTTCCAAATCGTCGTAATCGTCAATGGACGGGTAACTGACATTGGTCATCCCCAGTTCTTCACCCTCGTAAATATAGGGCGTCCCCTGCATCATATGCAGCAGCGTGCCGAGCATTTTCGCCGATTCGACGCGGTAGAGGCGATCATTACCAAAGCGGGAGACGGCGCGCGCCTGATCGTGATTGCTCCAGTAGAGACTGTTCCAGCCATCATTTGCGGCAGCGATAGCCTGCCAATGCGTCATGACGTCCTTCAAATCGGCTAACGCAAAGCGCTTATCAGAAAACTTGCCATATTGATCGTAGTCGAGGTGCATATGATCGAAATGGAAAACCATATTCAACTCATGGCGGCGTGCGTCCATATAGCGCACCGCTTCCTCCGCTGACGTATGCGGCGCTTCACCAACTGTCATAATATCGTAATGACTGAGCACTTCTCGATTCATTTCCTGCAAAAATTCATGGACACGCGGCCCGTTTGCCGCCCCCGCATAATAGCTGCCGTATTGCTTATTCTGAACGACTGGTCCATCAGGATAATCCGGCCGCTTGGAAATCAAATTGATCACATCCATGCGGAAGCCGTCAATTCCTTTGTCCAGCCAGAAGCGCATAATGTTGTAAACAGCATTACGAACGACTGGATTTTCCCAATTCAAATCGGGCTGCTCTTTGGCGAATAGATGAAGATAGTATTGGCCGCAAGCATCCACATATTCCCAAGTCGATCCGCCAAAGCTCGAACCCCAATTCGTCGGCTCGTGACCGTCGACCGGATCCTTCCAGATATAATAATCATGATAACGAGCCGTGCGGCTGCTTTTGGCCTGTTGGAACCATTCGTGCTGATCCGACGTATGGTTGACGACGAGATCCATAATGATTTTCAAATCGAGATCATGCGCGGCCTTCAGCAGTCGATCAAAATCCGTCATTGTTCCGAGCGTTGGCTCTATTTTCTCGTAATCAGAAATATCATAACCATTGTCCACATACGGCGACTGATAGATTGGATTCAGCCAAATCACGTCAGCGCCAAGTTTCTTAATATACGGCAATTTCTCCGTGATACCGTTCAGATCGCCAAGGCCATCGCCATTCGAGTCATTGAAGCTCTTTGGATAGACTTGATAGACGACCGCTTTCTTCCACCAATCATTCATCGTCTTCATCCGCCTCTGTTTGGATATCGTTCACATAAACGATCTGCTGACGTGCTTCCTCAAGAATTTCCCGTACCCGCTGACCAGACAAATAGTCGGCGCTTGGCTCTAATGTGAGTGCCAGCACAGCCGGCAAATTCATTCCGGAAATCAGATGCGTATGCGGGCGACTCCGATAAGGGAAAAATTTCTGATTGACACTGCCTTGCAGCATATCTGTAAAAATAATGAGTTCATCCTCGGCTGCAAATTGCTTTACCATTGCTTCAATGGTCGTCTCGATCGGTTGATTATCCACATATGCGGACAGATCATAAACAGTCGACTGTTGACCGGCGATGAAATCAAGCGTATGGTGCATCCCTTTCGCTAGCCGTTCATGTGAGGCAAGTATAATTTGTCGTGTCATTGCCAAAATCTCCATTTTCATTTATTGTGGGTTCACTCACAGTGTTATGTCTTATTTTAGAATGCCGAAGAACGAGCAAACCATCGAAAGACCAATTAGAAATAGAATGATACGGTTCATCGTCCATTTCTTGCTGCCGATCATTTTGTAGACAAGGGCTGCCAGCAGCACGGACAGAATACTCGGCATAATTTTATCAAGAATTCCTGATTGTAAAGCCATCT
The DNA here is from genome assembly GCA_047718535.1 of Sporolactobacillus sp. Classification (GTDB taxonomy): domain Bacteria; phylum Bacillota; class Bacilli; order Bacillales; family Sporolactobacillaceae; genus Sporolactobacillus. Next base: position 21,850 of record JBDNRH010000014.1, read on the forward strand.
TGACGGCGCCAAAATGAAACATAATCGGTGTCTGAATCCGTACAACACTGGCAATTAACGCGCCAACAACCGTTAAGCCCATAATCGACGCCGCTTCAGTAAAGACAGAGATCCGATCGCCAAGCGAGGTAATTAGCTTTGTTCCAGAGAAATAGCCAAGATCCGTCAATTTAATTTTCACAAAGAAGAAGGCGAAATTGGCAAGAAACCAGATGATTGCGCCAAGCGGATTACCTTTGACTGCCATATAGCCGGAAATCGACCCCATGATCGTTGGCCAGAGCACCCAGATCAGTGTGTCCCCGATACCAGCCAGCGGTCCCATCAAGCCCGTTTTCAATGACTGTACCGCCGCAAGCGATTTCGTGCCTTCCTTCTCTTCCATCGCCGTCGTCGCACCCATCACGATATTGGCCATTGCTGTCGTCGTGTTGAAATAGTTCAGATGATTAGCGATTGCTTTTTCATAATCGTCATCTTTCGGATAAATCTTGCGCAAGAGCGGTGCAAGTGACCACGTCAGCCCGGGAGCTTCCTGCGTTTCATAATTGAACACGTTGCAGGCCATGAAGCACCAGCGGACCGCGGCATAATGCAAATCTCGTTTCGTCACTTTGTTTGCTGATTCTTCCATCGTTGTCACGTCTTTATTCATCATAATCATCTCCATCCGCTAATGCAGGTCCGGCAGTCGCAACTGCTGGCTCTGACGTTTTCTTCATCATCATATTGAAATAATAGTACGCGCAGCCAAAACCAATCAAAGCGACGCCGAGTATCGGCAGCTGCAGATACGCCGTGAACACAAACCCAATAATCAGGAAGGTAGCGAACTTCTTTGTCGGCATATAGTGGAGCAGCATGCCAACACCGACAACCGGGAGCAATCCGCCGGCAATCGTCAGTCCGTTTGTGAACCATAGCGGCAGAAAGGAAAGAATGGCTTTAACAGCAGTCGGGCCAAAGAAAACGAGCAGAGCTGTTGGAACCGCGCCTTCAAGGCCAAAGCAAAGCACACCATACCACGCCTGACGCTTCATCGCCCGCCATTTATGCTGCGCATTCAGCTTCGCCATCCGATGAGCAAAGAAGTTATTGATGATTTTCACAAGTACATCAAGCTGTATCGCCAGCATGCCGACCGGCAGTCCGACAGCGATACCCGTTTTAATACCTGTTCCGGTACGAATGGCCAGAAACGCGCCGATAATGGTTGCAAGCCCATAATTCGGCATTGACGATCCGCCGAGATTGGCGACCCCTAATTGCATTAACTGAAAAGTACCGGCAATAACAATGGCTGTTGTCACGTCACCCATGATAAGTCCTGTAATCAAACCAACGATAACTGGGAAATAAGAGACAATGACCAAACCATTTTGATCGATAATCATCCAAGCAACAAGTAAAATAATTAAACCATCTTGTATTAAGTGCAGCATCATCTTGCCCTCCTTTTATAGGTACTTACTGACGTCTTCTTCAGGATCGGACGGAATATATTGCACCGTCACGGGAATTCCCTTGGCTTGAATTTTCTTAATATCTTCACGCTCTTCGTCGTTCAGAGCGATGAATTTGGAAACTGGCTTGCGTCCGTCCTGAGCGAAAATAATCCCCAAATTTACTTTTGGAATATCAATGCCGGCCTCGATCATCTCAAGTAATTTAGCCGGTTCCTTGACGAGGACGAAGACGCGCTGCGCGTCATAATTGCCACTTTGAAAATTGGCAATGGCTTTGTCCGTTGGAATGATCGACATGCCTGTACCGACCGGCTTCGACATGCGCATACTATTTTTCAAATCCTCATTCTGACTCACAAAATCATCGACGACCATGAACCGTTTAATTTTCAAAGATTGTGCCCATTGATTAACAATCAGCCCATGAATTAGCCGCTGATCGACACGTGCTGCAACAACAGTCATCTGACTCACTCCAGTTATAGAATTATTTTTTTGGAACGCGGTGTTTCTTGAATGGCTACCTCTGTTCCGCAACGCTTAATCGCCGCAATCGCCTGCAAATCCTGTTCATCCATATATACACTGCTTGCCATCCGCTGTTTGCCTGGATGCATATACATATTCCAGATCGTCACTTCATCGATGGCGACCCCTCCTTCGACCAATTGTCTGAGCGTCTCGGGCGTCCGGCAAACGATAAACAATTTATCTTCCTGGGCATTGCCGAAAAGTGAAGGCTGATTTTGCTTCGCTAGTTTAGGAAGAAGCGTTAAAGCATGCGCGACAGAAACAAAATAGCCGGTGACTGAGGCAGCCCGCACAGTCATTTTCATGACCGCTTTATTCAGCGCGTCCGCCGCCAATTGATCATCGACGACAACGACTGTTTCAAATTTCAGAACCTGTTTCCAATTCACGGCAATCTGTCCGTGAATGAGCCGGTTATCAATTCGGGCCCGCATCACTTTCGTTCCTCCTTCTCACCTTCACATAATTATACAAGCAACTTTCGTGCCAACTAGTGTAAACGTTACCATTTTTTATCCCTGCTGCTGCCGCTGGAGTTCCCTAGCCCTCACCGCATGCAAAAAAAAGGCCAGCCTAATCCCCTTTCGATAGGCCAGCCGTGCTGTTTTTGGCGATCGGAGAAATTCGCTTGCCTCCTCAATCAATCGCTCGGAATGGTCACCCGATTTTTTAAAATATCGTAAATAAATCCAATTTCTGAATCGGGCAAGTCAACAGAATAATAGTGTTGTATTTCACTAAAGGCATCTTTGACGATTCTGACGAAGTGTTGATAACACTGTTGCAATTGCGGCAGCTGCGGATAGTCAAGATTCGGTTCCTTGCGAATCAGACGCTCCATCATAAAGCAAAGATGCATATAAAGGCTGACTTTTAAATAGACGTCAAGCTTAGTGCCGAGATTGCGCTCGATTCTGCGGACACACGCCTCGACCTGATCGACGGTTTGCTCAGGGTTCAAAATCGATAAATTACTCGTAATACTGTCAATTGTAAAGGCGCGCACAAGATTCTGATTCATCTTCGCAAGGGTCGCATCAGTAAAGGCGCTCGGAAAAGCCTGCTTCAAAATCGAGTCGCCGATTTCGCGATTGATCAGCCCTTCCGTCGACAGATAGGGAATATCCTCGAGCTGCATATCTTCCTCCATCCCGATGATTAGCTTCACATGATACCGCTGAAACACGGGGTCGGCTTTACCGTTCTTGACCAATTGATAATAGTCACGGGTGATTACCGGTATCTCATTGGCGACGTTCTTCTTAATTAATTTCTGTAAATAATTGGTCGCGCCGATTCCCGTAATGCATGTCGTCAGAATCACGTCGGTCTTCTTCTGTTGCTGAATGAACAAATAATTGGGAACGACGTCGTGCGCGGACTCACGAACAATTTTCTCAAACGATTCATTGGACACGATGCGATTGCCGGCAACGAGCGCGATTTGAGTGGACACATTCGTAATAATGCCGATATTACCGGAATACATCTCACGCAGCTGGGTCTCGATCGTGGTCAGCGATCCCATATCGACAAGCAGAATCAGTTCCTTGGATGTATCAATACCTTTGAAATACGTATTAAGTTTGCGCAGGATATCGCCAACGGTCGCTTCAAGCGGCATATCAAAGCTTTCATAGACGTATGTGCCAAGCATCCGATTGACCGTTGTGGCAATGCTTGATGCGGTAGAAAAACCATGTGTGATAATCACCGCATTGATCGGTCGACTGACGAGCTGATTCGCTTGTGAGAAAAGGAAATCAAAAATGAAGAGACTGTAAAGCATTTCATTTTTAATATAAAACTGCCGTTTCAAGGCGTCGATCAGCATCTGGCACAGTCTGTACTGGCGATTATACGCATCCTTCACGATTAGATTAGCTTCGATCAGCTGGTCGACAGGTCGATCGTCTTCATAATTATTCAAATAAGTGACGAGCTTCGTCAGAATATGAGAACCGCTATTGAATTGGTTCAGGCCGAAATGCAAATACATATTGGAGAGCACGCTCTTCAATATCGTCTCAATATAGTCATTGAAGACGGTTTGTTGATTGTCTTGCAGATCAAAGGAGACGTAATCAATGAGTTGATTCGCCAGCTGATTGAGATGTTTCGCCGTTTGCTCAGGCTGCTGCTCAAGAGCAAGCAAGGCGTCAATCAAGCGCTGCGCAAAGTTGTACAACTTGTCACTCTCACTCGTGTTGCGGCTTTGATACGTGGCTTTTTCATAATCAATATGGATCGACAGATCGCCGGTCGATGCACGACTGGACACGTCACATTGACGGAGGAAGTCCTCCGGTAAATCATTGAGCTTCAGCGTCAAAGTCCGATCCCGCGTTACCCGTTTGAGAAAGGCCTTGGCGCAGCTGATTTTGATGATATTGCTGAGCTTGCCAATATTGCCTTTGTTGATATTAGTAAGCAGCAATTGGACAACTTCTGTCGTAATCACTAGATTCTTCGATAATGTTTTCGCTTCGTGCAGGAAAAGAGCCGCAATCAGCGCATTCTTCTCACGCTTCGAACGCTCTTGAAAGTTCGGAATGTCAATGACAAGCGGGATGCGGCGCAGAAACGTCTGCAGGAAATCAGCGTTTTCCCGCTCTGTCGTTGCAAAAATAAGGCGCGCGTCTGAATGCCTGTCCGTCGCCGTCTCGCCGACGCGGCGGAACGCGCCGCGATCCATATACTGAAACAGCTTTTCTTGATTTTCCGGAGACAACCGGTGCACTTCATCAAGGAAAAGATAGCCGCCGCTGGCTGCTTCCAGAAGCCCTTCCTTATCCTTCTCCGCACCGGTGAACGCCCCTTTCACATGGCCAAACAGCATGCTCGACAGTAATTCCGGATTATTGGCGTATTCCGCGCAATTCAGCACCACCCATTGCCCCTCACAAAGTCCGGTCTTTCGGGCATAAAGATAGGCAAGATACGCAATCAGACTCTTACCGACGCCTGAGTCACCAACAAGCAGGCAAGGCAGGCCGTTGGGCGGATAAATGACTGCAGACTTCACTTGTTCGACAATCGCTTTCAAGCTTCCGTCAACGCCAATCAGCTGCTGAAAGGGATCCTCCGGCGCGCGCTCCGCCTCTTCCGACGCACTAAACGCAGGATAAGCGCTTGGATTTTGCTTATAACTATTGTGATCAATAAAATAAACAGGTCGCGTATTAATCTTCAGCGCTTCGTCATTCTTAACCATTTCATTTAAATAAAGGCTGACTGTGCTGCGCTGAATGCGCAATGCATCCGCTATTTCGCTGGCGGTCACCCCTGACTGCTTCGTCTGGCCGAGCCGTTCACTTTTTTCGCGCAAGCATTGCGCCACTTTCTCACGGTTTGTCTGGATCATCCTGTGACCTCCAAATATCACGGTCGTGTCTCAGTTGTTTCAGGTTCTCTGATCCTATTCTAATACAAATCATATATAAAAGCGCTTTAATTTTGTTGCAATCTTGCGTCAGGTAGATAAACAACGACGGAGATGGGAATTTCATCTGGACATAGCTAAATACCGGAGCTATACTTTTGGTGCATGTGCAACTTGCAAGCTTAACGAAGTCACTAGATAAAGGGATTTGAAAGTCATCGATTCATGGAGGTTATTTATGAAATTTATCATGCTTTTTGGTCCACAGGCAGTTGGGAAAATGACTGTGGGGGAGGAATTGGCTAAACTAACAAATTTGAAGCTTTTTCATAATCATATGCCCATTGATTTACTTGCCCCCTTATTGGGGTTTACTCCTGAAATGTGGCGATTAGTCAATTTATTCCGAGAAGAGGTATTCAAAGCAATAGCAAACAGCATCTCAGAAGGATTGATATTTACTTATGTGTGGGCATTCGATATGCAGGAAGATTGGGACTATGTTAACCGAGTTTGCCAGATTTTCGAATCAAAAGGCGTTTCTATTTATTTTGTAGAACTTGAAGCCACTTTAGCAGAAAGACTTGAACGAAATAAAAGCGCACACCGACTCGAACGCAAACCGACAAAACGAAATATTAGATGGTCTGAAAAGGAATTGAGGAAAACATTGGAAGAACACAGATTGAACTCTTTCGAGGGCGAAATCACAAGATCAAATTATTTGCGAATAGAAAATTCAGATTTGACACCACAAGAAGCTGCACAAATTATCAAAGACAAATTCAAATTATAGAATTGTACCGCTCTTCCTTCATCGTTGGTTCTTGCTGTATAATCGAATGCCTAAATAGCTTATCATTCCGATTATTGCAGTTAGGTTCAATCCGCCACTCAGAATGATTAAGGGGCTATACACGACGTCATTCGTTATTCTCTGAGCCAATCTCTCTAACGAAATTCCGGTTATGAGAGTAACACGAGAATAGGCAGTCTTCTCATCAATTTCCTTATCTCCCTTGCTTTAACCACATTTAAATAGTATACACGTTCGACTTAGCCTATGGCGCTTGTGAATAACAAAGAATGGACCATTCTCCCAAGTGCTAACACAAAACAGCAGTAGTTTTCATCAACTTCGCAGAAGTGTCATACGGCGTAATAAGTTTTATTAGACGTAAATAGATATAGTTTGCTTTTTAACGTTTGATGCTGTTCCTCCAACCTCTATACAAGTAATCTCTCCGTTTTTGATTGTTAGCTTTGAAAAGATTGACGAAGTACATTTCATACTGTAACCTTGCTCAAATGATAAAATATCTTTACCTTGGGTTTTACTATATTTATATAGATAGCATGTCAACGCTCCTGTTGAAGTCCCTGTTGCACTTTCCTCAGAAATGCCATATAAAGGTGCAAAATTTCTACAACAAACTATCATGTCATTTTCGGTATTTAGTGTAAACAAGTGATAACCAATAACCTGATATTTTTTACTCACATCGATGATTCTAGTAAAGTCAGGTTTAATAGTGTTTAAAATATGCACATTTTTAATAGGGATAAGTATATCTCTCAGCCCAGTTGAAACGATTTCAACTGGAAGACTGCTATCAAAATCTGAATTGAACAAATTTAACGAACGTGCAATTTCCTCTTTCTTCGGTTGTTCATAAAAAATAGGAAGTGCCTGAGAAAGAAATACTTGATTGTTATCATAGATTGTTACTGCCAGTACACCTGCCTTTGTTTCTATAGTATATGAGCCAACTTGTATTTTCTTTTTTAAGAACATTAAGGAAAAAGTTGCAATGGTTGCATGGCCACACAAATTAACTTCGTTGTTCGGTGTAAAGTAGCTTAGCTTAAAATCAGCAATGTTCGAGTGTTGAACAAATGCTGTCTCCGAAAATCCAATTTTACGAGCCGTAATCTGCATTTCCGATTTGTCTAGTAAATCGCCCTTTAAAACTACTCCAGCCGGATTTCCTCCACTTCCATTTTTTGTGAAAGCATTTAGCGTATATACTTGAATGTTCATCGTCTCTATCCCATCCCATATTATTACGCATTTTTCGTCTTCTCTGCACAAAGACAATCGGTCAATTAATCTTTTTTTACCAAATACCGCGATATAATTCAACTATATTCCGTCATTTCATTTAATCAAGTTCTTTTTCAGTGACGCTCTGCATCGGGGCCTTCCACCCCTCTTTGCGCTTGGCTTGACGGACAAAGACGCCGACGATCATGAATCCAATGAATGAGGCAATGATGATTGGTATCGGTGACATGATTTTGAACAGCAGACCATAGATGAACATGCCAAGCGGCATTAAGGATGTCGCTCCAACCATGATAATTGTAAACACGCGGCCTTGGTACTGACTCGGCACATTTTTCTGCAAATACGTCTGCATTGGCACGTTGACAAAGACGAGCGCAATAGCGGTCACAAAGCTGATTGCAGAAAATAAACCAGTATCAAGCCAGCCGTTCAAGTGAAAGAGGACAGGCACCATTGCCCCAATGACAGGAATACCGGCGACGACTAACCCTTTTGACGCCACATCAAGCGGATTGCGCTCATCTGACAACTGCGAGGAAAGCAGTCCGCCCACAACCATACCGAGCGAGAATAATGCTTCGTTCAGACTGTATTGCAAATTGGACAAATGCAGCACGTGCACCATTAGATAGGGGAAGCCGACCTGAAAGATGCCAAAGAAGAAATTAATCATCGATGCCGCTACGATAAGGTATAAAATAAGCGGCTGCGTGCGCACATAGCTCAAGCCAACCTTAATCGACTGCATCATCGTCTCCGACTGGTTCGGCGCTGTATCCGACGCCGGAATAAGATGGAAATTCATCTGACTGACGATCAGCAGCACAAGCAATTCAGCCCCAATTTCAAAATAAATGAAGAAATTGAACGGAACGAACGCAAACAGCACACCAGCAGCAACCGGTCCGGCAATCGTGGCGAGCGAGACCGCCGATTGTTCAAGCGCGTTCAATTTCTGGATCAAGTTCTCTGTCACCAGCTGAGAAACGGCGGACATATAAGCAACAGAGAAAATCCGCGTATTCAGACTGAGCGTCGCGACAAGAATAAGAATCAGTATATAGCCGCGCCATGTGCCGCCTATGGCCGAGAAGACAAAGGCGTACCCGAGCAGCAAGACGATGCAGCTTAGCTGTGACCAGATTATCACCCGTTTGTTGTCAAAGTGATCGGCAATATAGCCAATCAGCGGTGAGAAAAGAATGCCGACTGCCGGACCAATCAATAACGTTGTACCGAAACTCATTGAAGATCCTGTGACCTTTAAGACAAACAAACTGATCGCGAAATTCACGAGCGAATTGCTGAAATTGCCAATAAAATCACTTGTCACCGATTTGCCAATCTGACGCATCGACTGCTGTTCCAAGCCAAACCGTGCACTTTCCTCCAAGGCCATACCGTCATCTCCCGTGCATCCACTAAGTTTATGAGATTAGTATACTCTTCTCAGCTTCTGCACGGCTCAGACTTCAGTCTGACATTTAATCCGTTCAGCGACCTTTTCTGCCCCCCATGCAAGAAAATCAACAAGATGTGTCGAAAAAAATTAACGCGTACTAAACGACCACCTGCTTAAAGCAGGTGGTCGTTTAGTACGGTAATAGAATTTTTTTCTTGTTGCACGAAACGATTCGTGTTATTATTTTCTCATTTAGCACACTGCTCAGCGAAAGAAGTCCTTGACGATGGCTGTTCATAATGTGATGGAAGATGCTGTGTCTGAATTCCTCGAGAAACATTGGCAGGATATTCCCGCTGCTTGTCACTGTGACCAGTGCAAACAAGATATTTATACGCTCAGCTTGAATCATCTGCCCCCCTGTTACGCAACAACTGTTGAAGGCGCCATGTATGCCAAGTCTGCCTTAATGACCGTCCAATCGCGGGCAACAATACTGACAGCGCTGACTGTCAGCGCCAAAAAAGTATCCCAATCACCGCGTCATCGTTTCTCTAGCTAAATAAATTTTCATTGACGCATCGTTTATCGTGCGTTATATTTTTATTGTTTGGAAACTTGATATACTAAAACAGTTTCCTTGTTTTATATTTTCGGAAAGGAGAGACATTTTGTGAAGGAGCAAATCCTAGAAGTCGCCGCGCAGCTTATTGGCAAATACGGGTTGCGCAAATTCACACTGGACGAAATTGCCCGAGAACTGAAGATTAGCAAAAAAACAATCTACCAGCATTTTGAAAGCAAGGAAGCGATTGTCCGCGCCTATTTCGAAACAGCGCTGATTATCGACCAAAAAAGCGTCCGTGAACGTCTTGGCGCGAGCCGCACGCTCGCTGAAAAAGTTCATGCAACCATTTTTTCCGAACACAATTTCTGCATACCTGTTTCCGTTATTCAGGAGGCAAAACTTTTTTACCCAGATGTCTATAAAGAAGTTGAACGATGCAAGCAATTCAAGATTGACACTTTGGCCAGCATTCTCGAGCAGGGAATCGCCAGTGGCAGCATTCGGGCATCTGTTCATCTCCCGCTCTTATCCGCACTCTGTGAAAAGATTGCGGATATCGTGACCGATTATGATTTCCTTATTGACTCAAAACTCACGGCACATGAAGCCATTGATGAATTCGTTAGCATTATCTTGAAGGGCATACTAAATTAACGGCACGAAAGCGTTTACCGTTCTCCTGCCGATGAAAAGAAGGTAGATGTTTTGAAAAGATGGGTTGCATTGCGCTGGTTATTCCTCGCTTTGTGGATCGCTGGTCTTATGATTCTCGCGTTCATTTCACCAAATTTAAATAATCTCGTACGTGAGAAAGGCAGTATGACATTGCCGAGTGATTATTCCACAAGCGTCGCAGCAAAGATTCAGAAACAGATGGGCACAAAAGCAGAGGGCAGCACCTATCTCGCTGTTTTTCACAGCGACGATGCGCTCAGCACAAAGGATATTCGCGCCATTCATGCAACATTGGCCAAGCTGCGCGCACGCAGCAAGACGCTTCACATCAACACCATTAATGATATGTTTAACCAACCGCAAATGAAAAACCAGTTATTGTCCAGCAACCGCCACACGACAATCGCTATGCTGCAGGTCAATACACCGGCCAACCTGGCGAAAATTCAGCCTTATATAGCTACACTCAATAAAGAAGTGAAAACATCCGGTGTCACGACCTATATCACTGGATCACAGCCGATTAATAATGATGAGAACACGTCGGCACAAGTCGGCATGGAACGTACTGGAGTTCTGACCGTTGTCTTCATTCTCGTTGTGCTCTTCTTTGTTTTCCGTTCCGTGATTGCGCCGTTGATTCCGCTGTTCTGCGTCGGTATCAGCTTCATCGTTTCCCGGTTTGTCTTGTCCATTCTCGTTCAATACATGAATTTTCCGATTTCCAATTACTCAGAAGTATTCATGATCACGATTATGTTCGGCATTGGCACCGACTATTGTATCCTGTTGCTCAGTCGATTCAAAGAGGAACTCGCGCGCGGCTTATCGAAACAGGAAGCAACCGTCGTCATGCTGAAAACAGCAGGAAGCACGGTACTGCAAAGCGCAATCCCTGTCCTCATCTCTTTCTTAGCGCTTTCTTTCGCCCACTTCAATCTTTACCGCAGCGCGATCGCGGTCGGCGTCGGCATCGTCTTCCTTGCACTTGCTCTGTTCACGTTGCTGCCCATTTTCACGATGCTTCTCGGTCACCATTTGTTCTGGCCTATGGCCGGTTCACTTGCCGAACCGAAGAGCGCGCTTTGGACACGTGCCGGTCGTCTGTCGCTTGGCAAGCCGCTCCGGGCACTGCTCATTGTCGCTCTGTTTACCGTGCCGCCGATTCTGCTATATCATGGTACATTATCGTTCAATTCCCCGGAAGAAATCGGCGATCAATACCCGGCCAAAGCCGGTTTGAATGTCGTCACGAAAGATTTTGGTGCCGGTAATATTTCTCCGGCAACGATTTACCTGAAAAACGATGTTTCAATGAAGAATGCCAAAGATATCGCCGAAATCGAGCGTCTGTCAACAGCAATCGCTGCGGACAGCCACGTCAAGAAAGTGCTGAGTCTGTCCCGGCCGCTCGGCAGCAGGCTCAATGAAATCTACGTCACCAATCAGTCCGGAAAGGTGCATAGCGGTCTGAAACAGGCATCAACAGGACTGAACACCCTTGGAAATGGGTTGAGCAAAGCCGCATCGCAGATCGGCGGTGCGGGGCCACAATTCAAGACAGCCGCTGATTCTGTCGATAAGCTGCAAAACGGCACGAAACAGACTGCGGGCGGCATCAGCAAATTATCCGACGCGCTCAGCAAAATAGCAGCCGGCATCCAGTCCGGAAGCACAGGTGCCGGTGAAATTGAGCAAAACGTCGAGAAGGCACGCACCCAGCTCAAACAGCTTGAATCGGGTCAGGCGCAGCTTCAGAGTGGCTATGGGCAAGTGGCCAATGGCTTATCGACTCTATCAAGTCAACTCAATAGCTCTGGAAGTGGATCATCGGCAATCAGCGATTCGCTCACGCAAATTCAGAGCGGATTGACTGCCTATACGCAAAGCAATCCTAGTGCGATGAAGGATCCACATATGCAGTCCGCGTTCTCTGGTCTTAAGAACCTCGCTGACGCGCTCACCGCCCAGCAAGGACAAATGACGACGCTGCAGGGCTCGATTGCCAAGCTCTCCACCGCGCTTAGTCAGCTGAATCAGCAGTCAGCCCAAGTCAGCAATGGCCTCAGCCAATTTGATAGTGGACTCGGTCAACTGGATCAGGCGCTCACGCAATTGCAAGACGGATTAGGCAAAGCGAGCAGCGCGCAGAATCAAGTCGTTGCCAGTACGCCAAAGCTGACAAGCGCTTTACAACAAATTTCATCGGGCCAGGCAAAAATGAAAACCGGCTTCAGCACATTTGGCACGCAGATTGATGCACTCAGCAAGGGATTGAAGAAAAGCGCGTCAGGGGCGTCCAAAATTAAAACTGGCATCGACTCGGCAAATAGTCTAATTGCCGATTGGTCACACGTCTCCTATGAGCACTCTGGTATTTACGTTCCAAGCGCTATACTGAACGCCGCAGACTTCCATAAAGCGATGAAAAATTATTTAAGCAATGACGGGAAAATTACGTCCATTCAAGTCGTCATGAAAGATGATCCCTATTCAAATAGTGGCATTGCACATTTCGATGCATTGAAAAAAGCGTTGCCCGGCTATCTGAAAGGCACACCGTTTGAAAATGCGAAAATCGGCATCAGCGGCGTCGCCAGCATGAATAGCGACTTGAAGGAGCTTGCCGCCTCCGATTATCAGCGCGCCGTCATCTGCGTCCTAATTGGCGTATTCATCGCGCTCGTGATCGTGCTTCGTTCGCTGACGATGCCGATTTATTTGATGATTTCCCTGCTTGTGACTTATTTCTCGGCACTCGGCTTTTCCGAAATTATTTTCATGCGCCTGCTTCACCATACCGGATTGACGTGGACGACGCAGTTCTTCGGCTTCATCCTGCTGATCGCGCTCGGAATTGACTATTCGATATTCGTCATGACTCGATTTAACGAGTATCAGAACGGCTCAATCCGTCAGCGCATGCTGCTAACGCTCGGCCGCATGGGCAGTGTAATCATCTCGGCGGTAATCATTCTTTGTGGCACATTTGCGGCAATGCTTCCGTCCGGCATGCTTTCGCTCATTCAGATTGCCACTGTCGCCATGTTCGGTCTCGCCATCTACGCGTTGATCATGCTCCCACTGTTCATCCCAGTGATGGTGCGGCTGTTTGGCCAGGCCAACTGGTGGCCGTTCACTGGAAACAGCGGCACAAGCGCTTCGCAGTCGATTGAAAAATAATAGGCATTTAAAAAAGAGGGAATTCGCTTTTAGGCGAATTCCCTCTTTTTTATCAGCCAATCGCATGTGCCTGTTCATACGCTTCAATCGCATCGGCATAAGTCATCGTGATCGCTATCTCATCCTGACCCTGCAGCAATAATTGCTTCTGATACGGGTTCATTTCGAAGCTTTCCTGAAAGTCTTCACCAGAGAGACTCTGATTCTCCAAATCAACAGTCAGCTTGAATCCCTTCGCCGCCTTGTCGATCAGCACTCTCACCTTATCGGCAGCGAGCTTAATCGTCAGCAGCCCATTTTTCTGACAATTATTATAAAAAATATCGGCAAAACTCGGCGCGATAATTACTTTGAACCCGTAATCCTGAAGTGCCCACGGCGCATGCTCACGTGATGAGCCGCAACCAAAATTCTCGCCCGCCACAAGGATCGACGCCCCAGCATACGCCGGCTGATTGAGAATGAAATCCGTGCGCGCGGCGCCGGACGCATCAAACCGCCAATTATAAAAAAGAAATTGTCCAAATCCTTGACGCGTGACGCGCTTTAAAAATTGCTTCGGTATAATTTGATCGGTATCGACGTTTGTTCGATCAAGCGGACAAACGATGCCCGTCACTGTCTGAAAGGGTTCCATTGATCATGCCTCCATTGAATTAATGAATTGCGTGCCGCACGCGACAATCGGCAAAATGGCCGTATATGGCCGCCGCGGCTGCCATCGCTGGACTGACGAGATGTGTCCGCGAACCGGCTCCTTGCCGTCCTTCGAAATTTCGATTCGATGTCGACGCGCAGCGTTTCCCAGCAGGCACACTATCGTCATTCATCGCCAGACACATGCTGCAGCCCGCTTCTCGCCACTCAAAACCGGCTGCCTTGAAAATTTGATCCAAGCCTTCTTCCTCTGCCTTCTTCTTCACGGCGTAAGATCCGGGCACAATTAAAGCGCGCACACTGGGACTGACATGCTTGCCGCGAACGACTTCCGCCGCCTCGCGCAGATCGCTCAGCCGGCCGTTCGTACACGATCCGATAAACACCATGTCGATAGCAATCTCGCGAATGGGCGCGCCCGGTTTGAGAGCCATATAAGCGAGCGCTTTTCGCGCCGCCTGCCGTTTTTCTTCAGTTGCAAACGACTCCGGATCGGGCACGCAATCAGTAATCGAAGCGCCCATCGATGGATTGGTTCCCCATGTGACTTGCGGCTCAATCGCCGATGCGTCGATTTCAATTGTTTTATCATAGGCCGCACCGGGATCGCTTGCCAGCGCAAGCCAGCGCTCTGCTGCTGCGTCAAACGCTGCGCCCTGGGGAACAAAGCGGCGGCCGCGCAGATAGTCGATAGTTGTCTCATCAGGACTTATCAATCCCGCACGCGCGCCAGCTTCGATCGACATATTGCAGACGGTCATCCGCTCCTCCATCGTCATTTTCCTAATTGCAGCGCCTGTATATTCCGCAATGAATCCGGTGCCAATAGAAATTCCATAGTTAGCAATAATCGCCAGAATCAAATCTTTCGCACCAACACCCGCTCCAAGGGTGCCGTTCACTTTGACTTGCATTGTCTTTGGCCGGCGCTGCCACAGCGTCTGCGTCGCCAGCACATGCTCGACTTCGCTCGTCCCAATTCCAAAAGCAATCGCGCCAAACGCACCATGGGTCGCCGTATGGCTGTCCCCGCAGACAATCGTTTTCCCCGGCTGAGTCAGCCCGAGCTGCGGACCAATCACGTGGACAATCCCTTGATCGGCGCTATAGACATCGGCCAGCTCTACACCAAATTCGTGACAATTTTTCTGCAGCGTCTCAATCTGCAGTTTCGCAGTCGGATCCGTTGTTTCCCGATTCGCTGTCGTGGGCACATTATGATCGACAGTGGCAAATGTCAGCTCCGGACGCCGGACGCGGCGATGCGCTAGGCGCAGCCCTTCAAATGCCTGTGGTGAGGTCACCTCATGCACGAGATGCAAATCGATATAGAGCAAATCCGGACGTCCCGTTTCCTGATGGATACGATGCTCTTCCCATATTTTTTCAATAATTGTTTTTGCAGGCAAAATTTTTCCTCCTCATCTATAGGTGGTTAGCATGCGGCATATGCGTCATTCAGCGCATGAATCACATGATCGGTCATTTCCTCTGTTGTCACTGCTTTGTTTTTAGAATCCACGCCTGAGATATCCCCCGTATGAAACCCTTGATCGAGCACTTGACGAACCGCGCGTTCAATTTGCTGCGCCTCTTGCTCCTCGTCAAAGGAATAACGCAGCAATAACGCCGCCGATAGAATTGCCGCAAGCGGATTCGCCTTCCCCTGACCAGCAATATCCGGTGCCGAGCCATGCACCGGTTCATAAAGGCCGAGTTTATCCGACCGGAGACTGGCGGATGGCATCATGCCAAGTGATCCGGTTAAAACAGAGGCTTCATCGCTCAGAATGTCACCAAACATATTTTCCGTGACGAGCACATCGAATTGGCTCGGATTGGTAATCAACTGCATCGCCGCCGAGTCCACAAGCTGATGCGTGACAGTGACCTGTGGATAGTGTGCGGCTGTTTCATTGACGATCTCGCGCCACATTCGGCTCGATTCGAGAACATTGGCTTTATCAATCGATGTCAATTTGCCGCGTCTTCTGCTCGCCAAGTCAAACGCTTTCTCCACGACGCGCCGGATCTCATTCGCGCTATAAGCAAGCGTATCCACCACTTGACTGTCATTCGGACCAAACCGATGACTCGGCTGGCCAAAATACAGACCCCCCGTCAATTCACGGACGATGACAAAATCAACGGAAGCGACATACGCCCGCTTCAACGGTGAGGAATCGATCAGCGCAGGAAACGTCTGCACCGGGCGCAGATTGGCAAACAGCCCCATCTGCTTGCGGATGCCAAGCAGTCCCTGTTCCGGACGCACGGTCATCGAAGCCGCGTTCCATTTCGGACCGCCAACCGCCCCAAGCAGGATTGCGTCACTTGCCTTACACTGCTCTATTGTCTCTTGCGGCAGCGGCGTGCCAGTCGCGTCAATCGCCGCGCCACCGATTTTCTTTTCAATAAATTGTACGCGTTGCCCGGTTGCCGCAAATATGGTGCGCAGCACGCGGCAAGCGGAGGCCGTCACTTCCGGTCCGATGCCGTCACCCGGCAATACGGTAATTGTTTTCATCATGCTTCTCTCCCTTTGCCAGCCGTTTCACACGTCCGCATGAACAGTGAACGAATATCGGCGTCTGTAATCTCTTTCTTGCGATCAGCCATTTGCTTAAAAACTGAGAAAGAAGTCGTCAACTCGGTATCGCTCACCGCAATCCCCAGCTCATCAATCTTCTTGCGAAAGGCATGGCGACCGGAATGCTTGCCAAGCACCAATTTTCCTGAGTCAAGACCGATTAATGAAGGTGTAATGATTTCATAGGTTTGCGGATTTTTTAATACACCGTCTTGATGAATCCCGGCTTCGTGGGCAAACGCATTGCAGCCGACAACCGCTTTATTCGATGCAATCGTCTGACGCATCCGCGCACTGACGAGCTGACTCGTCTTATGGATTTCGTTAAGTTTCAGACGTGTCGCCAGCTGATAGACGTCCTTACGAATGGCCAGCGCCACACCAATCTCTTCCAGTGCCGCGTTGCCTGCCCGTTCACCGACGCCGTTAATCGTGCACTCAATCTGACGCACCCCTGCCTGAACCGCCGCCAACGTATTCGCCGCTGCCATCCCCAGATCGTTATGACAATGGCAGGACAGCCGCACGCGCTCACAACCCGCCACGTGCATCTGCACATAGCGGAACATCGCCGCATACTCATTCGGCGTGCAATAACCGACGGTATCGGGAAGATTGATCACCGTCGCACCAGCTGCAATCGCCGCCTCGATGACGCGCGACATGAAGGCATAATCACTCCTTGACGCGTCTTCACAGGAAAATTCAACCTGCGAGAAAAATCGTTTCGCATAAGCAACCGATTCACGAGCCATCTGCAGCACGTCCTCTGGCTTCTTGCCCAGCTTGTCGCGCATATGAATCGGTGACGTCGCTATGAACACATGAACGCGCGGATTCGCCGTCTTCTTCAGTGCCTGCCATGCCGCATCAATATCGCTCCGCAGCGCGCGGGCAAGTCCGGTCACCGTGCTCTCCGTTATCGTTTCCGCAATTTGCTGCACCGCGCGAAAATCATCCGGCGACGCGGCCGGAAAACCAGCTTCAATCACGTCGACCCGCAGCTTCTCCAATTGCCGGGCAACCTCAATCTTCTCATCCGTGTTCAGGCTGCAACCCGGTGATTGCTCGCCATCCCGAAGTGTTGTATCGTAAATTTCAACCCTTTCCATAATCGCCTCTCCTTTCTTTTTTTCGTACTGCGCCATCTTCTTTTTATCTGGACAAGAAGTTGTATTAACTTCTCGAGCGCATGCAAAAAATCCTTTCACACCCTGCATTTATCGCTCTGCGCGATTCGTTTGCAGGGGTGAAAGGATTCATTTCACGGTACCACCCGGCTCTGCACTATTTTCACAAATAGTGCCTCTACGGCATTGATTGTCTCAATGTCTGCTTTGATAACGGGTGCTCTACCCGGCCAATCCTAGCCCATTACGTGGGATCAGATCCGCACTCTGAGGTGAGTGCGCGGGCGGCGCGCTGCCAAGGTTCCACCTGTCCCCGGCTCTCTATAAGTCGCTGCTCAGCCCGCTTTCTCCTCATCAACGTTTTGTCTCGCTATCTGTTTTGCTTTGTGGACTCTACTATAGCGGCTTTAATTATTTTGTCAACGTATTTTTTTGAAAATTTAAATGTGCAAGCGTCGAAATCCGCTTCGATTCGGACTCCTTTGCTATTTTATAAATTTTTTTGAAAGAGGCAATCGCGCCTACTCTGTAGACAAACGCCGCTACTCTGTAGACAAACGCCGCTACTCTGTAGACAAATGCTCCTACTCTGTAGATAAATGTGCTACTCTGTAGACAAACCGGCCTACTCTGCAGACAAATCCGCTACTCTGTAGACAAATGCTCCTACTCTGTAGACAAACACACCTACTCTGTAGACAAACGCCGCTACTCTGTAGATAAGCGGCGCTACTCTGTAGGCAAATGCTGCTACTCTGTAGACAAATGCTCCTACTCTGTAGACAAACACGCCTACTCTGTAGACAAACGCCGCTACTCTGTAGACAAATGCTCCTACTCTGTAGAT
>JBDNRH010000014.1:40448-43755 GCA_047718535.1 Sporolactobacillus sp.
AAATGCGCTACTCTGTAGGCAAATGCTGCTACTCTGTAGATAAGCGGCGCTACTCTGTAGATAAATGCGCTACTCTGTAGACAAATGCGCTACTCTGTAGACAAACGCACGCCAGCGCTATTGCCGTGGCTTAGCGCAGCTTAATTTCCAACTTTTCTTAAAATGCAAAAAAATCCTTGACAGTCTTTGCTGCTGGCAGTACACTTGCGTTACTTTCAAAAAACGTAAGAGAGGACGAGGACGGATGCGCATATTCCAGCGATTGCAAGGCTTGCTATTGAACCAGTTGCAGCTTCGGGTTTTCACCCGGCTTAACTTCATTCTTTAGCAGGACGCGCGCGGCGCTTGGAACACGAATCATCCCGACTCAATCAAACGCGTCCAGTTCATCGATTTCGAGCAGACTGACGTAGTATACGGTAGAGCCCGTTCATGATGAACGGGCTCTTTTTTTACCCTTTTTTACTGAAAGCAGCAGTTTTACCATTAGCAGTCTCCACCAAACAGAGAAGAAAAAGGAGCGAAAACAGAAATGAAGATGGAAAAAGAAGTTACAGAAGGTATTTATGAAAACAGCAGTAATTGGAACGAGGCACGAAGGCAAACGCTTGAAGCGCGAATGAATCATCTGCCCATCACGCATACGATGCGTCATATCTTTATTCTCATTGCGCTCGGAATGATGATCGACGGCTACGACGTCTATCTCGCCGGCGGCGTACTCGGCCAGCTCGTGCAGAGCGGCTGGTCGTCGCTGACCCTCAACGCCGTCTTTATCTCCTCGACATTCATTGGCTTATTCATCGGGTCAGTCGCCACCGGATTTGTCGGCGATTGGAAAGGGCGTCAATTCGCCTATCAAATTAATCTATTAATTTTCGGAGCGGCATCATTGGCCAGTTTCTTCGCGCCAAATATGGCAACGCTGATCGTATTGCGCAGCATCTGCGGCATTGGTCTTGGCGCGGAAATCGTCACGGGCTTTACCCTGCTCGGTGAATTCGCACCGGCTCCGTCACGCGGTAAATGGGTTGGCTCGCTGTCTGTCCTCGCCAATTGCACTGCACCGATCACGACGATGCTCGGACTGATGATCATTCCAACGATTGGCTGGCGCTGGATGTTCGCGATTGCAGGCGTTCTCGCACTCACCGTTTGGTATTTTCGCCGCAGTCTTCCTGAATCGCCGCGCTGGCTATTTTCGCAAGGCCGTTTCGATGAAGCCGAAGCGATTGTTGCCCAATTTGAAGCGGAGGCGCATACTGAAAATAAACCGCTTTGGATTCAGACACATACCGTCAAAATGGAAAAATCCGGGATTATCATGCATCAAGGCCACTTCCGGGAGCTTTTTGAGAAAAAGTTAATCCGGCGCACGCTGCTTGCCTGCATTATTCTCGCGGCAATCAATACGGCAGTCTATACATTCGTTACTTGGGTACCAACGCTCCTTGTCAAAAACGGCATCACCGTGTCGCATTCGCTTGGTTTCACAACCTTAATGATGGTCGGCGCGCCAATCGGTGCCTTTGTCGGCCGCTCCACCGTTGACCGCATCGGACGAAAATGGATCATCGTCGGCGCCTTCGTCATGACCGGTGTGCTCGGTATTCTCTACGCTTTCCAGCACACACCTGCTATGCTGATGACGATTGGCTTTCTGATGACTGTCTGCCTCTATATTCTCATGGCTGGCGGACTGTCCATTTACGTACCCGAGTTATTCGCCACTAATCTACGGATGCGCGGCAACGGGACGGCGCAAGCAGTCGGCCGCCTGTTCACGATTCTTTCACCTTATGCTGTCGCCTTTTTGCTGACAACACAAGGCACATTCGCTGTCTTTATGATGATCGGCGTTTTTGTCGCCGTCGCCGCCGCGATGACTGCGCTTCTTGGACCAGAAACGAAGCAGCAGGCGCTGCGATAACTCTCGGCCTCTTATAATAATTAGGCACAGCCTATTTATTCGGTTGACAAAGCCGCTCAGGCGATCGTAAAAATTTTGGGGAAAAGGAAGCTAAAACCGCGCTATACCGTCGCTGTGCCCAAAACGCTCCAATTATTTATACATTTACCCGATTGTGTGAAGGAATATCTCTTAAGGCTGCAATGAGCTCCGTTTCTGACGGATTCGCAGCCTGTTGAGCTGAACTCCGCAGCCCTGAGGTTGGCGAATCCTTCCAAATATTGCAAAAAGTCGCGACCGGCACAGCAAAATGCGCAGTCACGACTTTTTTTCAAAATAATGTCAGATTTCCGGTTGCCCTGGCATGACGCTCAGCAAGCCGAACGAGCAGCAGTCTGCTTATTTGTCCAGCAATGCGGTGTCATACATGGTGAAGTCGCAGCGATAGATGAACAAGTACTTGCCGTCAATAATTAGACCTGTTGAATTGGGCACTTCTGTAGAAAAATAGGAAACATGATTGCCGGAGAACGTCGCGATTGGCTTGCCAAGCTGTGAGCGAATCAAGATGACCTTCGACTTGCCGTCAAAATAATTATGATAGCGATTAACGATTCGATTGATAAAAGGATGACTGCGATCCTGATTCGTAACCAATACCTTCGTCGGCAGCCGATCCATCACATTGGTCAAACCCTTTTGATACATAATTAATGTGCTGCCAACATGAACAATCTGGTGACCGCCGATCGTGATGTCAAGCACGGACGATTCCTTTGTCGTTTCACCTTTGTCATTGGTTTGATCAAATTGCTTATCGCGTTTGATCGAACCGGAAAGTCCGTGGATTGTATCAATCGGCTGACCGTCTGCGTCGTACGTCTGCATTGTCACATCAAGCCCGTTCAAGCTGCTTTCCACCTGCGTCGTGAAAAAATTGAAAATCTGACAGCCGCTCAAGCTGAAAACGAGTAGCGCCGCGGCAAGACCAATCACCCCGCGCCGTATCTGTCTGTTCATTTTAACTCCGCCCCTCATAACTCACTTCTCTTTTGTGCCAGTTTAACAGATTCCGCGGGCCGTGGCATCAGACTCAGAGCGGATTTTTTTGAAAAAAAGATCGGATTAATGAAGCTGGCTAATGAACGCCAGCTTCAAGAATCCGACTCTGTAGATAAATGCCACTACTCTGTAGACAAACGCTGCTACTCTGCAGATAAACCGGCCTACTCTGTAGACAAACGCTGCTACTCTGTAGATAAATGCGCTACTCTGTAGACAAACGGCGCTACTCTGCAGACAAACGCTGCTACTCTGCAGATAAACCGGCCTACTCTGCAGACAAACCGGCCTACTCTGCAGACAAACCGGCCTACTCTGCAGACAAACCGGCCTACT
>JBDNRH010000014.1:43855-43988 GCA_047718535.1 Sporolactobacillus sp.
CTGCAGACAAACTCTGCTACTCTGTAGACAAATGCTCCTACTCTGTAGATAAATGCGCTACTCTGTAGACAAACCGACCTACTCTGTAGACAAACCGACCTACTCTGCAGACAAACCGCGCTACTCTGTAGAC
>JBDNRH010000014.1:44088-88576 GCA_047718535.1 Sporolactobacillus sp.
CTACTCTGTAGACAAACCGACCTACTCTGCAGACAAACCGCGCTACTCTGTAGACAAACCGACCTACTCTGTAGACAATCCCGCTACTCTGCAGACAAACTCTGCTACTCTGTAGATAAATTGAGCGCACTGCTTAATTTATTACCGCGCGTCTTTGTTGACCGCTTCAACTGTTGCCTGTTCGGCTTCAATATAAGAGGTGGCCGAGGATTCCTGCATCCGCCAATAGACGAGCAGACTGATTAAGACACAGAAAGCGACATAGAAGAAGAATAGTGTCTCAATGCCAATCGTTTTAAACCACAAAGCGACAAATTCAGCCGTTCCACCAAACACAGCAACCGTTAATCCATAAGGCAGACCGACACCGAGCGCGCGAATTTCCGTCGGAAAAAGCTCCGCTTTAACAATCGCATTGATTGACGTGTAGCCGCTGACAACGATAAGTCCGACGAGCATAAGCAAGAAAGCCGAAATCGGACTCGCCCACAGCTTCATCAATAGGAAAAGAGGAGCCGTCAGCAGCGTTCCCGCGATGCCAAAGAAAAATAAAAGCGGTTTGCGTCCAATCCGATCCGAAAGCAGACCCGCGAATGGCTGCAAGATAAGAAAGAGAAGCAACGCAACAAAATTAATGATGCTCACCGTCTCCGTATTCAGCCCAACCGAATTAATCATATATTTCTGCATATAGGTTGTATACGTATAGAAGGCAACTGTACCGCCAAGTGTCAGTCCGACAACAGTCAGCACAGCTTTCGGATAAGCCATCAACGCTTTGACTGTGCCGGCACTTTTCTTCTTCTGTTTGTTCAGATTAGTAAACTGGTCAGATTCATCCATCGACAGCCGCAGCCAGAGCACAGCCAGTGCCCCAAGCGCACCGATGACGAACGGAATACGCCAGCCCCAGACGAGCAATTCCTGTTTATCTAGGAAAATTTGCAGAATAATCTGGACACCCAGTGCAACAAGCTGTCCGCCGACAAGCGTGACGTATTGAAAACTGGAATAAAAACCGCGGCGACCACTTGTCGCCATTTCTGATAGATACGTCGCCGACGTGCCATATTCACCGCCGAGCGACAACCCTTGAAAAAGCCGAGCAAGCACGAGGATAATCGGCGCAAATACACCGATCGTTTGAAAATTTGGCGTGATCGCAATCACAAATGAGCCAGATGCCATGATCGTGATTGACAAGGTCAATGCCGCGCGGCGGCCGTGCCGATCGGCGTAACGCCCCATAATTAGACTGCCAAGTGGCCGCATTAAGAAACCAATCGCGAAAATAGCTGCTGTATTCAGCAAACGGCTTGTCAAATCACCATTTGGAAAAAAATCAGTTGAAAAATAGACAGCGAACGCTGCATACACATACCAATCGTACCATTCAATCATATTACCAAGCGACCCTTTAATAATATTACTGGTCACTCGTCGTGATATTTTTGCTTGCTTTGTTTGTGCCATATGGTTAGTCCTCCCCCAATAATGAATCATCCCTTTATTGCGTTAGATAGATAAAGGAACAAAATAAAGGAATACCGAACAGCAATAGCTTTCCCGTTATTCCTGCACTCAAACTTTTCAAATTCGAAATCCGCCGTGCACTTTGTGCCAAAGTAGCAACTATATGCAATCATTCTTTTTTGTTATCATTATCATAACTTAAAATGCATATGAATTTCAAGAAAAATTATCATTTTATCGAAATTATTTTCACCAAAGATGTGGTTATTAAACTGTGGCTTCTGTTGTTCCGAGCGATCAGCGATTCAACTCGATCCAATAGCGCTGCGTCATGCGATTGCTTTCATTGATTTCATTTTCCAATTGTCCACCGTTTTTCACGATCGTTCGTGCCGATCCAATATTGGTCTTGTCGCACGTCACTAGCACACGTGGTAACCCTATTCGCTTCGCCTCGTTCAGCGTCAGTGTCAGCAACTGGCTGGCATACCCTTTGCACCGTTCGGAAGGACGGACGCCGTAGCCGATGTGACCGCCATGCCGCAGCAGATCAGCATTCAACTCATAACGCAGCTGCGCGACGCCCAGCACTTCACCAGATCCATTGATTAAAGCAAATAACGCCGCAGGCACCCAGCCTCGCCTGCGCGCGGCATCCGTTTCTAGTTCACTCAGCTCGTCGCAAAATGACGCAAAACTCTGCTGCTCTTTGATTCTTGCTCCTTGCGGAATCACCATTTCATGCGCATCCGTCCATTCCTGCAAATAATTCCAATAGTCTTTCTCCGCAAGCTCCGCTACTTTCACAAGTTTTTCGGCCATCGCCATGTTCCTTTCATCACTCGTACCTCGTCTTTTCTGCTTATCATACCGCATTAATCCGCAGCGTGCGACCTAACCGACACTATTTCTTCTTATTTTAATCAAATAAGCGATCTTTAATTTTCAGATAATATGATATCATATAAATATCAATACAGAATCATAATTGGAGGGCTTGATATGACTGAAAAACAAGCATGGGCAATCAACGGCTATCTCGCTGCACTAGCATTCCTCATTTGTTTAGGATTTTCTGTACTTCTCATGGCCATGACGCAATCACCAGCCTTTATCCTCCTGCTCATTTTAGTTCTTCTAGCGGGAAGCGGATTCGGAATCAATTCGCCGAATAAAGTCGCCGCACTTACTTTTCTTGGCCGCTATCTTGGAACGGTGCAACGCAACGGGCTTTATTTTTCCGTTCCGTTCACGTTAAAGAAAACGGTATCACTGCGCGTCCGCAATTTCAATAGTCAGAAGTTGAAAGTGAACGACGTCGAAGGCAATCCGATTGAAATCGCCGCTGTCGTTGTTTTTAAAGTCGTTGATTCGGCAAAGGCACTTTATAATGTCGACGATTATCTCCAATTTGTGGAAATCCAAAGTGAAACGGCGATTCGTCACATCGCCTCACAATATCCGTATGATAATTTCGAAGAAGAAGGTTTGTCACTGCGCGGTAACAGTGAGCAATTGTCCAATCAATTGCTTGCTGAATTGCAAAGCCACCTGGATATGGCCGGACTGAAAATTGTTGAAACACGGCTGACGCATCTCGCTTATTCAATGGAAATTGCTCAGTCAATGCTGCAGCGTCAGCAGGCGTCAGCAATTATCGCCGCACGTCAGAAGATTGTTGAGGGCGCCGTAACGATGGCGCAAATGGCGATCGCGCGTCTAGAAGCTGATCATACCGTGGATCTCGATGAAGAACGGAAGATGCATATGATTAATAACCTGATGGTCGCAATTGTCTCGGAAAAAGGAGCGCAGCCGATCGTCAATACAGGCAGCTTATACTAGAATCAGGCGATACTTATGGAAAAAAAGAAATTTCTATTACGCATCGATCCTCGGCTCTATGCGATCATGCAGCAATGGGCAGATGACGAGTTCCGCAGTGTCAACGGTCAGATTGAAAACGCGCTGCGCGAGGCGGCGCGGCGGGCTGGCCGTCTGCCGAAGAAGGAAAAATGAATAAGCACAGGGGGCGGCAAACGCCGTCCGCTGTGCTTATTTCAAATGCGCAACTTTTCAAACTTGGTGAAGCGAGGCTCTTGGACGAAGGCTGAGCTCTTACTTTTCTTATATCTAGTTCTGCTTCACACACAGCAAAACGGTCAGAAGCTTTTTTGCTTCTGACCGCCTTTTTGTATCATTATTTCGCTGTTTTTGCTTTTTCAGCAAGCGTAGCAAATGCTGCTGCATCATGGATAGCGAGATCAGCAAGCATCTTGCGATTGACTTCGACACCGGCCGTCTTTAGTCCGTGAATCAGATTGCTGTAGGACAGTCCGTTCAGACGTGCCGCTGCATTGATCCGGGCAATCCACAGTCTGCGGAAATTACGTTTCGTCTGACGGCGATCACGATACGCATAAGTCAGTGATTTGAAGACTTGCTGTTGTGCTACTTTAAATAATTTATGTTTTGCGCCGAAATAACCCTTTGCCAGTTTCAGAACTCTTTTGCGTCTGCGCCGAGTCACATATCCGCCTTTAACTCTTGCCATGTAAAAAACCTCCTAGAAATATACCCAGTCGTTCGTGTATTTTTCGAATTATGCGTTAATCATTTTCTTAATTTTTCTTGCCAGAGTGGCTGTTGCAATTGTGCTCTTGCGACGGTTACGCTTTTGTTTCTGAGACTTATGAAGCATAAAGTGATTGGAATTAATGTGATTCCGTTTCATTTTACCGGTACCAGTCTTCTTAAACCGCTTTGCAGCACCTTTGTGTGTTTTCATTTTTGGCATAAATTGTTCCTCCTGACGGGCAAGGTGTCTCGTGACATTCGCCTGTAATTACTGTTGTTTTTCAGCTTTCGGTGCAAGCACCAGGAACATGCTGCGTCCTTCCATCTTCGGCCTTGCTTCAATTGTGCTGATATCTGCGCATTCCTCAGCAAGTTTCTGTAGCACGTCGCGCCCTAGATTGGAGTGCGTAATTGCACGTCCGCGGAAACGGACAGAAGCCTTCACTTTATCGCCTTTTTCAAGAAATTTCCGAGCGTTGCGCATCTTCGTATTAAAATCGTGATCCTCGATACTCGGACTCAGTCGAATCTCTTTGATGCTGATCACTTTCTGATTCTTACGCGCTTCCCGGTCTTTCTTCTGTTGCTCGAAACGGAATTTGCCATAATCCATGATTCGGCAGACAGGCGGTTTCGCGCCTGGGGCCACCATCACGAGATCAAGAGCCACATTCTGCGCCAGACCTAAGGCTTCAGACTTTGACTTGATGCCCATCTGTTCCCCGTTCTGACCGATCAACCGAACCTGTGACGCGCGAATCCCCTCGTTGACAACCATGTCTTTGCTAATATTGAGCCACCTCCAAAAAAGTAAATTGAGAAAACATCGGCAATAAAATAAAGATGCGGGCGCATAAAACACCCGCATCATTCAGTCATTCAATCAGACCTGGCAATAGCATTGCTGCATCGAACAGGTGAGAAGCCGGGTGCCTCTGCTTTACTCGTTTTAACTCACTTTTCTAAGTGTACCATTATTGCGTCCTAGACGCAAGGATTATTTGCTTAATCAACGGACGGGTTTGGCGTTATCCGTTTAGCGACTTCGTCCAGCAACCCGGCTTTGAAGGCGTCGTAAGCCTGCGTCGTTGAATCCTTTTCTCCGTATTTACGCACGTTGACCGTTTGATCCTCCACCTCGTGATCGCCGATAACAAGCGTATACGGGATCTTATGCGTCTGCGCGTCGCGGATTTTATAGCTGAGCTTCTCCGCGCGCTGATCGGCATGGGCGCGGATGCCAGCCATTTTCAGATCGTGGGTCAGCTTCGCCACATAATCGTGATGCACATCGGCTACAGGGAGCACTTCCACTTGAACAGGGGCAAGCCAGGCCGGGAACGCGCCGGCAAAGTGTTCGATCAGGATGCCGATAAAACGGTCAAGCGATCCATAGATGGCGCGGTGAATGACGACCGGACGTACTTTTTCATTATTTTCATCAATATACGTGAGGTCAAATTTCTCAGGCATCTGATAATCGAGCTGAATCGTCGCGCATTGATGACTGCGGCCAATCGCGTCTTTGATATGAAAATCGATCTTCGGTCCGTAGAACGCGCCGTCGCCGGCATTGATCGTATAAGGCATACCGATATTATCGAGCACCCGACTGAGCGCCGCTTCCGCCTGCTGCCACATGTCAAGGCTGCCCAAATGGTCTTCAGGCATCGTCGACAATTCCACCGTATATGGAAAGCCAAACGTCTGATAAATCTTGCCAATTAATTCAAAGATATTCTTGATCTCGCTCTCGATCTGATCCGGGCGAACAAAGATATGCGCATCATCCTGACAGAACGTACGGACACGAAGCATGCCGTTCAGCGCGCCGCTCAGCTCATGGCGATGCACCTGGCCGAATTCAGCAATGCGAATCGGCAGTTCACGATAGGAATGCAATGTGTCTTTAAAGATCAGCATATGCCCCGGGCAGTTCATCGGTTTCAAGGCGTAATTCACGTCATCGACCTTCGTGAAATACATATTCTCATGATAGTGATCCCAGTGTCCGGAATTCTCCCAAAGCCTCTGGTTCATCATCAGCGGTGTGCGCACTTCCTCATAATCGCGCTGACGCTGCAATTCGCGGGAGAAATCTTCCAGCGCCGTACGGATAATTTGACCGTTCGAGAGGTAGAACGGCATCCCTGGCGCTTCTTCAGAGAACATGAACAAATCAAGCTGCTTGCCAAGCTTGCGGTGATCGCGTTTCGCCGCTTCTTCAAGGAAATGAAGATGCTTGTCGAGGTCTTTCTGGCTGAGAAACGCCGTACCATAGACACGTTGCAGCATCTTATTGTCACTATTGCCGCGCCAATAGGCACCGGCTACGCTCATCAATTTAAAGGCTTTAATTTTTCCTGTTGACGGTAAATGCGGTCCACGGCAGAGGTCGACATATTCGCCTTGACGATAGAGTGTAATCGTCTCGCCTTCCGGAAGATCACGAATCAACTCCAGCTTCAGCGGATCATCGAGAGCTGTGAACACTTCAAGCGCTTGGGCGCGCGACACTTGTTCACGAACAATCGGTAGATTTTCGCTGACAATCTTCTTCATTTCCTTTTCAATAGCGGGAAAATCTTCTTTTGTCAGAGAATGAGCCATGTCTACGTCATAATAGAACCCGTTTTCAATGACCGGCCCAATGCCAAGCTTGACATCCGGATAAAGCCGCCTCAGTGCCTGAGCGAGCAGATGCGCACAGCTATGACGCATCATCGCCAGCCCATCATCAGAATCAAGCGGAATAATTTCAATTGCTGCGCTCTTGTCAATCGGACGGTTCAAATCGACGAGGGCGCCATCAATTTTTCCGGCGACTGCCTTTTTCTTAAGGCTATTGGAAATGGAGGCAGCTACTTCTTCTGTCGTCACACCTTGAGAAAAACTGTGCGTCGACTGATCGGGAAAGGTTAATTCAATATCTGGCATAGAAAGTCGCTCCTTTAATTTGGATAGCTTCGAACGGGTGACGGATCGGGCGTCCAACGTACAAAAAGCACCCGTCCCAATAAAGGGACGAGTGCCTATCTCGCGGTTCCACCCTTGTTCCTGCGAATCACCAAAGCGAAACGCAGCTCAAGTTCCTGATAACGGACAGTTCCGTTGACGGTTACTATAAGTTTCCCCGTCAAAGCTCGGAGGTGGTAAATCATCCGCACCACTGGGAAGTTCACACCAATCTTCCCTCTCTGCAAGCGGCTGCGAACCATTCATGTCCTCGTCGTCACCGATCATCTATCAAAGTCTAAATTGATTATAGGCCGCCATATGGCGAAAATCAAGTCACTTTTTGAGTTTTGCGTCTCAGGCGTTAATCTTATCGCGGTTTTCCAATAAAAAGTCAAATAACATATCGTGACTGACTTGTTTCGCTTCCTCGACAAGCCCAAGTTGGCGAAGAATCTCTAGGCCAATCGGCAGAGCCGTCCCCGCCGCCCGTGACGTAATAATCGTGCCACTGACAACGACCGGCTCCTCCAGATACTCCGCCTCGCGAATATGACTCGCAAAATCTGGATTGCTCGTCGCCTTCTGGCCTTTGAGAATGCCGGCACGTTCAAGTGCAATCGGTGCGGCACAGATGGCCGCCACTTTTTTGCCGGCGTCGAAATACGTGCGAATCAGTTTCTGCGCGCGCGGATCGTCACGAAGCGTCATCGCTCCCTTCGCGCCGCCGGGCAGATAGATGCCGTCATAATCCTCGAGATGGGGGGCATCTATTGTCGTATCCGCCTGCACCTTGATATGACGCGATCCTTCAACGAGTGTATCGCCAAGTGCGCATAGTGTCACCTCGACACCACCACGACGCAGCACGTCGATCGTTGTCACCGCTTCTGTTTCCTCAAATCCTTCGGCTAACAGCACGAGAAATCGTTTCATCACCGAACAAGCCTCCCCTTGCTTCCTGATGTCTCCATCGTAGCATAAATGAGGCACCGAACCAACTTTCCCGCCAGTTAGAAAAATTGAATACCTTCTGCGTGCAATGCTTGATTAATCAGTAATTTAACCATTGAAAAAACCTCCTTTTCATTTAAATGGCCATTCTTCAGCGACTCAGTTTACTTACCACGTCCGCCGATTAAGACGGATGCGCTCGTCTGTCAGCCGATCGGTAAGCTGCTTGATCCTTTGGTCGTCATGGTAACGCTGAATCGCGCTTAGTCGATGCAGGCAA
Source organism: Sporolactobacillus sp. (assembly GCA_047718535.1). Classification (GTDB taxonomy): domain Bacteria; phylum Bacillota; class Bacilli; order Bacillales; family Sporolactobacillaceae; genus Sporolactobacillus. Next base: position 52,328 of record JBDNRH010000014.1, read on the forward strand.
ATCGTAACCTCAAAGGCGAATAATTTAAAGTGCAGCATTCGCTCTCCCCCCTTCTTGATTGAAATCGGATAGGCATCTGAAAAAGGCAGCTGATTCCATTCGCGTCGTGCAATAATTGCTGTACTCATTGTTTTTCCTCCCAATAATTGAATAATTTATATCAACCGGCAAGCCGGTTCATAGCGAAAAAAAACCGCATAGGCTGTAGGCAGCACCATGCGGTCACTTAAAAAAGCGCGCAAAAAAGCCACAGCACTAGACGGACTGTGGCATTCGTTATTTAGTCAAATTTCCTGCGATTAAATCGAACGTGCACCAAAGCCATCTCTCCGGTATTCAGTTGCTGCATACTCACGAATAATCAATAATACCATCATTGAAATGACCTCCAATCATTTAGAAAATAATACCAACAAATTCATTATATGCGTGATTATAAATTTTGTAAACCTTTTTCCATTAATAGTCAGCTTAAATTCTGCTCTTCCCGATGGCAACTGATCGGTAAAAAGCAGACCCGTTCTTCAAACACGCGATAGAGCGTCTTCATCATACTATGCTGAGGCCTGTCTGTATAAATGATCACCTGCCGCGGCGCGAGCGCAATTAATGTCAATACAATCGAGGGCTCGGCTTCAATGCCCCATTGCTTGAGCAATGGATAGAAGGAGCGCACTGACTGTTCATTGCGAATCAATCGCTGATGATCATCATAGATTCGAAACGGATGGTCATCGTATACTTCGATCTTGTCGCAAAGCGGTTTATACGAGCGAATAATTCGCCGCAGCTTGTCAACAAATACTTGATACTCCTGCTCGAGCTTATATTCATCGATCGCGACTTCTATATAACGTCGCAGAACGTCGCGATAGCTCGCTAAACGGAAGCACAGTACCGATTCGAAAGTGAATCTGCTCTGATTCAGCAGTAAACCATCCAATGCATCAATAATTACCTGCCGCCGATCTGGCAACGTCTCGGCGCCCGGCAGATCATTTTTTTCTCCAGCAAAAATCGCTGTCAATATACCGATAATTGCCAGCCGCTCCTCGGAATCCGTAAAGAAATAATAATTCTCGATAATCTCGTTCAGCCATTTCTTTTCAAATGTCTCAATAATAAAGCGTGCCAATAGCTTGGCAAAATTGGCCGTTGCTGCTGGTGTTTCCGGGCGTACTTCCAGTCGATCATTAATCAGCAGCACGCGCGCCTCCTGCCGAAACAGCGCAGGAAGGCTGCGGTACAGCGCCACAGCATCCTGATTCGTTGCAAATACTATCTCCAAGGCTGTTTACCCTCCCCGTCCCAACTTTATATATCCACTATATGGGACAACAATGGCTTTCATGCCGGAAACGGGAAAAACATTTAATCAGGCAGCAGCTGAGATAAAATCAGCGCCTATTGGCACCGCCCATTTGCACAAATTGTGTGAAATGACGGATACGCTCCATAAGCCGGCCGGCTTTAACCGTTTCAGCGCCGCTCTTTTGGGAGTAGGTGAAATGTTCTTCTAACTCATCGTAATTGAAATTCGATGTATACAGTGTAGGTAAATGCTCCATCATTCGATATTGTAAGATACTGCCTAAGACTTCGTCGCGAATCCATGGTGTGATCGTCTCTGCACCAATATCATCGAGAATTAGAACTGGAGTCTTTTTCAAAACATCCAATTTCTGATCCACTGAATTGTCCTGAATTGCACTTTTAATCTCATGAAAAAAATCAGGCACATAGACAATCAATGAGGCAATATGCCGTTTCTCTGCCAATGCATGCATGATCGCGCCCATGAGATAGGTTTTACCGACGCCGAATTCGCCGCATAAATAGAGTCCCTTGACAGTCTGGCTGTCCGTCAAATAATTAGTGACAAACTCGCCGGCGGCTTTCAGCGCCATTTGCCGACTCGGTTCCGCTGTATCAATTGTTTTGAAGGATGCCTGAAGGATATCCTTAGGCACATAATAACTGCGGATCAGCTGACTCTGACGTTGTCTCACTTGCCGCTCCTTAGTCAGCGGGCAGGCGGTAAAAGAGAGGGCAGGCCGGCCATGATCGTTAACAAGCAGCGGCCGATAACCGCGAAGCATATTCGGGCAGTGTTCAAGACCCGGGCACTGATCACATGCCCGCCATTCTTCTGCATATTGATAAAGTTTGGCTGTATGTTTCAGCCACTCCTCTCTCCCAATTGACGGGTGATCGGCAAATAATCGTTGAATACGAGGATTTCCCCAAAGTTTAGAAATAATTTCCTGCGTGCTTGCCAGTCCTCCTGGCGGTTTCCCTAAACGATTCATCACGGCTTGAAAGGGATCGCTTGTCGGATCATTTTCCATGGTTCGCCCCCCATTTTTTTACAGTCACCAAGCGGCTAAATGCTGCCCAAATAATCTTTGAGCCATTGCGCACGCTTCTCGGCCTCCTCCGGCGTAACTGTCTGTTGACTCGGTTGGTCATGACTCTTTTCTTTTTTCATCCACTCCGGTACTACTTCGCGATGCTGGCTTTGGCTGCGTCCATTGCCTGCTGCTTTGCGTGTCCCTGATTTTCTCAGCGAATCGCGCTTTCTTTTCTCCTTGCGAGCCAGTGCCATCGCCTGCGGAACCGTACGAATATGCGCCCGTGCCCATGTTGACGCTATCGTTTCAACAAAAGATTTGTTCAAATTATGATCGTTTATCATCGAGATATAGTGCAGCAGCACATTAATCACACCAGCATTAAGTTTCATATCAATCAGCAGTCCCTCAACAAGCCTTAATTCCGTTGCTGTAGGCTTACCGCCATTAGCCAGCTGTTGAAGCAATTGATAGGGTGATATTGTTTCGTACCAAGCAATCAATTTCTCTTCCTCAGTCTGCGGCTGCTTGCCAACCATCGTCTGTTCCTTAACCGGCTGCGTGCGTGTCACGAGCGCCGGCTGTTCACCAGGCCCATGCTCAATCTGATAGAAATCCCGCACCTCATGACGGAGTGCGGGCAAATCGACTATGCCCGTATGCAGAGCCGCCGCCTCAACAGCGCGGCTCATATCAAACGGATCCGTCTGATAAATAAACGCCAGCTTCTCAATTACATCGCATACTTCCGCAGTCAGCGCGTCCTCTGAAAGGATCGCATCTGAAAGGTAACCACGCAGTGCTTTAAAATTAAACCGTTTCTGGAACTGCACAGGTGCTGCAACTGGTTGATAATAGATCTCGCTGCTAGCTGCTGCCTGTTCTTCCATCGATGGCAGCAGCCCTGAAGGCATAGAGTCAAAAACTTTATCGAACGTTGCCGAAAGATCATCAAATTCGCCCTCCGGAAGCAACTCATCCGCAAAGAATTGCTGCAGCCGTTCGTATTCGCGGTTGCCCACTTGACTGCAAAGGAAAGCTGCCAGCACCTCATTTGCAAAGAACGCTTGCGCTGTCACGGGAGTCATTAATTGATAAACAAAAAAAGCCGGTGCTTGTTCTTTCTTCTTCAACGTCTTCAGCAAGCCAACTGCTTCGAGCTTCTTGCGGGCAAGCAGAATACGATCCAGTGAAAGATTGAGCAATGCCATCAAATGGTGATGAGTCACAGAGAGCGTGTTCGCGCCCATCGCCCGCTCCTGCCAATACGTCAGATAAAGACTGACGGCTTCAAGACCAATAAGTGGTTGGTACAGACTAATCAACACCTGCTGATTATCCGGCTGAAGGTGACCGTTCGCACGGACAAGATAGTGATCACCAGGCAAAACCTCTTTCCATGATTGAAGCATAACCGGCCCCCCCTTTGCTCAGGTTTCTTGACAGCCGTCTTAACCGTTGTCTGATTAGCCCTCTTGATTTCTGTAATTCTTTTCTTTCTCCAATTGATCCTTTAATTCCTGAATCTCTTGGGCAAATACATTAATATCCTTAAATTGCCGATAGACAGAAGCAAACCGGACATAGGCTACTTCATCGACCTTTGCCAGCTCGTTCATGACTAATTCGCCAATCTGATGACTGTTTACCTCACTGCGCCCGTCATCGCGCAGTGTTTTCTCAACATTATTCGCAATTTGCTGCAGACGTTCAAGCGAAACCGTCCGTTTTTCACAGGCCTTAATTAAACCGCGCAGTATTTTATCACGGTTAAAAGCTTCACGCGTATCGCCTTTTTTTACAACAACGAGAGGAATTTCTTCCACTTTCTCGAACGTTGTGAATCGATAATGGCATATTTCACATTCACGTCTTCGGCGAATTGCTCGTCCATTATTAACGGGACGTGAATCCAACACTTTGGAACCCATTTTCCTGCAATTGGGACAGCGCATGGTTTCCACCTCATTTGTGTTATTAATAAATCTATTTTAGCGTAACCGCTTCGTCATGAAAAGCGCTCGCTCGCCTTATTTCGACATTTCCTTGATCGTTCAGACCCCTCAGATAAATTCCAGCGCGCCATCAATTGATGGAGCTGTTCATGCGTCGCTTCGAGTGAACCGCTATTATTAATCACTGCGTCCGCACGCCTTGCCTTTTCCTCTAGCGGCAGCTGTGCGTCAATACGTGCTGTAGCAGCTTGTGGATCAAGCGAATTGCGGGCCATCAGCCGCCTGAGCTGAAGCTCTTGAGGCACATAGACAACAACGATGCGATCGACCCAGTCTTCCAGATGACTTTCAAAAAGCAGCGGTATATCAAGAAATACGAAAGGGCAGCCGTGAGCCTGTAAATCCGCTAACTGTGCCTTCATCCGGGCGCGAATCAGCGGATGCAGCAATTCATTCAATTCCTTAAGCTTGCGGTGATGAGAAAAAACGAGCTGACCGAGTTTGTTTCGATCCAGTGAGCCATCCTGCTTCACGACCGAATTACCGAAATGTGCACGAATACGAGAAAGCCCTTCCTCGTTTGGCGCTACGACTTGTCTAGCTATTTGGTCGGCATCAATCAAAGCGATCTCTTGCTGTTTAAGCCAATTTGCGACAGTCGTTTTGCCGCTGGCAATACCGCCAGTTAGACCAATTCGGATCATTACCGCCTGCTCCTTTTCTGGCATCTCGGGCAGAAATGTGTGCCACGGCCTGCCACCCTTATCTTTTCAATCGCTGTTCCGCAGACAGAGCACGGTTCACCCTGCCGTCCGTACACTTGCAGCTTCTGCTGAAATAACCCCATATGCCCTTGACTGTTGATAAACGTTCGCACCGAGCTGCCACCAAGCGCCACCGCTTCAGACAGTGTGTCCCTTATCGCCGTATAAAGCAGACGGCAGCGGGCGGCACTTAGGGAAGCGGCCGACGTGAGTGGGTGAATTCGCGCCCGAAATAAGGCCTCATCCACATAGATATTGCCTAAGCCGACAACGACTTGCTGATCAAGCAGCATTGGTTTGATGGCGCGGCTCGTCTTCAGGCATGCCTGCCTCAGAACTCTCGCAGTAAATGTATCAGACAACGGTTCAGGGCCGAGTTTACTGAGTGGCAGCTGCGTCTCCTCTTCCCCAGGAAGGAACAGATGCATCGTACCGAATTTGCGGACATCGCGATAACGCAATGCCGTTTGATCAGTGAAATGGAAAATGACATGCGTGTAGCGATCGTCAGGGGCTTCTTCCGGATCAAGGCGATAGCGGCCCTCCATCCTGAGATGAGAAACCATCACCACATGATCGAAACGAAACAATAAGAATTTCCCCCGTCTATCCACATGATCGACTGTTTCTCCACTGAGCAAGTCGGCAAACGCAGTCGGATCGGCTGGCCGGCGAATAATAGCTGGCCAGCGAATCTCGACACGTGCTATTGTCTTTCCCGGGATCAATTCATTTAATGTGCGTTTCACTGTCTCTACTTCCGGCAATTCAGGCATAATCGCATTTTTCCCCTTCTCTATCGTGCTGCTTGAAACATGTAAACGCAGCCGTGCCGTGTCTGTTGCTGCCAGCAAACAATTTATTTGGCATCATACCAAGTCGGCCCATAGGCACACTGAACCTTTAATGGGACGTGAAGCGTCAGTGCATGCTCCATGACTTCCGGCACAATACGCTTCATTATCGATAGCTCTTTTTCCGGTACTTCAAAAATCAATTCATCGTGGACTTGAAGCAGCATTCTCGACTGTAATTTTTCGTCCTGAAGGCGGCGATCCATCTGCACCATTGCGAGTTTGATCACATCTGCCGCACTGCCTTGTATCGGCGTATTCATTGCCGTCCGTTCAGCGAAGCTTCGCTGATTAAAATTACGGCTGTGCAGATCAGGCAGATAGCGGCGGCGATTCAGCAAGGTCGTGACAAATCCGTCTTTGCGCGCTTTCTCTACGATTTCCTTCATATAGTTCTGAACGCCTGGATAACTCGTTAAATATTTATCAATAAACTGCGCCGCTTCTTTGCGTGAAATGCCGATATTCTGTGAGAGACCATAATCGCTTATCCCATAAATAATCCCAAAATTAACGGCTTTAGCGTGGCGGCGCATGAGCGGTGTCACCTCGTCCTTCGTCACACCAAATACATCCATTGCTGTCTTTGTATGAATATCCAATTCATCAATGAATGCCTGCTGTAAATGAATATCGTCGGCAATATGAGCGAGCACGCGCAATTCAATTTGCGAATAATCCGCTGAAAATATTTGCCAGCCTACATGGGAAGGGAGAAACGCCTGACGAATTTTCCGCCCTTCCTCAAGCCGGATCGGTATATTCTGCAGATTCGGATCAACCGAGCTCAAGCGGCCGGTTTGCGTCAGTGCTTGATTATAGCATGTGTGGATCTTGCCGTCTCTGTCGTTAATGACTTTGAGCAAGCCCTCAACATACGTCGATTTCAATTTGCCAAGCTGCCGATAGTCAAGGATGCGATCAATTATCTCGTGATGCCCGCGCAACTTCTCCAAGACGTCTGCCGCCGTCGAATAACCTGTTTTCGTCTTCTTAATCGGCGGCAGCTGCAATTTCTCAAAAAGAATGTCACCGAGCTGTTTGGGCGAATTAATATTGAAGGACAGACCCGCCATTTGATAGATCTCTTGTTCAATGACCTGCAACGTCTGATCGAGTTCAGCGCCCATTGACTGAAGCGTCTGGGCACTCGTTTTAACTCCGGTATATTCCATCTTAGCCAGCACGCGGGCAAGCGGCAATTCGAGCTGAAACAGAAGATCACTTTGCTGATTGTCCTCCAGCTCTTTCGTCAGCCGCGGAGCAAGCTGATAGAGGACGTGAGCTTTTCGCCCAAGATGCTGCGCAAGCGCCGCGTCATCAGGAATTTTCTGCTTCGCTCCTTTGCCATAGAAGGCTTCATCCGTTTCACCGCCTTCAATGCCGCGCTTTCTTGCCAGTTCAGCAACATCCAATCCGGCTTCAGCGGTATCAATCAAATAAGAGGCGAGGCGAACATCAAATTGAATGCCACGAATAGACAAACCGCGCCATCTGAGCGCTACTTCCGCCGCTTTGCTGTCAAGAAGTATTTTTTTCGCCTCTGGATCAGCCAGCCAGGCAATGAAATTCGGATCATTGATTGCTTGTTCAGTATTAAGAAAGCAGATTCCTTTGTCACTGGCCAGGGCAAAACCAATAATCGAACCATAATGATAATTCGCATCGAGCATCTCCACTAGCAGGACTGTCGGCGAGGTGACGCTATCAACAGTAAACTGATCAGAAACCAGAACATCCAGTTGCACAGCTGATTCCTTCGGTGCCTCGCCGATCGCGTCACTATCAACCTTTCCAAGCAATGACTGGAAACCAAGTTCACGGAAAAGGGTGATTAATTGCGGCGGTGTCTTTTTCTGAAAGGCGCAGTCGGCTAAACTCAGTTCGACAGGGGACTGCCGATTGATTGTCGCAATCTGTTTGCTCATCAGTGCCTGCTGCTCATTCTGCTCTAATTTCTCTTTTAGTTTCTTACCGCTGATTGCGTCAAGATGCGCATACACACCTTCGACCGACTGAAATTGAGTGAGCAGCTTGAGCGCCGTTTTCTCACCAACACCGGGCACGCCAGGAATATTATCCGAAGCGTCGCCCATCAGCCCCTTCATATCAACTATAGTTAACGGTTCAATCCCATACCGCTGCTGAACATGCGCCTGATCATAGCTCTCCATATCAGTAATTCCTTTTTTGATTAAAGAAACGTGGATATGGGTATCGACAAGCTGCAGATAGTCGCGATCACCAGTTACAATCTCGACTTCAAAGCCTTGCTTCTGGGCCACGCGCGACAGTGTGCCGACAATGTCATCCGCTTCGTAATTCGCCAGTTCATAGCGAGCCACACCCATCGCATCAAGCACTTCAAAAACAAGTGGAAATTGCTGTGCTAATTCTGACGGCGTCTTCTGCCGGCCGCCCTTATACTCCTTATAGGTGTCATGGCGAAATGTCGTCTTACCCGCATCAAAGGCAACAAGCATATGGCTGGGTTTCATTTCTTCAATTACTTTCATAAGCATCATCGTGAACCCATATACAGCATTTGTATACATGCCTTGATTATTACTAAGCAGTGGAAGCGCGAAAAAGGCGCGATACACCACATTATTACCATCAATCAGCACTAATTTTTTCATTAATCTATGCCTCCCGAAAGAGAGCCAGCCCTCTATCATTTCCTCAATGTGACAAAAATCCGGAGCGAACCCCCCGGATTTTCCGTTCCTCTTCTATTTTAAAGCATGTGGTCATTTTTCGCCAATTGTCTTGATCACGTCTTTTGATTTCCGATGTTTATTAAAAATGATCGTAAACGCAGTTCCCTTTCCGGGTTGACTGCTGACCTGTATTTGTCCGTCATGTGCTTCAACAAGGTGTTTGACAATGGCTAGGCCGAGGCCCGTACCGCCCGAATCTCGGCTGCGCGCTTTATCGACACGATAAAACCGTTCAAAAACACGTGGAATCTGATCAGCCGCAATACCTATTCCTGTATCCGAAACAGTGAAACTAGCCGTATCACTTGTTTCTTGAACAGAAACTGTAATCTCGCCTTGTTCAGGTGTATAGGCCACTGCATTTGTAATTAAATTGATCATAATCTGACGAATGCGAAAAGAATCGCCAGCAATATGCCCGGGTGGTCCATCCAGTCGTTTAATTATAATCTGTTTCGCCGCAGCCTTGTCATGAAACATGAATAAAACAGTATCCAGTAATTCAGCCAAGCTTACATTCTGCCAGTCTAAATGGAAGTGATCACGTTCAATTTTCGACAGATCGAGCAAATCAGCAATCAAACTTTTCAATCGCTGCCCTTCATGGAGAATGATTTGCAAGAATTGATCTTCGGAATCCTTATCCTCTTTGGCCCCATCGAGAAGTGTTTCCGTGAAGCCGATAATCGATGTAATCGGTGTGCGCAATTCATGAGAAACGTTGGCAACAAAATCTTTGCGCATACTTTCAAGCTTCTTTATTGCGGTAATATCATGAAAGACGACGACAATATTTTGCACGCGACTATGGTGATCGAGAACAGGTGCCGCTGATACATCAAAGTACAGCCAATTAATTCCTACGAGCAAATGCATCTGCTGCGACTGACGGCTCTTAGCAGTGAACACTTGGCGAATCATCGCCTTGACCGCCTCATAAGGCACGACAAATTCATAATCCGCCATCAGCCAATGGACGGCATCGGTATCAAAATTTTCCTTAAACGCTTTATTTATATAACTGATGCGATGATTGCCATCAATTAAAATTAAACCATTGCCAATATTTTCAATCAGCGTTTCCATACTGTTTTGCTGGCGAGTGAGCGAACGATCGAGCTCATTCACTCGCTCCATCAAGCGATTCAGGTTAAGATTCATATGCAGCACGTCCTCATGCCGCACATTATCTGAGGCAATCAAATGATAATTACCGTTGACAGCCGACTCTGCCATTCGGGAAGCGAAACGGATCGGCATTGTATACGAACGATCAAGACGCTCGAAGAAAAACAGAATCGACAGCCCTCCGAGAAAGAGCAGCAGGTAAAAGAACTGGAGGCCTATGACCTCAGTTCGCTTTCCCCGTATCAACAAATAACCCGACAGCTGCTTGGTCGTTCGTATAGGTTCTATGTATAGGGAATAATCCCCTTTGATTTGAAAAGCTGACGTTCGTCCTTTCAGCCGTATCGGAAAATGATTGAATTCCGTTGCAAAAATCAGCCGACCGTCTTCTCCATAACGGGCAATACTTATATGTTCTTTCTTTGCATAGCGTGAAAGTTCCGAATTAACCTGTGTGTCGGAACTGCCGCCGTCCAAATACATCTGTTCAACCCAATTCCAGTGATCCGCCATTGTCAGCCGATCTTGGCGCATCAGCGATAATTGCACGACTTCGTCGGTGATCCAAAGCGCGAACAGAAGCAGTACCGTGACAAATAGCCACCGGAACAACTTCTTCCAATTAACCTTTTGGTTCTTCAAATTTATAGCCCAGCCCTCTTACGGTCTTGATATAAATCGGCTTACGTGTCACATCCTCTATCTTCTCGCGCAGATGGCTGACATGCACATCAACAATACGCGTATCCCCGGCAAAGTCGTAATTCCAAACCGCATTAAGCAGTTGCTCACGTGTCAGCACACGTCCCTTATGGCGCATAAGATAGATCAGCAGCTCAAATTCTTTAGGAGTGAGAATCATTTCTTCACCCTTAAAAGTTGCCTCGAATTTATCCGGGAAAACCCGTAAATCACCTGCAAGCAGCATATCGCTCTGATCACGGCTGCCCAGTTCGGTACGTCTGAAGATTGCCTTCACGCGTGCGACGAGTTCGCGCGGACTGAACGGTTTGGTCAAATAATCGTCGGCACCAAGTTCAAGGCCAAGCACCTTATCTAGCTCATCATCTCTAGCAGTCAGCATAATAATCGGCACGGTTATGAATTCCTGACGAAGCTGCTTGCATACATCCATGCCGTCCATTTCCGGAAGCATCAAATCAAGTACAATTAAATCGGGATGCTGCTCCTGCACAATCGGCAGCACCTCTGTTCCCTTTCCCGCAGAAAGGACATCAAATCCTGCTTTCGTTAAATTGAAAGAAAGCAGCGTGACAATCGATGGTTCATCATCCACAACAAGAATCTTCTTAGGCAAGAGGGCACACCTCTATTTCTATAAATTAGCCGACCGTTTTTCCGTTTTACTAGATGCACCTCTATTGTACCTAGATTGGAAAAGCGGCGCAAACCCCTTGTCACTCAGCCAAAGCGTCCGGAAATATAATCAGCCGTACTTTTCTTCTCCGGATGATTAAACAAATCGGAAGTAAAACCGAACTCGATTAGTTCCCCTTGGTAGAAGAAGGCTGTATAATCCGCAATACGTGCCGCCTGCTGCATATTATGGGTTACAATGACAACTGTATAATCTTCTTTAAGCTGCAATAATAATTCTTCTATCTTGGCACTTGACACGGGATCAAGCGCAGACGTCGGTTCATCCAGCAAAATCACCTGCGGCTTTAAAGCCAGTGCACGAGCGATACAGAGTCGCTGCTGCTGACCACCTGAGAGACCCATTGCCGAGCGATCCAGCCGATCTTTAACTTCATCCCACAGGCCGACATACTTCAAGCAATCCTCAGTCACTTGCTGCAGCAGCTTTTTACTGTGAACCCCGGCAAATTTAAGCGGCAATTGAATGTTTTCACTAATCGACTTAGGAAACGGATTTGGCTGCTGAAATACCATGCCAATCGCTTTTCTTAATTGCACCACATCAATCTTGGGGTTAAGAATATTCGCCCCGTCATATGAAATCATGCCTTCACAGCGCGCCGCCGGAATTAAATCATTCATCCGATTTATCGTTCGTATAAAGGTGGATTTACCGCATCCGGACGGTCCGATTAAGGCCGTAATTGATTTCTCATGAATGGGCATTGAAACATCTTTCACCGCATGGTTGGAGCCGTAATAAATATTCACCTTATCCACATTGATTTGAATCGGTTTTTCCGCAGTATCCTTCTTAATAAAATTGGCAACTTTCGTTTCTAATTGAATCATTTGTCAATTCCTCCTCACACTTTTCCAGTAAGTTTTTGATGGATTAATTTGCCGACACCGCGAGCTGCCAAATTAAACAAAAGCACACAAATTACCAAGACAGCCGCCGATCCATTAGCCACAGTCTGAACATCAGGAATAATTCCATTCGTATTAATCGCCCATATGTGTACGGACAATGTTTCCGCCGAACGAAGCATATTTAACGGTGAATTAGGCGATGCGGGATTCCAATTGGTAAAATCAAGATCGGGTGTGGAAAGTCCGGCAGTGAACAATAACGCAGCTGATTCGCCAAAAACACGGCCGGCAGAAAGAATAATGCCTGTCAGAATGCTTGGAAATGCAGCGGGCAATAGAATTTTCTTAATCGTATGCCAATGCGTCATGCCAAGCGCCAGTCCGCCTTCTTTCTGATGACGGGACAACGCTCGAAATCCATCTTCTGTCACTCGAACAATGACTGGCAGATTGAAAACGGTCAGTGCAAGTGCTCCGGAGAGAACCGAATAATGAAACTGAAAATAATTGACAAATAATAACATGCCAAACATACCAACCACAATTGAAGGAAGCGAGGCAAGTACTTCAACGCATGAACGGATAAATGATGTCATTTTCCCCGGCTTAGCATACTCTGCTAAATATATGCCGCCGCATACACCAATCGGGACGGTTAATAACATCGTCAGGAACAAGACATAGAATGAATTCCAGAGCTGATCCTTAATTCCGCCGCCAGCGAGGAATGTACTAGACTCACTTGTTAAGAAATGCCATGTAATACTCGTCACACCGTTAATCAGTATATAACCGAGTAAGGCGAGCAGGATGGCTGCCATAATGGCTGCGCACAGTACAATCAAGGATAAGGCAATTCGATTGGTTATTTTGCTGTTCATCACAGCACCCTCTTTCTGGAGAGAAAACGAATCAACAGAATAAATAAGTACGAGATGACGAGCAGCACAAGCCCGAGCGACCACAGCGCATCATTTAAGACACTGCCAGCAACACTATTACCCATGCTCAGCGTAATAATGGTTGTCAGTGTGGCTGCCGGATCGAAAATCGAATGAGGCAGATTTCGAGCGTTGCCGATGACCATCTGTACGGCCAATGCTTCGCCAAATGCACGTGACATGCCAAGAACAATTGCAGTCATTAAGTTCGCTCCTGCCGCAGGAATAACGATTCGCCAAATGGTCTGCCACTTCGTGCCGCCAATGGCATAAGAGGCCTCACGAAGTGAGCGGGGAACCGCACGTATGCTGTCTGCGGCGATACTCGCTACGGTTGGCAGAATCATAATGCCAACGACAAGCGCGCCGGCAATCAAATTAAATCCTGAGCCGCCAAAATGAATCCGCATAAACGGAACAATGACCATTAAGCCGATCAATCCATAGACGACTGAAGGGATGCCGACAAGAATTTCGATCACCGGCTGCATCAGCCGCTGTCCCCATTTCTTAGACAACTCAGCCATGAAAATCGCTGTACCGACAGCAATCGGGGTAGCAATAATTGCCGCCAGCAAGGTGACGGCCAATGATCCGAAGATAAATGGCAGCGCACCGAATTGCGGATGGGATGTTGAATCCGGATACCATTGTGTTCCCGTGATGAACGTCCATGGATTAATATGATCGATCACAAACGAGCGCAGTCCCTGAACCATTAGAAATAGAGTGATTGCAACAACTGCAATAATCATCAGCAGCGCGCAGCTGAATATGAGCACCTTTCCTCTGCTTTCACTATAGCGATTGGTTAACTGTCTCATCAGCCCGGTTTGTTTCAGAAGAGAAGTCGATCCTTGCTCAGAAACAGCTTCTTCTGTTATTCCCCTGTCTGCTCTCATCTTCACACCTCACTACGTTTTTTCTCTATATACAGTGGTAAGCGGGAATCCAATAAGATCCCGCTCCACTTGTTTCCACTATTCAGTACTTAACCAATTATTTGCTTGAAACTTTACCGGTTGCATCACGCTGAACGGTCATCTTGTCCACTGACAGATAGCCGAGAGCTGGAATATCTTTCGTCTGAACATCTGAACTGTCCATGAAATCAAGGAATGCTTTAGCTAATTTTGACGGCGCACCCTTTGTGTACATATGTTCATATGCCCATACAGGGAATTTGCCAGCCTCAACCGTTGCATCGGTAGCAGCAACATTGTCAATCGAAAGTTTAACTACAGAATTATCACCGGCTTTGAAGTAAGAAAGAGCCATATAGCCAATCGCGCCTGGTGTCTGAGCAATAATTTTCTTCACAGTGTCTGTAGAATCCTGTGTAATGCCTTCAGCCGGTGTTTTGCCATCCAGTGCAAATTGATCAAAGGTGGCACGCGTTCCAGAACCATCCGGACGGTTGACAAGCGTAATCTTCAAGTCTTTGCCGCCAACTTCTTTCCAGTTCTTAACTTGGCCTGTGAATACTTTAATCAAATCAGCCTTAGAAAGATTTTTCACACCCGCTTTTGGATTGACAGCGGCCGTCATACCAACAACGGCAACTTTGTGATCAACCAACGCGCTTGCTTTAATATTTTTTCCGTTTTCCGCAAAAATGTCTGACATACCAATATCAAAATTACCCGAGGAAACTTCGCTTAATCCTGTACCGCTGCCGCCGCCCTGAACATCAATCTGTACGTTCGGGTTTTTATCCATAAATTCTTTAGCGACTTGTGCTGCTACTGGTTGAAGCGCGGTGGAACCGCCAATCGTGAGCTTGCCAGATAACGATGAAGATGAACTGCTGCTTGAGCTCGCGCTTGAGCTTGAACTCGAACTTGATGAACTGCTGCTTCCTGATGACGATTTGCCGCAGGCACCAAGAACAAAAATCATGGAGAATGCAAGCAGCAGGCTAACGATCGTTAGCAAACTCTTCTTTTTCATAACACTGTTTTCCCCCTCGAAATTTTCATACCCTTATTACACTGTCCATATTAATGAATGACTATTAATCGCATATAAACCCTTTGTAAATTTAATGTAAAGGCGAATTTTGTCGCCTGTCTGTTTGCACCACAGCCATAAAATTTCCCCCATACTAAAAGGATGTCTCGCCGTCTAAAAAGACTTGGAGACATCCTCGACCTTCTAATAGTTATTCAATTGGTAGTGCTTGCTCCGTTAATGACTCACATGGGGCTGTCGGCTTGCGGTCAAATCGTTTGCAGTACACTTTTCACGGATTGCACAGAGACGTCAAGCGCTGCCTTCTCTTGCTTCGTTAGAGCAAGCTCGATGACTTTATCAATGCCATTCTTGCCAAGTAATACGGGCACACCCAGGCAGACATCATGATAGCCATATTCTCCATCAAGATAGGCGATTGCTGGTAGAATTCTGCGCTTATCCTTCAGCACTGCCTCCGCCATTGCAGCCAGCGCTGCCGCCGGTGCATAATAAGCACTGCCATTACCAAGCAGGGAGACAATCTCGCCGCCTCCGTTCCGTGTTCGCGCAACAATGGCGTCCAAACGATCTTTAGCCAAAAGTGTACTTACTGGAATGCCTGCGACGTGCGAATAGCGAATCAGCGGAACCATCGTATCTCCATGACCGCCAAGCACAAAACCAGTCACGTCCTCAATCGAGACACGCAGTGCTTCAGCAATGAACGCACGGAATCGAGCACTGTCAAGCACACCAGATTGCCCGATTACTCTGGTCTTGGGAAAATGTGATTCCTTCAATA
Source organism: Sporolactobacillus sp. (assembly GCA_047718535.1). Classification (GTDB taxonomy): domain Bacteria; phylum Bacillota; class Bacilli; order Bacillales; family Sporolactobacillaceae; genus Sporolactobacillus. The sequence goes on from JBDNRH010000014.1 coordinate 68,049, forward strand.
CTGCGTAAGTCATTGCGTCTACTGGATTACTAAGGACAATAATCACACAGTTTGGTGAATAGGTGACAATCTGCCTCGTCACCGTCTTCATGATTCCGACATTAATATTCACCAAATCATCACGACTCATTCCCGGTTTCCTGGCAATGCCTGCCGTAATAATGACAACATCCGAATTAGCCGTATCCGCATACTCAGATGTACCGCGAATCGTCACATCATAGCCTTGCACAGGAGCCGCTTCCTGCATATCAAGTGCTTTTCCTTTAGCCGTTTTTTCCATTTTCGGAATATCAAGCAGAACAACGTCAGCCAGTTCTTTTTGGGCAATGAATAACGCGGCTGTCGCACCGGTAAATCCCGCACCGATAATCGACACCTTTTTGCGATTAACAGACATAATCATCCGCCTCCGATTGATAACGCTTATATTTATATGTATGCGCTATCAATTAATAGTGAAAGAAAAAGTTATTAAGCGATGGAAGAAGACTAACCATCCATGACCGGTCACCATCGGAAAGACTGCAAGTCAATTCTCTTAACGCTTTCATTATAGCATAAATTAAGAAGAACCAGACAAAAATCGTCCAGTCCTTCTTCTCTTCCCACTATTCATTCATGGCCATCGCTCACTTACAAGATAGGTGATAATTATAAATTGGCGATAACGGCATCAGCGAATTCTGAACATTTCACTTCTTCAGCGCCATCCATCAGCCGCGCGAAATCATAAGTCACCGTTTTCGACGAAATGGTCTTCTCAATGGCCGCTGTAATTAGCTTGGCTGCTTCATACCATTTGAGATGTTCAAGCATGAGCACACCGGACAAAATGACTGATGATGGATTGACTTTATCTAGGCCTGCGTATTTCGGAGCTGTACCATGTGTTGCTTCGAAAATGGCTATGCCTGTTTCATAATTAATATTCGCACCAGGTGCAATACCGATACCGCCAACCTGAGCGGCGAGCGCATCTGAAATATAGTCACCGTCCAAATTCATCGTGGCAACCACATCATATTCAGCTGGACGAGTCAGAATCTGTTGCAGAAAATTATCGGCAATCGCGTCCTTAATTAAAATTTTACCACTGGCCAATGCTTCACGCTGTGCCCGATCAGCAGCTTCCTGACCGCTGGCAGCTTTGATCGCGTCGTATTGCTTCCAGGTAAAAGTCTTGTCGGCAAATTCGGCCTCAGCTAACGCATATCCCCAGTTTTTAAAAGCGCCCTCTGTAAATTTCATAATATTGCCTTTATGGACGAGAGTCACACTTTGGCGTCCTTCGCTAATTGCGTAGCGAATAGCTGCCCGGACAAGACGCTCCGTACCTTCTTTAGATACAGGTTTCACACCGATTCCGGATGTTTCCGGGAAACGAATCTTGCGGACTCCCATTTCATTCTGCAGGAACTGAATCACTTTCTCGGCTTCTGCCGTGCCAGATTCAAATTCGATTCCCGCATAAATGTCCTCCGTATTCTCGCGGAAAATAACCATATCCACTTTTTCCGGATGTTTCACTGGTGAGGGAACCCCTTGAAAATAACGCACTGGGCGAAGACAGGTAAACAAATCCAATTGCTGACGCAAAGCAACATTCAGTGACCGTATACCGCCACCGACTGGCGTCGTCAATGGCCCTTTAATCGCAATCACATACTCTCTGATTGCGTCAAGCGTTTCCTTTGGCAGCCACTCTCCCGTACGGTCAAACGCTTTCTGACCGCATAGCACTTCCTTCCAGGCAATCGCCTTTTCGCCATCATAGGCCTTGGCAACCGCTGCATCAAACACGCGCGATGCGGCTTTCCAAATATCTGGACCAATGCCATCGCCCTCAATAAAAGGAACAATTGGGTGATTGGGAACATTTAATACACCATTCCCAACCGTTATTTTCTCACCTTGTACCACAGTCCGAACCTCCCGCTGCTTCAATTAGAAGATAAATATCTGTTTCTTATAAGACCAGTATAGCAGTTTATCGCTATTTGTATCATCTCTTGTTAACGTTCGTTCAATGGTATATAGTCTCGCTGCGGCTGACCATTATATTCCGCCCGCGGCCGAATCAGCCGATTATCACTATACTGTTCAAGAATGTGGGCAACCCACCCAGACATCCGGCTAATCGCGAAAACAGGAGTGAATAGATCGGTCTCAATCCCGAGCGTGTGGTAGATGGTTGCTGAATAAAAGTCGGTATTCGGCAATAACCCTTTGCGTTCCTTGATTAAATCTTCAATATGCGCGGATAACACGTATAATTTCTCGTTTCCATTATCCCGCGTCAGTTCCTCAGCCATCTTTTTTTGAATACGTGCCCGCGGATCACCATTTTTATAAACTCGATGACCAAAGCCCATTATCTTTTGCTTATTGGCTAACGCGTCCTCGATATAACAATCCGCTTCTTCAACAGAATGAATATGATCGAGCATGCGCATCACCTGCTCATTTGCCCCGCCGTGCAGCGGCCCTTTAAGCGCGCCGATCGCCGCAGTGACACCAGAATAAATATCGGATAACGTCGCCACACAGACGCGAGCTGTGAATGTTGAGGCGTTCAATTCGTGATCGGCATGGAGAATTAATGCTTTATCAAATGTGCGAGCAGCAACTTCGCTTGGCTCAACACCACTCAGCATATAAAGAAAATTAGCGGCAAAACTTAGATTGTGATTCGGAGCGATCGGATCCATTCCCCTTCGAATTCGCGAAAACGCTGCAACAATTGTGGAAATCTTAGCCTGAATGCGCACTGCCTTTTCCATATTAGCGTTCACATTCATTTTGTCTGCTTGTTCATCGAGAATGCCTAACGCCGAGACGGCCGTACGAATGACTGCCATTGGATGAACATTATGATCGGGCAGATGCTGGATTAACTCGTAAATCTCCTGCGGCACTGAGGATTCATCTGCTAATCTGGAGCGGAACACGCTCAATTGATCGGCATTAGGAAGATCACCATTCCACAAAAGGTAAACCACTTCTTCAAATGTAGATCGTTCAGCAAGATCCTGTATGCTGTATCCACGATAAGTAAGCACATCGTTATGAATAGAACTGATAGCTGATGTCGTCGCCACAATACCTTCCAAGCCCTTTGTCGCCGTCATTATAATTCCCCCTTAACTGAAATTACCGTACGCAACGAGTAATGTAAGCGCTTAACCTAATTGTTAAATTAAGCCCGTTCTTTTATTGATGATTATAGCCCGATTCGTCATTTTTGTGAACAAAAAAGCCTTTCTGAAAATATATTTCACTGTCTTTTTATGGTCATGCAAACATAGTGGTGATAGATGGACACGTACTGAATAGAAATAAATGAAGGTGGTATCCGACATGCAGCCAAACCGACCGATACAAATCAAATCAGGCCTCATCTGTCGTGCCCTTTATGTGCTTATCAGCGTGATTAGCTGTCTCACCCTTATTTTCTTAGTTTGTCGCTATGCGCTGCCATTAGTAATCGCCTTTGCTTCAGCAATCATGCTGAACCCAGCAGTCGCCGTCGTCGCGCGTAAAACGGGCCTGCCGCGTGGACTTGCCGCCTTTGTTGTGCTTTTTGTATTTTTTTCAATGGCTACAGGACTGCTGCTCGGAGTCGCCTTAGCGATGCTTAAGGGGGCAGCAAGCCTGACACAGTGGATGCCTGTTCAGCTTGATGCGTTTTTCAAGACCATCCAGGCCTTCCTATTCAGTCAATTGCTGCCAAGCTGGGAACGGATTAATGATTTTTTCGGATGGAGCGCTAAGGCGCAGCAGAAAGCCATTCAGCTGAACTTCGAGAGTATGGCAGCCACATTGATGAATTTCTCAGCGGACCTTTTCAGCCGCTCTCGGCAAAGTCTTGCACAGCTTGTCAGCACGCTGCCCAGCACTCTATGTTCTGCGTCACTTGTTTTCCTTGCTGCCTTTTGGCTGTCGAAAGACAGTGAACGGATTAGAAGCTTTGTGAGCGCCCAATTTGCACCGTCATTCTACTGCTCACTCGCCGACGCATCTCAGAAGCTCAAACGGCTGTGCCTCGGCTTTGCGCGCACGCAGTCGATTCACGTCCTCATGACCTGGCTGACGCTTATGGTCGGCCTTTCCGTGCTCCGTGTTCAGCACGCCATAATCATTGCTGTCTTAACCGGTCTTATTGACTTATTGCCTTATCTCGGTGCCGGCATAATTTTTATTCCATGGGTGTGTGACGAGCTGCTCCAGCATCATTATTTGCTTGCTCTCGCCTTATCAGCGGTTTATCTCACGATTGTGATTCAGCGCCAGCTATTAGAACCGCGAATTGTCCGCCCCGTCAACGGTATCGATCCACTGGTTGCTTTAATTACATTATATATTGGATTTCGCTGGATTGGTTTCCCTGGATTAGTTCTCGGACCATTAGCCGCTCTTATGCTTAAAATTTTATATCAAAATGGTACGCTGACATTAATTTGGCACTATATCAAATCGGGAAGCAATTGATCGTGCTTACTCTCTTCTAAATCTAATAAAAGAAAAATTTTTTCTTCTTAACTGGAATTGCAGCCAAAACTTTATTTTGCGAACAATACGATAACGGAATTGCGGGACAAGAAACAGAAGACTGAGCACGTCACTGAAAAAGCCGGGACAAATGAGCAGTAGCGCGCCAACCAGAAGACAGAGGCCATGCAGCAACGGCTCTCCGGGAAGACGGCGAGCATAGAGTGAATCACGCAGCTGACGAATGAATAATAGCCCTTCACGCCATATAATAAACAGACCGAGCAGCACATCGATCATCAATAATAATACTGTATAGCCGATGTGGATCAGATGGGCAACAAGAATGAGGCTGGAAATTTCAAGTATCAGGAAACAGAGCGTACCGATTATTAATTTCCGCAGCATGACGACCCATCCCCTTTCACTGGCACGTCTCTTCTCAGTTTAGACGCTCCTGAAGCTGCTTATGTAAATCTGGTCGTCTTCTGCGCAGCGAAACGGGCTTCATGTTTAAATCTGTCCAGCAATGCGTGCTCGTTCCATCAACAAGCAGCCGGCTATTGCTGCTATTGGAAACGGTATAGGCAAAAGTCATCTTGATGCTGTCATAATGAATAAGCTGAGTCTCAATAATAATTTCATCATCGTATGTTGCCGGTGAATGGTAATTGACAGTAATCCCAATGACCGGGATCATCAACCCTTCCTCTTCCACTTGGCGATAAGACAGACCGATTTGACGTACCCAATCGGTTCGTGCGACTTCAAACCAATTGACATACTGACTATGATGAACAATTCCCATCTTGTCTGTCTCGTTATAGCGTACCCTTAAACAAGTTTTTGAACTAAACAATTGCATCACTCCCTATTCAGAACCCTTAAACGCAGTAATTAAAATAAAAGGAGGTGCATTCGCACCTCCTTTTATTTTAATTCTTATCGCTTATAAAGCAAATCACAAAACGTTGGCATGACCGAGATAAATCTTGCCTCGTTCACCATCCATCGTAATCACTTCACCTGTTGTAAACAGACTTTCCACATTTTCAACGCCGATTACTGCTGGAATTTCAAATTCAACAGCAACAACGGCCGCATGGGAAGTCAAACCGCCTGCTTCCGTAATCACACCGGATGCACGATGCAGGGCAGGAATATAATCCTTGTCCGTAGCGCTGACAACCAGAATCGAGCCATCTGGCATATTCTGATTGGCGTCTTCGGCATCTTTGGCCACATAAACCGGAGCAGTAGCAGCCTTGCGGCCAATTCCTTGTCCCTGAGCAAGTACATCACCGACCACATGAATTCGGAGCAGGTTCGTTGTGCCGGCTTCGGCAACTGGAAGACCTGCAGTGATGACAACTAATTCACCCTTCTTGACAAGGCCAGACTTAACCGCGCTGTCAACCGCAATGTCAAACATTTCGTCAGTCGTCTTAGCCATTTCGCTTAAAATAGGTGTCACACCCCAAGCGAGACACATCTTATGAGCCACACGTTCAGAATTAGTCACAGCCACAATCGGTGCCTTCGGACGATAATGAGAAACTACACGCGCCGTATGGCCGCTCACTGTAGATGTGATAATCGCACCGACATCAAGGCTGAGTGCCGTATGAGCCACAGCTTCTCCAATAGCCGACGTAATCGTCTTCTCACTCGTCTTGCTTAACCGCCTGAGAATGGCTGGGTAGTCAAGCGCCGTTTCTGTTTTTGTGGCAATATTATTCATCGTTGTCACAGCTTCAACCGGCCATTTACCAGAGGCGGTTTCACCAGAGAGCATGATTGCGTCTGTGCCATCAAAAATTGCGTTTGCCACGTCACTTGCTTCTGCACGTGTACAGCGCGGGTTGCGGATCATGGAATCGAGCATCTGTGTTGCCGTGATGACTGTTTTACCCGCCTTATTGCACATCTTGATCAAACGTTTCTGAACGAGCGGCACATCTTCCGGCGGAATTTCAACACCAAGATCACCACGGGCAACCATGAGTCCGTCTGAGGCGCGAAGAATTTCGTCAATATTGTCAACCGCTTCTTGGCTTTCAATTTTCGGGAAGATGTGAACATCGTGAGCGCCGTGATCTTCACATAATTTACGAATGGCCAGCACATCAGAAGCGTGACGAACAAAAGAGGCTGCAATGAAATCAATACCTTCGCCAATACCAAAGACGATATCATCGGCATCACGATCAGTCATACCAGGCAGATTAATGCTGACATTCGGTACAATGATGCCCTTCTTGCTCTTCAGAACACCGGTATTCAAGATCTTGTTGTGAATAAGTCCGGCTTCCTTGTCAATGCCCGTCACTTCCAATTCAATAAGGCCATCGTCAATGAGGATTTTCGTACCCACATGGATATCATCGATCAATTCCGCATATGTGATGGAGAACTTTTCCGCTGTCCCTTGAACTTCAGTTGTTGAGATATCAACCATTTTGCCGGCTTCAAGAAGCACTTCCGGAGTAGCCATATCATGCGTACGAATTTCCGGTCCCTTTGTATCAAGAAGAATACCGATTGTTTTGCCGGTAATTTTCATCGCTTCACGCAGATTGATAACTTTCTGATGATGTTCTTCATGGCTGCCGTGCGAGAAGTTGAAACGTGCGACATTCATTCCTGCGTTAATCAGCTGAACAAGGCGTTCAACCGTATCACTTGCCGGTCCGAGTGTGCAGACAATCTTCGTTTTTCTCATCATAATACCCCCAACAATTAATAAAATGTATTGTGCACTATATAAAATAGGTTACCCCTAACATCAAACAGCTATTTCTTTAATTGTCCAGCTTGTCTCTGATCAGCCATCAAACGCCAAATACGCAATTAACTGATCAGATTGACAGTTCTTCAGACAGCTGAAAAAGACTATCATCAAATTCGTGCTTTTTCGTCAGCAAGTCAAGAATATCATGGGCCACAATCTTATTATTCTGAATCGCAATCATTTTACCTTTTTCACCAGCAAGCAGCAGTTCAACCGCTTTACTGCCCATGCGGCTGCCAAGAATTCGGTCAAACGCAGTCGGAGAACCACCGCGCTGCACGTGACCAAGCACGGTCACCCGCGTATCCATATTCGTTTTTTCCTTAATCTTTCTCGCCACGTCCGTGGCACTGCCAACGCCTTCGGCAACCACAATGATATTATGGCGTTTGCCACGCTCCACTCCGCGATTCAGCCGCTCCACAATCTTATCAATATCCTCGTTCTTTTCCGGAACAAGAATGGATTCAGCACCGTCAGCAAGCCCGGACCAAAGAGCGAGATCGCCGCAGCCACGGCCCATCACTTCAATAATGAAGCGGCGCTCATGAGAGGTTGCTGTATCACGGATTTTATCAATCGCATCAATGATCGTATTTAACGCTGTATCAAAGCCAAGTGTAAAATCTGTTTCTGGAATATCGTTATCAATCGTTCCCGGGATACCAATCGTCGGAAAACCAAGCTGTGTCAGCTTAACGCCGCCCATGAACGATCCATCACCGCCGATAACCACAAGACCTTCAATACCGAATTTCTTCAATTGCTCAATAGCAATTGCACGGCCTTCTTCGGTCTTGAATTCTTCACAGCGCGCGGTATACAGAATTGTGCCGCCACGCTGTATGATATCACCGACATCAGAAACTTCAAGCTTCTTAATATTGCCTGTGATCAACCCTTTATAACCGTGATAAATACCGTAAACTTCGATACCGCGATAGATACCCGCACGAACAACCGCGCGAATAGCCGCGTTCATTCCCGGTGCATCACCGCCGCTTGTCAGTACACCAATCCTCTTCATACGCTCACCCCGTTTGTGATCTCAAATCTTCTTTAGTTCATTTCATCCGAATAAGAGAACGCGGAATGTGTTCCCTCATCCGACTGAAAGATACCAAAATCGCCAATTGCCCGATACTTGGCGAATCGCTGCGCCCGCAACTGCTGTCGATTGAGTTTGTCCAATTCAGACAGAGTCTCCTGCAAGGCGGTATCAATGAGCCGAGCTTGCTGCTTCGGATCATGATGCGCGCCGCCCAGCACCTCCGGAATCAGTGTATCAATAATGCCAAGATCTTTCAAATCTGATCCGGTAATTTTCATTGTTTTTGCTGCCCGTTCTGCCTCGCCTGCATCTTTCCACAAAAGTGCAGCCGCCCCTTCTGGAGAAATGACCGAATACCATGAATTCTCAAGCATGAGAATTTTATTACCCACACCAATGGCCAAAGCACCGCCACTGGCACCTTCACCGATGACAATACTGATAATCGGTACGGACATTCCCGACATCTCGTACAAGTTTCTGGCGATGGCTTCGCTTTGCCCCCGCTCTTCGGCTGCGGCACCAGGAAAAGCGCCTTTTGTGTCAATAAACGTAATGATCGGGCGGTTAAATTTCTCTGCCTGCTTCATTAGCCGCAGCGCTTTTCGATAACCTTCCGGATGAGGCATACCGAAATTTCTTTTAATATTTTCTTTCGTATCACGCCCGCGCTGCTCGCCGATAATCGTTACCGGACGTCCGTGATACCAGCCGACACCACCAACAATAGCCGCGTCATCACCGAAGCAACGGTCCCCGTGACATTCCATAAACTCTTGAAACAGCAAGGGAATATAGTTCAAAGTGGTCGGTCTGGAAAAATCTCTTGCGATTTGCACGCGATCCCACGGCGTCATATTGCTATACGTTTGTTTCTCCAGAGCGCTAAGCCTTTCTTGAAGCTGACTCAATTCCCCCGATAAATCAATGCCCTTTTCATCCATAAAGGTTTTCAATTCGATGATTTTCTGTTTCAGTTCATTCACCGGTTTTTCAAATTCCAGTTCCGGACCCACTAGGCGTGCCTCCTTTCGCATGGAGGGCAAGCAGATTAGCGAGCACTTGACGCATCTGGCTGCGCGGGACGACGCGATCAAGCTGTCCATGTTTCAACAGAAATTCAGCTGTCTGAAAATCATCCGGCAATTTCTCACCGATAGTCTGCTCAATGATTCGCCGTCCGGCAAAACCAATCAACGCTCCCGGCTCTGCTAAATTATAGTCACCCAAGGAGGCAAAACTTGCGGAAACACCGCCCGTTGTTGGATCGGTCATCACTGAAATAAATAAGCCGCTTTGTTCACCAAAAGCCTTCAAAGCTGCACTTGTTTTGGCCATCTGCATGAGGCTGAGCATGCCTTCCTGCATGCGGGCGCCGCCTGAAGCGGAAAAAATCACGACGGGGAGATGATGACTGCCGGCATATTCGATAAGCCGCGTCAGCTTCTCACCGACCACCGATCCCATGCTGCCCATGCGGAATCCCTTGTCCATAATTGCAACAGCGGCTTGATAACCCTCAATCTCGCCCACTGCGGTCAGTACAGCTTCATTCAATTTAGTCTTCTGGCGATCGCCTTCTAGCTTATTCATATAGTTTGGAAAGCCTAGCGGATTTCGTGAAATCAGCTCTTCATCAAACGTGGTATAAACCCCTTGATCAAAAAGCATTTCCGCACGATCATAGGCGCCAAGTGGATAATGATAGCCACATGACTGACAGACGTATAGATGCTTCCTCAGTTCCTTGACATACATAATTTTTTTGCATTTCGGGCATTTCAATACAATTCCCTCAGGAACATCCTGCCTTGCTTTTGTGGATGGGACCGTGGCATACTTTTTCTTTTTCACAAAAAAGTCCTTCAACAAGTATATCACCCTCATTCTTTATCAAAGCATGAATTTCATCATGTCTGAACACAATTCAATGTTTTTTCACGGATTAGTCATTGAATCGTCGATTGTTTTCACACGTCGTCAGCAAAAAAATATAAGAATTATTGCGCCATCCGTAATTGTACCAAACACACGTGTTGATTCATTCAGCTTTGCGACAGTCCACTTCTTACTCAGCTTCATTATTATAACAGAGGCAATCCGTATTTTTAAGAAAAATTCCCATTCTGACGGATTCGGACATTAGCGGCACCAAGAATTTGCCGCAGTTTCTCAATAAATTCAGTTTCCAGATGAACCGCATAGGCATCGCCAAGCGCCAGCGTTCGATTGTCTTGTTCATAGTGCAGAACAACCTTTTGCCTGCCTCTGTTCGTCAAGATCACCTGTTTCAAACGAGTTAGAATGTCTGACTGATGGTGACTCGCGTCAATTCTTAAAAATAACACGGTTTGCAATTTCTGCTGTGGAGGAGCAGATAGACAGATGCCGAGTGCCTCTTTTTCATAATGCATCTTCTCCTCGATAGTCAGCGGCGGCACATCGATATAATCCGGATCCGCTTGATCATCGAAGTCAAGCGTGACTTGCCCCGACTGTTGGTGCCATTCCTCGCTGACCCGCAGCGCCTGGTCAAGCGTCGCCAATAGTACTGCGCGATCTGAACGGAAGTCATCGAAAGCACCGGCAAAGATTAGCGATTCAATCGCCTTCCGATTTATTCTATGCGTATCAACGCGGCGGCAGAAATCATATAAATTCTTAAAACCGCCGTTTTTACTCCTTTCCTTCACAATATCGGCCGCAGCAGCCGTCCCTAAATTCTTCACGGCGTCGAATCCAAACCGAATCGCTTCCTTCTCCGGTTCAAAAACCGTATCACTAAGATTTACGGATGGAGCCAGCAATTGGATTCCTGTTTTTCGGCATTCCTGTACAGCTTCGATAAATTTTGGAGTATTATTGCTGATACTTGACAGATAACAGGCCATGAACACTTGCGGAAAATGCGTTTTCAGATAAGCCATTCGATAGGCAATGATGCTGTAGGCAACCGCGTGAGACCGATTAAATCCGTAGTTAGCAAAGCGGACAATCAAATCAAATATCCGTGCAGCTATCTCCTGTGAGTACCCATTGGCCAAGCAGCCTGTATAAAATGCGTGCTGCTGCTGCTCAAGCAGCGTCCTTTTCTTTTTGGAAACAGCGCGCCTCAGGATATCCGCCTGGCCAAGTGAATAACCCGCCATTTTTACGGCTATCTGCATAATCTGTTCCTGATAAATGAGCACACCATAGGTCGTCCGCAGAATAGGTTCAAGATCGGGATGTGGATAGCGGACGGCTTCTTCCTGATGCTTTCTTCTTATGTATTGATCGATGAATTGAGAGGGGCCGGGTCGATATAAAGCGTTGACCGCCACGATATCCTCAAAGTCTGTTGGCTTCAATTTGCGCAGTACTTGGCGCATTCCTTCTGACTCGAGTTGAAAAATCCCCGTCGTGTCGCCGACTCCGAGTAAATGAAAGGTTGCCTGATCGCCACCAGGAATCGATGATGCCGACAAATTGACGTTGAGGCGCTGATTGGCTGAATCAATGACCTGGCGCATAAATGTCAGATTGCGCAAACCAAGAAAATCGATTTTCAGCAAACCGAGTGCTTCCAGCACGTCCATCGAGAATTGAGTAATTTCCTGATGATCGCGCCCTTCTTGCACGGGCACGAGCTGTGAAAGCGGCTGATCACTGAAAATGACGCCTGCGGCATGAATCGACGCATGCCGCGGCAGTCCCTCAATCCGTTGCGCCAGCGCATATAATTGAGCAGCTTCAGGAGACTGCACAAGCGTTTGCCGCAATTTCTGTGACTCATGATAAGCTTTTTCTAGGGCCGTTTTCGATGCGGGCGGAATCAGCCGCGCGAGACGATCAATTACTTGCGGAGACAGCTGCAGCGTCCGTCCGGCATCGCGAATGGCAGCACGTGCGCCAAATGTACCAAACGTGATAATCTGAGCAACATGTTCGGCGCCATATTTCTCATAGGCGTAGGCAATCATTTTATCCCGGTCTTCATCGGGAAAATCGAGATCAATATCAGGCATTGTGATCCGTTCAGGATTGAGGAATCGTTCGAACAGCAAATGATATTTTAACGGATCAACTTCGGTAATGCCAAGCAGGAAAGCAATAAGTGAACCCGCCGCTGAACCGCGTCCTGGCCCAGCAAGGATGCCCGACTGGCGCGCATGGCGGACAAGATCGGCAACGATCAGGAAATAGTCATTAAATCCCATACGATCAATAATCGCCAGTTCACGTTCCATCCGTTCCTGGACGTCGCTTGTCAGCTGCGAATAGCGGCGCGCGCAGCCGTGAAGGCAGGCTTGCCGTAAAACGTCCTTGGCAACCTGCCCTGAAGGCAGTGGATAGGCAGGCAGACGTCGTTCATCAAATCGAAACGAGACGCGGCACTGCGCCGCGATTTCACCGCTGCGTCTGAGCGGCCGCGCGCCAATTTCAGCAAATAAAACAGCCAAATCGCTTGTCTTCGGATAAGCGAGCCGATCATTTTTCACAAAAGCCCGCTCTGCAGCCAGCGTCGTGCCGTGGTTAATCGCACGAAGACAGGCATAGGTTTCTGCGTCCTGCGGATCCAGATAGTGAATATCACAAGTCGCGACGACGGGGACGCGATCAATCTGCTGAAGAGCTTTCAATGAATCAAGCGACATCCCCGGCTGATATTCCAAATAGAAATCATCACCAAATAATTGCTTGAAAAAATGGACCGTTTGCTTCGCCTGCTCAAGCGCGCCTTGAGAAAGTAAATATTCGATGGGTCCGTTGACACCACCGGAAAGGGCCAAAAGGCCTGAGCAATGACCGGGTAAAGCGGCTAACTCGACGCACTTTTGCCGAGACATCTGAACCATTGAGGCTAATGCGACAAGTGAGCGATAGCCCTGCTGATTTTTCGCCAGCACTATAATCGAGCATTGGGAATCGGTCGCATGGCCCTTGAGTGGATCAGTCGCAACGCTAAGCGACAGGCCAATCACCGGATGAATGCCCGCCGCCTGACACGCCTGATAAAAGGGGATCACACCGTAGAGCGCATTTTGATCTGTGATTGCCAGCGCCTGCTGTCCCTCTGCTTTCGCTCTGGCGACAAGCTGCTCAATTCGACAGGTACTGTCTAATAGACTGTATTCACTATGCACATGAAGGGGGATAAAAGGCATCGTTGACTGCCTCCTTTGCATTCAAACCTGCGATTCACGACTGCCTATCTGGCTCCGACAATTATTCATCCTGAACCAGTCTCTGCAGATCATGAATCAATCGATCGGCCTCTTCCCAACTATAGACGGTCGCGCCGGCGGCCAGTGGATGTCCGCCGCCGTGATAATTCGCCGCAAGCTGATTGATCGCCGGTCCTTTCGAACGAATACGTGCCCGTATTAACTTCTCCTCTTCCGAGAAAAGCACCCATACATTTAAATTCTCCGCGGAGGAAAAGCAATTGACGAGTGAAGAGGCATCGGCAGATTCCAGTTGAAATTCCTTTATCGTCTCGAGTGAGAGTTTGATAAAGCCGACACCCTCCGCAGTCAGCGTAAAGTGCTGCAGAACATAGCCGTTCAGCCGCAGGACCGGCAGTCGATTGCAATACAATTGTTTGAAAAAGAGCTGGCGATCAAATGGCTGACGCACAAGCAATGCAGCTGTTTCAAATGTTTCTGCCGTGCAGTTGCTAAACTGAAATCGTCCCGTATCACCGACAAGACCGGCAAACAGAAGCCGAGCCGCTTCAGCGGTGAGCTTCAGGCGCGAATCGTTGCGGTAAAAGCGCGCGATCATTTCGCTCGTCGAACTTGCCGACGGATCCACCCATTCAATTGAGCCGTAAGAATCGACAAGCGGATGATGATCAATTTTAATCAGTTTCGCGCCATGATCATAGCGTGAATCATCAATTCGCTCACGATTGGCTGTATCGCAGACAATCACAAGCGCATCCGCGTAGAGCGCATCAGGAACGTCGTCCATGGTCTCAAGAAAGCAAAGAGACTGCGAATTTTCGCCGGTTTGATACACTTTTTTATCCGGAAAATTATCGCGAATCAGGCAGGCGAGTCCGCCTTGAGAGCCAATCGCGTCAGGATCGGGACGCATATGGCGATGAATGACAATCGTTTGATATAGCCGAATTTGTTCCATAATTTCAGAAAGCATAATTGTTTGTCTCCCTCTCGTCAACAGCCGAATATGGTAAATTAAAACCGATCGATAAATTGCGCTGTCAGCAGTGCTTTGGCGCATAATTGGCCATCAACCAATAATTCAAAGTCCAGTTTACCGTTGCGCCGCGTCATTTCCAAAATCGTCGCCATGACACGAACGGTCTGATCGATCTGAACCGGTTTAAAGAAATAAAAAGATAAATTCTCAACAACGAGATCGCCTCGGCGGCTCTTATTCAGCACACGCCGTGCCACATGAACGATCATTGACGTCATCATACCATAAGAAAGGGATCCGAGATAATCCGTCATTTGCGGGGTCACGCTGAATTGATAGCGATTCTCGTGTTGATCTGGAGTCTCTTCAAGACTTGAGGCAATCAGATCTTCAATCGTCTCGCCCATTTGCGGCTGCTGCTGAATCCGTTGCAGCGCTCGCAGCACATCACTGCGGGTAATCATCCCTAGCAGATGATCCGCCTCATTCACGACCGGCAGGCATTCAATGCCCTCCCAAATCATCCGATGTGCAGCAGCAGCGACCGTCGTTGAAGGGGTCACAACCATCGGACTCGGTGTCATCACCTCTCGGATCGGCTCCTGCTCCAGATGGTTGATCACGTCATGCATCGCCACGATGCCGACAACCTTCATGTCACGGTTCACAACAGGAAATCGGCTATGTTCCGTCTCGGCATTGAGGCGCCGCCAAGCATCCGTTGTATCCTCTTCATAGACGAACTCTGTTTCTGAAAAAGGAATGAGAATATCGGCTACATGAACAATTTCTTTTTTGATTAACTGATCATAAATAGCACGATTGATTTTCGTTGCCACAGTAAATGTATCGTAGGACGTGGAAATTACCGGCAGACAAAGCTTATCGGCAAGTTTTTCGATACTTTGACTGACAGCAAAACCGCCTGTCACAAGTACCGCCGCCCCCTCTTCAAGAGCATAGCGATGTACCGATTCCCGATTGCCGCAGATCATTAAATCATCCGCGCCAATATAGCGTTTAATTGCGTCTAGTTCCATCGCCCCGATGACAAAATGATTGAGCGTGCGCGACAGCCCGCCGGCACCGCCGATGACTTGTCCGTCGACGATTTTGACAACCGATTCGAAAGAGAGTTTCTCGATATTCTCACGTGTTTTCTTCTCGATCCGAATCGTGCCAACACGTTCAACTGTACTGACGAAGCCTAAATTCTCGGCATCTTTAATCGCCCTGTAAGCGGTGCCTTCACTGACGCCGAGTTCTTTTGCGGTATTGCGCACTGATATTTTGCTTCCGATCGCGAGCTTTTCAATATAGCTAATAATTTGGTCATGTTTGGTTTCCATCTCGTCACCACACTTTCCCGACCTAACGTATGATCGATGCACCTGGTTTGAGCATCAGTCCGATATCGCCAAGTTCGGCAACAAATTTTTCGGCATCCTGCTGAATTGGCGGAAACGTATTATAGTGTATCGGAACAACTTCCTTCGCCTGAATCCATTTTGCTGCAATTCGCGCATCCTCAGGTCCCATTGTGAAATTGTCTCCGATAGGCAGAAACGCCAGATCAATCGCATTTTGTTCACCAATTAATTTCATGTCGGAAAACAATGCCGTATCTCCGGCATGATAAATCGTCTTTCCATCCACATCAAGCAGAATTCCCGCTGGCATCCCGGCATCAAGTATTTGCCTCGTTTGCTCGAGCGTTATGCTTGACCCGTGAAAAGCAAGGGTCAGTTTCACACGACCGAATGGGAAAAGATAACTTCCACCGAGCGACATACCATGTGTCCGCAGCCCTTTCCAGCCGAAATAAGTAGCCAGTTCAGCGATAGCAATCACAAGCGACTGATCACGTTTGGCAATTGCTTCCGTATCGCCGATATGGTCACCGTGGCCATGCGTGAGAAGAATGGCATCAATCTTTGGCAATTGTTCAATGGTCAATCCGGCATAAGGATTCGCAGATATAAATGGATCAATTAACAGATTGGCTTTCTCCGTCTCCAGCAAAATCGTTGAATGACCAATATACGTAATTTTCATTGCTCTCACCCCATACGATAATAAAATTGCTTCATGCATCCGTTCCACTCCCTGAATAACAGGAAATGGGCTCCACTTATTATTATACACGATTTACTTGCTTAACCGGGCAGCCCCGATTGAGCCGATCCGCAAATCGGACGTTGAAAGTTTCACTGCGTTTATGATTTGAATGAGCCATTTCATCCAGTTTGTGATAAATTAAAGAGAGTTAAATAATTCCAAACTTTTTCTACTTACTGGAGTGACCGTATTGACGAACAAATTACAACAAATTGAAACCTGGCTGCAGGCCCATGACGGCCGGGTCGCCTATATCGCCGATCCGACAAACGTTTTCTATTTAACGCATTTCAAATGCGATCCACACGAGCGATTTCTTGGTCTCTTTGTTTTCCCCGATCGCGATCCGTTTCTTGTCTGCCCTGAACTTGAAGTTGGCAAAGCACGCGAATCTTCATTTGGTCATGAAGTAATTGGCTATCGCGATGATCAGGATCCGTGGCAGATTGTTCGCCAAGCATTGGACAGTCGGCCGACAAGCGGCGGCAAACTATTCATCGAACCCACAACACTGCCTTATAAGAAGGCGCTTGTGATGAAGCAGTTGTTCGACAAATCAGAATTCGGATCCGTTGAGGAATTGATCGCTTCGATGCGGCGGATTAAAAATCCTGCTGAAATCGCAGCCATGAAAAAAGCTGGGGAACTCGCGGATTATGCCGTTAAATTAGGAGTCGATGCCATTAAAAAAGGCCGCACTGAGGCGGCAATTGTTGCTGAGATTGAACATGAATTGGCCAAGCAAGGCTATTCAGAGATGGCTTTCGACACAATGGTGCTCGCCGGCGACAACAGCGCTCTGCCACATGGTATTCCAGGCACTCGACAGATCAAAGAAGGTGATTTCGTTCTCTTTGATCTCGGAGTTGTCATTGATGGATACTGCTCAGATATTACCCGAACAGTCGGCTATAAATTCGTTTCTGATGAGCAGCAGAAGATTTACGAGACAACGCTTCAAGCGAATTTAGCAGCTATTGACGCCGTTCATGAAGGCCTGCGGATCGGCGATCTTGACGGCGTCGCGCGGAACGTAATTGCCGATGCCGGCTATGGTGACTATTTCACGCACCGTCTCGGTCATGGCCTCGGGCTCGGCGAACACGAGCAACCCTCAATGAGCGCAGACAACGACGCGCTGCTGGAAAAAGGTATGGTGATTACGATTGAACCGGGCATCTATCTGCCAGGCGTTGGCGGTGTCCGTATTGAAGACGACGTCTATATTGGAGACAATGGGACGGAACTGCTGACGCATTATCCGAAGGAATTGCAGATAATTTCATGACTCCTAGTTAAGTCAAATCAAGTGTATTTTAGAAAAAGCAGGACAAACCGTGATGAAGTCGGTCGTGTCCTGCTTTTTGCCTGCATACTATTATTCGAATAGGTGATATGCCTCATGATAACAGCTTCATCTTGGAGAGGCGCACTGTATCGCGAGCTATCATTACTTCTTCATTAGTTGGAATGACAAGAACCTTAACTGGTGAGTCAGGCGTACTAATGACCGCTTCCTGACCGTTAATTTTATTTCGCTCTTCCGAACCGTTAACACCCATGAATTCAAGACCGCGCATGACTTCAAGACGAACCTGCGAACTATGCTCGCCAATGCCGGCAGTAAAAATAATCGCGTCGACTCCGGACATCTTCGCCGCATAAGAGCCGATATACTTCTGAATGCGTTCAACAAAAATCTGAATGGCCAGCTTGGCACGTCGATTTCCACGCCCCGCTTCCTTCTGTATATCCCGCAAATCGCCGCTAAATCCGCAAATGCCTAATAAACCGCTCTTCTTGTTTAAGACATTAATCACTTCTGTAGCATTCATACCCGTCTTATCCATAATGTATGGAATCAATGCCGGATCAATATCGCCGGACCGCGTTCCCATCGTCAGACCAGCAAGCGGTGTAAACCCCATCGATGTGTCAATTGAACAGCCAGCTTGGATGGCTGCGATACTCGCGCCATTTCCAAGGTGACAGGAAATTAGCTTCAGCTGTTCAATCGGGCGATTCAGCAGCTCGGCCGCACGATTCGCCACATATTTATGACTCGTACCATGAAAACCGTATTTACGCACCGCGTAATCCTGATAGTATTCGTAAGGCAGGCTGTATAAATAGGCCTCAGCACCCATTGATTGATGAAAGGCCGTGTCAAAGACGACTACTTGGGGAATATTAGGAAGCACGTCACGAAACGCCTTGATACCGACAAGATTGGCCGGATTATGCAGCGGCGCTAAATCCGATAAATCTTCAATCTTGTGTACAACCTCATCTGTTATCAGCGCTGAATCATCAAATGCCTCACCACCGTGAACCACACGATGACCAACTCCCATAATCTCATCCAGAGAATGGACAATGTGACAGCTCGTCATCTTTTCCAATAAAACGCGCACAGCGACCTCATGATCGGGTATGGACGTAATCTCCTGAACTTTATCCCCGTTTACTTCAATCGTCACAATCGAATCTGAGAAACCAATGCGTTCGAACGCGCCCTTCGTTACGAGCCGTTCCGAAGGCATATCAAGCAGCTGGAATTTCAAAGAAGAGCTTCCTGCATTGACTGCCAAAATTAAGGCCATTCCACTCACCCTTCCTGAGTTGCTGCATCTCTATAATCAGCAAACCAGCGATCCATCTGTCCAATAAACGCGCGCATCGCTGACTCATTTGAGAATTCCGGTAATTCAGCAAGAAGCGTCTGCTTCGGCACGCGGACACCTGCTCCTCTTTTCTGGAGCAGAAGAATTGACTTAGCTGCCTGCGGATTTTGAAACAATGACAGTGGTAACTGCAATAAGGCTAGAACAACCGCATTTTCCGATAGATAGTGATAGAAGGTCTTCTCCTGATCATCGGAAAATAATCGGTTAGGTATTATATACAATAGATAACCAGCTTCTTTAGCAGCGTTCAATCCCTGCTCAATAAACAAAAAATGTGTATAAGCCTGTCCACCGATCCCATTTAGCTGGAAATTCTGTGCGGATTCCTTATCAGGATACAGACCGACCGGCGGATCGCAGACAACTAAATCAGCCGGCTGCTGTAATATCGGCTTCAATCCGTCCTGATGTAAAAATTGAAGTGTCCGCTGCTGCAAATTAGCATTAGTATAAGCAAGGCGAAGAATATGATCATCTGTTTCCACACCACAGGCGACAACCGCTTCATTGTCCAGCTGATTAAGCACACCAGTCAATAAATTAGCTGTGCCAACAGCTGGATCAAGGATGAACGCCGGCCGAGTGGAAATGAGTAGCTTCGCCATATGGCCAATGAAAAGAACGAGCACGTCTGGTGTCATGTCATAGTATGTATGGTCGGATTGCTTAATTCCCTTTAGTACCGCCAGCTGAAACGCACGGCGCACATCTTCAGCCGTCATTCCTTCATGAAAAAAATTAGCATATAGCGCCTCAAGCCTATGTTTGATTGGTGAATCATCAATATGTCCTTCGACAATCTGTTCACCAGCTCTGCACAAAGCCTCTAAATAGCTGCTGCCATGCATTTTCCGAAGAATTAACGCGGCATTATCTAATATGTTGAAAAGTTCACTGACACGAGTTGTTTGCAAAAAGAGTTCCCCCATATAAAAACGCTTACATCATTTAACAATCTATAAAAATTAGTAAGACCAAAACGACGGTCATGCACATGCTTGACCGAAAATGCCTTAGAAAGTATCCATCATCACGCCCAGCGCATAACGCTTTTGCCAAGGTTTATCACTTACTATGAATACTTTCATTTTAGACACTGCCACAAAAGAATTCAAGCTAAGTCCATCTGCTATGTAAATTTACGGTCCCGTTTTAAAAAGGTTCCCGATTTACCGCGGGATTCGAGCTCCTCTTCTGCGGGATCGAGCTCCTCTTCTGCGGGATCGCGCCCCTCTTCTGCGGG
>JBDNRH010000015.1:0-64801 GCA_047718535.1 Sporolactobacillus sp.
GGTGTGGTGCAGGGGAAAAGGCGGAGACTACATCAAACCCTTACCTATTGCTATCGTCTGAGGCGCCGCCGTTGCTGTCGATGCGCTGCTTACCGCCGTGTCCACAGATTGAGTCGAGGCCGCTGGCTTATTTGCAGAAGCGTATACTTTTTGATCAGCAGTCGAAGTATTCGAGGACTGGCCGTCAAAAGCGATCCGGCGCGCGGTCACGAATCGTGGCTGCCAATAGCTGGAGGCACCGCCATCGAAGATCTGCGTTTCACGCACACCTACATTTGTATTTTCCGCGCTGATCATCTGATTATTGCCGATATAGATACCGACATGAGAGATCCCTTGCCCCGATGTATTGAAGAAGACGAGATCACCTGGCTGTAAATCCGCCCGGCTGACGGCTGTACCGTATGAAGCCTGAGCCGCGGAATTATGCGGCAGGTCGACACCAAAAGCGGCGAAAATACGTTTCGTGAAGCCGGAGCAATCATTTTGACCAACGGTATAGGCCTCACCGATATCGGCACGGGCTGCGTCCGCAGGAGTCGGAAGTGAGTCTGCCTTTGCTTGATGTAATGGAGCGGCGTGAATCATTAATCCGCCTGTGAGTGCGATTGTCAGCATTTTAATTTTCTTCATGTTTGTCCTCCGTAATAAATTATGTCTCGTTTGTAATCACCGTGTCGAATTGTTTACCAACAGATTCCATCTTAGGCTTGAAAAATGTCATTGGTATAACATGGCAGTTTCAATACCGCTACAACTTGATAACAAAACAAAGGCATTGGAGAACATACAGTTAACCGAATCATTGGAAAAAGATTATTGCTTTTTATATCATAAAGATATATTATTACGATATAAAAGGAGGAAGGATGATCCGTGAATGAAATTTATCAGCTTTTTATTTTAGGCGAGTTAATGGATGAGCCCCACCATGGCTATCTCTTATTTTCCACATTGAATAAAATTATTGGTCCAATGCGCTCGATCAGCTGGGGCATGCTTTATCCGCTGATTCATAAGATGGAGAAACAGGGATGGATCGAGCCCGCTCCTCAGCAGCAGATGAGCGGTCATCCGCGTAAATCTTACGCAATTACTGCCAGCGGCAAAGAGCGTTTCTTTCAGCTAATGGCGAGACCGATTGGCAATCATCCGGAGTACGAATTACATGCCTGGCTGAAATTTGTCAATTTTGACCAAATCGGCACGCGACTCCAACGTGAAATTATCAACGATTATCACATGCATTTGAAATTTATCGAAGACTTCATCAGCGATAATCTTCACGAAGTAAAATCAAAATCTGCCATCCCCGCGCAGGAAAAAATGCAAATTGAAAGTATGAGTCTTCTGCGCCTGCAAAAATTGAAATTAGAACAGGACTGGCTGGAGCTGCAAGCGCAGGCTCTGACTAAAACAGGAGGTCACTAATTCATGGTTCAATCAAACGCCCTAATCAACAAACAAACACAGGCGAAGCATCGCTGGTGGGTGCTTACCGCCGTCTGCTTCGGGCTGTTCATGTCGCTGCTTGACGTCACCATCGTCAATGTCGCGCTGCCCGTCATCCAGCACGATTTGAACGCCAGCTTCGCCAGTATTGAATGGGTAATCAGCGCTTACACCCTCGTCTTCGCCGTAGCCCTCGTCACCGCCTCGCGGCTCGGTGATATATACGGGCGCAAGACGCTATTTATAATCGGGCTTGGCATTTTTACGATCGGTTCGCTATTTTGCGGATTGTCCAGCTATTTCACCCTATTCGGGTTGTCGCATAGCCAAACGCTGAATATTTTCCGCGGCGTTCAGGGGCTCGGCGGCTCAGCAATGATGCCGTTGTCTCTGGCCATCATTTCATCATCCTTCATTGGCAAACAACGCGGCATCGCGATCGGCATCTGGGGCGGCGTCAGTGGGCTGGCGACCGCAATCGGTCCGCTTATCGGCGGGTTTCTCGTCGACGCGCTGAACTGGCAATCGATTTTCTATTTGAATGTGCCGGTTGGCCTGCTTGGCATCGCCATCTCGCTGTGGGCGATCCCGCAATCGCGCGACGAGAGCGCCGCAGGCAAGATCGACGTATTCGGATTAATCACGTTCACGGCATTCATGTTCTGCACGATCTATGGCCTGATCCGTGTCAACGAATCCGGCATGGGCTGGACATCGCCAACGATTATTTGGCTCGGCGCAATTGCCGCTGTGTCATTAATTGTCTTTATCATTGGTGAATCGCGAATTAAGAATCCGATGATCGACCCGCGCCTGTTCAAAGTACCAAGCTTTACCGGTGCCGGTGTGGCCGGCTTCTGTCTCAGCGCCGGCATGTACGCCCTGTTTCTCTATATCTCACTCTATTTTCAGAATATCCTTGGCTATGACGCCTTTAACGCCGGTTTGCGCCTATTGCCGTTCTGCGTCCTGTCATTGATGCTCGGACCGGTCGCCGGTGCGTTAATGGCC
Source organism: Sporolactobacillus sp. (assembly GCA_047718535.1). GTDB lineage: Bacteria > Bacillota > Bacilli > Bacillales > Sporolactobacillaceae > Sporolactobacillus. Next base: position 2,464 of record JBDNRH010000015.1, read on the forward strand.
AAAGTGCAGCCAAAATGGCTGGCGGTAGTCGGTCTGCTCTTCCTTGGCGCCGGTGTTTGGATGATGGGAGGCATCTCGGCAAGCGATAAGGCGGCGGACTGGGTGATTCTCGTGCCCGGTCTGATGATCGCTGGATTCGGCAATGGAATCGTCAATCCACCGATTTCGAATCTAGCGGTCGGCACAGTCGCGCGTCAACGCAGCGGCATGGCCTCAGGCGTGAGCGGCGTCCTGCGACAGATGGGCATCGCCTTCGGTACGGCGATCTTCGGTGCTGTGCTCTCCAATCGTTACGCCGCCGTGCTTCACGATAAAATAAACGCATTGAACGCGCCTTATTTGACAGCTGCGATGAAACAGAAGATCAGCGACGGACTTGTTAAGGCCGGTCCGCTCGCCGGCAGCAGCGGCTTTAAAGACGCGTCATTGACCTATCAGCATAATCCGCTGTTCGGCAGCATGCAGCAGATCGGCCGCGAGGCGTTCATGAACGGCACCGTTACCGTCATCCACATCGCTTCAGTTATTCTTTTCATCGGTGCGCTTTGTTCACTGCTATTGATTCGGCAAAAGGATATGAAGCATTAAATATATTTCGAAAAATTCCTATAAAAACAATTGACAGCCGCAATGCAGATCATTATGATGAAAATACGTCGAAGCGATTCGGCAAGCCGGACGGCGCCAGAGGGCGCGGTCGGCAAAGTAGAGTGAGAATGAGCAGAGTTGAGATAAGCGGAGGATCAGACCAAACATAACCCGCAGGATCTCCTGCGGTTTTTTTGTATGCGAACTATGTGAAGGATGAATTGATTCCTAATTTTCCTTGCGCGCCTCGCTTAACTTCAAGCTCATTCCTCAAAAAATGAGGAGTGATCAGCATGTTTCAAGACATATTAGCCCGTCTTGCCAATCATCAGACATTGTCAGAAGCAGAAGCCGCTGCGGCAATGGATGAAATCATGGAGGGCAAAGCCGGTGAAAGCCAAATTACCGCCTTCCTGGCCATGCTCAGCCTGCGCGGTGAAAGCGCCGACGAGCTGACCGGATGCGCGCGCAGCATGCGCGCCCATGCGCGGCAGCTGCGCGTCGATCGTCCGCTGCTCGATATTGTCGGTACAGGCGGCGACGGTACAGCGACATTCAATATTTCAACCGCGTCAGCACTCGTTATTTCCTCACTTGGAGTTGATGTCGCCAAGCACGGCAATCGTTCTGTTTCCTCGACAAGCGGTGCTGCCGACGTGCTCGAGGCGTTATCCATTTCGATTCAGTCCACACCAGAGGATGCCCATCGTCTTCTTGACATGACCCATATGTGCTTTCTTTTCGCTCCCCTTTACCATCAATCCATGAAATATGCCATCGGTCCGCGCAAGGCGCTCGGATTTCGTACGATTTTCAATATGCTTGGCCCATTAACTAATCCGGCAGGTGCGGAGCGACAAATGCTCGGTGTCTATAGTCAGGAGTTGGCTGAACTATATGCCCACGCACTCGTACGGCTTGGCACCGAGCGCACACTCGTTGTGACCGGAGACGACGGCATGGATGAACTGACGATCGCCGGACGCTCTCATATTCTTCTGATTGAAAATGAAAAAATTACCGCGTCGACGCTTACTCCCGAGGATGTCGGCCTGCACAGAGGGACGCTTAAGGCAATTCAGGTGGCCAATCCAGCGCAGAGCGCCGCATTAATTGAATCGATTTTCACTGGCAGCACGGCGCATCCTGAAGCGCGTGACGCGATTTTGCTGAACGCCGGCGCTGGTTTATTCACAGCCGGATTCAGCGCGACAATCGGTGAAGGCGTGCACGAAGCACGAGAGGCGCTTGACAGCGGCCGGGCGATTGCGCAATTAAACGCGCTGCGCCGTGCGTCAAAGGAGACGATCCGCGCGCATGCCTGACTCCTTTCTTGAGAAAATTCTGCGGACAAAGCAAGAGGAATTGGCTCATTTTACAATGCCAACATATAGCCGCACATCTAAAACCGTTCGCTCGCTTAAGCAGGCGCTGAGCACGCCGAATCACGCACTCGGTCTAATCGCCGAAGTGAAGCAGGCCTCACCGTCTAAAGGCATGTTCCGGGAAATCCGCAATCCCGGCGACTTAGCCGCAGCCTATACGCGTGCCGGAGCCGATGCCGTCAGCGTCCTCACCGATCGCACGTATTTTCACGGATCGCTGGAGCGCTTGCGGGCGATTCGCCGCAGGACAGAGCTGCCGATCCTGCGCAAAGACTTCATTATTGATCCGCGTCAAATTGAAGAAGCCTATCGCGCCGGCGCTGACGCCGTTCTGCTGATCGTCGCCGCAATTGAACCGTCGCGCCTGCTGGAGCTGCATGCCGCCGCCTCGGAACTCGGACTTGAATGCCTAATTGAGGTACACAATGCCCGAGAGGCGGAGGCGCTGCTCGGCACACTGACGCCGGAGTTGATCGGAATCAACAACCGCGATCTGACGACCTTTCAGACGACGCTGCAGACGACGGCTGCTCTGCGCCCACTCCTGCCCGAAGATGCGCTGATTGTCAGTGAATCCGGCGTGCATCACGAGGAAGATGTGTCGTTTCTCGCGAGGCAGCATGTTCAGGCCGCTTTGGTCGGCGAAGCGCTGATTACAACTGACGCGCCGGAGCAGAAAATTGCGGAACTATTCGGCGAGGTACAGCTTCATGCGGCCGATGCTTAAATATTGCGGCAACCAGTCGCTCGCCGATCTGCGTCTCGTCAACGCAAGCCGTGCCGATTATATTGGCTTTATTTTCACAGAAAAAAGTAAACGCACCGTCCAGCCGCAGCAAGTCGCCGATTGGCTGCGGAGGGCGCCGCTGCGGCCGGGGAAGCAGCTTGTCGGTGTGTTCGCCGACGATGCGGAAGAAACCATCGCCGGCGCGGTTGGCCACGTCGCGCTCGATGTGCTGCAATTTCACGGTAACGAAACGCCCGAATTCGTGCGGCGGATCAAGCAAACGAGCGGACGCCGCGTCTGGAAGGCACTTCATCATGGTGCCGATACGCGGCAGCAAATGCAGCGTTTCGCCGGCTCGGTGGATGGTTATATCATCGACACGAAAGTCGCCGGTCAGCTCGGCGGCACCGGTCAATCCTTCGACTGGGTGAGCGTCCCCGGCTACAAGGCAGAGGCGGCACGTCAGGGCGTTCACTGCTTAATCGCGGGCGGTATTCGCCCGCAGACGATCGCTCGGCTGCTTAGCTTTCGGCCGGATGGCATTGACATTGCTTCAGGTATTGAGCGTAACGATCAGAAGGACGGTGCGCTTATTCAATTGATAGAAGAAAAGGTGTGTGAGACTCAATGACCAATCAAACTGAACCGCGCGTCAAATTCAGGACAGACGCAACCGGACGATACGGCGCATTCGGCGGCCGCTATGTGCCGGAAACGATGATGCATGCGCTGCTTGAACTCGAAGCAGGATTCAAACAGGCTATTACCGATCCTGACTTTCTCGATGACTATCGAACCATTCTGCATCACTATTCCGGGCGCCCGACTCCGGTGACCTATTGTCATCGTCTCAGCAAAGCTATCGGCGGCGCGCGGATTTATTTGAAACGGGAAGACCTTAATCATACGGGTGCCCATAAAATTAATAATGCGGTCGGTCAGGCGCTGCTCGCCCGCCGCATGGGCAAGAAAAAACTGATCGCCGAAACGGGAGCCGGTCAGCACGGCGTCGCGACGGCAACAATCGCTGCCTATTTCGGTATGCCCTGCAAAATTTTCATGGGCGCAGTCGATGTGAAAAGGCAGGCACTCAACGTCTTCCGGATGCAGCTGCTCGGTGCTGAAGTGGTGCCCGTCAACTCTGGCAATGGCACCTTGAAGGACGCGGTCAATGAAGTGCTGCGCTATTGGGCCGCTCATATCGAAGACACGGCTTATATTGATGGCTCCGCCGTCGGTCCGCATCCCTATCCGACGATTGTTCGCGACTTCCAACGCATTATCGGCGACGAGGCGCGCCAGCAAATGGTTGAGCAGACCGGTAAATTACCCGATGCCGCCGTTGCCTGCGTCGGCGGTGGCAGCAACGCAATCGGCCTGTTCACCGCTTTTCTTGGCGATCCGGTTGCGCTTTACGGCGCCGAAGCCGGCGGCAAAGGCACCGACACACTAGAACACGCAGCAACCTTGACAAAGGGAACGGTCGGCATTGTGCATGGCATGAAGACGTATCTGCTTCAAGACGAATCCGGACAAATTACCGAGCCGTATTCCATTTCCGCCGGACTCGACTATCCCGGCATCGGACCGGAACATGCCTATCTGCATGACTCGGGACGCGCCGTCTATGAGGCGATTACCGATGACGAAGCGCTCGACGCCTTAGTCCGCCTCTCTAAACTGGAAGGCATTCTGCCGGCATTGGAAAGCGCGCACGGGGTCGCACTCGCCATCAAAAAAGCGAAAACAATGTCCACAGACCAAACCATCCTTGTCTGCCTTTCCGGACGCGGGGATAAGGATGTCGATACAGTCTTGCATAGACTCGAAGCAAACGGAGGGGCAGTACAATGAATCGAATGGCAACATACGTCGCGAAGAAAAACAAAATGCTTTTTATTCCTTTTATTGTCGCCGGTGATCCAACAGCAGACGCAACCGTTGATCTGGCACTGATGCTTCAAAATGCCGGAGCCGATGCCATTGAACTCGGTATTCCCTATTCCGATCCGCTCGCCGACGGCCCTGTGATTCAGCGCGCGTCGAAGCGGGCCTTGACGCATCAGATAACCCTTCTCGGCGCCATGCGGCTTGTCAAAGCAATGCGGCAGGCAGGTCTGAGCATCCCTGTCATCATTTTCACTTACGCCAATCCGCTCTATCAGCTCGGTCAGGAGCGATTCTTTAAAGAGGCGGCGGAAAATGAAATCGACGGGCTGCTCGTCCCTGATTTGCCGTTCGAGGAAAGCGAGCAGCTCGCCACACGCTGCCGCCAAGAAGACGTCGCGCTCATTTCACTTGTTGCGCCGACGACCTCAGACGTTCGGCTGGCAAAAATTGCTGCTGCGGCGCAAGGCTTTATCTACTGCGTCTCCTCACTTGGCGTGACGGGCGTGCGCCATGCTTTTCATCCAGCGATTTTCTCTTTCCTGACACGCGTGCGCGCGGCAGCCGATTGTCCAATTGCTGTTGGATTCGGCATCTCAAGTCATGAACAGGTGGAGGATTTATCCGATTATGCCGATGGCTTCATCGTCGGCAGCGCGATTGTTCGCGAAGTGGAGACTCATGCCGCGGCATTGGCCGCCGAAGAGACACGTCCAGCCGCCCTCGACGCCATTCGCGCGCAGCTTGAACAGACCTTGCTGCGAGCCGCGCCAGCACATCAATAATTCCTTTAAAATAGAACCGTACGAAAAAAAGAACTCGAATGGCCGCATTTAGAATATGCCCTTCGAGTTCTTTGCTTTGATTAACGTTTCCGCTTTTTATCGTCATACATGCGCTGATCAACTTCATGAACAAATGCAGCCAAATTGGGCATCGCATGTTGATCATATAAGGCGCTGCCGCTGCTGAATGATAACTGGAAGGGGAATGGCGATTTACGGTTAAAAGCAGCCAGATTAGCGGCAATTTTCTCTTCAACTGCACGCAGTTCTTCGGCCCTCTCGGTCGCTACTAATACGGCAAATTCATCACCGCCAATCCGCGCCACGACATCTCCTTTACGTACACTATGGCGGAGAATCATCCCCACCTTTTCCAGAACAAGATCACCCAATCCATGACCCCACGTGTCATTGACCACTTTAAATTGATCAACATCGATAAGAATGGCACCGAATGATTGATTTCGTGAGTCACGGGCAAGTGCCCGAAGCCGCTGGTCGAAATGCCGTTTGCTTGTCAGTCCTGTCAAATAATCATTCTGGATTTGAACACTCTGCATACGCATATAGATAATCAGCAGTGAGAAAACCATCGACAGCCACACGACGCTAATTCCGAAAAATATCGTCTGCACGATGCCAGCAATGATAGGCGGTACAACAGATAACATCAGCGTCCGAAATTCATTGGTCAGAATTCGCTTGCGCTTCTGCAGAATGAGGAAGAGATAGTAGAGAAGATAGCTATAGCAGAGCAGCGGCATGACCATATAGAAGGGGCCGCGATGATAGACCGCCGCAGAATCAATCGTAAAGGTGAACCCCCAACTTACACTGAGCGCTGCCAGCACAGCATTGATGCCTGCCGGTACGATCAGCACACCGAGCAGCCGCCTCGAGATTGGCCTGTCTTTATTAATGATACAAGCCAAATAGAGCACCCATAGAAGTTCGGGAAATGGATTGAGGCAGTAGAAAAGAAAGACAATGGCCTGCATGGCTTGACGCGCATAAGGAAAAGCTGCACCATTAACAAGATTGAGAAGAAGTTCAAGCAGAAGGAGCAGCGCGTTAACGATCAATGCCGCTGAAAACACACGTTGTTCCGGACGTTTCTCCGTACTTTTCGCGCGATTGACAGCAATCAAGAAAAGCAGTGCCAATCCAACAACCGTATTTTGAGTATAGTAAATCAGGAAAGACGTGCTCATTGCTTCCCTCCACAATTTCTCCATCGAAAATGAACTGACTTAAGCAAAAATCTTCTTATATTATCCGTTAGCTTCGCTTGCAAATCAAGTGTCACGCTATCCAAAAAAATGCGTGCTTACAGAATAAAATGATATTCGCTGCTCAAAGTCATCTTGCAGTCTATCCGCTGCAATCCTATACTTAACTGTGAGTTTAGCGATCTCTTAATCTCAGGACGGTGAATCAAAACGATGGCATTAGTCAAACGAGATCGTACGCAGTTCATTTATATTGGCAAAGGTGTGCTTATTGGGCTATTAACCGGCTGCGCGGTCAGTTTGTTTCGTCTTCTGATTGAACAGCTTCTCAGGATCTGGTCACTGCTTTATCACGCCGTACCCGCGCATCCATTCGTGTTGTTTATCATCCTTGCCCTATGTCTAGGCATCCCGCTCCTTATTGGCTTATTGATTCAGGAGCATCCCGACGTCATGGGATCCGGTATCCCTCAAGTTGAGGGCCAGCTGACGGGTGAGCTGGAAATAAGCGGGTGGCAGGTGTTTTGGCGCAAATTCCTTACCGGCGTGCTCGGCATCGGTTCCGGGCTATTTCTCGGACGCGAAGGCCCGTCGATCCAGCTTGGCGCCGCTAGTGCGCAGATTTTCGCCGAAAAATTAAAAGAAGATCGCTCGATGCGCCGCATTCTGATCGCTGGCGGTGCAGCGGCTGGCCTTTCTGCAGCATTTGACGCGCCGATTGCCGGCACTTTATTTGTGCTGGAGGAAATCTATCATAGCTTCTCTCCACTTGTCTGGATGGTCGCACTCAGCAGCGCGATCAGTGCCGATTTTGTTTCCTCATCCCTGTTTGGCTTACAGCCGGTCCTGCATATAACCGTTGCAAGCAGCTATCCTCTGACTGATTATTGGCAGCTGCTGCTGCTCGGTATTCTGCTCGGCCTCGGCGGCATTCTCTATCAACGCGTACTGCTTAATATGCCGCGCCTTTATGCCAAACTGCCGAAGCTGCCACGTGCATATCACGGCCTTATTCCATTCCTGCTTGTCATTCCGATCGGCCTTCTCTGGACGAACACGCTTGGCGGCGGCAATGGGCTGATTCTTTCACTCGGTCATTCAGTGCCCGCGCTGTCCATTTTACTCGGTCTGCTCCTCTTGCGTTTCGTATTTTCAATGATTTCTTATGGTTCCGGGCTGCCTGGTGGCATCTTTTTGCCGATTTTATCGCTCGGCGCCTTGCTTGGCGCTATCTATGGCCGTGTGTTGGTCGAACTCAATATGCTTCCCAGCGGTTTACTCGCTAATTTAATTGTTTTCGCCATGGCCGGTTATTTTGCCGGCATCAGCAAAGCCCCGTTCACAGCCATTATTCTGATTACTGAAATGGTCGGATCGCTTGCCCATTTGCTGCCGCTCGCAGTCGTTTCATTGACCGCCTACCTCATTGTCGATTTACTTGGCGGTGCACCGATTTATCAGTCTCTGCTTGAGCGCATGACGAAAAAAGGCACCGCAACGCTGACCACCAATGATGTGGATCGAGTCGAAGTGCCTGTCTTCGCCGGCAGTCAGTTGACATTGCGGCAAGTGCGCGATATTAAATGGCCGGAGAACAGCCTGCTTGTGTCGATTCGTCGCGGTGAAAAAATGATTATTCCGCACGGTGACACGCTGATTCACTCCGGTGACCATTTAATCCTGATGGTCGAAGCCATCCAACGACCACGCGTGTTTACGCTGCTGAAGCAAATGAACACGCCCAGCATGACAGACTGACAAGTCATTTATTTTTTCGAAGCTGCTTTTTCTCACGAATAAGTCGTTGAAACTCGCTTTCCAGTTCCTCGGAAGGCGCGACGCTCAGCTTACCGAGTACCTCCGCTATCTTCGTCTCAAGGAGCAAGCGCGCCTGCCGCGTGTCGTTTGAGCTCGCGCGTTTTTCTAATTCTTTCTGCTGCCTATAATGCATATAGTCACCATCAACTACACGAAGCTGCTGCTCCTCAATGGCTATAATGCGGGTGGCGACATTGGCCACGAAACGGCGATCATGGGAGACAACAAGCACAGTGCCCGGATATATCTGCAGCAGCGTTTCCAGAGCAGTCACAGCTTCAATATCAAGGAAGGTCGTCGGCTCATCAAGAATCAATGTGTTGACCTCACTCAGCACTAATTTAGCAAGCGCGAGTTTCACGCGTTCCCCGCCGCTAAGCACATCTGCTCGCTTAGCAACATCTGCCCCCGCAAAACCAAGACGCGCCAGTACCGTCTGAACCACCGTGCGGCTTTGCTTCGAGGATTGCTGTGCATTTTGCAAAATCGTCGCTTGTAAATCAAGCAATGACAGATCCTGCCGATAATAGCCAATCTTGACGGCTGCAGAAACAGAGAGACCAGCCGCTCCTGCCACTAATTTGTTCACAAACGTTGTTTTGCCGCTGCCGTTCGCACCGATGATCGCCAGCTTGTCACCGCCGCGGATGAAAAAATGTGCTGGGTGCCAAAGAATCCGTTTACCAATCCGTCCTTCCAAACCTTCCAGACGTACAATTACCCGACTGCTGAGCGCCTCCGCTTCCGGCGCTTCCAGTTGAATCTGCCGCGCCTCGTAGACTTTATCGATCTTCTCCAGTTTCTTAAGACGCGACTCGATCGCTTTTGTCGTCTTCTGCAGCTTCTTCTGCTTCTTGGCGAAATACGGTTTGGAACCTGTTATCTTCGCCTCTGACGCACTCACACTCTTTGGCTTTTTTGTTGCTCGTTCCGCTTTCTGCTGCTTCAGCCGCAACGCGTGTTCTAATTGCCTGCGTTCATTCTGATAAATCTCATAGGCATTTTGCTGACTTCTCTGTTGATCGGCGCGAACTTTCTCATAGCTGCTATAATTACCTGAATAAATGCGCAGTTGGCCGCTGTCAATCGCCCAGATCGTTGTGCAAATCGCGTCAAGGAACGCGCGATCATGCGAGACGAGAATAACTGTCCCTTGATAGCCGGTTAGTTCCCGCTCCAGCCAGTCGATATGGTCCGTATCGAGAAAGCTGGTCGGCTCATCGGCGAGAAGCAAATCAGCTTGCTGCTCCAGCGCTTCGCGAATAAATTGCTGACCGATCTCCCCGCCGCTCTTTTCCGCCACATCCTGTTTCAATTGCGGCAGCAAGTGGCAACTGCCGCGTCTGATAATGGTTCCTTCAGTTGCCGCAAGCTCGCCGATGATGAGACGAAGCAGCGTTGTCTTGCCGCTGCCATTCTTACCGACAAGCCCAATTCGCTGCTGCCGTTCAACCCGCGCTTCGTCAATCGTAAATAAACATTTATCTCTCACATCATACGTGATATTGTGTAGCTCAAGCAGACTCACTCTGCCCTCCCCCTTTTCATCCGGCGCTATTTTACAGCCGAATCACTCCGGGATCGTCAAAAACGCCCCCTACTCGATTCGAATAGGGGACGCTACCACATAAAGTGAACACCTGAAAGAAACCTGTTCTCTCCGTTTCTCAGGCGAATGGTTAACGATCCTGATTCGAAACAGCTGCTGACGCCGTACGCAAATAAGCTAGAATACGTGAATTCCGCTTCTCATCGTGTCATTCAGCAGACTCTCTCTAAAACAGGATCAGTTTTTCATCGGCCCTTGGTTCACCCTTCCGTTCTTTGAATTACTTTCACTTTACCGAACGCCCAATGATTTGTCAATCCACGCTCAAGCGCGGCTGATACAAAAGCGCACCCGCGCGACTGACCGTCCTTCTTTAATGGGTTCATACGTCACATGAAAAAACTTCGTCTGATTCACTTCTTCAACCGCCGGCTCAATTACGCGTCGTTTCAAATCGACCCAGCGTTCCAACTTCCCCTCATCAACATCCATCAGATAGCGAAGCTGCGCAAGCGTAAGCGGTAATTCCTGTACCGTTTCATGTACACGCAGCAATTCAAACAAACGATTGCTATATTTACTCTTCAGCAACACATGGGCAGGTAAGGACACGGTCGCCATCGTTTGAAACCGCTGATGCAGACAGATGATATATGGATAAAGGCTTTGACTTAACTCAATGGTAAACTGCGCGGCCGCCTGATCGTAGGTCACCTCATGAATCCAACTCGTCAATATCTGGCGACCTTCTCCGCTCTCCTCATCCGCTTGAGTGACCCAAAAGCAATAGCTGTGCACGCGGCGCAGTATCTCCTTAATGACATCGACGTCCGCAGGCATATTGGGAAATCCCGCAATTTGCGACATTGAAAGGCACACAAAAATGTGGTTCCCCTCAGCCTTGCAGAATTTCAGTAAATAAAAAAGCAGACTATTTTCTTCTAAACGCCCGATCCGCTGGTGCGTTTCTCTGAATAGGCGATTGGCTTCCAGCTGCCAGCCCATCTGATCCTTTAACGGCTTCCAAGACGAATGATCCGTTGCAGTTTTCCCTGATTCATGCATTACCTCTGCGCCCCTATGTCGTTATGCCATTGCGAGCTGAATCAAAAATACATTCCTGCTTCAACTCATCCTACTATTCATGATAGTACCACAAATGAGTCTTTTTCGCGCTGCAGTGGCGATTTTTCTGTTTCCCGTCCCTTAGGATGACACACAATTGTCACTACGCTTTGCGACGCATAAAGGGACAAAAAATCATAATTGTCGCCGCCAGCCAAGCGATCGTCTGATAGGAGACGGAGAACGCGTGCATTGCCCGCCTCTCGGTCTGCGCATGGAGCCAATCCGTCAAATGGATGACTTCGCGTTGTTGCTTCGTGAAAGCATCTGTCCATCGACGGATGAGTTGCTTTTCTTTCAATGCTTTTTGCTTCGTAAACTGTTCTTTCGCAAGTGCCTGTTTCGCTGCCAATTGAGCAAGCGCTTGCCCGCGCGGCGCGCCGCCCGGAAGCTGCATCACTTGCTTTCTTGCGTTACGAAAACGATCGGCAATGCTTCGCCAGCGCATACCGGCCTGATGATTGATTCGCGCACGCAAAAGCCGCGTATCCTTTCGATAAGCTGCCTGCATGGCGGCAAGAAGTTTTTGCTTGATTGCCCGCTGGTTCGACGCATTTTGAATCGACGTTGTTTTCGTCTGCATATGCTTGATTTTGCGCGTCATTGCCTGTTTAAATGCCGGGGTTAATTGCGTATCCGCTGCAATTTTATGAAGTGCATCCTTTTTTAAATCCGTCATCGAATGAGTTAGGCTTCCCGTCAATACGGCAACAATCAGAGCGACGCCAACAATGCTGCCAAGCGTTCGCGCCATATTGCCAAGTCCCGAGGCGATGCCGATGCCTCCCCCGGGAACGCCGTCCACGATTAGATTCATGATGACTGGCAGATTAATTCCGAACCCTGCCCCACTGAAGAAAAGCACTGCGATGATCGATTCGGTTGCCGTATCCGTCTGCCAATGCCCCATCAGCCACGAGGACGCAGCAATCATTCCTGCCGCGATAACGAGCAGAGCAGCAGGTGCGACCTTTTTAATCAGCCGGCTCGTCAGCAGGGAGAAGATGAGACTGCCGATTGGCAGGGCGGTAAGCACATAACCCGCATGGAGCACGGAAAAGCCGCGTATCCTCGTCAAATAGAGGGAGCATAAGAACATCACGGCATTAATGACAATACCGATGAACAATACCGTATAATTGCTGAAGCGAAAGCGGCGCGACCGAAACAACGTGAACGGCAGCATCGGGCAGGCGACATGCGCCTCCAGCCACAGGAAAATAAAGAGCGCCAGCAAACACATTGCCGGAAGCAGGAGCATCTCCGGCGCGAACCAGCCATACGTATTCCCTTTAATCAGATAGAAGGCCAAGGCGGCAACTGCCGCTGATAACGATAGCATACCTGACCAGTCAATCCGTCGTCCGGCCGAGGGATCAAACGATTCCGGCACGCACAGGATGGTCAGCACAAGTGCCAAGATGCCAAGTGGGATATTGACGAAGAACACATCGTGCCATGAGCCGTAATGCGTTAACAGACCGCCGAGCACAGGCCCGCTGGCGGAGGCGAGCGCCGAGCAGGCACCCCATAGCGCGATGATCAGCGTCTGCTTTTTTTTATCAAATAGCGTGAGAAGAATCGGTAAAGAAACCGGTACGAGTACGGCTGCCGCAGCGCCTTGAATCACCCGAAAGGCGATCAGAGCGCCGATCGTTGGCGCAAACCCGCACAGCAGCGATGCCGTAGTGAATGAAATAATGCCCAGTATGAAAAGCTTTCTGCGGCCGAACTGATCGGCAAGTCGAGAAGCACTTAATAATAAAACGGCGAAGGCCATATTATAGGCGTTTAATACCCACGATATCGTCGTCACCGTCGCGTGCAGACCCGTGATCATATCCGGCAGAACGATATTGACAATCGTCGTGTCGAGAATGGCCATGACGAAAGCAAGCATACCTGCAATGAATCCGCCAATCGCCATTACTGTCGAGCGCTTTTTTTTCATTAGAGAATCCTCCTCATCAAGTCAACAACACGTTGTTGCTTATTTCTTCTTCTCCAGCGTATAGTAAAGACTAGAGAAAAACGATACGCAAAAAACCGCCATCTGTCGTTTAGCCGACATTAGGCGGAACTGTGTTGCCTAAAGGAGCCCTTTTCCAATGAAAAACGATCGCCGGTTTCAGAAGACAGAGAAAGAAATTCGCCATGCTTTTATTCAACTGCTAGGCGAGAAAGGCTTTGAGAAGCTCACCGTTCACGACATCGCCACATCAGCGGACATCAATCAAGCGACATTTTACCAACATTATCCCGATAAATACGCGTTACTCGAATCATGTGAAAATGATTATCTTTGCCATGCAGAAGCACTTATTCAACCACTCTTGTCCGTTGATTTAGTGGCTCTCTATCAGAGCGGCAAGCCCATTCCCGCTCTTGAAAAAATGCTGGCGTATCACAAAGAAAATAGCGAACTATTGCTCGGCTTGCTGAACAACGGTATCCAATCCTCCTTCCACGACCGATTATTCGCCGCTGCATTAGCGCATCTAGAGACTGTAACAACGCAAAGCATGGCGGCACCACCTGACTTCCCGCTGCACTATATCGCGGCCTATATCATCAACGCCCATTTCAGTATCGTCATCGAATGGCTGAAAAGCGGGGCGCACGAATCGATTGCCGAAATGGCGGATTTAATGACACGTTTGACGATACGCGGGCCGTTCAGGGACTCGTGGTCGGGAATGAAGAAATTAAACGGACACGCCCCTAGCCCATCCTGTATAATAAAAAAATACGTTCGTAAGGGAGACCTTTAATTATGGAAAAAACAGCCTTGCTCGTGATTGATCTGCAAATCGGTGTATCCACTGAAGACGCGCCGCTCTATGAGCTGGAACGTGTGCTGGCTGGTGTCAACGCGCGCATCAGCTATTTTCGGGAAAATGCGCAGCCGATCATCTTCGTTCAGCATCATGACGAAGGTCTTATCTTTCATTCAGCAGAATGGGCGTTGCTGCCCGCGCTTGACGCCCGCAGTACGGATTATTTTGTTGATAAAACGCATCCGAATTCGTTCTACCATACCGAACTGATGGCGCTGCTTCAGAAACTCGCTTGCCATAATCTTGAGATTTGCGGGGCGCAAACCGAGTACTGCGTCGACACAACACTTCGCATGGCGCACGGTCTTGGCTATCACGTGACGATGACGCGCGGGCTGACGACAACCGTTAATAACGACCTGCTCGGCGCGCGAACGATTATCGCTCACCATGAAGCCATCTGGGCCAATCGCTTTCTCACTTTTTTGTAAAAATCACTTGAAGCGCAAGGCGGCTGCCTGAATGGTGACAGGCAGCCGCCTTTGTCATTATCAATTCCGTCCACATCCCCCTCAATCCCACTCCTTGATTCGTTCACTGTCACCAACCTGCGTCGCACTTTCCTGTCCTGCGCGTTCTGCCCGAAAGTGATGAAACACTTCTCCGGTGACCGCCAGAAAGAGCGGGTAAATAATCAACCATCCACTAAATAAGAAGATGAATAACGTCGTCAGGCAGGCAATCCACGCGCTCACACGGATATGTGCCGGTTTCCTCAGCAGTTTCAACGCGGCCAGCATCGTCAGCACATAGGAAACAATAAAAACAGTACTCGTCGCCTTGATTAATAGACTTAGAGACGGATGAAACACGCCATATAAAAAAAGAAGGCTGAAGAATACACCACCTAACATTGACAGAACGTGCATCGGCGTCTGCATTTTTTTATGAAGCACGCTGAAATACGCAGGAAAATAGCCTGCCCGCGCTTCTGCATACACCATTCGTGAGAACCCAGCAATATTTGCGTGAACGGCGCTGAAGGTGATGAACACAGCAAGCACGGCGACAACTGCCGTACCAAATGGACCAAAGTTAGAAGAGAGCAGCAGACTCAGTGATGCGGTTCGCGCACCGCCATAGGCATGGGTGCCAACTGTGACGAACGCCAGTAGCAAATATAGAACTGAAATACAGCAGACGCCAACTAATAGACTTAGCATCATATCCCGTTTCGGGTTTTTAAACTCTTCGGCAAGCGGCGTAACCATCTCCCATCCAACAAATGAGAAGAAAATAAGCACCGTCGTTGAACCAACCGACAGCCAGCCGTGTGTGAGAAACGGGTGAAAAGCAGCGGGTGTAACCTGCCGCAGCTGCGTCGCGAGCGCAATAACAATCAATCCTATAATAATAATGACAGTTACTACGCTTACTCGTGACGAAAGTTTAATACCACAGCTATTCAGAATAAGCGAAACGCAAAGTAATCCTGCCGCGAGGCCAGTAATCGCCCAATGGTTAAGATGAAGCAAATTGCTGCAGTAAATTGCTCCCGTCAATGCCAGCGTTGGTGCCCCAATCGGTACGGAACCAAGCATAATCCAGCTGAGCAGATAGCTCGTATGTGCGCCGAACGCATCCGCCACGTAAGCCGTGATGCCTCCTGCATTGGGAATTCTGATCGCCAGATTGGCAAGCGTCAGAACAATTGGAAAAGCGAGCACGGACATCAACGCCCATGAAAGAAGTGACGCCGGTCCCGCTGTGTCGGCCGTAAGTGACGGCAGAACCAGAATTCCGCAACCAAGCACTGCGGATATTGTCAGTGCTATCCCTTGGAATCCGTTTATCGAGCGTTTTAAAGAGCGTTCTTTCATTAGTATTCTATCTCCCTTTTTTCTTAAATTATAGATAATGTTTTCCGCTATTTGCAGATGATAATTTATGTATTTTCTCGTATAATCAAATATTATTAACCAATTTTTTATAATTACTATTAATTATTAAAAGGAGATATTCAGATGGATGAAATCGATGCCGCTATTCTTTCTGAATTGCAGATAAATGCTCGTTTGACGATGATTGAATTAGGAAGAAAAGTCGGCTTAACTTCGCCAACTGTAACAGAACGTGTGCGCCGCTTGGAAGAGCATGGCGTAATTAAGCGGTATACTGCGCAAGTCTCGGCAGAGAAATTGGGGCGTCACGTCACAGCTTTTATTTTGATGGAGCCAAAGGACTGCCAGAAATACGTACAATTTGCTGCCAATCATCCTGAAGTCATTGAATGTCACCGTATCGCCGGTATGTACAGCTACCTCACAAAAGTCGTCACAGAATCTGTACACACATTGGAAAGCTATATCGATGGCTGCTTGCCACTTGGAAAACCGACGACATTGATCGTCCTGTCTTCGCCAATTGAGGCTAAGCCGATAAGCGGCTACATTAGTAAGCGCGATTAAAAACAAATTGATTGGCTGATTTGGGAACTTCCTGACTTTTTTTCCCGTACTAAGGGTATTAGAAGTTATTGACCTGGTTAATCTTAGGAGCTGACTGATTGTGGATCTGCAAATACCAGAAACGATAAATTTATTCGATGAGATGGTGAAACAAGCGAAAGCGAATCCGAAAAAGGTCATTTTGGAAGACCCGATGGACGCCTATACGTTCCGTAAGTTTCTGATCTCTGTCTGCGTGATGGCGAAGAAGATGGAGGATGCCTTGAAGAATGAGAAACGCATTGGCCTCTATTTGCCCAACGTCACCGCCCAGGTTGTCGTTCTTTTCTCGCTATTTAAAAATGAGCAGGAGCCGTGCATTCTTAACTTCACGATGGGCGCGCAGAATATTATCGACTGCATCGAAACGGCATCGGTTGAAACAGTTATTACCTCGCGCGCGTTTATTAAACAGGCCAATCTTGACTACGTGCTTGAAGAAATGGAGAAACAAGTGCGAATCGTCTATCTTGAGGATTTGGCTTCAGGCATCACGGCACGCAATAAATTAGCCGGTTTGCTTGAAGCGCGTGTGGCCGGGCTGAAGAAACGCACGCCGGGACAAGTCATTTTGTTTACCTCTGGGACAGAGTCAAAGCCAAAGGGCGTTATATTGACGCACCGCAATATTTACGCCAATATTAAACAAATTTTCGCCCATATCGACCTCAGCCCGGACGATCGAATTTTCAATCCCCTGCCGCTCTTTCATTCATTCGGCATGACGATTGGCTCCGTGCTACCGTTCATTGGTGATATTAAAACCTATCTCTATCCGTCACCGCTGCACTATAAGGAGATTCCAAAAGTCATTGCCAAAGACAAGAGCACGCTGTTTGTCGGAACAAATACGTTCTTTGAAAACTACGCTAAGTTCGCGACGAAGAAACAATTCGCAACATTGCGGATTGTCGTTGCCGGTGCGGAAAAGCTGCAAAAAGATGTTCGCGAGCTCTATCAAGAGAAATTCAATATCACCATTCTCGAAGGCTATGGAGCGACCGAAACCGCGCCAGTCATTTCACTTAACACACCCAAGGCTTATAAAGAAGGCACGGTTGGCAAATTACTGCCGCTGATCGATGCCCGCATTGCCAAAGTTGAGGGCATTGCGGACGGCGGCAATCTGCTGCTCAAAGGGCCGAACGTGATGAAAGGCTATCTGATTCATGGACGCGGCTTTATCCCGTGCGGTGAATGGTATAATACCGGTGACATTGCGCAGATCGATGAAGAAGGTTATGTTCATATCATCGCCCGGCTTAAACGCTTCGCGAAAATCGCTGGCGAGATGATTTCACTGAATAAAGTGGAGGAATTGGCGCTCGACTGCTTTGGTGCATCGGCCTTTTATGCGGTCAGCGTGACTGATGCACGTAAGGGTGAGCAGATTGTGCTGTTTACAACGAAGCAGAAAGTCTCCACGCGCGATCTGAAGAAATTTATTAAAAGTCAGAAATTGTCCATGCTCTATAACCCGGCGCGGATTGAGACCATTGATGAGGTGCCGCTGCTTGGCAGCGGCAAACCGAATTATTGGCGACTGGAAAAAATAGCACGCGGCGAATAGATTACGTGAAAAGAAACCGTCAATGACGGTTTCTTTTTTCTGTATCACGCGGTGCTTCACTTTTTTATGACTGCGCAAACCAATTGGCAAAAGCCTCGGCGAGAAGTCTGGCATCACTCGCATAGCGGCCGAGTGCTTGATCAACAGCTTTAAATTGTCCTTCACTATCGAGCATTCGTTCGTTGATCGCGAGCCGCAACGCTGTCGCCATCGGCACCATATGTAAGCCCTCGATGACAAGGTTCATGGCCAGCGCGGCCTGAAAGCCACCATGACCGCCAAACGTGACCAGTCCCACCGGCTTCCCCGCCCACTCCGCATATAAATAGTCGATGGCATTCTTCAAGACAGCCGGATAACCCCAATTATATTGTGGACAGACGAATATGAAACCGTCGTTCTGCCTGACCGTTTCACTCCACGCCTTCGTATGCTCCTTCTGATAATGGCCACGTGCCGGAATTCCCGGTTCGTCAAGAAATGGCAAATGAATGGCCGCAAGATCTATGAGTGAAAACTCCAGCTCTTGATGTGTCATCGTCTTACAGAGCCATTCCGCAATAGCTGGACTGATACGCGTCGGTCGATTGCTGCCAATGATCACACCGATTTTTGCTTTTTGCCGTTCATTAATCACTCGTCTTCACTTCCTTCTTCAAAATATGTGTGCATTATGCACGCATATAGTATACACGAGAACTTTCTCCTTTGCTATAATGAAGGCATGAGAAACGACCAAATTTTCCAAGCGCTATTTGAAATCGTCACCTTCTTCAATCAACCAGAGCAAGATAAACGATTGCTGCGCAGGGCAGGTGTATCGCTCGATGCGGCGTTATTTCCTGTTTTCATGCGTGTTGGACTGAATCCGTCAACCCGTGTGGGCACGCTGGCAGAGCAACTCAGCCTCAGCCATTCGACGGTCAGCCGCCAATTGGACAAACTTGAGGCAGCGGGGTTGATCGTCAGTCATGCGTCAGGAATGGATGGACGCGTGCGATTCATTCAATTAAGTCCGCAAGGAAAAAGACTGATTGCCACCATCGCTAAGGCACGACAAGCAGCAATAGACGACGTACTGGCAGATTGGGACGCTGCCGCGCGAGCTAATTTGCAGCGCACATTGCAGCGATTGGCCAGCGACTTGACTCGCCGGAGTCATGAAAAGGAGGGCTTATAAGCCCTCCTTTTTGTATACAGTCTATGAATTCTGCACCTGTTTCTGCTGCTCAACAATTTTATTATGTGAGGGGAGAAAGAACGCGACAAGTAGGAGCACAATGGCAACGAAGAGCGCGATCATAAAGACAAGGTGAATGCCATGCGCGAGCGTCGCCGCGCTGACTGTGCCCGCGTCACTTGGATGCTGCGCCGCATACGCACTTAGTGCATTATTAAATACCGTACCGAACACAGCGATGCCAATTGTCTGACCGACCGAGCGCATCAGTGTATTCGATGCCGTCGCGGCACCACGCATTTTCCAGCCGACGGCCGATTGAATCAAAACCGTCGTTGGCGTCAATGTATAGCCCATACCTAGACCGGTAATGATCATGACACCGATAATAAACCAATACGGCGATCCAAGCGATATCGTGCTCAGCCATGCCGTTCCCAGTACAACAAGACAAACGCCGATGAGACTCGTGAACTTAGAACCGATGCGATATAAATACCGGCCCGCAAGCGTTGCGCCAAGCGGCCAGGCGATCGACAGCGGCATCAATGTCAGGCCGGAACTGGTCGCGCTTTTATCAAGAATCGTCTGAATCCACATCGGCAAATAGACGTTTAATCCGATCACAATGCCACTGGCTAAGAGCGTAATGACGTTGGACACAATAATAATTGGAATTTTGAACAAAGTAGGCGGAAGCATGGGTTCCTTGGCGCGCATTTCAACAAATGCAAAAAGGACGAAACACAGAATTGAGAAACCGATTAATAAGTAGATAGGAGCTGAATTCCACGCGTATTTCTGTCCCTTCCCTGCATTCAGCAATGCATAAAGCAGCGGTGAAAGCGCGAGTGTAAACAACAGCGCTCCAAGATAATCAATGCTGTGCTTTTTCTTTGCTTCAAGATTCTCGTGCAGAAAGACGGCAATTAGAAAAAGCGAGACGAGTCCAATTGGCAGGTTGATAAAGAAAATCCACCGCCATGTGAGTTGGTCGACGAAGAAGCCGCCGACAAGTGGGCCAAGCAGCCCGGCGACGCCCCATACGGAACTGAACACGCCTTGCATTTTCGCCCGCTGCTCGCCAGGATACAGATCGCCGATAATCGTGAACGTCAGCGGCATGACTGCACCGGCCCCAATTCCTTGCAACGCACGGAACAAGATCAGCTGCGTCATCGTCTGCGCGACACCGGACAGTGCCGAGCCGCCAATGAAAACGACCACACCAAAAATAAAGATGCGTTTTCTGCCGAATAAATCAGCCATTTTCCCATAGATGGGCGTGGTGACCGATGTTGTCAGCGTATAGATGGCAAAGACCCAGCTAATTAAATTCAAGCCATTTAGATCGCGAACAATTCTTGGCGTTGCCGTACTGACAACAGTCACGTCAATCGCGACCAAAAGAATCGCCACGAGCATCGCGATCGTGACCATTTTACGATTGGTTATTTTTCCAGGCATCGAGAGTGTCTCCTTATAAATGAACTAAGAACCTTACTTGTATTATTCTCCATTTTTGATTATGCTAACTCTAAGTGGAGAACTTTCTCACTTATATTAAATGGAGAAGTCTCCGTTTGTCAAGCTGTTTAGTCCATTTTGAAAGGAAGAGGCATTGATGAATGACGAACGCCCTTTTCCAAAACACAACGAGCGACGCGACGCAGCAGAAAATCGTCAACGAATTATTAAGGCCGCCCTTCACCTCTTTGAGCAGCATGAGATTGAAGACGTGAGCATGAATCAGATTGCCTCAGCGGCAAAGGTAGGCGCTGGTACGCTTTACCGGCGCTATCATAATAAAAGTGAATTATGTCTCGACTTGATTCAGGACAGCATTGAACGTCTGTTTGCGGACATTGATCGCTATCTAGCAGCACAGCACAGCGAAACACCGGCGAAGCGTCTAGTCGGTGTGCTCGAGTTATTCACTCGTTTCCGGGAAAAGAAAATTGACCTGCTTAAAGGTGTGGACGAGTCATTATCCAAGCCACATGCGTTTGTGAACAGTCCTCTGCATCATAAAATGCGAAAAATTTTCGTCGCTTTGTTTGACGAACTGTCGGGAGACTCCAGCCCCATGCCGTCAAGTACATTCAAAGCCGATCTTTTAATTACGGCCTTCTCCAACCAATTTTATCTGTTTCAGCGAAATGTCCGCGGCCTCGCGCCAAGCGATCTTCTCCACGAGCTCAGCGCACTTTTTATTGAGCGATAATGTTCGAAAGCGGGTTGATCGGGCGAGGACCTATGCACGGCTGATCACGTGTTCATACTATATAGTATCAAATTGTGAGAGGAGTGTTGAGCCATGGGCCCTTATGGAGGATGCGGCGGTGGCTGGGGCTATCCAAGCGGCGGATATGGGTACGGAGCCGGATTCGCGCTGCTCATCGTTTTATTTATCCTGCTCCTTATCCTCGGCGCCAGCTATTGCTATTAAGCGCGTGTCAATCCTTTGGTGTCGGACAGCTTGCATCCGGCATCAAAGGATCTTGTTTTTTTATCTGCGTTGCCTGCTTGTCGCTCTGTCTCAATTAATCCATTGGTCCCGTGTGTATGCCAGCATATTGATTCATATCAAATAGCAAATCGATGAAACTCCTGTGGTAGGGAATAAACAGTCCGCTAGCAATCATCGCCATAATTTCAGCTTTGTGAGCCCATTTGACGCGCTGTACTTCCTCTCGCTGAAGCTTTAGCCTATCAACAGTTACCTCACTGTTGGCAAAAAAGAAATCATCAAATCCATTTTCAAAATTAATCGATAGAATCGGACGAGCACCATTCAGATTCAGCGAATAGCCAATTTCTTCATAAATTTCACGCTCGGCCGCAGCCGCACTCGTCTCACCAACTTTGGCGCTGCCGCCAACCGTAATGTCCCAGCGATTTGGCCAGCCTTCTTTAAATGGTTGGCGCTGCTGAATGAGCATCTGCCCGCGGCTATTAAATAGACACACGTGAACAACCAAATGATAGGCACCGGGGGCAAACGCTTCGCCCCGCCTCATCGTCTTTCCTGTCAAACGCCTATCTTTATCATATATATCCCAAGTTTCCATGCGAAATCCTCATCTCCCGTGCAGTGATTGTGATTTTTTAGCCGCGCTACTCTGCAGATAAAGCCGGCTACTCTGTAGACAAATCGCCTACTCTGTAGACAAATCGACTACTCTGTAGACAAACACTGCTACTCTGTAGACAAATGCCGCTACTCTGTAGACAAACGCGCCTACTCTGTTGACAAATGCCGCTACTCTGTAGATAAATCGCCTACTCTGCAGACAAAGCCGGCTACTCTGTAGATAAATCGCCTACTCTGTTGACAAACGCCGCTACTCTGTAGACAAATCGACTACTCTGTTGACAAACGCGCCTACTCTGTAGACAAATGCTGCTACTCTGTAGACAAACGCCGCTACTCTGTAGACAAACGCGCCTACTCTGTAGACAAATGTGCTTACTCTGTAGATAAATCGCCTACTCTGTTGACAAACGCGCCTACTCTGTAGACAAATGTGCCATTGCCACCCCAACGAGGCGCGAGCAAGAGTCCCTCCTCTTATTTTACAAAAAAAGAGCGAGAACCCGCTCTCGTACGAACGTTTCCTTCGCTCCTTTTTTCTAACGCTATCTATCAAATCGTGACCAAGTCTTATTTCCCTGCTTCTTGGCTGAATGTCTCAAATTTTTCCTTAATTGTATTGGCTGAGTGCTTGAACTTTGCTTCTTCAGCATCCGTCAGCGGCAAGGTCAGCACTTCTTCTACACCGTTCTTGCCAATGATCGCCGGCTGACCGACATAGGTGCCGTATTTCTCACTGTAGCAGGAACAAATATACGCAGCATGCGCATCAGAAAGCACAGCCTGACTGAGCTTGACGGCGCAAGTCGCAATCGCCCAATTCGTATAATGCTTGCCCGTATACACTTCCCAGCCGCCGCGGCGAGCTGCTTCCTCCAGATCAACCAAATTCAGATTCTGCTGCTCTGCAAGTTCCGTAATCGCCCGACCATTGACCTGAACGGTTGACCACGCTGAAAACTGCGATTCGCCATGCTCACCGTACACATAACCCGTCACGTTCTTCGGATCGCAGCCGAATTTATCAGAGACAACCTTCTGCATCCGCGCCGTATCAAGGAATGTGCCTGTCGCAAACACTTGCTGGCGGCTGAGGCCCGTATTCTCTTGAAAATAATGGGTGATCGCGTCACATGGATTCATCGTATCAATGACGACGCCATGAAAGCCGCATGCTTTAACCTTCGGTGCAATATCTTGGACAATTTCCCTTGTATACTCAAACTCGGCCCAGCGATTCCCTTGTGCCTGCTTTTCTTCATACGCATGAATATTGCCGGCAGTAATAAATAAAATATCGGCGTCCGCCAGCTCATTATAATCATTAATTTTGATGATGGTGCGCGTCTCGATCCGTCCCTGCATATCCTGTAGGTCAAGCTGTTCAGCACGGGCACGCCCTTCATTCTTGTCAATGATCACGAGTTCGTCAGCAATGCCTTTGGTCACGAGCGTGTAAGCCACAGCCGCACCTACATGGCCAATCCCAATAATTCCGTACTTTCTCAACTGCTTCATCCCCATTTCTCTATATTAATCGGACGCGTATGTATCCTTTTTTTATTTTATCACAATAATCAGCTTTGAAAACGCTGTTTATTCTGGTTTTTTAAATTGCAGCTCGCTAGAATAAGCATCAAATCATTGATCGGACTTTTTGCTCCTTCATCCATAATTCGCATGGCGGCACGTTCAATCGCCAAACACAATGCGATTACGCCCGCGGCTTTTCGCCTCATAAAGCGCTTGATCAGCCGCGAGCATGAGCTGCGGCAGCGTGCGTTTGCGCGAATTAGAAAGAGTGACACCAATGCTGATTGTCATCGAAAAAGTCGATCCATCATCCAGCTTCACACGGCATTGTGCCACCCTATGACGCAGCTGTTCTGCACGATGCAACGCTTCAATTCGATCAGTCGGCGTCAGAAAAACAGCGAATTCTTCGCCGCCAATTCGACCAATTTGATCATCGTGACGCATCAGGTGCCGACACGACGCCGCCACTCGCCGCAATGCCTGATCACCGGCCATATGCCCATAGGTATCATTAATTTGTTTAAAATAATCAATATCAAAAATTAGCAAGGCAGAGTCCTCCCCTTGCCATAGACGTTCTTTAAGCAGCCGCGATACCTGATGGTCAAACATCCGTCGATTATCTAGCCCAGTCAGTGAATCCGTATGCGCCAGATCCAGCAGTTCATGCTCCAGCCGTTCTGAATAGCGGCGATAATAGAAAGCCGCATAGGACAATCCAACAAAATTGATAAAAACATTGAAAGCATACACGAAAAAAGAAACTTGATAACTGGACTCTGTAATCGGCAGATGCGTTCGTGTGTAATGGTAGAGGTAAAAAGTGGCAAGGAACAGAAGAGCTGAAACCGTCGTGCGCAATGAAAAGCGATAACTGGAAAAGAAAATAATCGGCACGAGGGCAAAAAAATAGGACGTATAGCCTTGAGCCCAGCCAAATACAAAGCAGCAAAGAAACGCGTGCACCGCAATTTCAGCAACCCATACAAGCAGCGAGCCACGCCACTCCTTCTGATTAGTCCAGAGGCAGAATACATCCAGCAGCACAGCGACAATATTATTAATGAAGATAATCGGATTGCCGAGCAAATAAAAAATGGGAATGAACAGCAAATGACCAATCAGTCCAAAAGCGAAAATATTTCGACAGAAAACAGGAAGTTTCCGATCATTTTCATATTTATCCGCCAACAATTGCTGATTGCCGCTGACCAGATACTTCAGCAAACCTGCCACTGTTTTCACTTCAATCGACTGAATTATTCCAAAGTGCGGAGATAGAGACCCGCTTGCCCTCAGGCAGATATGGAATCCATGACTTTTTAATTATACCTTATTACCTAATTAAGGCAATACGTTAATCAATTGTCGATTAGACGTCTTCAACTAAAAAAATGCAGCCAAAGTGCGGAAAGCGGCATGACCAGTACCAGACCAGGAAGCATATTGGCAACTGGAAACGACTTAATGCCGCTGATTCTGAGCCCCGTCACGAACATAATAATGCCGCCAAGTGCGGAGAAATCATTGATTAAATGGCCATTGACCATCGGCAGAATCAATCCAGCGCTTAGAAATAAGCCTAGAAGAATAATAAATTGCGGAACAGCAATCGTCACGACCATATAGCCGAGCGCGGTCGCAAATATCGCTGCGGTGAAGAAGTCGAGCACCGCCTTGGAGAACAGGATAGATGCGTCTCCTGTCATTCCTTCATTTAAAGCACCGAAAATTCCCGTGCCGCTTGCGCAGAATAGAACAACAATGCCGACAAATTGTTCGAGAAAATATTTGGGAGCCATAGAATGATTGCTGGAAAATAAGCGTTCAATCGGGCCGCGGACTTTATTCGCACACCACTCAATTCCTTTTTCTAAACGAATTAGCTCGCCAATCGCGCTGCCGAGGACGAGGGCAAGAACAACCGCGGGGAGCGTTTCAACTTTTATAATCAACGCGATTCCCATACCCATCGAAGCCGCTCCAAAAGTCATTGGCATGGAAACTCTCAGTCGTTCAGGAATCTTTTCTCCGAAAAAGGCACCAATCAGGCTGCCTATGAATACCGCTAATACATCAACAAGGACACCAACTGGCATAATCACTACTCTCCTTTAGTCATCTTCAAATCACGTACCCTTTGCGTTTAATACCGCCAGTGAATCATTTCCTATAAAAAAAGGAGGGGGCGCACCCTCCTTTTTTCTGCACAAGTCAGTCCCAATACGCCTCATCACCATAGTACAGATGCTCTGAATCGGCTTTGAATTGGTCAAATTCTTTTTTGACGTTAGAAAATTCCTGCTGCGCTCTTGTAAAAGCATTTTCACCCGCTAGGAAATGCAGCGGCGGCTCTGCCATTCGGCTCAACTTAAGAATAGCTTTGGCGACAAGCTCCGGTGAACCGGCCTGCTGTCCCGAAAAGCCTTCAACCGTCTTCGTATGCGCGTGGGCGGTTTGATCGTAATCAGCGATTTCTGCCGATGCGGCGAGATGTGAGCGTCCGGCCCAATCCGTTCTGAACGGACCTGGTTCAATATTGGTCACGTGAATGCCGAGCGGCTGCACCTCCTGCGACAAGGCCTTCATCAAGCCTTCGACGGCATGCTTGGTCGCATTATAATAGCCAAATGCCGGGGTCCCGACAAGTCCGGCAATCGATGTAATATTGATAATATAGCCGGAACGCTGGGCGCGCATAATCGGCAGAACGGCACGTGTGACGCTGGAAGTGCCCCAAAAATTCGTTTCCATCATCGCGCGGACATCTTGTTCCACCGACTCTTCGACAGAACCGAAATAACCCCAGCCCGCGTTATTGACGAGTACATCAATTCTGCCCCACTTATCAACAGCCGCTTGGACAGCTTGCTTAATCTGCGTCTTATCCGTCACATCCAACGGCGCAATGATCACGTTATCATGTGTTTGCCAACCCGCAATTTTCTGAGGATTGCGCGCGGTCGCCACCACAAGCTGATTTTGCTGAATTAATTCGTCAACCAATTTTTCCCCAAAACCAGTGGACGTACCTGTTACAAGCCATACCTTTTCAGTCACGATGCCCATCCTTTTTGAGTGTAATTTGAGTCGTTCACAAAGAAGGTTTGTGCGGCGTCTGCCCATTGAAAAACACGCCCGACCCTGTCCTCTAGCTTAAGTGTACCATTTTGAATGGGCGCCTCGTCAAGATTACGCCTGAAAAGTTCTGTCAAAACAAGCAAAAATGTATTAGCGAAACAGCACGAATTCTCGTTCAACATCCGTGCATCCCAATTCTTTCTTTTGACGAGATTTACGTTTTATACTAAGATCGGTTCTATTCGGTGATTAATTACAACGCATTTAAGGGGATCTCTTTCGTGGTAAATGATGAAAAAAATCAAGACTTATGGCGGCGCAATCTCCATGTGCTCTGGTTCTGCACGCTAATTGCCGGCATGGCCTTCAGCGAAGTCATGCCGTTTCTTTCTTTATATGTGAGTAGCTTCGGCCATTTCTCGAAGCAGCAAGTGACTCTTTACAGTGGCCTTGTCTACGCCGCAACCTTTTTTGTCACCATTTTTGTCTCGCCGCTCTGGGGCGCACTGGCCGACCGTAAAGGACGCAAACTCATGCTCTTGCGTGCGTCACTCGGCATGGCCATTGTCATCGGGCTCATGGGTACGGCGACGAGCGTCTGGGAACTCTTCGCTTTGCGCGCGCTGCAAGGCGTATTCTCCGGTTTCATTTCCAACGCGCAAGCCTTGATTGCGACGCAGACACCCAAGAAAAATAGCGGTGCCGCGCTAAGTACGTTGATGACCGGGGCGACGAGCGGTATGCTGCTCGGACCAGTGGTCGGTGGTTTGCTGGCGCAAATTTTTTCGATTCGCCTGACATTCTTCATCACCGCCGGGCTATTGTTTCTGACCTTTATTCTGAGCTACTTCTTCGTTCATGAAGATTTCCAGCCCGTTCCGCATCGCGCGCCGCAGCGTGGACGCATGCGCTTCAATCCACTCGCGACGCTGCCCAATCCGAAAATTATTATTGTCTTGTTCTGCTCCACATTATTTGTCCAGTTCGGCAATACGTCAATCGCGCCAATCATCAGTCTGTATGTCCGAGAGCTCATGCACAATATCGGACCGATCACGATTGTCGCCGGAATCATTGCCGCGCTTCCCGGCATCTCAAATATTCTGTCCGCTCCCCATCTCGGCCGCTATGGCGATCGCCATGGTTCCGGGCGCATCCTGCTGTTTGGCTATCTGTTCGCGACCATCATGTATCTGCCGCAAGGCTTCGTGCATAGCATCTGGCTGCTCGGTCTCCTGCGCTTCATGATCGGCGTTTCCGATGGCGCCCTTTTCCCGGAAATTCAGACACTATTGACCAAGAACTCGCCGTCCGAAATGACATCGACAATCTTCAGCTGGAATCAATCGTTTCAGGCGCTAGGCAACACACTCGGGTCGCTGCTTGGCGGTCTCCTCGCCGGCTGGTTTAATTATAACGCCGTCTTTATCTCCACCGCCTTGCTGATGGCCATCAACCTCGTCCTTGTCTGGTGGCTGATACCGGAAACCCGCCAGACGCGCGCTGCCGCTTAACGCAGGATTTACACTAAGCGACAGTCATTAGTAGATTTTCGTTTGTTATCTTTTATATTTATATGGATATATCAACCGATCTTTACCACTCGTAATTTATCAACAGCTTTGACAGCAGGTTGGACTGTTTTACGTGTTTGAAAGCTGATTTTCACTTGATCACTTCCGGTTACCTGTTCCGCGGCTTTAAGCACAACATGTGCATAGCGTTCATATAACCAATCTGTTGAAAACTCATTAGCGCATTCAATAACGAAAGTCTCGCCGTCATAACTTCCCTTCGTTTCCTGAAACCACGTATGGTATGCAGCAGATTTAATTTCCCGCGCAATTAATTTTAACGCTTGATCCCACAAATTCGTCTGCTGCTGATCTTTATGAACATACTCATATTCACACTCTTGGGAATAATAGCGGACTTTTTTTCCTTTAATTTCCGCATACGCAATTTCTTTTCTTGTGTCGCCCTCGATGCAGCCATCAACATCGATAATATATAATTCATCGGAAAGATCAATTTTCTTAAACTGTAACTCGTTCATCAACTTAATTTGTTCCCCTGTCCATGCCAAACCCGCTCGACGTTCGAAAAAGGGTGGACTAATGACGATATTCCCTTGAAGCGTCAGTGAAGCGTGTACTTGCTCAATTTGTTTTCGAAATTTTGATGAACCGCTTAATATGATAATACTCACGTGAATACCCTCTCTCGATTTTTTATTGGTTATGCAGCAAATCCGTTCATACATAGGCACAGCCCTGATGTAAATCCTGTATCTTGTCAGCTTCTCAAAATCTTCTGTATGATCGGTCTTCAATTTTCTCAACGAGCACACCGCAAACTACGCCCTTTGCTCTAATCGCCAGCGCACAATGTCAGCAATGAGCTGGTGATCGATCGGCTTGCCAATCGGGAGCTGAATGGCTCCCTTGGATGTCTTATACCCCGTGAGCCGCTCCGCAAACGCGGTAGTGACCGCCCGCCAGGATAGAGGCCGATATGCTTCTTAAACGCTGCAAAATGGATTAGGTTTTCCCCTTGCCAGAATGTTGGCCTCCGATACGCGATTTTTTCTATTGCCTCCGGCGCGGTCATGCGAATCGTCCGGCGGATGCTTTGCAAGAGAGGTCGCACCTCTTCCGGCTGCGTGGCGATATAATCATCGACAACGCTAGATTTTGCGCAAACATGCGTTTGTTCCTCATTTTCAAACACATAGCCGCCATTCGGACATTTCCACACAGCGCGCACGCTCCTTTTTAATTATGTCGCAGATACTTTTTTAACCGGATGGCGAATCACCGTCTTCCACTTTGACGGGTCGACGCGGCGGGCATCGGACAAATAAATCTCATGATGTCTGCGCGTATCCGTTATATCTTTTATGTACCCGTTTTCTTGTAAAAATTGATCCATGATGGCCACCGTTTTCGGTTCGTCATCGAACGGACCGATGTGC
Source organism: Sporolactobacillus sp. (assembly GCA_047718535.1). Lineage (GTDB taxonomy): Bacteria > Bacillota > Bacilli > Bacillales > Sporolactobacillaceae > Sporolactobacillus. The sequence continues at coordinate 32,276 of JBDNRH010000015.1, forward strand.
ATTATTTGAACGCATAGACCTTCATCGACGGTCAGAAATCCAGCCGCTGAACAATCGATCTTTTTCTTTCTCTCTGCCTCGGCAGCTGCCCAGTCGAAATCTGCCTTTGTCACAAAATCCGGCAACCGAATCACAGAGATCCAATTAAACGCCTGCTTATTCCCATAGTCCACGCCACGCACATCATCCTGCCACCAGAAGCCTTCAAGCGGCGGCACGACATAGTCAAAAAAGCCCTCGATTTGATGCGTGCCTTTCGCACTCATTTTCAGCGTATAAGCAATCGCATAAAGGATGGACACGGCCTGCTGATAGGCCCCGCCCTCCTCATTCGGATCACCCTTGCCCTTGACGGCAATATAATTAACGGACGGAACCCTGACAATTTCCGGTTTATTCTTCGGCTTATAGAATTCTTTGTACTCCTTTTTAAAATCAAATGCGGCCATACTTAACGCCTCCGTTTCTTCGGTTTGGGTTTGGGAAGTGCCGCGCATGTCACCGCTACTAATTTAACCAAGGCGCGCCGGTCATCCACGTCATCAATTGCAAATATGAAATAAGCATCATTTATTTACACATACATTATATCGTATTAAATATGTAAAAATAGCTCATATATATTGTGATCAACGCCCCCTACTGATGGTCTTTTTGAATCGATAAAAACAGAAAAAAACATTTGGCGAAGGGATCACAATCTTTTCACCAAATGCTTTCTATTTATTTTATTGTCGCTCAAAGTGATTTTCTGCGCCGCCAAAGAGTCAGCTTACGACTATAATAGGCAACGATCGCAAAAGCTCCGGTAATCGCTGCATACGTAGCTAGCACCGTGACCACATTGGCATTGCCACCTTGAGCGCCATGATGAAAGCCATCACCATTGAAAGCGTGCCGCGCGCCCCCACTACCCGCGAAGTGATGGTCGCCGCCGAAGCTGCCGGAAGGCGCACCACCTGAAAAATGTCCTTGGCCGGCAGCGCCACCTTGCTGAAAATGACCGGAGAACCCACCTTGCGCGCCATTGCCGCCAAACAGCGAGAAAACACCAGCGGCGCGGCTGATAAAACTGGTCTGCTGAATTTCATAAACACCGAGCAGTAAAATGAGCCCCGCAACTGCTGGTAACACATAGCGCGTCCAAGCTGCCTTCGAACGATAAGCAAGCATCTTTTGGAAGACGCTCATGACCCAGTGCCAGTGAATGCCAAGATGGACGCCGACAAGAATTAGGATCAGACTGCTACTTGCGATATGCGCCGAACGGAACCACGATTCATTACCGAGCCGAAATTGCGGCAGCACGATGCGCGAAATCGCCAATCCGCTGAAAATAACAAAGCTCATGGAAACGAGCAGCAATACATTCAGCATATAGGAGACGCGCGTCCGCCACGGCAGCCGGCGATCAAACAGCTTCAGCGTCACCTTTTTCACCCAATCGATATTCAGTACAATATGCGTTAGAAAGACGCCAGCAAACACAAGTCCGGCAATTTCGTGGTACGTCAGGCCGCCGAGAATGCCTGTATTGAAAAAAGTGAACAGCATCAATCCCATCAGCAAATCAAGCAGCCATTTCAGCTTATTTTTCTTCATCCGATCACCTCATCATTATCAATGAGATGACTATACCGGCGAAGGTTTAAAAAAAGATTAATAACTGCTCGATCCTTGTTTCATTTATAAAAATTTTAGCCAATCACGTCTACCATACAGAACTCGTTCGATGTTCACAACTTTATTTTTTTCATCAATGGAAAAGAACACCGCGTCGTTCTTAACAATCAGCTTCCTAAATCCCATTTGCGCGAGACGCGGATCTGCAACCTGTGAACAACGCTGCGGCATGTCAGACAAATCCGTCATTGCCTCTTCAAGAAGCGTCATCATATGGAGCGCAGACGTAGGAGCAGATAATTGAGAAGAAATATAGCGGACAATGTCTCTGCGATCGTTGTTCGCCGTTTTCGATAAATCTATCTTATAATCTATGGTGATGCTTCGACTGCTCGCTTTATCCTGGTACGACGGCAAAGATACTATAATTTTCTTATTTTTGAACAAACCCATCCAGCAAGGCACGCACTTCATCAGTTGACTTTGTGCCCATCAATTGATTTCTTAATTCACTTGCCCCTCGGAACCCGCGGACATAGATCTTGAAAAAGCGTTGAAGCGCGGTAAACGGACGCAGCTCTAATTCTTTCGCATATTGATCATGGAGGTCCAGATGCAATTTCAAGAGATCAAGCAGTTCCTGACTGCTATGATCGCTTGCTACCTTTTCAAAAGCAAATGGATTGGCAAAAATCCCTCGCCCAATCATTAGACCGTCGACACCATATTGATCAGCGAGTTTCAAGCCGGTTTGACGGTCCGTGACGTCACCATTGATCGTCAGAAGTGTAGCGGGTGCCACTTGGTCGCGCAGCTGCTTAATCTCCGGGATCAGGTCCCAATGGGCATCTACTTTACTCATTTCCGCTCGTGTCCGCAGATGAATGGTTAGATTCGCAATGTCTTGCTTCAATAGATGGGTGAGCCAGTCACGCCATTCGCTGACATCCGTGTAGCCGAGCCGTGTCTTCACACTGACAGGCAATCCCCCTGCCTTTGCTGCTTGGACAATATCTGCTGCGACGCCGGGACGCAAGATAAGGCCGCTTCCCTTCCCGTTCCTTGTCACATTTGGCACGGGACAGCCCATATTGATATCCACACCACTGAATCCTTGTTTAGCCAGACCGACACTCATTTGCCGAAAGCATTCCGGCTTATCTCCCCATATTTGAGCAACAAGCGGTTGTTCGTCCGCTGTAAACGTCAACCGTCCACGCACACTATTGATTCCCTCGGGATGACAATAGCTCTCCGTGTTAGCAAACTCTGTAAAAAACACATCCGGTCTGGCTGCTTCACCCACGACATGACGAAAAACAACATCCGTCACTTCTTCCATCGGTGCCAGTATAAAAAAAGGCCGCGGTAAATCACGCCAAAAATTATCGATCATCGTTAAATTCAAATCCTCACTTTATGGGATAGCGGGCGTTAAAAGAGAGCAATTATGACATGGAAATCCATTGAAAAGTCGCATTCATTACTCTTCGGTTACATACGTCATGGGGCCAAAATGATAGATAGCAAGGGTGCATTCCTTTATTTTCTTACCATGATAGAAGAAACCTGAAAATCGTGATTGATTATATCCATAGGTCTCATAAATAATTTCGAAATTGATCACAGGATGCCGCTTAATGAACTTCTTTAAACGATATTTTTTCCCCTTAAACACGCCATGATCACGAGCCCGATCAATTAAATAAATAGCACAATAATCCGGATCAACACCATCAATTTCAATATGTCCACAAACGGGTAAATCGTCATTATCAATTAGCTTAAAATAACCGTTTTTGAAATACAAAGTGAGTTTCTCCGATTTGAATTTCAGACGATTGACTCTTGCATCATGCAAGCTATAAGGTAAATTATCAATATTTTCACGAATGATTTCTTTCATTTCAGGCTCCTTCATGTTAAATAAGAAAAAAGGATGGAGAACAGCCCCCTATGTGGCTATCTTATTTTATTGTTTGCGAACTTGCTTCTACAATCCTTATACTGCGTCATCAACCAAGTGTCAGTTTACGACTATAATAAGCGTGACTCCAATGGATGAACTGCCATGACACAAGTGACTGCCACCTTGTGCATACCACTATACTATATAAATTATCGCTTCATCAACATCGCATCGATTTTGCAGATGGTTCTCCAGTTGCGTATCGTCGCCGTGCTAAATAGTTTTGACGCGCACGCAGCAAGTTTTGACAGACGTATGCTTTGCTGACAAAGCAGGTACACGTCCCGTGCTCCAACACTCATTCGTTCAAAACCTTCAATGTCAGTGTTTAAACGATTCATTTGTTTTTCTTCTGGTGGTTGATCTAAGAAATAAACATATAAGTGAGCGACTCGCGGGTCAGCGTCCTCGACCGCGGCAATCTCATCCGGTGAAAAAGGGAGTTTCATAATCAACTCATGCAGCGCCATGCTGTCCCTGATAATCACGGAACTTGTAAATCCAAACCGCTCGGCAAACCCGTTCTCAATCTTATCTTGCAGAGTTGCTTCGTCAAGCTCCGATGACAGCACCGCATTGCCACTTTGAATATAGGTTTGAACGCTATTTAGCCCCAGATCTTGCAATAATTGTTTCAGAGCATTCATCTTGACAACGTTTTTTCCGCCGACATTAATCCCTCGGAAAAACACCGCGAAGTTCATTCGCTTCGCCTCCTAACAGTGATTGATCCTCCGAATTTTCAGATCGCATATAGTCAATATGGCATGCACGTTTTAAATCGTTCGCGATTTTCTTGTACGTTAAGAAAGTATAGAGATTCCAGCGGGACCGAGTATAAGAAAAACTAAAGCTCAGCCATCGCCTGCGGACTTGGCTTCGCCAAGTTTTTCTAATCTGTTCTTCGCGCATCATTTTACAATTCAAGCGTATAAATAAATAATGCCCTGCAGATTGCATAATAGCTCATTATGCATTTGCAGAGCCTATTAAATGCTGCTTCAGTGAAACGAGGCATTAATTATCATAGAGCGCTTTGAGCGTAAAACAGTCAAGGATATGGCCGTCCATCTTCTTATACAAGTCGTTCATATAGAACCCGTTCGTTAAATTAAGCAACGTGTCAAGCGCATAAACATGAAGTTCATAGAGATGAGGTGCATCTGGAGGCGCCATTCCCCCATAAAAGCTCGATAAAGACCGACTTTGCTGCCCACCTTGACTACTGATCCAGCTATTGACTCCCTGCACAAAGTCGCTAGATGTTTGACTTTCATTTTCAAGAAGCTCGTCTTTGGTTATATTGGCAGCCAACCAATGGATCCAAGAAAACCCTTGGGTGACCGGATACGCATCTTTATCCTCCAAAACAAGCGCGTAAGATACCGCATGTGCCGGTGGATTCTCTATTTTCAGCGGAATAGAGCAGGTGGGCACACTGTTCATATTGAATTGAGTGCCCCGCTTACCGTATTTGTCTTGAATTTTGCCGTTAACAATACCTGAACTTGTGACAATCATCGGGGTAGCCTCCTTTAGTTGAGGATCTGCGCAGTTTCTGTTACAAATCAAATTGTAGTCAACTTTGTACTTAAAGTAAATTACTTACTTTTTCGTACGTTAAGAATGTATATAAATTTCAGCGGGACCAAGTATCAGAAAAACTAAGGCTCAGCAGCCTTTATCTAGGGACTTGGCTTCGCCAAGTTTTTCTAATGGGCAAAGGAGCTTGCGAATTAAATTAGCCCTTTTTCAGCCAAAATAGTTTCTCCATGATGTTCAAGTAAGTAGTCAATACCTATTTGCTGCAGAATTCGAAGTGCTGCTAGAATTTGTTCCCCCCTTTTCGTTAAAAAATAATCGACATGCAGAGGATATCCTTTAAAAGTCTTTTTATCAACGAAACCAAAATCGCTGAGTTCTTTTAACTGTTCAAGAAGCATTTTTTGTGAAATGTCTTCAATATTTTTCTCTAACTGTGACAAAGAGGTGGCACCAAGCCTTAATCGCCATAAAATAATGGTTTTCCATTTTCCCCTGATCATATCATGCGTTAATTCCAAAGGGCACGTAAACGTTTCTCGCACTTTCAAGACGATCACCTCATTAATCAAGTGACTTATGAAGTAAATAGATCCTGCACAACAAAATTATACAATCTATTTCAAAGAAATTTTGTTAAGCATTTCCATTGCTTCTCGAGGTGTTGGAACATGGAGTAAATTATGATTAACAAATTCTTCTACATAAGGATCACCACTCGTTCTGAGTAACTTCGAGGCGAGATTCAAATCATAAAATGTCTGTTTAAAATTGATCGTAGCTTGATCTGAATCAATAAAAAACCAGTAAGCCCCAGAACGTTTTGCAAAAGGCATACCAACACTTCCAGCATTAAAGATCACTTTCTTTTCAAGCTCTAATTTAAACTGCATGTGTGTATGTCCACAGACAATAATGGGTTGTTCAACAGCTTCAAATAATTGCCCAATCCTCTTAATATCAGACTCAGGAGTAAAAATATCAGAGTCACTGAAAGGGGTTGCATGACAAAACAGGATGTTACCCATATTATCTACATGAATACTCGCCGTCCTCTCGAAACTTGAGAGAAACTCAATCTGTTTTTCAGTCAATTGCTCGGCAACCCATCGTTGTTTCTTTTTCCCCTGTTCCGACAAACCGTTTAGTTCTAGACCTTTCGATGCTTCGATAACCTCTCTGTCTCCATTCCCTTGGATAAATGTCACTTTAACATTTCTTTTCAAATTCAAAAGACATTCTAGTGTTTGAACCGGCATTGATCCAGAGACTATATCGCCACCAATAACAACCCTATCTGGTTTTAAATCGTTTAATTCATCAAGGACAGCTTTGAGCGCAGGAAAATTACCATGAATATCATAAAGTGCAGCAATCCTCATCTCCATACCTCTTTTCTACAATCCATACTAATTAAACGATATACTTAATTGAATGGTTACACATGATCGACTGACTATCCGCAGTAAATTTGGGAACTTATCTATGACTTCATAGGGCAACTCGCTCGTACCCAGTTGCAATTCGTGTCATATATTGATCAATTATTAAGATTGGAGTAAATTATGATGGAATATAGCTTGAACTTAAACTATTTCGATCACTTTTATGTAATTTAGATTTTACGGCGAGAGGATAAAAGGAAACTCATGAGAAATGGAAAATACTATTATAAATTAAATTCAGGTAAAGGGTATATTCAACTCGGCGTACTTATATTCAGCATGTTCACACCGTTCTTAGCATCGAACATACTGAAGAAATATGAAAGCGCCGGAATTGTCTGCTGGGGCAGTTTGATTTTTTGCCTGATATATATTGCAATTATGATATTTTGCATCATATTTGCCATTCTCAATGATTCGCAAGCACTTATAACAACCCTTTTTGGCGTCGGTCTTTTGTTCATTTTAGCTATTGTATTTGTTCCATATGTTGAAAATTTACACGACGCCTTAGCTGACCATTACACAATTACAGTCGGAACGCTAAGAGAAGTGTATGTTTCTGGAACACGTGGAGGTTATCGCTACGGCATAGTCACAAAGAACGGCCTACTCACACAAAAAATGGGAGCGTTTAAAATTGGTGATCAAATTAAGGTCGAATATCTCCCGCACTCACGCTTGGTTAATCATGTTGAAAAAATAAAATAATTATAAAGGTTAGGAGGTTATCAGAAATAAATATTGAGAGAAGGACTAACTTTCACACACATATGCTATGGCTCTTGTAGTCTGTGAGCTTAATAGGTACTGGCTATCGACCGAGTGACTTATCAGCAAAAATCTAAACCGAGTCCTTTCAATGGCTTAACCACCATAACACACGCGGCTACTGCCTTCCGAATACCACTCGAAAAGCGTATAAGTATTGTATCAACGCATGCGCCCTTTAAAGTAACGGATGGCAACTACTTGATCGAGCCTCAGTTCCCAAAAGGTTGCTTGGACATACTTTCCGTGGACCTCCCACGCACTTTCGTACGGCGGAGACACATTAAAAATTTTCTCCCATGATTTTATTTTAATGATATCACGCTCCTTAGGAGGGAGACTGTCAAACCATACGTCCTCTTTCTCCATTTCCTGCTCATTGGTGCAATCGCCGTAATATCCGCTATTCAAAACAATATGCCATGCGTCTTCATTACTGAGTAAAACCATATTGTCCGGTATTTCCAGTTCCAAGCAAACCTGCTCCCCCTTGTATCCGCGAAACTCCGCGCGGCGTAGATCAGGCTTTTGATGCTGCCATTCAATCGTATGCCATGCCCAAATCGGATAAAAAATGCCCTTCGGAGGCGGTCCAACACGCACTTTCATCTGTCCTGCAAGCCAGTTATACGCTGGGCCAAATCCCCACTCGGCAACCATCTCCGACAGTTCGGGAACACAATGCATTACTTTCTCAGCTTTCAGCTTTTCATATAATCTTTTCGGCTGCACCGTCCATAAACGCATGGGTCTCTCACCTCGTGCAGAATAATACGTTCACCACCAGTAAGTCGCATAATCCATCCTCGGCATATGTACGGTGATACTGGCGGTAATCCATGACAAGCCTATGCGCTGTTTGCGGAAATGAAAAAACAATGTTCATTCCTGAATGTTTAAAAGCGCGCAGGAAATCGCCCACAACTTTGCGGCATCCTGCTCGTCCATCGCCTGTTTGGCTGGACAGCATAATTCCGGTTTGCCGCGCGCTTCAAAGAGACCGGTTGGGCCGTAAAAACAACCGCCTTTTGCTACAGGAGACGAGGCAGCAAATAATGCAGACTGTGCGCCCTGACTTGGCGTCTGCATCAGAGGAGCGGTCAGCCATAACAGAAACCGAACGTGGCGGGGCATCCCATGAAACAAGCCGGTGGCTGCACCGCCGGGATGAACGCCAATACTCGTAATCCCCCAACCCGCCGCCGCGCTGCGCCGCTGAAGTTCAAAGGCAAACATCAGGCAGGCTAACTTGGACTGACTGTAGGCGCCAAGCGGCGTGTACCCTTTTTCCAGCTGCAAATCGTCAAAATGAATATGCCCGCTCCGGTGCGCCATGCTGCTCACATTGACGACACGGGCGGTACCGCTCTTTCCGAGCAGCGGGAGCAGCCCCATCGTCAACGCAAAGTGTCCAAGATAATTCGTGCCCAGCTGCAGTTCGAAGCCATCCTTTGTCACTTCACGCACGGGCGTCGCCATGATACCGGCATTATTTATCAGAAGGTCCACGCGCTCAAGCTCAGCTTGTGCCCGCTCGCAGAATGCCTTGACAGATGCAAGCGCAGCGAGGTCGAGGTGCATAAATCGCACCTTCGCGCTCGGACACGCCTCTTTGATTCGTTCTAAGGCAGCCTTACCCTTATGCTCGCTGCGTCCCGCGAGCACAACTTCAGCTTCCGCACTGGCAAGAGCCAGCGCTGTTTCATACCCTAGTCCTCCGGTTCCAGTGACGATGGCTATTTGCCCCGCCATGGAACCGATTTCCGTCGCAGTCCAGCGCTTACGTTCATTTCTTGTCCGCCTCATTTGTCCCCGCTCCTTTCCCCGCAAGTTCGCCGCAGCCTATTCATTGGAAGTAGCCGCTTTGAGATGTATCACGGTATCCTACTGAACTGACAACATTAAGATTGTAATAGTTCATTTCTCGCTCAACTTCTCTGTAATCCTCGTTTTGAACTGTTGCAAAATTTGCAACGGTTGATTCTCTCTTCAGTTCTTCGTCATCAAAAATATTTTTTATATGTCATGAATTTGTATATTTATCCTGTTGAAATAAATTAGTCAGTTGAGAGATTAGCCGGGTTTGACCATTGAAAAGCCTTGTCAAAACCGTTCGCTTTCGACTCAGAAACTAAGACGATGTCTCATACTTTCAGTGTAGGGGAAAGGCTCTGATCGTTCAATAAAAAATAAAGAGTATTTGTATTGCGCTGCATCGTTGGCCCAGTCTTAGTTCTTGTCAGCCGTTTTTTTCTGAACGGTTTGCATGACCGCGGCCATTACATTCAGTTCATCTCGTTGCGGAGCATTCGCTTGATTGTGTCACTCATGGTTTCCTGGCTGGTGATGCGAGCATCTCCCTGCACAGGCAGAAAAGCAGGGATGTGGGTAGCTGCAAACTTTACGTTTAATTTTACGAATAATAAAGGTACACTATGGGGCAGGAGGTGTTATCCATGCCGAATATTAAACCAGTATCCGATCTTCGCAACTATAGCGAAGTCTTGCGAGACGTTGCGGTCGGTGAGCCGGTCTATCTGACGAAAAATGGCCGCGGCCGCTACGCAATTGTGGACATTGACGAATATGAGAAGTTGAAAGCTTCGCTGAAGCTCCTTTCCCAACTTCGCAAAGGTGAAGAGTCTGGCAAGAAAAAAGGATGGCTGAACATGGAGCAGGCGGAAAGCCTTTTGGATCAGGAAAATGGCTGAGTTGCGCGTTGGAGTGACGAAGGTGGAAGGTATAGCTGCTTACTTATCTTTTTTTGCTTTTTGATCCAAAGTCCTTACGCTTTCCAGATAATCTTTTTCTACACTGCTAATTGTTTTTGCTTTATATTTTTTATACTCTTCCTCAGCCCTGGTCATCGCCTGTGCATGACTGACCGTACCGTTCCCAATCAAAAGATTTTCTCCCGTTGACGTTAGAATGCCATCAAGATGCTTTGACCAGTCCCACATCGTCATCGGAATTTCTCGTTCAGCCTGTCTTTCTGCAAAATCTAGATAACCTGAAACGAGTTGTCCCATCACTCGTAGTTCCTTTTCGTTCAGATAATTCTTAGCTGTTTTTGCCTCGCGCAATGTTGGCTCGTCTCTTGAAAATGTCATCAGCCCCATAAAATCCTTTTCGGCATCTGCGCGATGATAAATTACCTCAGCTGCTGTCTCGCCAGAAACAGCATAGTGAATCTTATTCTGGACTTTTTTAAAGAATTGGCTAGAAACCTCAGCCTTTGGATTATAATCAATACTTGTTGCATAAATTTCAAGCACCTGACGATAGAACACTTTCTCCGATGCCCGGATGTCGCGGATTCTTTCGAGAAGTTCTTTGAAGTATCCGCCCCCGCCTAATTCTTTCAGACGGTCATCGTCCATGGCAAACCCTTTTTTGATATATTCCTTTAATATACGTGTTGCCCATAGACGAAACTGAACGCCACGCTGAGATTTAACACGGTATCCTACTGAGATGATGACATCAAGATTGTAATAGTCCATTTCTCTCTCAACTTCTCTGTCACCTTCTCTTTGAACTGTTGCAAAATTTGCAACAACTGAATTTCTCTGTAATTCCCCTTCATCAAAAATATTTTTTATATGCCGTGAAATTGTAGACTTATCCCGTTGAAATAAATCAGCCATTTGAGCCAGAGAGAGCCACACCGTTTCATTCTGCATGTTAACATCTATTTTGGTCAGACCGTCTTCCGTCTGATAAATTATAAATTCACCATAATTATCCATTATATTGACCTCCCACCCTGGATCAATCTTATCCTTCCATTCGCAGCACACACTTGTTTATGCCATGTTTTATACTACATTTAATCCGAAGTGCTCGTCTACAATTTTGTTGAGTTGTGCAGCGATTTCTGAAAATGCCAAATTCAAGTCCAGTGTTTTCACACTTATTTTATTACCGCTCATCTGATAAGCATTGTCCGGTTGGATTGTTTCATCGGTTTTGGCATACAGAAGCATTCCTGATACTTTATGTGGTTTCTCCCCAAATTCTGCCTCTTTATTTTTCACATAGGTGAATATCTGGTACAGATTGTTGGAATGAAGGGTGTGCACGTCAAAATGAACCTGTGTCGTATGGAAATAGTATTTTGCGTCGATAATCAGCACTTCGTTTCCAATGGCAAGAGTCATATCGCTTTGCATGATTGGAAGCATTGTACCGATGCCATCGTCCAATGCCCATGATATCTGCGATGCGCTCACATTTAATGCCGGAAATTCCTTGCTGTAGTATTCTAAGATAAATTTCTCATAAAGACGGCACATCCGCTGCTCATCGACAAACGATGCGAGCTTATATTCCCCTTGTTCCGTTGTTTGAAGCATTCCTTGCAGAATAAGCTGGCAAATACTGATGAGCATGCGGTAGGTCTGGTTGTTTCTCTGAAACCGGATTGTTGCCCATTTTATAGATGATGGCTCCAATATGTCTACGTTTGAAAAAAACAGCATTTCTTTCTTAAGAGCATTCTTGTGTTCGCTATCAACCCTTGAAAGGCGGAGCAGAATCATTACGGTCGTTTTCATAATCTGATTTAACAGATTATTTTCTGATAGGTCGTCGTACTCGCAGGACAAAGCCTGCTGGCGAGCAATTTCATTTTTAATAGTACCTGAAATATCGATTTTGCCACGCATAACCGACATGTTTTCTGCCTTACTTAGATACTCACGATATAAACCCTGCTTCAATTGCTGCCCGATGCCTTTGGAGAGAATCGCAGCAAAGAGATTTTGCATATTCTCAAATTTCTCAATCGCCACATCCTCAAAATTTGACTGATTCAAAGTGGTGAATGCATAGGAAAGCATATAGTATATGTTCTTGATAAAGATACTCTTATCCTTAATCATTGAAACACACCACGCAGAATGTTTTCCCAGCGATGCAATTTACCACTGTCATCGAACCAGTATTCACTTAGCATCGGTAAAATGTCATAGTCAATAATGGAGTGCATCCATTCGTCAGTGCAGATAGCCTGCCCACAAAAATAGCTATGTCCAATGCAGAATCCTTTACCGAGGGATTTGTCTAGCACGATTTCCTTGTTAAGCTCCTTTACACGTTCGATAAGAGTGTTAAATGTTTCATTATTCAAGCCCTTTTGGTATCTCACAAAACCTTCGGAGTCAAAACTCGGCTCGATTTCAAAGAAACTGAAACGCCGGCGGAGGGCATAATCAATCATAGCAAGGCTGCGGTCAGCGGTATTCATCATGCCGATTATATAAAGGTTCTTTGGTACAGCAAATGACATGCCGTTATAGGCAAGGGTGGCATTCGTGTCACGATAATCACGCTCAATCAATATAAGCAATTCGCCGAAGATTTTACTCATATTACCACGATTAATTTCGTCTATGATAAAGAAAAAGTCTTTGTCCTGCTGGTTTGCAGCCTTCTGGCAAAAACGATAGAAGATGCCGTATTTCAATTCAAAGCCATCATTTACAGGTTTATAACCCATTACGAAATCCTCATAAGAATAATTCTGATGGAACTGGACAAACTCTATACGGTTCTCGTCCTTTTCTCCGATTATCGAGTATACGAGGCGCTTGGCTGCGAACGTTTTTCCAACACCAGGAGCTCCTTGCAAAATGATATTCTGTTTATTTTTTATAACATAACAAAGCCTATCATAGCGATTCTCGGTCATATAAACTTCAGTAAGAAAGTCGTTTTTTCCGTATTTTTGAACAACTGGATTTTTACTCCGAATCTTATCGAGGATAAAATTATACTCATCCTTCGTCAACTTGAATAAGCTGCCTTGTGGATTGCTAAAGTATTCCATTCTCTCCAGTTCAGAACAGTCTTTCAGCGTTTGATAATCAATCGGCGAGGAAAGTCCCTCGATTTTTTCAAAAGAGATTTTCTTGCCATCTTGTTCCGCCCAGACTTTGCCAATCGCTACTACTTGTTTGATCGGATCCGATTCATAGCCAATGATCATATCCCCAGCTTTTGCATCCAAGAAATTTTTAAAAATACGACGTTTGTTGCCCTTGTCATTGTAGAGTGTATATGAACGTATCTCGCCAACAGTCATCTCCGAAAAGCTCCAAATTCTCGGGTTGGCATTAAGCCACCAATGACCGTGCTCCTGTTTATTGAGGAATGCAGCAGCATACAATTCCACTTGGCTGAGATCAACCTTATCTAGAGCAGCAGATAATTCATCCCGTAATTTCCATGTATACCTGCCAGCGTCACCTTTACTCGCATAACGGCCAGTATATAGAATCGGCCACCACTTTGAATTATCCGTATCTCGTTCCATAATCGGACAATTTGTGCTCTTAGCAACACGTTTGGCCAAAGAGGACGATCCGACATTATAAAAGTGCCAGTCCTTTCCGTATTCAGTTGAAAGCTGGGTACACGTAGCCTGTCCACCGTAAATCTTCATACGCTTCATGATTTCAAGACTGTCGGCTGTAAACACATTAGGATCGTTAAGCAGTTCTACCCACTCATCGACAGAAATATTAGGTGTGTACTCTGCTGGAAACCAGTCGTCAGTGGCTACAGATTCTTTCTGCGAAAAATAGCGGTTGATGTAAAAGCCGACATCGGTTGTAAGTGTTCTGTATTCCGGATCTGGATAGCAATCGTCCGTAAGCTGAGATTTTAACAGATTAACGAGCTCTCGATCCTTCTTAATTTCTGCACACAGCTCATCATAAAAGCTATAAAAATTGCGCAGATTATCCGCATAGGCACCCTTCTTAAATCGATAATCGCTGCCGAGTTCATGTGCAACAGTTTTTATCTCATCATATTTATAAATATAGTATTTGTCGGGATAACGTAGCCATAAATAGGTGCTGACAACGTTTTCGTATTGATAAAGCCGTCCTGTGCCATTGCCATACTTTTCGAGCAGACTGAATGATTGGTCTTTAAAATCTATTATCCTGGTAACAACATCCTTGCTTTCATCAAATAAGGCAATGAACATCGTCCGCACTTCTTCAGGAGCCGTTTCCGCAAATTTATTAATTATCCGCGCCGGATCGTTTTTCTTGAACATGAACAAATGATATGTTTTTGAAAGAGAGAGCGTCAGCATAGCGGCAAAATCCGCAGCATTCAAATCCCAATTATCCTGAAAGAATTTTACGGCTTCCCATTTATATTTTTCGTTGCTCCATTGGTCAGAAACAAAATTCTGCTTGTATTTCACAAGAGCGTCCTGCAAACAAGATTGCTCAAACATGCTCCCCCTCCTTTGGCTATACACTGGTAATGTATGAACAATAGTGCAGAAAACCAATCCTTCCCAACCACCTCCAAGTTCAAATCTTCACGCCTAAAATATTCAGCTGTTCATTGATCTTCGCTTCAAGTTCAGCAATTTCTTGATTATCTTGCTGGAGCTGTTTGATCACGTCAGCTAAGTCAATCGGTGCTTCTTCTTCGAACGTATCGACGTAACGAGGAATGTTTAAGTTAAACTCATTTTCCCTGATTTCTTCGATAGAAGCGACATGAGCATATTTATCCACATCTTGACGTGCTTTAACTGTCGTCATGATTTTGTCGATATGGGCTTCACTTAAGCTATTTTGATTTTTACCTTTTTCAAAATCATTGCTGGCGTCAATAAACAAAATGTCTCTTGTCTGACGATTTTTCTTAAAGACTAAAATTGTCGTCGGAATACTTGTGCCGTAGAAGAGATTAGCAGGCAATCCGATGATGGTGTCCAGATAGTTTTTCTCAATTAATGTTTGCCGAATTTTACCTTCGGCTGCCCCACGGAATAACACGCCATGAGGCAAGACGATCGCCATTGTCCCTGTATTGTTCAAGTGATAGATACTGTGCAGAATGAACGCATAATCCGCTTTTGAAGCGGGTGCTAATTTCCCATATTCGCTAAAACGGGGATCTTTCAATTTAGTTTCATTATTATCCCAATGTGCAGAATAGGGGGGATTGGCAACGACAGCATCAAATGAACGCGGGCGATCGATGCCTTTGTCATCCGGACCATCTGGCCAATCGCTTTCCAGCGTATCCGCATTGCTTAACGTCATATTGCTATATGAAACATCGTGCATCATCAGGTTCATCCGCGCCAAGTTATACGTTGTCGTATTTAACTCTTGGCCATAGTATTTCACCGGTGTACCGTCAGGCAATGCTTGTCCAACTGTCAGCAGTAAAGAACCGGAACCCATTGTTGGGTCATAGACATTGAAAAATTTGTTCGTCTGATCCACACCACTGGCGACTATTTTTGCCAATATTTGACTGACTTGATGCGGGGTGTAGAATTCGCCGCCTTTCTTACCAGCACTTGCCGCGAATTGACCGATTAAGTATTCATAGATTTCACCAAGAATATCTTTGCCATCATCACTCTTATAGTCGATGCCATCGACCAATTTCACGATATTATTTAAAGACTTGGCCCGCTCGTTCGTCGAACTGCCTAGACGGGAATCGCCTAAATTGATATCGTTAAACACGCCGCGGAAATCTGTCACTGCTTCCTTGTTTAGCTCCGCATTTTTATTGAAATGATCGAAAATTGTTTGATAATCGCTTGGAATGACTTGTGCGTCGTTAATCTTGTGAATCAAGGATTCCCATGTATCATTTGGCGCAATTGCGTAACCGAGAGTCGATGATATATCTTGTAAATAGTCGTCTAGATCGTCTCCAGCCGCCTGTTCAAGATAAGCCTCGTTAATCGATTGACCGTTTGCTACATCAAGCACGTTATTTTTAACTAAATACTGCTGCTGGTGCTCCGACAAATAGCGATAAAACATAAACGCCAAAATATAATTCTTGTATTCTGAAGCATCCATCGTGCCCCGCAATTCGTTGGCCATCGCCCAAAGCTTGCTGCTGATTGTTTGCAGATTATTGCTCATTATATTGACTTCCCTTCACGATTTAAATTATTTTAGACAAACATCTGTTGAAGCAACGCCCTCTTCTGCTTCCGTAAATGATCCAACTTACGCTGGTGAAGAGTGATGAGGTGATCGAGGTTTTGGAAAAACGTTCCGATTTTAGTTTGTTCTTCAATTGAAGGAACATTAATTGGCATCACCAAAAAAGTATCAGCATGAATACGTTTTGCTTTTCGAGAACCGTTAGCAATGTTCCCTTGATATAAATAAAACTTGTCTTGTAGAACAGTTTCAACCAAAAATCTAGTATTCAGACAACTTGCATCAACGTCAAATGCTGGAGAATCAAGCGTAGATTCCCAGCCGTCTAGTTCCTTGGGTACTATTCCAAAAGCTGCATGGAGAAAATCAAGCTTTCCATACATAAACTGTCCAGAATGACGAATATAGTATTTCGTCGCAGAACTTCCTTCGTATTTCTCTAACTTTGGAACTACACCTTTCCCCCATAGCTTAACGGTAAGTTTCTTTGCAATCAAACCATCAGATCCTGTAATTTTACTTTCGGTCAAGAATTCCCCCAACTTCCGCTGTTCCCAAGCGTCAGTGAATCCTGGAAAACGAATTTCAGGAACATCCGTTCCATTTTTCGGGAACATTTTTTGGAGCAAACTTTTCTTTTCATCTTGCAAGTGATCCAATTTACGCTGATGAAGGGTGATTAGACGGTCAAAGTCAGCGAAAAACGAGCCGATTTTCTGTTGTTCTTCAGTAGATGGTACATAAGCCTTAATTTGCGATAGTGTTGGAAATTGTACCCGCTGTCTTTCAATAAGTGATCCAGTCGCATATAGTTTATAATTTTTAATTGCAATAGGAGTTTTAAGCCATAATTTAAAATACTTACTATTAAAATTACTTTTAGCCATCATAGTTATATAATAACCTGACACTGCAACTACTTTCCCTGTTAAGTTAAGATCGACAGCTCCTAAAGTCATATTCATAGGATTGTAGATAAATTCATTACTATCCACTCTTTTAAATTGATCATTTTTCTTTACAAGAAATTCTCTATTGTATCTAGCAGTTTTCGGGGTCAATCCGTTTTCGACTGTTAAACTCCATAGTTCCAAGTTCTCCCTAGAAGGATCTACTATTTTGTTAGTTTGTTCAAAAACTTCCCCAAGTCTCCGCTCTTCCCATTCATCAGTGAACCCTGGAAATCTTAGTTTGGGTACTTTTTTATCATAGCCACTCATTTCTGCTCTCCTTCTTTCTATAGTAAAAAGCGCTACTCTGTAGGCAAATGCTGCTACTCTGTAGACAAATCGACTACTTTGTAGACAAATCCATCTACTCTGTAGACAAATGCT
Source organism: Sporolactobacillus sp. (assembly GCA_047718535.1). Taxonomy (GTDB): domain Bacteria; phylum Bacillota; class Bacilli; order Bacillales; family Sporolactobacillaceae; genus Sporolactobacillus. Next base: position 49,908 of record JBDNRH010000015.1, read on the forward strand.
GCTACTCTGTAGGTAAATTCGCTACTCTGTAGACAAACGCAGCTACTCTGTAGACAAATCCGCTACTCTGTAGGCAAATCCGCTACTCTGTAGACAAACGCAGCTACTCTGTAGGCAAATCCGCTACTCTGTAGGTAAACACTGCTACTCTTATCTCTTTTTAACCTTCCTATCACAAAACCAGAAACTATTTCTTGGCACTTGTCGAATTTTTTAAATGCACCAACTGCGTTATGCTTGCCGTTCGATACGTGTTTCGTGGTTCGCAACTTTTAGTTGCTCACCATTTACATTTCTGCCATGTCGTCAGCAAGTGTATAAAGGGCTTGGCGCAGGCCGTTACGATATTTGATCTTAGACAATTTTTGAACATCTTCATCAATTGCCAGCTGCTTATAGCCAACACTAGCTTGAGCAATGATGTCTCGAATCTGACCGGTATCATCAAGGTCTTGCTGCGCGTAACGGTGCCGACTGAACATCTCGCGCATGCCTGCACTTGAAATGACATCCGTGATCCCCCATTTGTTTCTAAAATCGAGAAACAAACGGTCAAGGCTCACGTTATTGGCTGCCTGAATGATTGGTTCACTATTAGACAATCTCACAGGATAGTTGAAATTTGATCCGGCTGGTGGGAAGTGCCCTTTGACAATAGCAGTGGCAGCATTCATAATCTTTGTCGCGTAATTTCGATCATCTAGGCCGTTCGCAAATTGATTGATTTTCTCTTGCGTTTCTTGGGCTTCCGCCGTCTGCCCGTCATGCACTTGGTTCAATAATCGCTCAACGAGTTCGGTTAAATAATCGTAGTCCACTTTAACATCCTTGACGTGCGTCATTCTTAATTCAATCTGATACAATGGGATTTTCTTCTCTTTTGAAATGTGTTGTTTCAACTCATTTGTTAAAACGGTAGTCAACATCGTTTCTTGTTCCGAAGTCATTCCTAGTTTTTCAACCAACTCATCCGGATTGTCATAGTTGAAGCCGACCGCATTTCCATCTATTTCTTCCGGATTATACTGCTTTAACTTTGCCATGCCCGCATTATAGTCACGCAATAAATCAAGCATCTCGTCCTTCTGCTTTTCTGACGGTGGCAGCTGCTGAAAGTCGCGCGTCAAGCTCTCCAGCTTCCCAACCACTTGCTTTACTTCATGAAACACATCTTCAAACGGCTTCGCAATAATCCCGTTCTTTTGATTCGATTGACGCTGTTCTTCTTCAGAGAGTTTTGCAGAATCTTTATTCGCATAGATGGCCAATGCCTCATTCATCAATTTTTCGTTTTGTGCCGGCCAACGATAATTCACAATACGCCCCCAAGGTTTTCCCTGCATATCTGCTATGCGATTTGTTCTTGAGTAGGCCTGGATCAGTCCCGCACCTTTCAGCGTGCGATCGACGTATAACGTATTTAGCTCAGGTGCATCAAAACCAGTCAACAGTTGATCGACGACAATCACTAGGTCAAGATAATGCTTATCGGTGGCCGATCGATTCAAGCGGCTTGTCACATCTTGCGTGTAACCGACCACGTCGTCCATTCCAAAGCTTGTGCCGAATTCCTGATTATAAGCCATGATCGCGTCATACAGCCCTTGATTGGATGCAAGCATACTATCGTTATTCGATGAATTCTGGCTGAAGGTTACAGCAATTTTTAATGTCTGTCTGCCACTTTTTTTGTTTTCTGCATTGACTCGCTGAAATTCGTTAAAATACATCATGGCCATTGGTGTGCTTGCTTTCCCCCCACCGACGTGAGTGGTCATCAAGGCGTTATATTTTCCTTCGTTTGAACGATTGCGCCAATTCTTGAAGATGTCCACGACAACCAAGCGGATATGATCGGGATTCTCATCATAGAAGCTAGGTTCAACGGCATCATCCATATCTGCTTGTGAGAGGTTGTTAATCTTCGTTTGAATTCTCTCTTCGCTCCACGTCGGGTAGCGCTCACGATAGAAATTGGGAAGATATGTGCTTTTCATTTGTTCTTCGTCAATCGTCGTTTCAAAATCGACTTTAAACCCGAGAACGTTTCGATCCGCAATCGCTTCTCGAATCGTATACGCGTGCAGGAGCGGCCCAAAAATATCTTCCGTGCGCAATCCCGTCGTCGTTTCGTCAAACATCGGCGTTCCCGTATAACCGACCCAAGCCGACTTCTTAAACGCTTTTTGAATGCCCGCAAAGCTGTCCCCACCTGTGGAACGATGCGCTTCATCCACAATAAACACAATATTTTTATCAGGTGCTTTAAAGGTCTTGCGTTTCACTAACGTATCTAGCTTCTGAACCGACGTCACGATAATGCTATTGTCTTTACTCTTCAGTTTCCGGTTCAGGTCAGTCGTATTATCGGTGTTTTGAACGCTTCCGGTTACGTCACCACTTGCATCTGGATCATACGCCTGATAGTTTTCATTGGTTTGCTTGGTAAGGGCAATTCGATCCACGACAAAGACGACTTTCTCAACGTTCGGCATCCGGCTAGCAAGCCACGCAGTCTTGAAACTTGTAATGGTTTTTCCTGACCCCGTCGTATGCCAGACATACCCGACTTTATTCGTTCCCAGTTCAAAGTCCACGTGCTTCAATCTCTCGATCACGTTTTGAGTGGCATAAACCTGATACGGGCGCATGACTTTAAGCATTTGCTTATTTTTTGTGCCATCAAGTATCATGTAGTTGGTCGCCATTTGATGTGCCATCGGGATGGACAGCATAGAGTCCGCAAACTCTTTCCAGTTACGTACAATGGTATTATCGCTTTTCCGCTGCCAGTTAAAGGCAAAGTCTTTATTGAACTTATCGGGAGTGGTATTTGCCATATACTTCACATTATTCGGCGTGATCGCAACCAATATCTGCAAGGTAGAGAAAATATCACGATACTGATTTTCTTCGACATATTGATGCATTTGATTTAACGCTTCATTCACATCATGCGTCTCGCGCTTTTCCTCAATTTGAATAATCGGTAACCCATTGATGAGCAGCGTCGTATCAAAGCGGCGTTCTTGTTTTCCCGTGATCACTGTCGGCCTCACAATTTGACTTACAATCTGATAGACTGTATCCCCTGCGCCAATTTGTTTTTGATCGAAAACCGTCAAAAACACATGACGGCCTTCATCTAAATCAATTTCAATTTGCGAGACGCCATTTAATCCGTACAAGAACTGTCCTGCCTCATACGGCGTTTGAAGCTCTGAAATAATTTTTTTCACTTGATTAAACTCGACAACACTCAGCGGGTGGTCAAGCGTGTTCTGATTATGTTGTTCCAAAATGGCTTTGAAGTTATCCCACAGCTGGGCCGTCGTTTTAATGTTGGGCTCAAACTTCCAAAGTTTTGTTTTGACAACATAATCCAATGGTTTTTCGATTAGTATGGAATTACCAGTTTCTTCAAGATGTTCTGGCTTCGTAATGGTTCCGCTTGTGAGGTATTGAATGAGTTCTGATTCAAATTGATTTTCATTCATTTGCCTATTGCCTCCTCCAATTTAGCCAAAAGCAAGGTCGTCTCCGCATTTGCCGCCCGACTCCGCAAGGTTTGAAGGCGCAGCTGACTCAAATAAACATCACCGATCAGTTGTTGTTTCTTGAGCGATGGTAATTCAGGCAGCACGAGCTCTTTCACTTGTCTGAGTGTATATTTCAGCACTTGCGACCCTTGCAGCCCCCTCAGCAATTGCTTCTTAATTGACTTATCCTCATTAAGCAGATAGATCAGAAACTTTGGATCTATCGTTTTATTCGGTATCAATTTAACGTAGTTTTGCGTGTAGAGATAACCCTCATGCGCTTTTCTGACGAGCGTTGCCACGCCAGAGATGAGACTGAATACGACATCTCCCTCAAGCAGCGTATTGACTGTATCTTGCGTTCGAACTTGCTTGCTGCTGACAGCAGGCGAAAGGAGATCTACTAAGTCATCATCTATATCCGATTGACCATAATAGGTATAAAGTGGCGCATTCCTATCTAGCACTTCCGTAATCCTGAATTGAGGTGACCCGCTTACAAATTCAACTCTCTTGCTCAACTTATTCACATAAAATCGTGCCTTTCTGAAATTAAGTTTTCTGTTAATAGTGTTAGAATAACACGAATAGTTTCGAAATTCAAGTGTTAATAATTTTAATTTCAATAAATTACATATTTAATTCGGTTACATTACCGATCGAATTAGAAAACAAGCTAAACTCAAGCGCCTAAATTTTCACCTCATACCAATTTTGGGCATTAAAAATAGTCCTTGAAAATGCCGTGAATTTAGCGTTTTAAAGGACTTTATGACGGGGATTTGATTGTCGGGACAAGGGGTTAAAGATGATTTTGATCCAGATCCGCCAAAACTGTTGAGAGGAGCGGAGAGTTCATGTATGTTTATGATTCTTCTCTTAAATCGACTAGCCTCTCTTGCACCGCTTCAATATCCATCGGATCCTTAGCGAGGGTTAAACCTTTTTCGTAAAGCGCTCGCGCCTTAGGGTAATCCTTCTTTTCTTCCAAGAAGAATAGATCCCCCCAGCCGATATAGCCCCACGGATTGTCAGGATAGTCATGCACCAATTGTTTAAACTCGGATTCAGCTTTCTCAAATTGGCCTAATCTAGCGTAACTATCCGCAAGCGCGCGACGCATATTATGAACGACCAGTACCCTTTCGTCAGGGAAATAGGCACAGAATTCACGGCAATAATTTATTCTTTTTTCAAAATACGTCGGATCATCCAAACCGGCATTATCAAGTTCACTCTCAAGATCTTGGCAAAAATTGAGGATAAAAAAGCTGCCTTCATAATGCTTGTTAAGGCCATCCAAGTTTTGAAATTCAGGCTTAGTTTTATACTTTATTCCTTCCCAAACCCTCAGCCATGTATCACAGGCAGCTATCGAATGATTTTCATCTGCATACTCAGAGCCCTTCTCAATCCATTCATCCATTTGTTCCATAGATAAGTTGTTCAGCGGCGCCAATCGTTCCCATAAAATCCATGCCGCCACCCAGGGAAAATCTTCGTCTCTACCCTTTATCGTCATCCTATATTGATGGAACCAATTCTCGGAAAGGTCTTCTGCAGAGTAGAACTTTTCGACATCTTTTAAAAAGGATTGCTGTTCAAATGGAATCCCCAATTCCCGCAGCTTACCGATGATCTCATCGGTACTGAGTTCGTTCACTTCTTCATAACTAATAAATCGACTAACTGGGCTGGAAGGACACAAATCGTTCCTTCCGATTTTAGGCATACTTGTTTCCCCTTTCATATGAATCTGGCACAAATTCAAGTCAGCCACCACGTGCAAAACCTGCTATGCGCCTTTTATAAAATCTTGTCACTGTCTGTGGGAAAAGGTAATTAAAACTCCGCATTCTCGGTTAAAGCAGCAAAATTCATGACATCATCAGGCTTTACCAAATGCCCCATTTGATTCTCAATAAAAGTAAAATAACCAGTCGGTCCCAACTGTTTCGTCCAATATTTAATAGATCGATCAATTCTTAACAAGCATTTTATCGGTATCGTGAAATATTTCTGAGCATCAAAGGAATTGGCTTCCCCAATGACTATTTGATGCACCTCTTTATTGGTAAAAGGGTCAAACCCCATAAGAAGCCCATGCAATAGTGCCTGATTTTCTAGAGTACCAGAACCACTAAAATCGTACTCAACTTGTTTTATATATCCGTCCACGACAAGTAAAGCCATTCGAACAGCAATTAACGCTTGCCGGCTTGATCGGTTCGTATCTTGACGATGAAGTTTCAACATATTGCCTTCCATTGCTGAGAGAGGATAGGCGTAATTCCCTTCTTGTCCATTAGGAATTGTTCCGAATTCTTTCGCCATTCGAGAGGGCGCTCTGTCTAATTTGTAGGTGTCCACCTTAATCTGCTTCATAAAATTTTCAAATCCCCATTTCAATAGATTTTCTGATTCAATCAAACTTCTTTTCTCTGTTATTCCATCAAAATTGTCGCTAGGAAACAGGTGCCTTTCATCTGTTCTTCATTTGCCTGTTTTAAGTAAAATTTCACATTCATCTGGCGGTGGCTCAAGCCTGAAGTCTGAAATTCGGCAAAATCAAAACACCCTGCAATTCCATATAAAATGCGCAGTTCATCCTCGATTAAATAATTTTTGGCTACGCTAATGTAAAACCTTTAATCATGTATTCTTTTAAGCGTCCGTTGCCCAACGACGAAATTGCGTGGCAATCAGAAGCTCTACTGTATACCAAGAGAAATAATCATATCAAGATTATAAAACGGTATTTCTCGTGACACCTCACGATTTCCCTCTTGTCGAACTTGTCGGAATTTCCGGCAGGTTGACTCTTCATCCAGTTCTTTTTGCAATGAACCGAATAATAAGGGTACACTATGGAGCCGGAAAATGGTTGAACTGCATGATTCTCCCGAATCTACGAATGACTTGCGATAGACTAAAGAGTCCTCGCTTTTTGGGTGGGCACTGCCTATTAAAAACTTTTGGCTGTCCAATATATTGATTTACATCCATAATGGAGTTATTATTCATTCATCTACATAACATTCCATCCACATCCCCCCCTCTCTTCATAATTCTGACTGGACTATTTCTCTCTGAACTTCATATCACATAATTATCTTTCAACAATAGATCTCACTGTTTCTTTCAACTGGTCGCTAAATCCTTCAAGATCTTCAAAACGAATTACTCCTTCATTCATAAGCGAAATAATATTATAAATCATATTCGACTGGCTAATTTCTGCTCTAACACCAGTTTTCTTCTTATCCTTTTTTATCCGCTCCTCCAGATTCCAAAATTTATCTGATGGATTTGCATCTTTATTTAACAAGTCTATATATTCCTTATTGAGCCTGTCCATATAGGCTTCCTGCCACTCCGCTATCTTACTTCTAAAAAGCTTCCAATCTTCTTTAGTAAATCCTCTTTCCTGCAAAATATCACCCCTTCCAATCACTTTATCATATTCGCATTGCAAAATACTTTCCAGCCTGTCGAAATTTCCGTATATGGATAGATTACACTTAGTTGGACAGATAAATTAAGGTCAGGTACACTTGGTTCAAATCCACCAAGGGAGACCGGGATGATGAAACGGGAACGGAGAACTTTTTCAACAGCGTTCAAGGAACAAATCGTCAGCTCGCTCACAAAGAATTGACGCGTCAAATCGTTCAAATTTTTAAAGACAGTCGCTCTATTTATGGTCAGCGAAAGATTAAGAAAACGCTTGAAAAACAAGGGAAAAAGGGGCCCAGGCGGCGGATTGGCCGGGTAATGCGCGAACAAGGACTGGTGTCCAAATACACCGTTGCTCAGTTTAAACCGCACAAAACGACGTGCAATGAAGAACCTGTCACGAACGTACTCAACCGTGAATTTAATCAAGCACATGAATTGAAGGTGGTGGTCAGTGACCTCACTTATGTGCGCGTCCAGCAAAACTGGCACTATATCTGTGTCCTTGTCGATTTATATAATCGTGAGAGTATTGGATACAGTGCAGGTCCGAGCAAAGACGCTCAGCTTGTCTACCGTGCGTTCGCTGCTGCAGGAGACGACTTAAATCGCCTCGAATGATTCCATACGGATCGAGGAAATGAGTTTAAAAACAAGTTAATCGATGAAGCATTGGAAGCGTTTCACATCAAACGCTCACTGAGCCACAAAGGGACACCGTACGATCATGCGGTTGCGGAAGCCACATTCAAGACCATCAAAATGGAACGGATTAGCGGGTGTATTTTTCAGTTGACAAATACAGACGTTCTTGACCTTGAATTATTTGATGACGTGAATTGGTTTAATGCGATCCGTATCCACGGATCACTTGACTACCTCACACCGACTGGCTACAAGTTACGACACCTTTAAAAATTTGTTTGATTTAGTGTTGACATACCAAAGTTAATACATGGAGTAAGACAAAGAAGACAAACGAGTTGCCTTGCCCTTTTTGTCCGGTTCCAATTATCATCAACCGATAAGTAGTATTTTTTTGCTTTACCGCCTACGCGAGGATAAGCCGTAGCTTCAACTGGAAAGCGCTGAGCGGGATGGTGGATGTAAATGAAATAAGGGCAAAAACGAACGAGACACTCTACGAAATCACAACGTAGGGGTGCCTTTTGTAATGATTATTTTTCGATAAATTCACTCAAGTACGGTAAAGCATCTGCAATCTGAATACCCATAATTGGTAGTGGTACAAGAATAGCACTCTTTATTTCATCTACGCTTGCCCCATGTTCTTTTGCTTGCTGGATATGAAATGGCAGCCCCCTATACATTTTTGTCGATACCAATACGGAAATATAGGCGAGTTCGTGAGTTTTTTTATCAAGCGCACTTTTTTCTGACATTTTAAAAATAGAACCCATAAATGCTTCACCGATACCGTCCGTTTCCTGCATAAACATTTTAAATCCGTCTGTAACATTTTTCATTACTATCCGTCCTTTTTTTCTAATTTGTACCGAATTTTATCGGTTACAATCATAAAGACAAAATAGCAATTTAAAAGATACGATTTGAAGACAATTTTTTAATTTTTATCTGCCAAAATTGTTAAAACACTTTGATACCATTCCGTTGGGGGCTTTTTCTCAGGCATATGGTGATAAAGGTACTGAACTTTTTTTCTAATGTGTTCATTGTATACATAGCCCTTTTGATTATAATCCAATTTTTCCAATAACTTATGGGATTGACGCTGCAGATTAGAACGGTTTGTTGAAAAATCTATCCAGGCCTTACAACTACAAGGATTTTTTTCATAAATAATACTGCAATGGTCTCCAAAAAAAGAATCGATATTCATTCTTGCACGATAGAGCAAACCTTTTGCCGCTCCTCTAGAGATATCTAATAGATTTGCAACATATTCAATAGGCAGTCCGTACATATCGACCAGTGAAAAGGTGATACGCTGATTTAATGTCAGTCTTCGTACCATTGCCATAAAACATCCGTTTTGTAAATCCCTAATTTCTTCCGCTACAATAACCTCATCTTCAAGTTGGGGAGCACTATCGGACAATAGGGTTCCTTCCTTCTCTAATTGTTCCCAATTTTCTACTTCAGCCAGATACCGATGAGGATCCATTTTTGCCTTGTTAATAAACTCACGAAAGCATATCGTTCTTAACCAGCTTGCCAGTGCATGCTCGCTTTTTAAGGTATCCAGCTTTTCCATTGCCTTCAAAAATGTGGCCTGTGTCAAATCGAGAGCATCTTCCGGGTGGCAGGTCAATTTCATGGCATAGTTATAAATGTAGCTATAATAGTTTTGATATACATCCGATATCTCCATTTTATCATCCTCAAATTAAAAATCATCCATAGTCTGACCTGTTCCCGTGTTCACGCCAAAGTTCAAAAATTATCTATCTTGCACTCCCACCAAGCTCAAAAAGCGCAAAGCATTTATCTTGTCCTGTCGTGAAAGCCCGGTATCAATCAAATAAGCTTCGTTTGCTTCCGTTTAAAAGGTAAGAATGTGTTTCTTCCCAATGCCGGTATTCGCTGATAATGTATGTATCCGCATCAACGCGGTCCATGGTAAACCAATCGTTCATGGATTATTCCCCCGTTAGATTGCTTATCTGCTTCATGTAAATATCAAGCATTCTGTTGTTCCCAGTGATTCAAAACAGACAATTGCTTTTCGGTATGGAACCAGTGTTCTCCATTTTCCATCACTGTAAGGCTACAGTGAAACCGTTCGACGAATTCATTTATGACGGATTGTTCAGTCAGGTTGTCCTCACTTCCGTATAGCACTTTGGTATCCCTATTCCATTTTAGAATGGGATTCTGCTTTGTATAGAGATAATATTCCCACGACAAGCTTTGCCCGAAATCAGTTGGAATCACCTTCTTCGCTTCCAACTCCTCTTTTGTTACCCCTGCCCATTGCATCATGTTATCAATAAGATGTTCCATATCAAGAACAGGGGACACAAACAGACTTTTTTCAATGCGCTTATCCTGAAAGGCAAGCATACTGAACCAAGCGCCAATGCTGGTTGCTCTTAAAGCAATATGCCCCCAATGAGCATTCAGATAGCTCTCTATTCTCTGCAGTTCGGGAACGATGAACCACGGATAGAAACGGTTAATTTCACTTTTCCTTTCCCCATGCCCTGGTAAATCGACGCTGATGACCTGCCAGCCTTTTGTTAATACAGTTTGGGCAAAATCATCAGCGTCTTCCTTATTTCCGCCCTGTCCATGGACGAACAGGTAAACGTGATCGGATTTTTCTCCATAAACGATTGATGGAATCCCGTCAATCAACGTTTTTTCCTGCTTCACGTTTGCCTCACCATCCTTACAAAAGCATTTCTATTCCCGGTAACCCTTTCCGAAGAAACGGTTCTTCATCTTTTTCCAACTCAATATAGAGTCAGACCTGTTCCCGTGTACAAGCGAAAAGCCGAAAAGCATTTATCCTGTTCTCTGACCAAGTTCAAAAAGCGCAAAGCATCTATCTTATGCTATCGCCAAAGCGTTGTTATCAAGTCTATACTCTTGCGAACGGGGTTCTCCACGATAGACTGATTTCATCGCACAGGGGAAATCACGTTTTGAGCGTACAATTCGAAAACCTCAAAGCTACAGAAACAGGTTATCTACCAGGATTTCCCGTATTTTTATTTCTCCACTCTTGACATCAACACCACCGTCTCAACATGCGTCGTCTGCGGAAACATATCGACTGGCTGAATCTTCGTCACTTGGTACAGGCCGTCCGCAGTGAGCGTCTTCAAATCGCGGGCGAGGGTGGCGGGGTTGCAGGAGACGTAGACGATGCGCTGCGGCTGCATCGCGCGCATGGTCTCGAGCAGCGCGGCGTCGCAGCCTTTGCGCGGTGGGTCAACGACAATCACGTCGGCGGTGATGCCGCTCGCGCGCCAAGCAGGGATGACATCCTCTGCTTTACCCGCTTCGAATGTGGCATTGGTAATGTGATTGCGCGCGGCATTCGCCTTGGCATCGGCAATCGCTTCGGGGACAATCTCGACGCCGTAGACGTGCCTCGCTTGCTTGGCAAGGAAGAGCGAAATCGTGCCGATGCCGCAGTAGGCGTCGATCACGGTTTCGCTGCCGGTCAGCGCGGCGAATTCGAGTGCTTTTTTGTACAGCACTTCGGTTTGCGATGGATTGACTTGATAGAACGAGTGGGCGGAGATCGCAAAGGTGATGCCGCCGATCTGGTCATAGATCGCGTCGCGGCCCCAGATCGTGCGGCTTTTTTTGCCGAGAATCGCGTTCGTCCGTCTGCTGTTGACATTATGGACAATCGACTTGATCTGCGGATAGCGGCTCGTGAGACCATCGATGAACGCTTTGCGGAACGGCAGGTCGTCCGTCTTCGTGACAAAGACGACCATCACTTCGCCGCTCGTTTTGCCGACGCGCGCCATGATGTGGCGCAGCGATCCGCGGTGCCGCTGCTCATCATAAGGCTGGATGCCGTTGTCTTCGGCAATCTGCCGCGCGGCTTGGACAATCGCGTCAATCAGCGGATCAGTAATCGGGCAATGCGTCATCGGCACGATCGCATGGCTGCGTTGGCGGTAAAAGCCAAACGCCAAGCGCCCGTCTTGCAGCGCGACGGGCACCTGAATTTTATTGCGATATGCCCATGGATCGCTCATGCCGAGCGTTGGCCCCGTCGCCGAAGCGTCGAGGCCGCCGATCCGCGTCAGCGCGTTCTGAACGACGCCGCGTTTGAAAGCAAGCTGCGCGCTTGCTGAAAGATGCTGAATCGTGCAGCCGCCGCATGTGTCGAAAATCGGGCATGGCGGCGCGACCCGGTCAGGACTCATTTCTGTTCGTTCAAGTATTTTCGCGTAACCGTAATCTTTTGTTGTTTTTACAATCTGAATGCGGGCGGATTCGCCGGGTAGACCGCCGGGCACGAACAAGGTATAGCCGTCGACTTTAGCCACCGCGGCGCCTTCCTGCGTCAAATCGGTGAATACGACGTCGTATGTTTCATTTTTCATAACAGGCAATGCTTCAGTCATGCGCGGGACTCCTTAACGATCCTCAGTAATTAATTCGTTTATGGCCTTGAGGAACGCGTCCATTTCCTCATCGGTGCCGATGCTGACGCGCAAATAATTAGCGATTCGCTGATCGTTAAAATGGCGAACGAGAATGCCGCGCGTTTTCAGCTTGCGGAATAACGTTTCCGCGTCATGATCGGGATGGCTGATGAAAATAAAATTCGATTCAGATGGTAATACGTTGAATCCCGCCGCGCGCAGCTCCGCGCTGACGTGATCACGCGTGGCGATGACGCGCTGTGCCATCTGGTCGGAGTAGGCATAGTCTTCAACGGCCGCCTGCGCACCGGCAAGCGCCACCCGGTCAAGTGTATAGGAATTGATCGAATTTTTCAGGCGATAGAGCCCGTCGATTAACTCAGGATGACCGATGGCAAAGCCAACACGAATGCCGGCGAGTGCGGCAAATTTGGACAACGTTTGGACGACAAGCAGATTGGGATATTCTTTAATAAGCGGCACAACGGACGCGCCGCCGAAATTGATATAGGCTTCGTCAATGACAACGACGCGATCTGGATCGGCTTCGATAATTTTGCGGAGAGTATCAATCGGCAGACCGCGGCCAGTCGGGGCGTTCGGATTCGGCAGCACGACGCCGCCGCTCGTTTCGCAAAACGCATCGACTGGAATTTGGAACGCATCATCAAGCGGAATAATTTTCGGATCGAGGTCACATAAATTAGCGTACACTTTATAGAAGCTATACGTAATATCGGCGAAGGCGACCGGGCGCTCAGGCGTGAAAAAGGTCATGAATGTGAACGCCAGCACCTCATCCGAGCCATTGCCGACGAAAATCGTGTCCACGGGCACGTGATAATAAGCGGCGATCGCCTCACGCAGTCCACTGGCATTCGGATCGGGATAGAGCCGCAGCCGCGCATCTAAACTGTCGCGCATGGCCTCGAGCGCTTTCGGTGAGGGCGGGTATGGATTTTCATTGGTGTTCAGTTTTATGTATTTCTGATCCTTCGGTTGTTCACCGGGGACATAAGGTTCCAATTTCTGCACGCGCGCGTTCCAATAATTGCTCATCAGTGGCCTCCGTGATTTTATTTTTTATAATTGCTTAAAGCGATGGCTAGCGCCACACCGACGCAGATGCCGAGTACGATATTGTTAAACGATTGACCGATTGCGCCGCCAAGAATGATGCCGAGAGCCAAATAAAGGTCGCGTTCCTTTTTCGAGGCGCGCTTTTTCCCTTCTTTTTGCGGCATGGTCATCCTCTCCCCAGCAAGTTTTTTAGCCTTACTCGCTTACTCACTTCTGACAGATGTCTGCAAATGAAGCTGCTGCGCTTCGGCGACTTCCTTTGGTACCATAAGATGCAGGTGCTGATAGAGATTCACAATCTCGCTCGGTAAATCGCCGCCATATTCGCCGTCGATATTCAGCTGCATCCGCTCGTGGGTATGAATGTGGATACGGCTCGCCTGCGCGTAGATAACTTTCGGATCCTTCATATGCTCACCGCGCGTCGCAAGTGACGCCAGACGAATGAATTCGGCGAGATTTGCTTCTTTCAGAATAATCATATCAAATTTCCCGTCGTTCAGTGATGCTTGTGGCGCTAATTTTTCAAAGCCACCGACGGAATTTGTATTGGAGACAAGAATCATCATGATGTTACCGGTGAATGTGCGGTCATCATAGTCAATCGTTACATTGGTTGGCCGCAGCGACGGCAGCATTTCAATGCCTTTAATATAATAAGCCATCTGTCCAAGCATCGTTTTCAGCTTACTGGGCACGTCGTAGGTAAGCTCTGTTAATTTCCCGGCTCCGGCGATATTGATGAAAAAACGATCATTGACTTTGCCAATGTCAATCGGCATTTCATAGCCGCTGCACAGCACGTCGCATGCCTTGACAATATCGCGAGGAATACTGACCGCGCGGGCGAAATCGTTGGTCGTACCGAGTGGAAGCACGCCGAGGCGCGGCCTGAATTCTTGCTCGGCCAGACCATTGATCACCTCATTGATTGTGCCGTCACCACCCGCCGCGATTACCATGTCGAATTTCCTTTTCACGGCCTTGCGCGCGCCTTTGGTGGCGTCGCCCTTTCCCTTCGTCGCATAGGCAGACGCCTCGTATCCAGCCTCTTCCAAACGATCCAGAATATAGGCGATATTTCGCTTCGCAAGCTCGCGCCCCGAAGTCGGATTATAGATCAATCTTGCTTTTTTCATCATTGATGATCACCCAATCGATTGCAAAATCCCTTTATGCTTCTCTTTGTATAATAGTCTTGCTGCTTCGTTTCTCGCTCATAATAGGAGAGTATCTCTTCCCTCTTTAATTATATTGTAAAGTTTTTTTAAAAGCAAAGGCAGCCGTTCTGCTGTATGAATCGCTTCGAAAATAATTCGGGAAAATAGCTATCGATGAAAAAAGGTCGCGTTCGGTTGAACTTTTCGCAAATTCGGTTGAACTTTCTCTTCATTCGGTTGAAAGTTCGGCAGTTTGAGCTCAATCTTTCGCCTTCGGTTGAACTTTCTCGTCGTTCGGTTGAAAAATCCAGACTTTCGGTTGAACTTTCGCCTTATTCAGTTGAAAGTTCGGCAGTTTGGGCTCAGTCTTTCGCCTTCGTTTGAACTTTTGCCTTGTTCGGTTGAAAAATTCAGACTTTCGGTTGAACTTTCTCTTCATTCGGTTGAAAAATCTAGACTTTCGGTTGAACTTTCGCCTTATTCGGTTGAAAGTTCGGCAGTTTGAGCTCAATCTTTCGCCTTCGGTTGAACTTTTTCATCGTTCGGTTGAAAAATCCAGACTT
>JBDNRH010000015.1:64901-76975 GCA_047718535.1 Sporolactobacillus sp.
CGGTTGAACTTTCTCGTCGTTCGGTTGAAAAATCCAGACTTTCGGTTGAACTTTTTCATCGTTCGGTTGAACTTTTCCATAATTCGGTTGAACTTTCGCCTTGTTCGGTTGAAAATCCACCGCAGATAAGTCCCGCCGCAAAAAAAAAGAAAGCCGGGGCACGCCGCCCCGGCCACATCTTCCTATTATAGTTTATCAATTTCTTCGAGAATAATCTGGTTGACCATCTTCGGATTGGCCTTGCCGTGGGAGGCCTTCATGACTTGGCCGACGAGGAAGCCGAGCGCGCGGTCTTTGCCTTGCTTATAGTCGATCATCGACTGCTTATTGGCTTCGAGAATCGGCAGCATCAAGTCGCGCAGCGCGCCTTCGTCGGAAATTTGCACGAGACCTTTGGCCTTCACGATTTCCGATGGATCGCCGCCTTTTTCAATCAAGTCTTTGAACACTTTCTTGGCGATCTTGCTGGAAATCGTGCCTTCCTCAATTAATTGCACGAGTTTGGCGAGCGCGTCTGGTGTCATGGGCACTTGATCGATCGTCAAGTATTTACTGTTCAGATACGCCGACACTTCGCCCATCAGCCAGTTGGCAACGAGCTTCGGATCGGCGTTGCCCGTTGTCGCCGCTTCAAAGAAGTCAGACATCGTCTTCGTCTGCGTCAGCACCATCGCGTCATAATCGGTGAGTCCCATATCGTCCACATAGCGCTTTTGGCGGGAATCAGGCAGCTCTGGAATTTCCTCCTGCAGCCGGTTAATCCAAGCGTCATCAATCTTCAGCTTGATAATATCCGGCTCAGGGAAATAGCGATAATCCTCGGATCCTTCCTTGCCGCGCATCAATGTCGTCGTTTTCGTCGCGTCATTATATCGGCGTGTTTCCTGTGCGACAGCGCCGCCGGAGAGCACAACCTTTTCCTGGCGCCGTTCTTCATAGGCAAGCCCTTTTTCAACGAAGGCAAAGGAGTTCAAGTTCTTGAGCTCGGTCTTCGTGCCAAAGGTTGTCTGACCGAACGGACGGATCGAAATATTGGCGTCGCAGCGCAGCGAGCCCTCTTCCATCTTCACGTCGGACACGTCAATATATTGCATGATCGCTTTCAGCTTCTCAAGATAAGCATAGGCTTCCTTCGGTGAACGCATATCCGCTTCCGACACAATTTCAATCAGCGGCGTGCCGACACGGTTGAAATCGACGAGCGAACCGGAGCCGTCCTCAAGGTGATTCAGCTTGCCGGCGTCTTCTTCTAGATGGAGGCGATGCACGCCGATCTTCTTCTTCTCGCCATCCACTTCGATTTCAATATAGCCATTGCGGCCAATCGGCTGATCAAATTGAGAAATCTGGTAAGCTTTCGGGTTATCCGGATAAAAATAATTCTTTCTGTCGAACTTTGTTTCCCGGGCAATATCGCAGTTCAGCGCCAACGCGGCCTTGATTGCAAAGTCAACTGCCTCTTCATTAAGAATCGGCAGCACGCCTGGATGACCGAGACAGATCGGACACGTATGCGTATTCGGCGCCGCGCCGAATTCATTGGCACAGCTGCAGAAGGCTTTCGTTTTCGTTTTTAATTCAACATGGACTTCCAGACCGATAATCGTTTCAAAATTACTCATTAGTCATTCGCCCCTTTAATGGTCGGCGCAAGCGTGAAGCCAGCCGTCTGTTCGTAGGCGTAGGCCGCGCGGTAGAGCATCTCTTCGCCAAACGCCCGGCCGATAATCTGGAGGCCGACTGGCAGGCCATTGACGAGACCGCACGGCACGCTGATTGCTGGAATACCTGCCAGATTGACCGGAATCGTTAATAGATCGTTGGCATACATCGTCAGCGGATCGTCGATCAATTCGCCGACCTTGAATGCCGGCGTCGGTGTCGTCGGTCCAATGATCACATCATGGGTCTCGAGCACCTTTTCAAAATCTTGCTTGATGAGCGTCCGCGCCTGCTGCGCCTTCTTATAATACGCGTCATAATAGCCAGAGCTGAGTGCGAACGTGCCAAGCATGATCCGGCGCTTGACTTCGTCGCCAAAGCCTTCGCTGCGCGTTTTCTTATACATTTCAATTAAATCGTTCGTCTCCGCGCGCACGCCGTAACGCACGCCATCGAAGCGGGCAAGGTTGGCCGAAGCTTCCGACGAAGCGATGATATAATAAGCGGGCACAGCATATTGGGAATGCGGCAGCGACACGTCTTCGCATTCGGCACCGAGCGCCTCGAACTGACGAATCGCTGCGCGAATCTGGTCTTTGACAGCCGGATCAATGCCTTCACCGAAATATTCTTTCGGCACAGCGACGCGCAGCCCTTTAATCTCACCGGTCAATGCCTTCGCATAATTCGGAACCGCTACATTGGCACTCGTCGAGTCATGCGCATCTAGGCCGGAAATTGCTCCGAGCAGATACGCGTTGTCTTCAACCGTGCGGGTAATCGGCCCGACCTGATCGAGTGAAGAGGCGAAAGCAACAAGTCCGTAGCGTGACACGCGGCCATATGTCGGCTTCATGCCAACCACACCGCAGAACGCCGATGGCTGGCGAATTGAGCCGCCGGTATCCGAGCCGAGCGCAAACAGCACTTCGCCGGCAGCCACAGCCGCGGCCGACCCGCCGCTTGAACCACCGGGCACCCTGTCTGTATCCCACGGGTTGCGTGTCTTAGCAAACGCCGAGTTTTCCGTTGACGAGCCCATGGCGAACTCGTCCATATTCAGCTTGCCAATCGTAATTGCCTCGGCGTCGTGAACCTTTTCCACAACGGTGGCATCGTAAATCGGATCATAGTTTTCGAGAATACGGCTCGCGCACGTCGTCTTCAAGCCCTTGGTTACGAGATTATCTTTAATCCCAATCGGCATGCCGGCAAGTAGAGCGTCGGTCGGTGTCGCCTGCGCGTCTAGTTCGCTGGCTTTTGCCTTGGCTGCTTCTTCATTGAGCGTAAGAAAAGCTTTCACCTTGTCATCGACTTCATTTATCCGCGCGAACGCTTCATCAACGAGATCGGATGCCTTGATTTCCTTGTTATGTATCTTCTGTTTCAGATGCACAAGGCCTTCTTCAAAAAGCGGCATCTCTTCATCCTCCTTCATACTGCATCAGTCTGCTTCCATAATAAGCGGTACTTTAACTTGTCCATCTTCCTGAAGCGGGGCGTTCTTCAACGCGTCTTCACGTGGAAGTGAGGCAACTACCTCATCCTTACGCATCACATTATGCATATCGAGCACATGGGTTGTTGGCTCGATCCCCTCTGTGTCCAGTTCGTTCAGCTCTTCGGCGAAACCAATGATGGCATCAAGCTGTGTCGTAAACGTCTTGACTTCGTCATCGCTGAATGACAGCCGCGCCAAATTGGCCACGTACTTGACTTGTTCCTCGGATATACGGCTCACACTCGTCACCTCCCATTCTACTTTTGCAAAATAGCTCGTTCTGATTCAATACTGACCTAATCATAGCAAATTCGTTCCATAGGTTGCAATCCCGCAGCGATAAATACGAAATTCTTTAGGTATGAGCTGGGAGTCGCTTAGTTAATTTAAAAAAAGCAATGACCGCTGCGGCCCCAGCCAGGAAAAGAAAGAACCGCAGTCGCCAGAGACCTGCGGAAGATGCATCCTTCAGTTTTTCCTCAAGCAAAAACTTTCAAACGTCCGCCGTTAATGCTCATAGACGGACACATAGGCATTATCCATCGACGACGTTCGTTCAACGAGCGCTTCCTGTGCGGCGTCAGAGGTGATATAGATATGCACCGGTATGGATCGTGCGAAGCCGAAGCGATTGTTGACAATCGACGCTACATAATTGGCAAAACTCATGACTTCCGTCTCATCGGTAAACTGAATATTAATATCGAGCTGCAAGTCGCTTAAATCGCCATTATGATAATAGCCCTTGCCAATCACGCCGACAAAATTAGGAAAATATTTCTGCACGTCTTCTTTAAAATTATTAAATTTATCCAAATCGGCTTTATAGTGACTGGATGCCGTGCTTGATGGGAACAGCACATGCTGGTCATCGATGGCTTTCCAGCTGCCGATAGTCGATGAATTGGCAGAGACTTCTGTCTGCGCAAAATAGTCACCGGAAATAAGTGATGAAGGCGCAGACGTCATATATAGAGTCAATAAAATCGGAACCTGACCGAGGCCCTTAACCTGACGAATGCGGGCGAGTATTTTCGGTGCGACCGCTTTGCCCCAGGCTTCCACTTGCGACTTGTTCAACGTCACCTCGACCGGGTTTATATTCTTATTCTTATCCATAATCCGATCACTGTAGACCGAATTCAATGAGACAGCGATCGAAACCCCGCCAAGTACATATTTGTTTCCCGACTTTTTCAAATAATCCTGTTCCAGCACATAATTCATGTATTTCGGACTTTTCTCTGCTTGGGTGACGACATTGCCGCCCTTCCCAAGCGGCGGGTTCAGTCCAGGCACCCCTTTAAATCGGCCCGTTTCATTCTGTTCCTGGCCTTTGCGATAAAGCATATGATCAATATCGTCCGTCGACAAATATTGTCCACTCTGAAAAATATAATCGTCCGGACTGAAGACGGATTTCGATAAATTCATTAAACCGCCTTCCAACTGATCAATATCGACGCGATTGCCGACGCCATAATTGATATAGCCACGCATTTGATCGTTGGCCTGCGGTTTAATTGTCTGATAGCCTTTGCTGCTGGCTGCGGGGATCAGACTGGTCGTCTCCGTCTTACCATTTTTCTTATTCACAACCTTGCTTTCCTGCGTGCCGCCGAATGAGCAACCGCCGAGAAGCACCGACAGGCTTAATAAGCCGGCCATTACGACTCGCGTTCTTCTATATTTCAACAGGATGCCTCCTCAATCCTTAAGTGATTCCAGAAACCGTGCCTCATCCCAGACTTCGATTTGAAGTTCGTGCGCTTTGTCAAGCTTTGATCCCGCGTCTTCCCCGGCGATCACTAAATCCGTATGTGCGCTGACGCTGCCCGTTACTTTGCCGCCGCGCGCCTCAATTTCATTTTTCGCTTGCGGCCGTGAATAAGTGACCATTTTTCCAGTCAGAACAATCGTTTTCCCGGTAAAAAATGATGCCGTCTGCTGCGCCTCCGGTCCGGTGTAGCGCATCGTCACGCCGACTGCCTTCAGCTCATTAATCAGCGCACCGACTTCTTCTTTAGCAAAATAGGTGCGAATTGAATCCGCCATTTTATCGCCGATTTCATCAACCGCGAGCAATTCCTCCTCAGTCGCCGCACTCAAGGCATCGATCGTCTTAAACGCCTGCGCGAGCAGTTTCGCCGCCTTCGCACCGATGAAACGAATACCGAGACCAAATAGCAACCGCTCAAGCGAATTCGCTTTCGAGCGCTCAATCGCCTCAAGCAGTTTCGTGACCGATTTCTCACCCATGCGATCGAGCGCGATCAGTTGATCAAAGGTCAGCTTATAGAGATCGGCGACATCAGCCACCAGTTCATGGCTGAATAGCTGAGTAATTACTTTCTCGCCAAGGCCATCAATTGCCATCGCATCGCGCGAGACGAAATGAATCAAGCCCTCGCGAATCAATGCCGGGCATTTCGGGTTAATGCAGCGCAGCGCCACTTCTTCTTCGAGACGCACGAGCGCACTGCCGCATTCTGGACAATGCGTGGGCATCTGGAATGGCTGCTCCTGCCCCGTGCGTTCACTAGTCAGCACATTGACAACCTCTGGAATGATATCGCCAGCCTTATGAATCACGACGCGATCGCCGATCCGCAAATCCTTCTCTCGAATTAAGTCTTCGTTGTGCAGCGACGCTCTTTTGACCGTCGTCCCCGCGACTTGAACAGGTGTGAGCACCGCGGTCGGTGTCACCGCACCCGTGCGGCCCACACTGACCTCGATCGCTTCGAGTGTGGAAACGACTTCTTCTGCTGGGAATTTATAGGCGATCATCCATTTTGGTGATTTGACTGTATGACCAAGCGCCGCCTGCTGCGCCATTGAATTGACTTTAATGACAATCCCGTCAATGCCATAGCTGAGCTGCTCACGCTTTTCTGTATACTCGCTGATATAGTCGAAAACTTCCTGGATCGACGCGCAAAGCCGCGACTCCGGGTTGACCGGCAGGCCGAGCGCGCGCAGATGCTGCAAAAGCTGCCAATGCGTGCGGATTCGTTCACGGTCAAAGCGCGTGGCACTGTAGAGGAAGACAGACAGTCGTCGATGGGCCGTTACCTTCGGATCAAGCTGGCGCAGCGAACCTGCCGCAGCATTGCGTGGATTGGCAAATAATGATTCTCCTTGTTCGCTGCGCACTTTATTCAAGGATTCAAACGAACGCTTCGGCATATAGCATTCGCCGCGTACTTCAATCGTTTCACCCGTCGGCAGCGCCAGTGGCAGCGTGCGCACCGTGCGCAAATTAGTGGTAATATTTTCTCCTGTTGTCCCGTCGCCGCGTGTCGCCCCGCGCACAAACGCACCGTCTTCATAAGTGAGCGAAATCGCCAGTCCGTCAATCTTCAGTTCGCAGACGTACTCGATGTCGTCGCCAACACTTTGCCGCACGCGGCGATCGAAGTCAAGCAGTTCCGCCTCATCAAACACATCACCAAGACTGAGCATCGGTATCTCATGAGTCACTTTTTCAAACCCTTTGAGTGGTTCCCCGCCAACGCGCTGTGTCGGCGAATCCGGTGTGACAAGTTCCGGATATTCGCTCTCAATCGCAATCAGTTCATTCATTAACCGGTCATATTCACTGTCCGGCACACTTGGGTTGTCCTCGACGTAATATTCATAACTATACTGATTCAGCTTCGCGCGCACGTCGCGGAGATGCTGCTCACGTTGATCCATTTCATAGACTCCCTTAAGTCGATCTCGCCGGCTTATACTTTTTCAATTGGGGCAAAGGCGCCAAGCAGCCGCTTCAGACCCACTGGCTTCGGAAAAGCAATATCAAGCTCAACACTGTCCCCGCTGCCTTTCGTGCTGACCACTGTGCCAATCCCCCATTTCTTATGCCGTACCTTGGCACCCACCTGCCAGTCACCATTCGCGCCGCTCTGCTTTTTGAGTGTCGGCACAGCCTGAGTATAGGCCGGCTGCGCGCTGCGCTTCGGAAGGCCAAACGAAGGCCGATTGTCTCTTATCTGTCTGAACGCAAAGTTTGACGACGCGCGATCAGCCTCCTGTTCGATCAATGGCTGCGGAATCTCCTTAATAAATCGCGACGCCGCATGTGCGGTCGTCTGTCCATATAGCGTTCGCACATCAGCCGACGTCAGGTACAGACGCTGGCGGGCGCGGGTGATACCGACATAGGCGAGCCGCCGCTCTTCCTCCATTTCATCCGGTGAGTCGATTGCCCGGCTATGGGGAAAAATGCCCTCTTCCATGCCAATCAGGAAAACGACCGGGAACTCAAGTCCCTTTGCGGAATGCAGTGTCATCAGTGTCACCGAGTCCGGATTGGTTTTCTCATTCTCTTCTTCGACATCAGAGTCGAGTGCGAGCTCGGTCAGAAAGGTCACCAGCGACTTATCGTCATGCGACTTTTCAAATTCCTGCGTGACGGAAAGAAATTCATCAAGATTCTCCAGACGGCTCTGCGATTCAAGCGTATGTTCTGCCTTCAATGCGTCACGATAACCCGACTTGTCGAGCACGTCATCCACCAAATCCGTGACCGAAAGAAATTCCTGCATTTTCGACCAATTCATTATCATCTGCGCGAATTCTTCCATCTTATGAGCCGTGCGCGGCGCAATGCTGATCAAGTCAATCGAATCAATTGCTTTACTCAGCGAGCAGTCGGCCTGAATGGCGAAATCAGCGAGTTTATCCATTGACGAGGCGCCAATGCCGCGCTTCGGTTCATTAATCACACGTGCCAGACTGATATCGTCATCGGGATTGGCGATTAATTTCAGGTAGGCAAGGGTATCCTTAATTTCCTTACGTTCATAGAATTTAATGCTGCCAATCATGCGGTAGGGAATATTGGACTTGACAAGCGTCTCTTCAATCACACGCGACTGGGCGTTGGTGCGGTACAATACGGCCAAATCAGAATAACGAAAGCCGTCCTTGGTCAGCGCCTGCATCTTACCGGCCACATAATACCCTTCATCATGCTCTGTACTTGCTTGATAGTAGGCAATCTGCTGCCCGTCCTCATTTTCCGTCCATAGATTCTTCGGCTTCCTGTTCAGATTGTTTTCAATCACATGATTGGCAGCTTCCAGAATCTTCTTCGTTGATCGATAGTTTTGCTCGAGCTTGATTACGGTCGCGTCTGGATAGTCTTCCTCAAACGAGAGGATATTATGAATATCGGCGCCGCGCCAGCCGTAAATCGACTGATCGGAATCGCCGACAACGCAGAGATTCTTATACCGGTCAGCGAGCAGATGGACAAGCAAATATTGTGAGCGGTTCGTATCCTGATATTCATCCACATGGATATAGCGGAATTTCTTCTGATAATAAGCAAGCGTCTCCGGTACGGTCTGAAAAAGATGGACCGTCGTCATAATCAAGTCATCGAAATCAAGTGACTGATTCTGCCGCAGCTTCTTTTCGTAATCCAAATAGACATCGCGCACGACTTCATCGAATAAGTCGGTGACGTGCTTGGCGTAGTCCGCGGCCGTCTGAAGCTCGTTCTTCGCTGCACTAATCTTGGCGAGAATGCTGCGCGGCGTGAATTTCTTCGGATCAAGATTGCGTTCTTTTAAGATATTTTTAATCACCGATTGCTGATCGGTCGTGTCGAGAATTGAGAAATTCCGGCTGATACCGAGCCGATCACTGTCTCGGCGCAAGATACGCACGCACATCGAGTGAAAGGTCGACACCCAGACATCATTAACGAGCGGACCGGCAAGCTCGGTCAGGCGCTCCTTCATTTCTTTTGCCGCTTTATTAGTAAACGTAATCGCCAGCAAACTCCACGGCGCGACCCCGCGCTCAATCATCAAATAAGCCATGCGATGCGTCAAGACGCGCGTCTTACCACTGCCCGCACCGGCCATGATCAGAAGCGGTCCTTGATCATGCTTGACCGCTTTCAGTTGCTCCGGATTCAGCCCCTTGAGCAAATCTTGTGACAAACTATCCATTCATTGCACATCCTATTTTATACGTTAAGAAAGTATATAGATTTCAGCGGAACCAAGTATAAGAAAAACTAGGGCTCAGCCTTCGCCTGCGGACTTGGTTTCGCCAAGTTTTTCTAATACGTTAAGAAAGTATATAGATTTCAGCGGGACTAAGTATAAGAAAAACTAAAGCTCAGCATTCGCGGGAATTACTTCGTCTCTTTCAAACGCTCCAAGGTCATCTGATAGCCTTCATTGCCGAAATTAATGCACCGCTTCACCCGGGAAATCGTTGCTGTGCTTGCACCCGTCTGTTCCTCAATATGATGATACGTATTGCCCGCCATCAGCATCCGCGCCACTTCAAGCCTTTGCGAGAGCGACTGAATTTCGCCCATCGTGCACAGATCATCGAAGAAGCGATAGCATTCTTCGCGATCTTTTAATGTGAGTACCGCATCGAAGAGTTGATCGAGCGCCTTGCCTCTTAATTTATCGATTTGCAAATTTGTCCATTCCTTTCAATTACAATCTAGCGGATAGGTTTCGTGTTCGGCGCAATGAGTCCGCCTTTTTTCGTGACTCTTTTTCAAAGTTCCGACTATTGTCGCGCACTGCTTCACGAAAGCATTACTCTTTCATCTTACAACAAATTGAGTCATCAATAAAGCCGACTCGACCATTCACGCATAAAAAAAATCCCACTGCTTTCACAGGGGATCGAATCCTCGGATCCTTTTATCTTCTATTCAATCAATCCACCGTCTGTGCTTCATGATCCGCCAGCGTCTTCTCGATATAGCCCTTGATCAATTCCGCTGAAGCGTCGAACGCTTGCTGTTCTTTGTCCGTCAGGTGGAAATGAAGTATCTTAACAACGCCTTGGCGACCGAGAACAATCGGCACACCAATGGATAAATTTTCCTGACCATATTCGCCGCTCAGCACAACGGAGGCCGGAGTAATATTGCGCGCGTCATTCAATATATTTTTCGCAAAAGTAGCCAGCTGGTTGCCGATACCAAATTGTGTATTGCCTTTACGCTTATGGATTTCCCAGCCGAAATGCCTCGCTGCATCTTCCACTTGATCCCGATCAACCGGAGCAAGTTCCGTTGATTCCGCTTCGAATTCATCCAGTGACTGGCCGCCAATCCGAACCTGCGACCATGCAGCAATCTGTGAATCGCCATGCTCGCCGATCATATAGGCGCTGATGCTGCGCGGGTCGATGCCGCCGACTGCTTCGGATAATAGACGGCGCAGACGCATGCTGTCAAGAGCCGTTCCTGTGCCAATGACCCGTTCCTTCGGCAGACCAGACAGTTTATAGAAAAGATGGGAAATAATATCGCACGGATTCGTCGCAATTACATAAATACCCGCAAAACCAGCGTTACGCAGCCTTGGCACGATGTCATAAGCAATCGCCGCCGTCCCCTTTAATAATTCGAGACGTGACGACGACGGAATCTGCTTGCGCTCGGTGACAGCGACAAGAATGACGTCACAAATTGCAAGACCTTCCAGCGGCACCTCGTATACCCGGGTGCGGGACGGTGTCACTTCAATGCTGTCGGCAAAATCCCATGCTTCACCCTTTGCCCGCTCGCTGTCAATATCGCTAATATAAAGCTCATCGGCAATGTTTTCATGCAGCACGGCCGAGGCCGCAGCTTTGCCAACGTTACCAATTCCAACAATACCGACTTTTCTGACTGCTTCACTCATTCTGATTCGCTCCTCTTTACTTTCGTTTCCTTTTTTTCTCTTATGTGCCGCTAATTGTACACCTTTTCACAAATTGTCGCAATGCTCAGCTGATTTCAAATTAGTGGCTAAATTCCTCATTTTTTGTTTGAAAAATAAGGGTTTATAGGATAACAAACTTATGCTAATTTAGAGTTTAAGTATTAAACTAGGTAATATTTGCAAAAGCTCTATGCAATTTACTTTGGGAGATGAAATAGGTATGAAACTATTCTTTCGTGGACTGGATCTATTCAATGCCGCATGTCTTTTCAGTTTATTAGTGATGGCTCAAGTACACCAACTGCATCTTTCAAATAACCTTCAATTCTTCATTCTCAGTGCCGTTATTGCATCCGTATTGTCCGCCTATATGCACAAGAAAGGAGGACGGCTTCTCTCAGCTGCCGCCTATTTTTTCGCTATTTCTCCAATTCTTCATTTTTACACATCTAGCGATGCTCCAATGCCTTTCGATGTGCTTGTTGCTTTCACCTTAATCACAGTCATAGCAGCTGGATGGTTAAAATTAAGCACTTATTTTATCAGTTTAGGTTTCTTTTTTTATTTGCTGCTTCTTAATTATTTTCCGCTTACGCATCTCGATGAATTCCACAGCCTGACAGACTGGATGCTTTGTTTGGGTTATCAGCTAAATCACGGTTTAATCAGCCAGTTTCTCCACACAATTTACATGTTGGGCTTCTTTCCTGCAGCTTATCGGACCATCACTGCCGCATTTCAAACTAAAGATGATAGTTCAACCAGCTATCCGTCAAACCGAACGAGAAAGTACACACCCTCACAGTCGTATTCTGAACCTACCTGGAAAGAACCGACACCAGATTATAAATTCTATTCTTACACAGAACAGTCAAACAGCGCATCTTATTTCTCAAACAATGACAACACAGATAAACCAAGGCGCAACACGAGCCAGACCAAGCATGAGGAAGTCAATCATTCCGGATATAAATCATGGCAAGCCGACTACGACAATGATCGGCTATATTCTGGTTACCCAACTTGGGCTCGGGATAAGGCGATTTATGAACGCGACTATGGCAAGCCGTGGTACGATCGCGATGAGCTTGAAGAGGACCGCCAGCGCGAAGAACAGGAAGAGCGTGAGCGTGAAGAAGAAGAACGACGCCATGAAGAAGAGGAAGAAGATCGGCGACGCGAGGAAGAGGAAGAAGATCGTCGGCGCGAAGAAG
>JBDNRH010000015.1:77075-80343 GCA_047718535.1 Sporolactobacillus sp.
AGGAGGAGGATCGCCGGCGTGAGGAAGAGGAGGAACGGCGACGCGAGGAGGAGGAAGAAGATCGTCGGCGCGAAGAAGAGGAGGAGGATCGCCGGCGTGAGGAAGAGGAGGAACGGCGACGCGAGGAGGAGGACAACTCCTATAGTAGATGGTAAACGTATCTCCTTTTTTCTCTGCAAAATTAGTCGATTGATACAGTTGGCACTAATAGGCTTAACGACGGCA
The DNA here is from genome assembly GCA_047718535.1 of Sporolactobacillus sp. GTDB lineage: Bacteria > Bacillota > Bacilli > Bacillales > Sporolactobacillaceae > Sporolactobacillus. Next base: position 77,301 of record JBDNRH010000015.1, read on the forward strand.
GGTAAAATCCATATGCTGCAAAAGTCGCGCAAATTACGCAGTGATTCAAGATTATCCGAAAATATAATCCCCATTGCACTTGGTTTCGCTATCAAGTGCAATGGGGATTATTCGTTGTGATTAAGCTTAATTATTTTTCTACGGCTTCCAGTGCATGATGCCCAATGTCGCGGCGATAGAAAACCGCATTGGTCGCTATTTTCTCCATATCCTCGTTCACCGCGTCGCGCGCGCTGCGCAGGTCATCCGCTAGCCGGGTGACGAGCAGCACACGTCCTCCGTTTGTCACCCAGCCTTCTCCTGTTTGCTGCGTGCCTGCGTGAAAAAGTAAAGCAGCTTCCGGAAGCTGCGCCAAGTCACCGAGCGCACCGCCTTTTTCATAGGCACCGGGATAGCCGGCCGAGGCCAGCACGACGCCGACTGCTGTCTGAGCCGCCCACTCAAGCGTTGGCTTCTTTCCGCCAATCACGTCCGTAATCGCTTGAACGAAATCCGATTTAAGCCGAGGCAGCACGACCTGCGTCTCCGGATCGCCAAATCGGCAATTGAATTCAATGACTTTCGGCCCTTTTTTCGTCAGCATCAACCCGGCATAGAGAACACCGATGAACGAGTTCCCATCCTGCACCATGCCGGAGGCGGTCGGTTGAACAATCGTGCGCACAGCCTCGTCAACGATTGCCGGCGGAATTTGCGGGACTGGCGAGTACGCGCCCATGCCGCCTGTGTTCGGCCCCTTGTCGCCTTCATAAGCCCGCTTGTGATCCTGTGCAATCGCGAGCGGCGTCACTTGCTCACCATTAACAAGCGCCATCAGCGAGAATTCCTCGCCTTCAAGATATTCCTCGATCACGACTCGCGATCCGGCCTCTGCAAATTTCTTGTCCTTCATTAATTCCTTTAAACCGGTCTCCGCCTCGTCCATTGTCAACGCAACGATTACACCTTTTCCGGCGGCAAGTCCGTCCGCCTTCAAAACAATAGGCGCGCCAACTTGATGCAAATAGTCGACCGCTTGGTCATAATTGGTGAACGACTGGTAGTCGGACGTTGGAATTGCGTATTTTTTCATCAGCGCTTTGGCAAACGCCTTGCTGCCTTCAATTTGTGCGGCGGCTTTTGACGGCCCGAAAATTTTCAGCCCTTTTTCTTGAAAATGGTCGACAATTCCGCCGACGAGCGGAATCTCTGGACCGACAAGCGTCAAGTCGATTGCCTGTTCACTGGCAAACTGGCTCAGCGCCTCGAAGTCCATCACATCAATCGGCACGCATTGTGCAACGGCGCGCATGCCATCACTGCCCGGGGCCGCGTAAACCGCTGAGACGAGCGGACTCTGTGCGGCTTTCCACGCCATCGCGTGTTCGCGGCCACCACTGCCGACAATCAAGATTCGCATCCTGCTCAACCTCTTTTCTTGTTTGGTATGATTGCATTCGCTCAATTTGGTGCGCTTTCTCAAATTCGGTACGTTTTTCACGAATTTGGTGCGTTTTCTCAGAATTTGGTGCGTGTTCTCAAATTCGGTGCGTTTTTCACGAATTTGGTGCGCTTTTTACGAATTCGGTGCGTTTTTCACCAATTCGGTGCGTTTTTCACCAATTCGGTGCGTTTTTCACCAATTCGGTGCACCTTTGCCTAACTTGGTGCAATATTAATGTTTGAAATGGCGCATGCCGGTAAAGATCATGGCGATATTATATTTATTGCACATATCAATTGACTCTTGGTCGCGAATTGAGCCGCCTGGCTGGATAATTGCTGTGATTCCGGCTTTGGCCGCTTCTTCAACGGTGTCACTCATTGGGAAATACGCATCAGAGGACAGAACCGCGCCTTTTGTCTTGTCTCCCGCTTCTTCAAGCGCAATTTTCGCTGCGCCAACGCGGTTCGTCTGGCCGCCGCCCATGCCAACCATGCGGCCATCGTTAACAAGCGCGATCGCGTTCGACTTCACATGTTTCACAATCGTCCAAGCGAATTTCAGACTGTCCATTTCCGCATCCGTTGGTTTGCGGTCGGTGACCACTTTCAGATCACTTTCAACATCGGCGTAACCTTTCGTGTCCAGATCCTGAACAAGCATGCCGCCGCGCACCGACGTATACTGAACATACTCCTGCTTGTCCTCAGTAAACTTAACTTGCAGCAGACGCAAATTCTTCTTCCTGTTCTCAAGTATTTTAATGGCTTCATCAGAGTATGACGGCGCGATGATGATTTCGAGGAAAATGCTGTGCAGTTTCTCGGCAAGCGCGGCGTCAACTTCGCGGTTCAGTGCCACAATGCCGCCGAAGATTGACACCGGATCGGCCTCGTAGGCTTTGTCATACGCTTCATTGATCGTTGCGCCAAGGCCGATGCCGCATGGATTCATATGCTTGACCGCAACGGCTGCGGGTTCCGTGAATTCTTTGACAATTCCAAGCGCAGCATCCGCGTCGCGAATATTATTATAGGAAAGTTCTTTGCCATGAAGCTGCCTAGCTGCGGCAATTGTCGCCTCATTCTTCAGTGGTTCGCTATAAAAAGCAGCCATCTGATGCGGATTCTCACCATAACGCAAAGCTTGCTTCTTCTCGTAAGTCAGGGTTAGTTTTTCCGGGAATTCTTCGCCGACCTGCTTCGTGAAATAATCCGCGATTAACGCATCGTACGCGGCTGTGTGACGGAAGACTTTAGCCGCGAGCTTCTGCTTCAAGGCAAACGGTGCGTCATTCGCCGCGTCGAGACTTTCCGCAACCGTGTCATAATCTGCCGGATCGCAGACGACAGTAACACTGCGGTGGTTCTTTGCCGCCGAGCGCAGCATGCTCGGTCCGCCAATATCAATATTCTCTACGGCATCTTCGTAGGCTACGTCCGGATTGGAAATCGTCTCTTTGAACGGATACAAGTTAACAATCACGAAGTCAATCGGCTGAATACCGAGCTTCGCAATCGCGTCCATATGCTCTTTTTTATCGCGGACGGCCAAGAGTCCGCCGTGAACGGCCGGATGCAGCGTCTTCACACGTCCGTCAAGAATTTCCGGAAAATCAGT
>JBDNRH010000016.1:0-74182 GCA_047718535.1 Sporolactobacillus sp.
AGCAGGGGAGCCCCTTCAGCCAGCTTGGGTACTTCTCCATGGCTCCACAGGTAGGGTTCGAACCTACGACCGATCGGTTAACAGCCGATTGCTCTGCCGCTGAGCTACTGTGGAATAACTCATAATTCCACTAAAGTCACAATAACATATTATACGCATTGGGTATTTATTTGTCAACCCTTTTTCAAAAGGAACAATTTATCACTTCAATGTATATGTTCCTTTTGACGACCTTAATAATTTACCACATCTTCAGCAAACACGTCAACCCTTTTTCTGTTTTTGTTTATTTTAAACAACACACGGCATGACTCACCTCCCCTTCTCACAAGATTCTCACGCCTCTCATTGATTTCTGTACCGCTCTCCTTCTCAGCTTGAGCGGCTTTTGTCACTCTAATATTTGGTGATCAGCTGATTCAGGACGCAGTTGCCCACCGCAGCTGCCACAAACAAAACGCGTCGTATCAATACGGCGTCTGCGGTGAAAGATCAGCCCGCAGCTTGTGCAGCGGTAGCTGTAATGAGCCTGCGATTTGTTGCCGCTGCCAGGAATTTGTCCACAGAATCGTGTACCGCCGACACGCCGCAATAGTTCACGGAAGCTTGGATCCCGATGCCGATAGCCCTGTCCGCTTAAGTGCAGGTGATAATGGCATAGTTCATGTTTAATGATTTTGATAAACGCCTCTTGGCCAAAATAAGCAAGTTGTTTCGGATTAAACTCGAGACCATGCGAGGCGAGCAGATAGCGCCCACCTGTCGTTCGCAGATGCGTATTGAAGATAGCCTGATGATGAAACGGCCTATGAAAGCTTTGCAGGGAGACTTGCTGAACTAATTTCTGTAGCTCTTCATTCGTCATTTCTTTACACTCACCCTTGCCCCGTGACTTATTCCAATCATACACGAGCCGCCACCAATAGAAAATGACGTTTTTATGAACCGTCCAATGAATTTTTCTTATTTCAAGGGATCACACATCGTCAGAGCTATCCGGCCCTTTTCAATAGAAACATCCTCGACCCAAACAGTAACAATCGTGCCAACAGAAACAACATCAAGCGGGTGCCGAACAAAATGGTGACTCATTTTCGAAAGGTGGACGAGTCCATCCTGTTTGACACCAATATCAATAAATGCACCGAAATCAACCACATTGCGGACGACTCCTTCAAGTTTCATTCCTTTTCTGAGATCTTCCATTTTCAGTATATCTTTCTTCAAAAGCGGTTTTCTCAGTTCATCTCGCGGATCACGCCCTGGACGAATCAGACTATCGACGATGTCACGCAAAGTCGGTTCCCCCATTCCAAGTTCAGCAGCTGTTTCGGCAATATCAATCTGTTTTAATTTTTCAATTAGTTCAGGCTGACCAAGCATTGCCTCTGTGCCGTCAATCTTGGTCAGCAATTGCTTCGTCTCTCGGTAGCTTTCCGGATGAATGGGCGTATTATCCAGCGGTTCCTCACCGCCGCTGATACGAAGAAATCCTGCACATTGCTCGTACGCACGCGGACCAAGCCGCGGTACGTCCATCAGCTGCTCTCTCCGACTGTATTTTCCGAGAGCACTCCGTCTAGCAACAAGATTAGCAGCAACAGCTCGCGAGAGACCCGCAACATGCTGCAGCAATTCAACCGAAGCGGTGTTGACATTAACACCCACTTGATTCACAACCGTCTCAACAACAAAACGCAGCGACTGTGACAGTTCTTTCTCGGATACATCATGCTGATATTCACCGACGCCAACGGATTTTGGATCAATTTTAACGAGTTCAGCCAGCGGATCCTGCAATCTCCGAGCAATAGAAATAGCGCTGCGCTCTTCAACATGCAGATCAGGGAATTCTTCACGGGCAAGTGATGAAGCAGAGTACACGCTGGCTCCCGCCTCATTGACCAGTATATAAGAAACGTCATGATCGGCCTGTTTGATCGTTTCTGCAATAAAGGCCTCCGTCTCTCGTGACGCTGTCCCGTTGCCGATAGCGATGACAGAAATATGAAAGCGAGCGATCAGCTCAAGAACAACCGCTTGTGCCTCGGCAATCTCTGATTTCGGTGGAGTGGGGTATATAAGTGAATGTGCGAGCAGTTTTCCTGTTGGATGTACAACCGCCAGTTTGCATCCGGTTCGATAAGCAGGATCGACACCAAGCACTGTTTTTTCCTTCATCGGTGGCTGAAGTAACAAACCGCGCAGGTTCTCAGAAAAAATATGTATCGCTTGCTTCTCAGCCTTCTCAGTCAAGTTCTGTCTTAGTTCGCGCGCGACCGCGGGAAAAATCAATCGATGACACGCGTCTTCCACGGTCGCGTGAAGCAATCCATCGGTGACAGCGGGTTTGCCGCGAAAAAGAAGCCGGTTCATTTCAGTAAAAATTGCCGTCTCGGGAAAAGTAATTGTGACTTTTAAAATACCTGATTTCTCACCGCGATTGATTGCCAATACACGATGGGGTACAATTCTGGACGCTTTTTCCTCATATGTATAGTACATTTCATAGACCTTCTTCTCATCCTTCGCTGCCTCCTTCCCCTTCTGAACGCAAAGAAGCCCTTGAGCGACGGCGTGACGGCGACAAAGCGATCGTAAATCCGCTCGTTCCGCAAGCCGCTCAGCAATAATCGCGCAGGCGCCCTCAATCGCTGCTGCAACGGTTTCAACCCCCTTCTCCTCTGACAGAAACTGAACAGCTTTTTCTTCTGCAGACTGAGAAGGACGCTCAATCAGCCAATTTGCCAAAGGTCCCAGGCCTTTTTCTTTGGCGATGACGGCCCGTGTCCGCCGTTTCGGTTTAAACGGCAGATACAGATCTTCAACTTCCTGAAGCTTCCGGGCAGCAATAATTTGCTGCCGAAGCAGCGGATCCGAAACCCCTTGATCGTCCATTCGCTTGAGCACCTCTTCTTTACGCTGCTGCAATTGGCAGCCATAGCTGTAAAGGCGTTGAATCGTTTCTATCTGCACTTCATCCATACCGCCCGTCATCTCCTTACGATAACGAGCAATAAAGGGAATGGTATTTTCCTTTGTTAATAAATCTATGACATGATCAACATGCTGCGGCTTTAAAGCAAGCTGCGCAGCTATCGCGCGTGCGAGCTGTTCCAAGACTGCTCATCCTCCAATCGAGTTGTAAACCTTTCTGCCAAACCAATCTCTCTTCTATTCTATCTTGTTCTGCTTATAAAATCCCGTTTTGAAAAATTTACGATTGATCTATCGTCTTCTCGCATACAAAAACAGCCTGCCCATTCAAAAGGACGGCTGCCCGACTGGTGTAGTATGTTGTATAGGCGCTGTCTAGTTCGATCAAACCGGCGCTGATTCACCTTTCCCATCGCGTGGCAAGCTGTCCCTGAGCTTAGTCAGCGCCTTGCGCTGCAATCTGGATACATGCATTTGCGAAACACCGAGCAATTCACCTGTCTCTTTTTGGCTGAGATTATCGAAGAAAATATAAATGATAATCTGTCGCTCACGCCGTGACAGCACTTCAAATGCTTTCTCCAATACGATCTTCTCGTTGATGCGATCATACGCGAGATCACGTTCGCCAATCACGTCAAGAAGTGTGACAGCGCGTCCATCATTATCTGCATCAATTTTTGAATCAACAGATAAGGTGTGGTAGCTGCGCGCCATTTCCATCGATTCAAGAATATCCTCTTCGTCCTCGTTGATCGATACAGCGATTTCCTGAATAGTCGGCGACCGCTGATATTTTCGGGTCAAGTCTTCTGCTGCCTGACGAATTCGCGGTCCAAGCTCTTTGACGCGACGAGGGACATGGACCCCCCAAGTCTTATCACGAATATACCGTTTAATTTCACCAATAATTGTCGGCACAGCGAATGCCTCAAAACCCCTTCCATACGCCGGATCAAAGCGTTGAATCGCCGCGATTAATCCAATCATGCCAACCTGAAATAAATCTTCCTGAGTATCTCTGTTTTTCGCAAATTTCCGGGCATAGACGGCAACTAATTTCTCATAATTGGTAATTAATATCTGCTGCAATTGCTCGTTAGCCGGATCATTCTGATAGGCCAGAATTAATCGGCGCACTTCACTCTGCGGTAGTCGAGACTCTGTCGGCATATTGCCTCACCCCGCCTCTTTTCAGAAGTTTAACCATTTTGACAACGACTCCATAGTCACTGCTGATCGCCACTTCGTCCATGAGCGCACGGATTAATAATAAGCCTAGTCCTCCCTCGCCAATATCTTCAAGAGCGAGTGAAGAATTGATCGGTTTCAAATTCTTTATGACGTGCTCCGCATCAAAGCTCTCGCCGCTGTCAATCACGAATACAGCCAGCTGCGCGTCACTGCATTCCAATCGGACGGACACCGTTCCAGAACATTTCTGACCCCTATAGGCATGCGTGACTACATTCGTGCATGCCTCAGAGACAGCGACTTTGATGTCCTCGATCGCTTCCAACGAATACCCCATCCGACTGGCCGCCCCGGAACAGGTCAAACGAGCGAGCATCACGTACTCCGGCTTGGCCGGAAAAGTCAATTGAATGGTGTCATTTTTCCCGCACATTATCATCGTCTCCAATCGCCTGCTCTCTTTGTAGAATATCAGTTAATCCAGTAATCCGAAACAATCGCTCAACACGTGGCGTCAGCCCGACGATCTGAAACGTATGATTGCTTTGTACCGCCCCCTTTAAGGCGGCAATAATAACGCCAAGCGCTGTGCTGTCCATATAGCTTGTCCCGTTCAAGTCAAGAACGACGTCTCGCGTTCTTGTCAGAGGCAGGAGACGCTGCTTCAACTCACTTGCCGTGTACACATCAATTTCTCCCGCTACAAACAGGCGATAACAGTCGCTTCCTTCTTGCATGGCAATATTCAAACTGGTCATCCTCCAATCTGCCGAAGCACTCTATTGACTACCCGATCAGCTGTATTTTCAAACATGGCGTCCATCTGTCATTGAAGCCTGTCTAGATGAGAACCAGGCAAACACGGCCGTCTAGAATTTGATCGCAATAAATGTGAAGTCATCATAAAGGGTGAAATTTTGAAACTTTTCTAATTCGTAAAAGATCCGTTCAGCCAATTGTCCCGCTGAGAGCTGCAAGTGGCACCGTATCATCTGCTCCAGTCTATCCCTTCCAAAAAAAATATCTTGGCATCTGCTGTCTGTCACCCCATCTGTGAAAAGAAAAATCATATCCCCTGCATTCACGGGCTGCCGGTACAGAGTATAGCTGCTTTCCTGCACGATACCGAGCGCTATTCCTTTCGCCTGCAAATCACTGAATTGATCCTCAGCCGCATTATAATAAAACCCGGGTTCATGCCCTGCCGATGCATAGAGAAATTGGTGCTCATTCGGATCATAAAAACCGCAAAGCATCGTCACAAACATACTTGGATCAGCATTTCGTGCGACCACCCGATTCAAATTAGTTAACATTCTATCCGGATAGCTGTCGAGTTCTGGAAAACTGTCCATTGCGTATTTAATCATCGACATACACATCGCTGCCGGGATTCCCTTGCCGACTACGTCAGCGATTGCCACGCCAAGCCGATCATGCTCGCTCGTGAAGACTTGATAATAGTCACCGCTCATCTCCCGCGCCGGCTGAGTAATGGCACCGATTGCCGCATGGCTATAACTCGGACTCTGTTTCTTCAACAGGCTCTTCTGAATCTCGGCGGCAATTTGAATTTCCTTGTCTAATTGCTTCTGCCGATTCTTCAGCACCTTCATCTCGTCAAACGCCCGCTGATAGCCATTAAACACATCGCGAAGCAGACGCAATGACTGCATCATTTCCACGCTGATCGTCTTACCAAGATGCTCAAGAGCCGCTACATGCAGACGCAGAACTTCATCAGGCAAGACATCATTCGCCATCAGAACATGACTGAGCAATTCACCCCGCCGCGCGACGCGTGCGTCATCTCCTGCATTCAAATAGTCATCGAGAACGTCTTTATACAGATGCATTCTGTTCTTCTCAGTCAGCACGGCATGTCACCACTCTCGCTTCATCCAGTCTAGCTGTCAATTATCAACTTATCATTTAGAAATTTCCGACTCTTTTTTATTATTTCATGTCACGATTTTCTAGGCAAATCGGACGCCTCGAAATTTGTTGCTTTTTCTGTAACCAGCTCTTTCCCCGAATTGACGGGCAATGGTCTGTAGACGGCGAAAAAGAGATTGACCGCCTAAGCGATCAATCTCTTTCTTCCAAATTATCTATTCTCTTCATAAAACAATGTCATTATTTCTCAAAGTGCTTAAAAATCAACCAGACTCAGACTAATCTGAATCGCCTTATTGACCCTGCCCATCATCTCTTCATCAAGGTGAGTAATCTTATCTGTTAATCGCTGCTTATCAATCGTACGGATTTGTTCCAGCAAAATAACCGAATCCCGATCAAATCCATAGCGCTTCGCGTCGATTTCGACATGAGTCGGCAGCTTGGCTTTCTGAATCTGGGCGGTTATCGCTGCCACAACAACCGTCGGGCTGAAGCGATTGCCGATATCGTTCTGGATCACCAAGACTGGGCGAACCCCGCCCTGTTCCGAACCGACTACCGGAGATAGATCAGCAAAATAGACATCGCCGCGTTTAACAATCACTCATTACACCCCGCTAACGGAGCGTAGCATCGCAATCTCTGCCTCCTCTTCAGCGAGAAAAGCCTCAGAAGCAATATTAAGATTAATTTTAGCCATTTCCATATAGCCTTGCCGCATAATTTCACGAACATGACCCTTATTCCGTTCACGCAAATACATACGTACTGCGCGATGAAACAGTTCACTGCGATTCATTTGATCACGGCTGGCAAGTCCATCAATCTCATTCAATAAATGTTGCGGCACACTCAGCATAATTTTCTTCAAATTTGACTCTGGCATTTCTGCACCCCCACCACATAATCAGAAATTCCAATGACATTATTGTCAATCGTAGCCGCCTGATAAACGCTCGACGCGCCTCTATAATTCCTGTTTCCTTGAACTGGAACAAGCTTTTTTAATCTAAAATTAATAATAGCATTTCCGAAAAAGGATTGGAAGCACGATTCGGCAATTGCTGTCGTAAAAATGCGTTCTCAGCAAAAATTTGTCTTTTTTTTGTAAAAAGCTGCGAAAAAAACAAAATGACAGGCAAATTATGCGGCAAATACGATAACCTGTGGGAGCAGAAAATGCGCGCTATTAAACGTTCAGCCTTGATCCCCATGTTCTGACAATCAAGTGCGGCTTTTCTCGCTGCATACCATTGCATCAAGCACCGCATTTTCGGTGTCACTTATTTTTCCATCTCGTTTAAACACACGGGGTACACGCGCATTAATCAGACAGGTCACCTCATAGTTGATGGTGTGCAATGCAGCTGCCCGTTCGTCTGCACTTATTTCTTCATTGCCATCTTTGCCAATTAATACGACCGCTGTGCCGAGTGGATACGCATGTGGCAGACGAATCATCAGCTGATCCATACAAATCCGTCCAACAATCGGGCAGCGCCTGCCATCGACTAGGACATCCGTGCCGCTAAGCGCACGCAAAAAGCCATCCGCATAGCCAATCGGCACCGTGCCAATCCATTCATCCGCAGCTGCTTGGTAGGTCGCACCGTAGCCGATAAATGAATTCGCCGGCACTTGCTTGACGTAAGTGAGACAGCTATGCAGGGACAAAGCGGGACGCAATGGAAAGGGAAGATGCGCACACATGTCTGGTGAGGGTGACAGGCCATACATCGAAATACCATAACGGACAAGGTTGAACAGCTGGCGTCCTTCTTTTGGAAAGCGCAAGGTCGTCGCACTGTTGGCACAGTGAATGACTGCAGGGTGCACACCTAGCTGATGCACCCACTCCACCATCCGCTCAAAGCATGCATATTGCTCATTGAAATAGACCGCATCCTCTTGATCCGCCGTCGCAAAATGAGTGAACATCCCTTCGACTTCGAACCGTGAGTCACCTTTTACAGCGTCAAGAAAGGCGGAAGCCTGTTCGCGGTTCTGAATACCGATCCGTCCCATTCCGGTATCACAGGCAAGATGAAGGCGCAGGGGGACACTGTCCTGAAGGAATGGCGCTGCGCTTGTGAGCCATTCCTCCTGTGAAACAGCGAGCGAGATATGCTGCGCCGCAGCGAGCGCTGCATCCTGCGGCCGAATCGGAGACAGGACAAGTATCGGAACGTCAATACCTGCCGCGCGCAGAGCGAGCGCTTCGTCAAAAATGGCAACAGCCAGCCACGACGCGCCATTTGCCAAAGCGATCTCAGCGACTTGTCTCGCCCCGTGGCCATAGCCGTTCGCTTTGACAACGGCCATCATCGCTACATTCTGAGGCAGTCTCGCCCTCATCTCGGCGACATTCCAAGCAATTGCATCCAAATCAATTTCTGCCCATGTGTCACGATAATAATTCGTATCCATTTGTTCTCCCAGCCTTTTCAGTCGCTAATTTAGCCCAATTTTTCTTATCCCCATTAAAGCACTTATTAGCACAAAGAGAAAGAATTTTTAAAACGGACTATAATACAAATTCGACGGCATTGCTGTGAAAATGGACCTGTATAAAAAAGCACTTCATTGACCTCGATCCATGAAGTGCTGCTTGATTATTCATCTTTTTGATAGAAAAGCCTTCTCGCTGGTCAACCATTATTTGACTACGTCACCACTGACAGATTGCGCAACTGCCATAAGTTCATCCTGGGTCAACGCGTTGGAGGCAAGATAATAGTCTGTACCGCCGAATGACCAAGACAGCGTCTGATTGCTGATCGTGCCAATGGCAAATCCAAGATTGGCCGGATCACCTGCGGCCAGTGTCGGTGCCACAGATGCGCTCTCCCGGCTTGCCGACTCGATTAATGTAAACGGCTTCTTGCCCGCATATTTCAGCACATACTTCTCGCCGCTTGCGGTGACTTCCGGCTTCATCAATGACAGCTTTGTGCCGTTGATTTTCGCTGTTGGATAATGCACGGTAAAGGAGGCGTTCGCCGCCGACGTCGATGCAGTGTCTTTGATCTTAGCCGCGGTCATATTCTGCTTGACGTTAAATAATTGATTGTTTAAATTCGGATTGAATTTGAAATGATAGAAAGTCACCGTAACGACAATATTCTGATCTTTGTCCTTCACCTGCACCTTCTCCGGGATTAGATTTTTCTTCAATGTAATCGTCTGATTTGCTAACTGCGTCGTATTATAATTTGTCTTCGTATCAAAAACATATTGATTGTCTTTCGCTTTAAAGGTCGGATTCGGATCGTTTACAATATCCTTCACCAACGTATTATAGAGATACGCCTGACTGCGATTATTGGGCCAGTTGCTTTCAAAGCGATAGCTTTTATTCAATTGCGGCGTCAGGACAAAGACGCCTTCCGTGTTCCGCAGAATCATCTGCTGATTCTGCTTTTTGCTGTCGCTGAGCGCCACGCGATAATAATAGGGTTTCTTATAGGAAATATTGGCCTTGTAGATCTGTTTCTTGCCATTATGTTGAAACGTCATCGTCGCATCCGTCTGATAACTGTTCATTTTTTCAATTTTATTACTTAAATCCTGAACAACATCTTTCTTTGATTTCGTACCGCAGCCGGATAACGTTAGAATACCGATCAGCAGCACCGCAAGCCAAAGTATTGGCTTTTTTCTCATTCGTAACAACCCCTTTGCCTCTATTTCAGTGACAAAGGAAGAACCAGTCAGGCACGCGCCTCTCTCTCACGAAAGAGTCCATGTAAAACAGGAGGGATTTCTTCAATTAAGTCGGTCGCCAGCACATCGAGCGGCGAATGACGAGTCTGAATCAGTCGATCCGCCAGTGCTCCATGTACATAGACCGCATTGCAAACCGCATCCATGACCTGTCTATGCTGTAAAAGAAAAGCAAGTAAAATCCCCGTCAGTACATCGCCTGATCCGCCCTTGGCAAGCGCTGCGTTTCCGGTCGGGTTAACAACTTGCTGTCCGTCAGGCGCGGTAATCACCGTGTACCTGCCCTTAAGAACAAGATAGACACCGTGGCGCATTGCAAATGAACGAGAAACGGCAAAACGGTCACGCTCAATGGAGTGAATCGACTGTCCAGTCAGTCTGGCCATTTCTCCAGGATGCGGGGACAGAATAATCGGTGCCTGTCTCGCTGTGAGCCTGTCAAGGAGTCCCGTTAAATGATAAAGCCCATCGGCGTCGATGACTGTCGGAATATCGGCCTCCAGTACGCGCAGGACAAGCTCAGCTTTGTCCGACTCTCGTCCGAGCCCCGGCCCAATAGCAAGGCCGGACACGTTTTGAAAATCAAGCGTCTGCCGTGATTGATGCATCGTTTCCGGTAAGAGTCCAGCCAGAACCGGGCGGACCTCGTCTGGCACGCTTGTCGTCAACAGGCCGATCCCCGATCGCAACGCGGCCTTTGCCGCTAAGAACGCAGCACCAGGCATTGTCTTTGCGCCGGCAATGAGCAAGCCTTTCCCATGTGTGCCTTTATTCGAGAACGGATCACGCACCGGCAAACTATGACACACCTCATCCCTCATGCGTACGCTGCGATAGGCACCGCCGGCTTCTATCGCCAGACGGGGAATACCAATTGCAAGTACCTCGGTCTCACCAAAACAGACTGCTGAGGAGGCCGTAAACTGCGCGAGTTTCGGGCAGCAAAGCGTTAACGTCCGATCCGCATGCACCGCTTCATGCGTAAACACCTCACCATTTGCCGGTACACCGCTTGGTAAGTCAATCGATACCCGCCGCGCCGATACTTGATTAATCTGCTGAATAACAAGCGCATAATTGGGCCGTGGAACGCCGAGACATCCGGTACCAAGTAAAGCATCCACAATCACATCTGCCTCACGCAGCCGGGCGGCAAACGAGGCGGGTTCACTGGCAATTTGATGAATCACCCCGCCTGAGCGGACGAAGGCCTGCATATGGCTGTTGGCGTCGCCGCTTATTTCATCCACTTCCGGCAGCAGCCATGTTTCTGCCTGATAGACGCTTGACAGAAGCAGCCGTGCAAGGACAAAGCCATCGCCGCCGTTATTGCCTTTACCAATCACAATAACAAGCTTATCCTGCGCCTTTAGCACTCTAACAAGTGCGTCGTAAACCGCTCGACCCGCATTCTCCATCAGGATCGGCCCTCCCAGTCCGATCACTTGAATGGTGTACTGATCAATTGCTTGCATTTCTTCCCGCGTGACAACGTGCACAACTGGTCCCTCCCAGCGTAATAAACTATATGAGACAAGGTTCATTAATATGCAGACTGGCCTGACAAGCTTTCAATGACTACGAAAGAAGCCGCCGACTCTCTCGTATGCGTGATCGACACATGGACGCACCGCCCTTCGTCAAGACGGCAGCGGAGCACCGGCTTTCCCTCTGCGTTATCCAAAATACAGATATCCTGAAAGGACAGGGCGGCGCCGATTCCCGTCCCCCGTGCCTTCGCATAGGCTTCTTTCGCTGAAAACCGCCCTGCCAAAAATTCCGTTTTCCGCTTTGAACTCAGCCGATAATAGACCGTCTGTTCTTCTAAATCAAGAATGCGTGCGACAAAACGGCGGTCATCAATTTTTTGAAAAATGCGGTCACGCTCTACAATATCTATTCCGATTCCACAAATCATTGCACATCGCTCTTTTCACTGACAATTGCTGTTTACCTGCTTTTTGAGTACAAGACATAATTTCAGTTCTCGGACTACCACTACGATATAGTTTACCCTATACTAAATACAAGATCACTAATTGAGGAGGCTGTCCTTTGTTTATCCGTAATGAGCCTTTTAGGCTTTTTTTGAAACTTTATCCGATTACAGCCATTATTCTGGCTATCAATATTGCTGTCTATCTGATGCTTTTTGTGTGTACCTATTTTCATCTGGCGCCTGATTTCGCCTATTCTTTTATCCTCTTCTTCGGGAGAACACACGCGGCCATCGCGGACGGCTGGTGGTGGCAATTGATTACCCCTGTGTTTCTGCATTCCGACTTTGCTCATATTCTGTTCAATGCTTTTTCCATCTTTATTTTTGCGCCAGCACTGGAGAGTTTGCTTGGTAAATTTCGTTTTGCTTTTATTTATATGGCGGTCGGCGTGATTAGCAATCTGCTCGCCTTGTTTCTTGAACCGAATGTTCTGTCCTATGGGGCCAGTTCAGCCATTTATGGCCTATTTGGTATCTATCTGTTTCTCATTCTCTTCCATAAAGAGCAGATTGGCCGGCAGGACCGAGTGATTGTGCTTGGCTTTCTCGTGCTTAATCTGATTTTTTCATTTACGGATTCGAAGATTGACGTAATCAGTCATTTTACTGGCCTCTTGGCCGGGCTGGCACTTGCTCCTCTTTTTCTGATTCATCGTCTGCGCCAATAGATTCACGCACTCAATCGTTTGAAATTTGACAATAAGATGTCATAATGAAAACGGAAGGTTTGTCTATTTTTTTGGAGAAAGGAGGCGCTTGAATTGGCATTTGTTATCACTTCTGCCTGTGAAAATGAAAAAGCAGGTGAATGTATTGAGACGTGCCCGGTTGACTGCATCGTCGAAGGTGAAAAGATGATGTATATTGATCCCGATGTCTGCATTGACTGCGGCGCGTGCGAAGCAGTCTGTCCGGTTGAAGCGATTTATCCAGAGGACGAAGTTCCTGAAAGTGAATCAAAATATATTCAGCTGAATAGAGATTTCTTTAAAAATCGATAAGAGAAGTATAGTATGATAAAGAGACTGTCTGACTCATCGCAAACAGCGATGACCCGGACAGTCTCTTTTTTTTCAGACTTAACCCGCAGCAGACAGATCGGTCACATTCAATCGGAAAGAATACGAACCTTCACTGTCCGTCTGCCCCATGTGAGCGCTTCGGAATTATTATTGAAGAAAAGATCGATTTTCTGCCCCTTAATTGCTCCGCCCGTATCAGCCGCCACGGCATACCCATAGCCTTCAACATACAGTTTCGTTCCGAGCGGAATGACTGATGGATCAACAGCAACGACTCGGGCATCGGGGTTCTGCAATAGATTGATGCCCGTCGCAGTGACTCCAGAGCAGCCATTGCATCTGGCCGTATAGCCGGTGCTATTCGCATAGAATTCACGAACTATTGTCGTCGTCTGATTCGTCTGTTTTTCGGCTGCGGGTTCGTTGGCCGCGGCACGTACGGCAACGGTTTGGGACTGCTTCGCTGGCGGATGGCTGACGCTGTTCTGAGGCGATGCGGCCGCCTGAACAGCCGGCTGCGGCAAGCGTTCCCCATTTTTCTTGGCAACGGCCAGTTTATCAATACTTGACCATGTCTCGGGACCAACAATGCCGTCCACATGAATCTTTGTCACCTGTTGCAATGTGATGACGGCCTGACGCGTGGCCGGACCGAATTCGCCATCTGCCTGCCCTCGTAAATAGCCGAATTGAAGCAGAAATCCTTGTAAATACCGGACATTGTCGCCATTGGAGCCGAGCGACATCAGCCCCAGCTGCCGATGGGCGTCATCGACCAACGATTGCTTTGTTGCCTGATCAGCTTCACCGCTGGCATAAAATCCATGAGCCAGTTGATAATTCTTTAGTGCCCGTGCGGTTGCCGTGCCAAAATAACCTGTTTGTCGTACTAATGGATAATGCCCAGTGGCTCTTAGAATGGACTGAATCGTTCGGATTTCATCACCATGCATGCCTTTTGAGAGGGTCGACGGGTCGCCAATTAACTGTGCCGCAGCATTCTGCGGCAGAAAGAAGAACGATGAGCTGAATGTCGCAGCAATTGCTGCGCCTTTTGCCAATGCGTTTCCAGGATACATGAGAATATCCTCCCCCTATCTGTTCTTTTTAACTAATATGACCGGACAAGAGGGCAGATACATTACAATCTGATGACATAATCTTTCTTATCATTTTTTCTTTAAGGCAAGGTTGATTTGCGCACGCAGCTTATTAAGATTTAGCGCATTCGCGCTGAGTTTACCGTTTATCAGCACTGTCGGTGTCCCTGTTACACCCAGTTCCTCGGCGATCGCGTTGTCGTTATCCACTGCTTGTTGGCGTGATTTTTCAGCCAATGCCTGTTGGAAGGCTTTGCTGTCCACTGATGGTACCGTTTGTTTAACGAGTTGGAGCAATAATTTCGGTGTAATCCAATCTGAATTCTCACTGCGCTGCGCTTTGAAAAGCGCTTGATTAAAGGCAAAGAACGCCTTTGGATTCTGCTGATAAACGATTTCCGCTGCATTAGCAGCCAAATTAGACCCTGAGCCAAGTATCACATAATTATAAAAATAGATGCTCACCTTGTTATTCTGCACATACTCTTTATTCAGTGCAGGGAGAATCTGCAGATCAAACTGGCGGCAATACGGGCAGCTATAATCTGTGAATACAGCAAGGCGCACCGGTACATTTGTACTGCCGATAAAGGGCTGATTGTCATAATTAATTGATGTCGTTTCTGTCACACGATGTGTGGCCTGTTTCTTGATTGCCCGCTTCGCATCTTCTTTTTGCTGCACAGTATAAATCATAAAGAAAATAGCAGCAATGAGTAAAATGACGGTGACGGAACTGATGACGACGACAAATCGCTGCCTTTTCTTGTTGATTTGGATTTCGTCTGTATCATTATTTTTATGTTTATCAGCCAATTAAAGCACCTCGATCATCAAATTGACAAAACATCTTCTTAGCTAAAATGATCCCCTATCTATCTGGTAATCAGTATGACGTCTGATGGCTCATTTGATACAGGCTGTCGACAGTCACGAAGTGGTAGTGCTGACTGATCGTTGGTAAAAGGTCGGTCAGCGCCTGTAGTGTATTCTCCGGCGCATCCTCATTGGCTCCTGGGTTTTCGCCGTCATCATGCAGACAAATGACTGCGCCATGACGCAAATGAGCGGTTATTCTTTGTTTCAACCGTTCTTTGCCAAGTGCCTTCCGCCAGTCGCCAAGAATCGCCGACCAAAGGACTGGACGGAAACCGCGAGCAGCGAGCGGCAAAAAGAGATGGAGGTGTCCCCATGGCGGACGATAATAAACCGGACGAATGCCGGCGATATCTTCAATTGTTTGTTGGGCTTTAAGACACTGCCTCTTTGTCCCCCATGGCGTCAGAAACCAATTGCTGACATGATTATAATGATGAATCGCGATTAAATGCCCTTCTGCCTGCATTCTCCGAATTAAGTCAGGGTATTTCTCTGCATGAACGCCGACAACAAAAAAGGTTGCACGGACATGGTATTGCTTCAATAAATCAAGCAGACGCGGTGTATAGAGCGGATTAGGTCCATCGTCAAAAGTCAGACAAGCAAAGCGCTCCTTATTTTCTTGTCTGCCATTGAGCCCGCGAAAGCAGATGGCACGCATGAACAAGGTTGGCAATATTGCGTAAATCAAAAATACTGCTATAAGAATGGTAAAAGCAGACCAAACTGTATCAAGAACCATAATTTCTATTCGCCCCTATGTAAAAACATTGAATTTATCGTCTTGCTGCTATCTCTGAGTGTTAAAGACCAATTAAAGTAAAGAGTAAGTTAACCTATCATACGGAAATAACGTATATTAGCTGTTTTCGTCCGTTAAAGCGAGGAATGCGCGTGTCCACTCTTCAGAACTTCGTCATAACATACGGGTATATCGCCTTATATCTGATCCTTCTTCTCGCACTGGCCGGCATCCCGTGCGCCGAAGAATCTTTGCTTTTTCTCGTCGGAGCCCTGCTGACCCGTTCAGGTCAGGATGCAGCACTGCGTCTGACTCTCAGCATCCTTTCCGCCGCACTTGGGGCATCATCGGGGATGGTCGGTGCCTACCTCATTGGTTATTATATCGGAAAACCTTTTTTGATGAAATACGGATGCTGGATCGGCTTAACAAAAAAGCGCTGGTCGCACGCAGAATCAATTTTCATTCGACATGCCTTCACGGCTGTCTGCGTCGGCTATTTTATTCCTGGTGCCCGTCAGCTTAACCCCTATCTTGCCGGCATCAGTAAATTATCCTTTCGACTGCTGCTTCCTGCATCACTGATTGGCGCTTTGCTGTGGTCCTCATTATGCCTCGTCTCTGGATATTTTCTTGGTTCGCAATTCGTTTCAGTTTTACAATCGGGTTGGACAGATAGTTTCGCGGCAGTTATTATATTGTGTACCGGAATTATTTTCTGGTGGTGGCGAGCCGCCAGTAAGAAAAATGCCTGAGTTGTCCTGCTGGCCATTAAGTGATTTTTTACTAAATTGAATGCATAAACGAATAAATAAGTTATGATGGTTATTATGGACATTGAATTTAATGGATGAGGTGTTACGAATGGAGAGAATGAAGGTGCTCATACTGACTGGATCTTATGGCGGGGGGCACGAGCAGGCTGCACTCGCTTTAGAGAAAGCCTTTGCTCTTAATGCCGCTCACTGTCAGGCTGAAGTGCTGGATATTACAACTCTTGTCCCGTCCAAATTGGATTCTTTTGAGAAGAAGACATTTCTTTCGGGCGTGACGCACTTTCCGATGCTATACCATTTTTTATATAAGAAAACGCAGAATAACAATGCAGCCTCTTCCATGTTAAAAAAACTGACGAGAATTGGAATCACGCGGCTGATATCTGTTGTGGAAAATACACATCCAGATTTAATCATCAGCACATTTCCTCCTGCCGCCATCATGATCTCCCGGATGAAGCAGGCTGGCTATTTCCGCACCCTCCCTTCGCTCACCGTGATTACTGATTACTCAGTACACAGTACATGGATTAATCGCTTTACCGATGGGTATCTTGTGGCGACTGAAGACGTGCGGCAGCGCTTGATCGACATGAAGGTGGAGCCCAATCGCATTTTCGTAACCGGCATACCGATTCGTCCGGAATTTTCGTTGAAAGCGAAAAATACCGTGCTTCGCAAGCAATACAATATTCCTGCTCGGCAGAAAGTTGTACTTGTTATGGGTGGCGGCTGCGGCATCTTCAGTCATTTTTTTAATTTCTTTAAAGAACTGGAGAGTCAGCCCATTCAAAATATTCGCTTCGTTGTTATTTGCGGTCATAATCAGAAAGCATTCAATGAATTTAAGACACTCAGTGAACAGGTGTCTTTCCCTATACAAGTACTCGGTTTCGTTACAGAAATGGCTGAATGGATGGCAATGGCCGACTTGCTCGTTACAAAGCCCGGTGGTCTGACTATTTCGGAAGCCATTGCCTCCGAACTGCCGATGCTGATTTATCGACCGCTCGGCGGGCAGGAGATGGATAACTCACATTATTTGCTGGCAACAGGCGTTGCAGCGGCCGCCTTTAATCCATCAGAATTAATGGCTGACTTGCTTAATCTGCTCCATCATTCCGATGCGATTGACATTATGCGCACCAATTTAAAAGCGCTGAGCACTTGTCAACAAAATTCAGCTGAGCAGGCTGTTCGCAAATCTTTACAGTTTCTTCCGGAACATGTGCTCGGCGACATGGAATTTGCTTAATTAATCAAACGAAAGCCAATTGAAAGTATCCCTTTCGATTGGCTCTCGTTTTTGTTTGCGGAAATGATGAAGAAGCTAATTAATCTTTTTTAATGACTTACGGCGCTGGGCATAGATGGCCATGTCTTGATGAAACTGCCGATCAGTGAAATAAATTAGGCGCAAGAATTCAAGACATAATACGACGAAACTGAACCAAATGCCAGCCAGCATCAAATCTATGACTATATCGCTTGGCAGCTGCACACTACGGCAGATAGCAGCCAGCGCTGTCTCTAGAACAGCGGCCGCTCCGCCGCACACTGCTAAGACACTCAGCAGATAATGCAGCGTATGGCGCGCGATTAAGTAGACAAAATAAGCAATCAACACAAATGCTATAATCAGTCCGCCGTCAGGCGCAAACTGACCAGCATCCCCGACAAAATGCGCGATCCAACGCGGCAAATACGTTGAATAGAGCAGCCCGCCGATAACAAGAAAAAGAAACATCTGAAACTCTATCTTCCGTTCTGTCCCTTGGATAAGAATCCATAAACCAACCAGTAAAAACAAGCAGATCAGGATCGATGGCCGCGCCATCACTGACAGTTGCGCCAATGCGTGCCGTGTTTGCAATGACAAAAATATGTGCAAAAGCAGAAGACCACGCCGATTAAAGGTCAATGTGGTCGCCTCAAGGATATGATCAAGCATGCCAAATAATAGAGAGAGCAGCACGCTCAATACAAGCGCCGCGCCAACAATTAATACTTTCAGTCGAATTCGTGACTGAATGCTGACAAACAGACTGCGATAAACGATCAGCGCCCAGTGACGAATGGCATTCGCCCGTGATTTGATCAGCGCATAAAGCAGCAGGCCGCCAAGCACGCTCAGCATGATGACAGAGAAATACTCCTTCGCCGCATCAGCCACAAGTTTATACTTTGGACCGAGAAATGTACCAAGCAATAAAAATGTACTGACCCAAAGTACTGAGCCAACTGTCGTGTAGATGAAATAGGCGCGATAGTTCACCCGCGAGATGCCTGCCGCATAACCGCTGAAATGGCGGACACCCGGCACGAAATTCGTGAACAGGAGCAGCCGCTTGCCATATGCATTAAATCCATCAGACAGCTTATCTAGCCGTTCCGGGTAGAGATGAACATAATGACCATATTTGTAGAAAAATGGCGTGCCAAGCCACCTGCCAATCCAATACGTCGTGCTCGCACCGAGCATGCAGCTGACAATTCCCGCTAATGCCGCCAACCAGAGAATCATCTTATCCTGATAGACCATATAGCCGACGTAACTCATCAGCAATTCATTGGGAAAAGGAAAGGCAAGCATCTCCAAATAGATGGAGAGCATTAAATAGAAGTATCCATAATGATTCATCAACTGAATGAACACATGCATGGCAATCCCCCGGCAATCTATCCCATTCAAATCTTATGCCCCTGCAAATGGCCTTATCCCAGCCATCCTCTTGAACCGTGCTTATTTTTCCATCACTTAGTTAAACAAGGATGCAATCGCATGACCAATTGATGTGAAGAAGGCGCCAATGGCTGAAAATACTTGAGCCATGAAGCTGCCTGCCTTCTCTGAACCGGCAAGCTGACTGACCTTATTTTTTAACTGCTGCATCTGATCGCCAACTTGGCCCCAATTGATATGCATCGTCCGCATTTTATCGAAAAGATCCGTCAGTTTCTGAATATCTGCATCACTGAGTGTGACGCCTACTTGCTGCGCCGCGCTGCGGACAGCCTGTTCCACATCCGCTCGTGATTGAGGTGCATTCTTGGCAAGATTATCTTTTATCGCCGTCACCAAATCGGCTGCTTTTGCTTTGCCTATTCCCTGCTGGTTGCCTAACTCGGCGGTTGTCACGACCTCTTCATTGGCGACTTTCTTTTTCGCCTCTGGTATGACCTTGCCCGTCTTTACTTCATAGGCTTTGATCAGCCCGGTCAGCGCCGCGGTCCCAGACACCGGAAACGGCGCCGTCACATAGACATTGGCATCCTTAACACCTGCTGTTGCCAGTGCATTAATATACATATCCTTCGTAACATAGGTGATATTATGTGTGCTGCCCGTCAGGCCAGAGCCTGGTTGTCCGATTGTAATTTTTGACGAACTGATTGAACGTGAACCTATTTGCGCTGATGATAAATAATTGTCCAGATACTTATGTTCTTCACTATTGTTCACTGTAATAATTTGCGCACTGCTCGAATCCACATCCATTTCCTTGAGCATCGACTGACGCTGAGCAGCTGTTAAGTCTGCGCCAAGCGTAACAATCACGTCCCCAGGTGCGGCATCCGCCAAGGCTGGTACCGGTGCAGTGCCAGTGAATATAAAGAGAAAAGCCAGCGCTAGAATGATTATTGATTTACGCATTTTAAGTCCTCCCAAAGCGCAATTGAATTCTCATTAACTGCGCGTCAATCGTATACTTGAGTAGGCGTACACACTCGTTCTACTTCGTTATTCATCATAAAGTTTCGTTATATGTATTCGCTCATCCTAAGGTGCTTATGTCGAACATAGCAGATATCTCACATCTTTCTCGAGTCGTGCACATAGAAAGAGCGGTCCCCTCTGATAGTCGTCAGAGAACACCGCTTTTCTAAAAGCTATCATCGCTTAGACTGTTGTGCTTGAATCGATGTTTGGCAGTGCGTGATTCGTCTCAGCAACCCTCATTTCAGGATGACGCATCGCAAACAGGGCTTTTGCTTCTTTTTCTTTATCAAATGCCCGTTCACTCTTGGAAATAACAATCGTAGCAATTCCGTTACCAATCAAGTTGGTGATGGCCCGCGCCTCGCTCATGAATCGATCAACACCGAGTAGCAGTCCCAAGCCAGCAATCGGAATCACATGCATGGCTGTCAATGTCGAGGCGAGTACAATAAACCCGCCTCCTGTAACTGCTGCTGCGCCTTTAGAGGTTAACATCAAGATGAGTAGAATCATGATTTGCTGACCAAGACCAAGCGGAACATGAAAGACTTGTGCAAGGAATAGGACAGCCATTGTCAGATAAATCGAAGTCCCATCCAAATTGAATGAATATCCTGTCGGAATGACGAGACCAACTACTGATTTCTCGCAGCCAATCTTCTCCATCTTATCCATCATACGCGGCAATGCGGCTTCGGAAGAACTCGTGCCGAAAACAATCAGTATTTCTTCTTTGATATAGCGTAAATACGTGAACAGGCTGAACCCGGAAAACTTGCAAATTAGCCAGAGTATCCCGAATATAAACAATGCCATCGTACAATATACGGACAGCATCAATTTAATCAACGGTGCAATGGTCTGCAATCCAAAATTACTGATAGTGAACGCCATCGCACCGAAAGCGCCAATCGGTGCCGCATACATGATATAGCCAATAATTTTGAAAAATACATGTGAGACTTGGTCAAGTATCGAGACAAGTCCTTCGCCGCGCTTGCCAAGCGCTGACAAACCAAGGCCGAAAAGAACCGAGAAGAACAGTACCTGCAGAATATCTCCTGTGGCAAACGCATTAGTCACGTTACTCGGCACGATATTGATGAAAAAGTCGGCCCAGTTTATCGACTGCGTCCCACCACCCGTTACCGCGGCGATATTACCATGGGGCATTTTCGCCGGGTCGAGGCCTGAACCGGGCTTAAACACGTGAGCCACGACGAGTCCGATAATCAATGCGACAGTGGATACAATTTCAAAATAAATGAGTGCTTTGCCGCCAACCTTGCCGACCTTTTTCATATTACCCATTCGTGCGATACCAATCACAATCGTGAGGAAAATAATCGGCGCAATCACCATTTTCACAGCGTTGATAAAGACTGTGCCTAGAACCTCCAGCTTCGCACCGACACCTGGCCAGATGACACCGACAAGCACGCCCGCGATAATGGCCACAATCACTTGAAAAGTAAGATTCTTCAACAAACGCACATCTACATCCCCTTTGTTAGCGTTTTCATTTCCGACATCCCTAAATGTGTACATTTTATGTCGTTTCTGTTTTATAAGTATATCACATTTAATAATTTAAGATATACTTATTGTTCAATTTTATTTTTTTCTTTAATGACCGAAATTTATTTACAAAACCTCGCTACTCTTGATTTGATTTCAAACGTATTAGAAAAACTTGGCAAAGCCAAGTCCGTAGGCGACGGCTGAGCTTTAGTTTTTTTTATACTTAGTCCCGATGAAATCTGTATGCTTTCTTAACGTATAAGAAAAAACCGAGCCACAATCGCCCGGTTTTTTCTTTAATGAGATTCAGTTAATCCTCATCTATTACAAAATCCATAGCCAATGAATCTATCATCCCAATGTCTTTAATATACGAAACCACGGCCTGATGTTCTTTGGATGGTGTATAGAATGCTAAATCTTCTTTCTTTGGAAATCGAACGGTCAGCGCCATGCTATAGCCTTGACCCCGCGTGGAGAAATTCTGTCCCGCCTGAATATCGAGAATATGGGGCAGCTCCTGCTTTAAATGACGGAGTCGGCGTGCAGCTTCCGCCTTTTGTTCCTCTGTTGTTTCCTCATTGAATTTAAATAACACGATGTGCTCGATCATTCTTTAGACCTCCAGCTAATCTACGATATAAATTCACTATAGCACTTTTCAGCATCAATACTATCTATTTTGCTTCGCCAGTTTTACATCCTTCTCCAACCCGGCGGAAAACGTCTGATGCCTGCGAATAAAGTGAAGCAATTCTACGGATAGCTGATAATGACCCATTGGCGTGATTAAATAAATACCATTGAAACAATTCATCGCCACGCTCAGTAAATCGCGGGCGATCGCCAGTCCCTCTTCACGTTCATTGCCGCTCCTGCTCGCCTCAGCCATCCGCTGGCGAACTGAATCGGGAAGACGCATCCCCGGCACTTCATTATGGAGAAACTCCGCATTTCTTGACGAGGTGAGCGGCATGATACCCAAATAAATCGGTACAGAAATTCCGCGTGTCGCTTCTTGAATCTCGCGAATACGTGCTGTATCAAAGATCGGCTGTGAAATGAAATAATCGGCGCCGCATTCAATTTTCCGTTTCATGCGCTGCACCGCCCGATCTAGATTACGGACATTGGGATTGAAAGCCGCAGCCACGCGAAAATGAGTTGGCCGTTTAAGACTTTTTCCAGTAAAGGAAATTCCCCGGTTGAATTTCTTTATGAGCTCAATTAACTGCATCGATGATAAATCATAGACGGAGGTGGCGCCAGGAAAATCGCCTATTTTCGTCGGATCGCCCGTGACCACAAGCACATCGTTCAAGCCCATCACGGCCATACCTAATAGATGGGACTGCAGACCAATTAGATTTCGATCGCGGCAAGTCAGGTGAATGAGCGGAGCCAATTGATAGCGCTCTTTGATAATTTGCGCCATCGCCGTATTGCTGATCCGCGGTGAGGCAAGCGAATTATCCGCCATCGTAATCGCGTCAGCGCCTGCCTGTTTCAATGCTTCAACGCCCTTAAAGAAGTGGTCAGTCGCCAAATGGCGCGGCGTATCAAACTCTACAAATACACTGCCCCGTGACTGTGTTTTTTTAAATAACGCTGTTTCTTCAGGGTCAGTCTGCCTAATAATGATCGGCTGCTGCTTAGGTGCGGTCTGCTTCTGCTCCAATGGTGCTAAGTCAAAGATACCCTCCTTGAAGGCCTCGATTTGCCGTGGTGTCGTGCCGCAGCAGCCGCCAAGCAAGCGAACTCCTTCATTGCGAAATTCGGCTGCGTATTTCCTGAAATAGTCAGGTTCTGTTTCATAGAAAAGCTTGCCATCGCGGTAATCAGGTAAGCTGCTATTCGGATAGGCCGATAGAAATGCCTTTTCCGGCAATGGAATATTTTTCAATGCCTGTATCATATGGAATGGGCCGAGCCGGCAATTGGTGCCAACAATATCAGCTCCGAGTGTTTCCAATATGTGCAGCGCTTGTGCCAGCGATAAGCCGTTCATCAATACACCGGGCTCCTGCATCGATACGTGAGCAATGATCGGCAATTGCGTAAGCTTACGTGCCCGCTGCAGTACCCTCTTTAATTCATCAAAATCGTAATAGGTTTCCAGAAGAAGACCGTCAACCGACTCCGCAAGCAATGTTTCCGCCTGTTCTGTAAAAATCTGCTCGATCGTTTCCAAAGAAACGGACTGCTTCTGAAAACCACGTATGCCGCCAATCGTGCCAAATACATAGACGTCATCCTTTGCCGCTTGCCGTGCGAGAGCAACAGCGGCCTTATTGAAAGGCTTCACCTCGTTCTCCAATCCATAACGCGCCAGCTTCAATTGATTGGCCCCATACGTATTCGTCTGAATCAGATTTGCGCCAGCATGAATATATGCCTCATGCACATGGACAATTTCTTCGGCATGCGAGATCGTCAGTTCTTCAAAGCAGCGATCGATCCCGTACGAATACAGCAGTGTTCCCATCGCTCCATCGCCAATTAAAATTTTCTTTTTCATCACTTCCAATATCGGTGGACGCATTCCCCGCCACTCCCTCTGTGCGTCAATTTATTGCCTAGCTATTTCCCGGTGCTAATAGTATAGGACGAAATTAAAAGGCTTTCTTCTTGTTAAGAAGAAAGCCTTAGTTATCAGGTTTCTTCTTATCCCTCAAGCGATCCTTGTCACTTGCTGGAATTAGCACCTTACCGTTTTTAATCGACGGCGGTTGCTGAAGTGTCATCGGGCCAGTCCCTCAACTTCTCTAGATAAGAATTAATTCGAGTTCTTATTAAGTTGTTTAATAGTTTAGCGCAGATGAACGCCATTTTCAAGCTTTTTATTGATCGGGCAGTTCATTCGCCTTTTGCCCCCACATTTTATAAATAAATGCCTCGCGTCCAGACTCCAATTGTTCCTGGCGGTAGCGTTGGGGCTGCTTCTGATAAAATTTCTGATGCGCCTCTTCCGCAGGATAAAAGGGCAGTGCCGGCAGAATGCGCGTGACAATCGGTTTGCTGAAGCGACCGCTCGCAGCTAGGCGCGTGCGTGAGTGTTCAGCCAATTGACGCTGAGTTTCATTATGGTAAAAAATGGCTGTTCTATAATTGGAGCCGCGATCAAAAAATTGACCGCCATCATCTGTCGGATCAATCTGCGTCCAATAGAGCGTCAACAATTGCTCGTAGGAAAAGCGCTGCGGATCATGCACAATCTGGATGGCTTCCATATGCCCCGTTTGCCCAGTCTTGACTTGCTCATAGCTTGGATTGGCAAGTTCTCCGCCTGTATAACCGGAAACGACTTGTTCAATACCCGGCAACGTGTCAAATGGTTTGACCATACACCAGAAGCACCCACCAGCAAATGTTGCAATCTGCAGATCTTTGTTCTCCACTATCTATTCCTCCAATTCAGCCTGCGCGGGCAATGCGTCATTCTTCAGTAATGGCAGGCGCACATAAAATGAGCTGCCCTGTTGATCTAGCCCGCTGCTCGCTTCGATTTTACCACGATGCTGGCTAACAATCCAATAAGCAATGGACAGACCAAGCCCAGTTCCTTTACCTGCACTGCGTGAGACATCTGCCTGATAGAAGCGTTCAAAAATATGCGGCAAGTCGGCTGGATCAATACCTTGCCCGTTATCCGCCACAGTTAGACATGCATATTTCGGTTCCCGTCGACAGCTGACACGAATCGTTCCGTTCACGGGGGTAAATTTCATCGCATTATCAAGTAAAATAACAAGCAATTGGTGAATCCTCTGAGCATCTGCGGCGATCAGCAGCGGCTGATCATCGATTTCAAGCAGAAAAATCTTCTTCTCAAATTCTGCCATTTCAGCAAAAGGCTCTGCCACTTTCTTGACAAGCTTCTGTAAATCGAGCGGTTTACGAAGTATTTCTAGACGATTAGCATCTGATCGCGCGAGTGTCAGTAAATTGGCCACAAGTTTAGACAAACGCCGTGTTTCGTCAAGCATAATCGCGATGTCCTCGCCAACATCCTGTATTCTCTGTTTCGGCCGGCGCAGCAGCCCTTCAATTTTCAATTGCAGAATCGACAATGGCGTCCGCAATTCATGCGAGGCATCCGCAACAAACCTATTTTGCTTATCCCACGCTTTTTCGATCGGCCGCAGTGCCAGTTTAGCCAGAAAATAACCTGCCATCATACAAACAAGCGTGCCGCCGGCAATGCCAATAACGATAATTAGAAAAAGTTCGTGCAGCAATCGCATTTCTGTTGTGACATCAATAATTGCGCTGACTGTATAGACTTTGCCGTTAACCTTGGCTTGCTTAGTAATAATATGATAGCTGGCTGACCCAACCATTTTATCGATGATCTGATTTTTTTCCTTGATTTTAAACAGCTGAAACCATTGATTGATTTCTCTTCCAGTCACTTGTCCATTTCTGTCTAGACTGGACAGAAGTTTCTTCCCTTTTGCATCATAAATAATCCAGTAAAGCATTGTGCGCGGCCCGTGCGGCTGTCCGAAACCAAGTAAATCAAGAGGAATCGGTGTATGATTAGTTATCGACTGAACCTTATCGTTCACACTCTTTAAGAGCATTCGATCACTTTCACGAAACGTCTGGTGTTTCTCATAGCCATAGACTAGACTACCGAACACACTGATCAATAGTATCAATAGAATGGCATAAAAAAAAGTCAGTCGAATGAGCGTTTTGCGGAACACGCGTTCATTCCCCCGCCGACAGCATATAGCCGATTCCACGAATAGTTCGGATATCCGCATCATAGCCATAATCTTTTAATTTTCGACGCAATTGATGGATATAGACCTCGACAATTCCCACGGTCGTTTCCGAGTCAAAGCCCCAAATCCGATCAAAAATCTGCTCGCGTGTGAGTATTTGTTCCTCGTTCTGAATCAAGAATTCCAACAGGTCATATTGCTTGCTTGTAAAAGAAAGATCTTCACCATTGAGTGTAACGGCTCTGCGCTTACTGTCCATTTCAATCGTTTTATAGCGCAATGTCTTGTTCAAGGTCATTGGTGAACTGCGACGCAATACAGCGGCGACCCGCGCCTTTAATTCCTGATTCTGAAAGGGCTTGATCAGGTAGTCATCGCCGCCCATATTCAAGCCGCGAACGCGATCAGATACCGCGTCACGGGCCGTGAGAAAAATAATGGGTGTCGCGATCCCTTCTTCTCGCAGACGGCGAGTCATTTCAAAGCCGTCCATTCCCGGCAGCATCACGTCAAGAACAATCACATCATAAATCTCCTGCTCAGCCAGATACAGTCCATCCTCACCGTTGTCAGCTGAATCAACTTTATACTCTTCAGCAAGCAGCCGAACAATTTCATCTAATAATGAACGATTATCTTCCACCGCCAAAAGTCTCATTCCGGCACCTTCTTCTGAGAAGCGGCAGCGTCTTATCTTTGGACCGCCGCCGACGTACTATTCTTTAGATTGAATTGTACCTGTGTTTTATTAAAAACAGCTTAATTCGGTTGATGTTAGGAAAGCAGGATTAAGCGTACCACTTATTTGCGTCTTATTAGCGTCACTTTTTAAAATGATAAGGCACGGTTGCAATCACTACATCGGAGTGACGGGTAAGGCTAGCCTTAATTAATACGCCGGATTGATTATGGAGTAGACGCTGCCACCATTTGGCCGTATAGAATTGCGGAAAGACGACCGTAACCGTCGCCCCCCGCTGATCCGCCTTCCATTTCACTGTGTCAATAAAGCGATCAAGCGGACTGACGATGCTCCGGTAAAGTGAGTGCAGCGTGACGAGTCGTATTCCAGCGTTCCACTCGTTCCATTCCCGCTCCATTTTCTCAATCGCTTCAGGACTGTCGCCCACGTAAACGGCAACGACATTGCTTGACAAAGACTTAGCATAAGTCAAAGATTGCTCAACAACCTTCGTAATGCCGGCAATCGGCACAACAATAATATTATCCGTTGAATGAATCGTTTTAAGCGGCCGTTGCAGATCAATTCGCAATTGCTCAGCCACAAGTAAATAATGTTGATGAATCTTATGAAAGCCCGTGACAACAATTGGAATGAAAACAAGTACAGGCCAGATTTGCGTGAATTTAGTTGCAAAAAAGATAATCAGAATAAGATAACAAATCAATGCTCCGATGAAGTTCGTGATTAATTTAGATACCCATCCTTTTGGACGCTGCCTAATCCAGCGAAAGATCATCCCTGTTTGTGATAATGAAAAGGGAATAAATACACCCACAGCATAGAGCGGGATAAGCAGTTCAGTTTTCCCATGAAAAATTATAATCAGCACGATGGACAAACTGCCCAAAGTAATGATTCCGTTTGAGTAGCCTAGTCGATCGCCGCGTACTTTAAATGGCCGAGGCATATACTTATCGCGTGCCAAATTAAAGGCGAGCAGCGGAAAAGCGGAGTAACCAGTATTGGCCGCCAAGACAAGAATGAGTGCCGTCGATATTTGAATAAGATAATAAATAAATGACCGTCCAAATAGCGACCCTCCTAGCTGCGAAAGCACCGTCTGATCCGCCAGCGGCTGGAGTCCAAACCGGTACGATAAATAAACAATGCCAGAAAATAGTACCGCTAGGATTCCGCCCATCATTAAAAGTGTTTTAGCGGCATTCTTCGGTGCTGGATCCTTGAAACTCGGGATCGCATTGGAAATTGCTTCAACACCTGTCAGTGCAGAACAGCCTGAAGAGAACGCTCGCAGCAATAAGAACAGACCGACACCCATGACCGGCGTTCCAATCTCAGCCGGATGATGAACCGCGATCAGCTGTCCACTGAGCGCTTGAACGATACCTGTACCGATCACAACCAACATCATTGCAACAAAGAAATAGACAGGATACGCAAGTAACGTTGCCGAATCAGTCAGTCCGCGCAAATTCAAGACAGTAATCAATATGACTATTACTACAGCCACAATCACATTATGCTGATGAAGGGCCGGAAACGCCGAAGTGATCGCGTCCGTCCCAGCAGACACACTTACCGCTACGGTTAATATATAGTCAACGAGCAATGAACCGCCGGCAACCAGTCCAAAATTGACGCCAAGATTTTCTTTGGCAACCATATAGGCACCGCCGCCTTGCGGATAAGCGAAAATAATCTGCCGATAGGAAAGGACCAAAGCAATCAGCAAAATCAAGACAAAAACAGCAATCGGCAGACTGAACCATAGTGCCAGACTTCCTGCGGTAATAAGAACGATTAAAATTTGTTCCGGGCCATATGCGACTGATGACAAAGCATCGGACGATAGCACGGCAAGTGCCTTC
Organism: Sporolactobacillus sp.; assembly: GCA_047718535.1. Lineage (GTDB taxonomy): Bacteria > Bacillota > Bacilli > Bacillales > Sporolactobacillaceae > Sporolactobacillus. Next base: position 28,818 of record JBDNRH010000016.1, read on the forward strand.
AGTTTATTCAGTTTCTGGCTATGCATTTCGTTCGACTTCAACGGCCGACCAATAAGCAGCCTTTTTATCGTACGCCACATGTGTATGTCACCCTCAGCTCATAAAAATGCAAACAAAACTCCATTAATAAAAAGCTCCTCTTTCAAAAAGAAAAGGACGCAAGTAAAAACCATAGCGCTCTTACTGTGACGTCTCTTCTTTCTGCTTATCATTGATCAAATGACCCTATATTTCCTATTGCATTATGATTTTATGCTAAGTTATTTGCTGATGCAAGAGTAATCTGAACAACTCCAAGACAAAATATCGAAGAATTTCCCGGGAAATTGTCATAGAGCGACAATATTTTCTTCTATTATTCCACAGATTTTAAATTACATTACGCCATTTAGTTATTTGCCTGTGCATGTGTACGACTGTTGTGCGTCAGTGACAGCAGAAAGACAGTACCGATGATGCAGCAGGAGCCTGCCCAATCGTAAAGTGTAAAAGCTGTGTGCATCCAAAGCACACTGACAAGAGCAGCTGATAATGGTTCTGCACAGCCAAGCAAACTAGTTTCGATGGGTTTCAAATAGTTAAGACTTGTCACATACAGAGAGAAAGCGACAAGCGTGCCAAAGACAATAACGAACAGAATGCCGAAAAATGCATGAATCGTCATTCTTCCTCCATAAATCCACGGTGGATAAAAGCAAGCCATGACCATGCCGCCGATTACCATCCCCCAGCCGATCACTATGCCTGTACCCCATTGCCGCAGCAGTTTTCCCGGCAGTGCGGCGTAGACTGCGCAGCCTATGGCTGAAAGCAGTCCCCAGAATACGGCAGCAGGTGCCAGCGACATATGGGACACATTCCCTTGGGAAGCGATCAGGAAAACACCTAACGTCGACAGCAGAACACCGACTTGTTCGTGAGCAGCAGGCCAGCGATGGCCTTTAAATGCAAAATACAGCAGCAGAATCACCGGGCTGATATACTGTAATAACGTTGCTATAGCCGCGTTGCCAGCAGAGACCGCTTCAAAATATGTATACTGAGCACCGATCATGCCGATTAAACCGAAGGCCAGCAGGGACTGCCGGGATGCACGCATCGTCCATATTTTCCAGACAGAATCCGGTTCTCGAAAATAGGCCCAAACAAGCAGCAGAAGGCCGGAACTAATCATTCGGAAAGAAGTCAGCCAACCGGCATTGACCGATTGATCTGCAAATAAATATTGGGCGACATTGCCCGACAGACCCCACAGGCAAGCACCGCTTAACGCGAATGCCGCCCCTTTTACATGAGAATATGATTTCGTAGATGCGTATTTCGACATCATTGCAGCCCTCGTTTGCTCATTTAGACTAATCGTAAAGGAGCAGCGCTACTACGTCAATATTTCTTTCAGTAAAGAATGGATTTAAATTATGTAGTTTTTAACGAATTGGTTGCATTTTTTTATTTTCATGATAGGTTATTGGTATTAGGAACCTGATTGGTGCTATTCAGCCGGTTTTTCACAATTCGTTTAAAGAATTCAGCAAAATTTATTATAAAAGGTGGCACCCTGTTCACAGCTTATATTGACATAAAGGGGGACGGCTAAGTGAGAACAGAAATTATTGCTCATCGTGGCAGCAAATCCAATCGTCCAGAAAACACGCTCGCCGCTTTTGAAGAAGCTAAGCGTGTAAAGAGTGATGGCATTGAACTTGACGTCCATCTGACGAAAGATCAGAAGGTTGTTGTCATACACGATGAAAAAGTAAATCGGACAACAAACGGTAAGGGACAGATAAAAAATTTCACTTTGGAAGAATTGAAACAACTGGATGCCGGTTCTTGGTTCTCTCCTAAATATAAAGGAGAAAAGATACCTACACTGATCGAGGTACTCCAATTACTCGCTGATTACCGCGGCATTCTAAACATCGAATTTAAAACCGACCGCAATATTTACCCAGGCATTGAAGAACGTGTCTTTCAGCTCGTACAGAATTATCGTTCGAATTACCCAGTTGTCTATTCATCATTTAATCATGAATCGTTAATGCGGATGAAGAAGATTAATCCGCAGGCAGAGACTGCATTGCTGCTGTGGGAACGTCTCGCCGATCCGTGGCGCTATACAGAACAGGTCGGTGCCACAGCCCAGCACTTATGGGAACCCTCCGCTTTTTCAGAGACAACCGAGCAGCTGCACGCGCATCATATCAAAGTTCGCGCCTGGACGGTAAACAAGCCGAAAAATATGCACCTCGCTTTCAACCTTGGCATTGATGCACTGATTACAGATTATCCGGAAGTCGCCATTGATTTGCGCCGGAGTTTTGAAAACCAACAAGAAACCAGTTTATCTTAATGTTCAATTGCTTATGTGGCATGTGCTGTAAGGGGCGCATGCTTTTTTTGTTTCTGGTAATTGGTGTATTGCCTCACAAAGTGCGTTATAGTTATTTTGAGAGCAATCTTTATTTGTTCACTACATAAGATTTCGGAGGTTGACAAGATGAATGGTAAACAGGCTGCAGGTGTTTACGCCGCCCAGCAAATTGAAAATGGGATGACTGTCGGTCTCGGTACTGGCTCTACGGTTTATTATTTCCTTCAGGCGCTTGCCGAAAAGGTCAAGCAAGGTCTGACGTTCACAGGTGTGGCAACCTCACAGAAGACTATCGATTTAGCTCACCAATTCGCTATTCCAATGCAATCACTCAACGAAGTCCAGACGATTGACATAACAGTTGACGGTGCGGATGAAGTATCCCCCGAGCTTGATGGAATTAAAGGTGGCGGTGGCGCGCTGCTGTATGAGAAATTAGTAGCTGTCTCCTCAAAGAAAAAAACTTGGATTGTCGATTCGAGTAAAATGGTCGATCAGCTTGGCGCTTTCCCATTACCTATAGAAGTGATCCCTTATGCTTGGAAACAGCTCGATCGAAAATTCACAGAAAGGGGCTGGCATCCCATTTTACGCACAGAACCGAACGGCGCACCGTTTGTCACAGATGCCCACCACTATATTCTCGATCTGCATCTTGGAAGAATTGCAGACCCAGTTAAACTTGCAGCTAATCTCGATCACATGTCTGGTGTTGTCGAGCACGGACTTTTTCTTGGCATGACCGATCAGCTAATTATCGGTTTCCCGGACGGCCAAGTCAAGGCATTGCAGCGCATATAAATTTCAACGGGCTGAAATCATATTGAATGGATAAAATATGTTGACAATGCTTTTTGTTGTAATTATAATGGTTACAGGTGGTGAAGATCATGATAAACACGCGAGTCGCTGTCGCTGTTCATGCACTCGTTCTTATTGCATCAAAGCCGCATGACGATCTTACCTCTGACTATATTGCCAGCAGTGTGAATACCAATCCCGTTGTCATTCGCCGAATTCTCGGCATGCTGCGCAAGGCTGGGTTAATCCATACAAGTGCTGGAAAGGCTGGAGCTTCACTGACACGGCCGGCATCCGAAATCACATTTCTCGATGTGTTCCACGCCGTCGAACCCGATCATCCGCTGTTCGCCGTTCACGAGAACCCGAACCCGCATTGTCCGGTCGGCAGCGGCATTCTTCAGATTCTCGAAGAAGCGTTCGGCAGTGCTCAGGCAGCTTTAGAGACAAAGCTGTCTGCCCAATCCATTCAGGATACGCTTGATCGTCTTTTCCCGGGAAGATGAGCGTTTATCCGTACACAGCTTGTAACAAAATAAGTTACAGAACAGGAGGATCTATATGCGTATTGCCATCATTGGCGCTGCAGGTAAAGCGGGCACAGCCATCGCCGCTGAGTCCCTGAAGCGCGGACATCAAGTCAGTGCCATTGTTCGTCATCCGGAAAATTTGACACAGACTATCTCTTTTATCCAAAAAGACCTATTTAATCTCGAGCGCCAAGATCTTGCGGCATTTGATGTGGTAGTGAATGCTGTTTCTATGCCGCCCGGACAAGAAGAAAATCACGTCACTGCCGGTCGTCACTTAATTCACCTGCTTTCCGGTAAGTCGACGCCTCGTCTATTTGTCGTTGGGGGTGCTGGAAGCCTGTTCACCGACTCAACGAAAACAATGCGTGTCATGGACAGTCCTGGATTTCCAGACTTTGTCTATCCAACGGCCTTGAATCAAGCAATAAATTTGGCCGATTTGCAAAAGACAACGGATATGAGCTGGACGTTTCTGAGTCCATCCGCCACATTTGCCAATGGCAAACGCACCGGGCACTATCAAACGGGCGCAGACATTCTGCTCATCAATTCACAAGGAAAAAGCTACGTCAGCTATGAAGATTTTGCCGTGGCTGCCGTTGATGAGCTTGAAGCACCAAAACATATGAATCAGCGTTTTACCGTTGTTTCTGAACTCAATTGAGTTTGCAGGCAGCGATTTTATAAAAAAAGAACCTTAAAGGGAGCGATTGATTATGACGAATTGGACGATTGACACCGCACACACAGAAACTTCTTTTTCAGTAAAGCATATGGGGTTATCCAATGTACGCGGAAACTTTGAAACAACAACCGGAAGCGCAGTGACAGACGCAGATGGCAAGCTGACAGAAGTCAGTGCAACGATAGAAGTCGCCAGCATTGACACACGCAATGAGGATCGCGATAATCACTTGAAAAGTGCTGATTTCTTCGATGCGGATAAATTTCCGACAATCACTTTCAACTCGACATCCATTACCGCGAAGGATGACGAAGACTATGCGATTACAGGTGATCTGACAATTAAGGGCAGCACACGCTCGATCACATTCGACGCAGAAGTTGCCGCCCCAATCGACGACCCATATGGTCTGAAAAGAAGCGGCGCCTCGCTCGCTTTCTCTATTGATCGCCGTGATTTCGGTCTGAACTGGAGTCAGGCACTGGCAAACGGCAGCCTCGTTGTCGGCAACAAAATTAAAATTAGCGTCGACGCGGAAATTACCGCCGGCAACTAATCAAGTAGTTAAAAGCCTTTCATCTGTTTAGGCAGATGGAAGGCTTTTTAGTACGTTAAGAAAGTTTATAGATTTCATCGGGACTAAGTACAAGAAAAACTAAAGCTCAGCCGTCTCCTGCGGACTTGGCTTCGCCAAATTTTTCTAATGTCCATTTTCCGTTATTTGCCCTCTAACCGCTCTTCTTCAGCTAGACAGCGCTTTATCCATAATTCTTCAAATTGCCGATGAGGTACAATCCGCTCTGCCAAGTCGCTGATGAACATAATTTGCTCCTTGCGGCACCAGTTCAAACAATTTGCATACAGGGCTTTATTGATCGGATCTTGATCCACGTATACCGGAATTAGAGAGATACCCGCTTGATCGTAAAGGTAAGCGCGCGTATGCCCATCTGTGAAGAAAAACTCACCGCCGTTATTTCGGATTGGCAGCGGCGGATTATTGCGTACATTCAGTGGATTAAATACCGCCTTCAATCGCTTAATTTTCCCCTCGTCCAAATAGAGCTGCGTTGGCCTAATCTGATAAAGATCAAGAAGAAATTTAGCCATGTGTCGTTCCCTCTTTTTTTATACCCGGCTTTATCACAAGCATGAAAATCAGAAATGCACCGCTGTCACAAAGAAAAATGAGCAGCGCCATCGGCAAATAGGTGCCGCTGCCGAGCACACCAACAAACGGTGATAAAACTGCACCAATTAAATTCATTCCCATGCCAAGTATTGCTGAAGCACTGCCTGCTGTCCGCCCCTGACTCTGCATCGCAAGAGAAAAGGCTGTCGTATTGACAATTCCGACCATAGAGACAATGAAAAAAAGAGGCAGCAGAATGGCAATAAGCCATTCATTATGCAAAAATAAGCTGCCCATCAATCCAATACTGCCGACAAAAGCAATAGCAATAGCCACCCCGAGCGTCTTGCGTCCGTCGATACGTCCGGCAAGAGCTCCGGCAAGCTGCGACAATAACACAATTCCAGTCCCATTCACGGCGAAAAAGACACTGAACAGCTGGGGTGACACATGAAAAATATCTTGGAGAGCAAATGATGATCCCGATATATAACAGAACATGGCACCCATCACAAGCCCCTGAATCAGCGCGTAACTAATGAACTGTTTATCACGCACTATCGTGCCGAGAGCCGATAAGGAAGAGCTGACACCGCTTGACAGTCGCCGGTCGGACGTCAGTGTTTCCGAGATAAAAAATAATGCCCCTAAGAAAAGTACAATACCAATGACAGTCAATACGATGAAAACACCACGCCAATTTGTAAATCGGAGAATAAATCCTCCGAAAATAGGAGCTAGAATCGGGAAAATACCATTGATTGCCATCAGCATTGAGAAGAATTTAGTCAATGCTGGTCCGTCATATAAATCGCGGGCGATCGCTCTTGAAAGAACAAGGCCGGCTGATCCAGCCAGCCCCTGCACGAAGCGCAGCAGTACAAGCCAGACTATTGATGTGGCGAATGCGCAAAGTAAAGACGATACGCTGAAAAGAATCAGCCCAATTAACAGCGGCACGCGCCGTCCATGGCTGTCACTATAAGGCCCAATCAGAACCTGACCAAGTGCAAGTCCAATAAGACAGGCGGTAATGCTCAGTTGCCCAAGTGACGTTGTTGTCTGTAAATTATGTGTCAGCTCGGGAAGCGATGGCAAATACATATCCATCGATAAAGGACCGAATGCCCCGAGCGCACCGAGAACCACGGTAAATAAAGCACTTTTTTTCATACTGTTATCTGATCCTGATTTTATTTTCTTACTTCTTGCCAGCACAAGCCTCCGCCTTTCTTTCATTCATGTTCAACTACTAATAATAGCAGAAAAAAACCGGACATGTAAAAGTCATGCCCGGGCTTACTATAACTCTATATAAATATAGGGGGTCACATAGTTGGAAACTGCATTGGGTCTCAAATTGGATGTGCTGCATTCAGTTTCATCTCAGCAAGCTTAAGCTGTTTTTCAATCTGATGCGGCGCGGTACCGCCTTCGCTTTCCCGAGCGCGCATCACCTGTTCTGGCTGCAGGGCAGCAAAGATATCCTGTTCGAATAAGTCACTGAATTGTTTATAATCATCCAGCGACAAGTCGAGCAGATATTTATGCTGCTCAATCGCATAGAGCACCATTTGCCCGGTTACGGCATGAGCCTCACGGAATGGCATACCCTTGCGTGCCAGATAATCGGCAATATCGGTTGCATTAGAATAGTCATTGGCGACCGCCTGATGCATGCGATCCTTTTTCACAGTCATCGTCTCTAAAATCGGGGCAAGCAGCTGCAATGCCCCTTCAAGCGTTTTAACCGTGTCAAAGATCCCTTCCTTGTCTTCCTGCATATCCTTGTTGTAGGCAAGCGGCAGACCCTTCAGAACCGTCAGCAGACCGATTAAATGGCCAAACACTCGGCCTGTTTTGCCGCGCAGCAGCTCCGATACATCCGGATTCTTTTTCTGCGGCATAATGCTTGAACCTGTACAGAACGCGTCATCGAGCTCGATGAACTGAAACTCCTGACTGCTCCACAGCACCATCTCTTCTGATAACCGCGACAGGTGCACCATGATTAGCGAACAGGCAGCCAGCGCCTCAACCACAAAGTCACGGTCACTGACAGCGTCCATACTGTTCGGATAAATATCGTCAAAATCAAGCAGTTCTGCGACGCGGCGCCGATTGATTGGAAACGTCGTTCCAGCAAGTGCACCGGCGCCAAGCGGCAAAAGATTAGTCCGCTTCAAACTGTCACGCAGACGCCCTTTATCGCGCTCAAACATCCAGAAATAAGCGAGCAGATGATGCGCGAATGAAACCGGCTGGGCGCGCTGCAGATGCGTATAGCCTGGCAAAATCGTCTCGATATTGCCTTTCGCCTGCTCGAGCAATGCATACTGCACGTCTTCCAGCAATTCGATCAGCGAATTGGTCTTGCGCCGCAAATACAGATGCATATCCGTTGCAACTTGGTCATTGCGGCTGCGTCCGGTATGCAGCTTCCCACCAACCGCGCCGATCTCTTCGATCAGCAGACTCTCAATATTCATATGAATATCTTCTTGATCGACAGCAAACGTCACTTCGCCCTTCTTGACACGTTCCAGAATCGTCTCAAGGCCTGTTTTAATTTGCTGCGCTTCCTCAGGTGTCACAATGCCGCATTCACCAAGCATCTGCACATGGGCGAGGCTGCCTTCAATGTCCTCTTGCGCCAATTCCTTGTCGAAGGTTATTGACGCCGTATAGGCATCGACCAGTTTATTTGTTGCTTTGGTAAACCGGCCGCCCCATAGTTTCGCCATGATTGTCCCCCGTTTCCTTCTCATCCTTATGCACCTGAGCATTAACCTTTGTCGGCAGTCCCCATAATTTGATAAAACCGACTGCTGCATTGTGGTCGAATGCATCGCCTTTTGAATAGGTTGCCAATTCTTCATTGTATAGACTCTTATCCGCTGCCCGGCCAACAACAAAATGCGTACCTTTGAACAGTTTCACGCGTACTTTTCCCGTCACAACTTGCTGCGTCTGATCAACAAAGGCGGTCAACGCCTCACGAAGCGGTGAATACCACAATCCGTCATAAATGACTTGAGAAATTTCTTTGTCGATCAATGGCTTAAACTTAGAGACTTCTTTGGTCAATGTGATCGTTTCAAGTGCCTGATGAGCCTTAATCAGGATCAGTGCTGCCGGGTTTTCATAGACTTCACGTGATTTAATGCCGACGAGACGATTTTCCACGTGATCAATCCGTCCGACGCCGTGCAATCCGCCTATTTTATTCAATTCTTTAATAATCGCAACAAATGGCATCGCCTTGCCATTCAGAGCAACAGGCACACCTTTTTCGAAATCAAGCTCAATATATTCCGGCGTATCCGGCGTCTTTTCAATCGGGTTGGTCCATTCAAATGCGGCTTCCGGCGCCTCATTCCATGGATTTTCAAGAACGCCGGCTTCACAGGCCCGTCCCCAAATATTCGCATCAATAGAAAATGGATTATCGAGATCTACTGGAATCGGAATCCCGTTCTCTTCCGCGTATTTAATTTCTTCGTCGCGGTTCATACCCCATTCGCGCACCGGCGCAACTACTTCAAGAGTTGGGTCGAGAGCCTGGATGGATACTTCAAAGCGGACTTGATCATTGCCCTTGCCTGTGCAGCCGTGGGCAACGGCAACCGCGCCTTCTTTATGTGCCACATCAACAAGCAGCTTAGAAATCAGCGGCCGTGACAGGCCAGATGAAATCGGATAGACGCCTTCATATAAGGCGTTTGCTTTCAGCGCAGACGCAAGATAGTCTTCCGCCAGCATCTCTTCCGCGTCAACAACATACGACTTAATGGCACCGACATCGAGCGCCTTTTGTTTCACTTTAGCAAGGTCTTTGCCTTCACCCACATTAATACTCAATGCGATCACGTCATAATTGTACTTTTCCTGAAGCCATTTAATACATACCGATGTGTCCAAACCGCCTGAATACGCAAGTACGATCTTTTCTTTAGCCAATTTTATGTGCCTCCCTTAAGGAATGATCAATTTTTTGTAAGTAAACAGTTTAAAATTGCTTTGTGCGCGTGCAGCCGATTTTCCGCTTCATCAAAAACAATGGAATGTTCGCCGTCAATAATTTCCGGCGCCACTTCTTCGCCGCGATGCGCAGGCAGGCAGTGCATGAACAGATAATCTGGTTTAGCCCATTGAACAAGTGCTTCATTGACTTGGTAGCCTTCAAAATCAACCAGCCGTTTCTTCGCTTCTTCTTCCTTACCCATGCTCAGCCATGTATCGGTGATCACAATATCACAATCTGCAATCGCCTCTTGCGGCGATGTTGTGAAGCCGACCGTGCAGCCATTCTTCTCACCACGAGCAGCAGCCGCCTGAAGAATTTCACCATCTGGTTCATAACCGTTTGGACTGGCGACAATTAAATCCATTCCCGTTGCCGCTGCGCCCTCGAGCAGCGAATGTGCCATATTATTATAGCCGTCACCAATGAAGCACGCTTTCAATCCGCGCAATTTCCCTTTATGTTCCTGAATCGTCAGCAAGTCGGCGATCACCTGAGTGGGATGATGGGTATCGGTCAGTCCGTTAATGACCGGCACACTGGCATTCTCCGCCAGTTCTACAACCTTGTCATGGCCGAATGTGCGAATCATTATCCCATCAACAAAACGGGAAAGCACACGCGCCGTATCTGCAATCGTCTCACCGTGTCCAAGCTGCATATCGCGGCTGCTCAAATAAAGCGCTGAGCCGCCTAACTGATACATGCCGACTTCAAAAGCGACCCGCGTACGCGTCGACGATTTCTCAAATATCATTGCCAGCGTCTGGCCACTTAACTCATGGTGAACGATGCCCGCTTTCTGCTTCTTCTTCAAATCTGCTGCGGTGCTCAAAAGCAGCTGAATTTCGTCTTCTGAGCATTCAGCAATGGTCAGAAAATCGTGACCTTTCATAGTTGTCAATGCGCCTGACTGAGTCATTCCTTATCCCCTCTCATTCTCCAATGTACGTGGGTTCGTCACATAATCATGCAATGTCTGCACGCTTTCTTGATTACTGTTCACTGACCGGGCGTCAAGCGCCGCCTTCAATGTATCAAGGCATGTATAGAGCGGCACTTGATAGCGCAGGCAGAGAAGGCGCAGCTGAAAGCCGAACGAACTCCGATTACGTCCCTCTGTCGGTATATTCAGCACCGCCGCTACATCACCGTGTTCCAGCAACTGCGCGGCCTCACTCTCTGCGAGTGACTGAACTTGCAGCCCTTGCGCCTGATAAAAGGCTGCGGTCTGCGGTGTCCCCAGCAATTCAAAACCAAACTTATTTAACTTCCTAATCAGCGTCAAGCTTTCCTCACATTGCCGGCTGGCAACCGAGCACAGTATTTTCTTATTCGTTGCATTTCCGGCGAATGGATTCGCTTGTTTGAAGAAGCTGGCCTTGACGAACGCGCTGTTTACTGAATCCGCCATACCGAGCACCTCGCCGGTCGACTTCATCTCCGGGCCTAGAACTGGATCCACATCCGTTAATTTGGTGAAAGAGAATACAGGTGCTTTCACCGAATAAAAATGGGGGGCTTGCGCATAGCCGTGGATAAGCGGCACCGGTTTGCCAAGCTGAATCGCTACCGCCTGTTCAACCATCGGAATGCCTGTGATTTTACTGATAATCGGCACGGTACGCGAGGCGCGCGGATTCACTTCCAGTACATAAACGGTCGAGTCACTGACGACAAATTGGATATTAATCAAACCCTTTACAGCCATCCGCCGACAGATTTTTATCGTATCCTCGGCAATTTCCCGGCGCACCGAATCGCTCAGCGAAACAGATGGAAAGACGGCGAGACTATCCCCCGAATGGACACCTGCTCGCTCAATATGCTCGAAAATGCCCGGAATACAGACCGTTTGACCATCACTGATCGCATCGACCTCGCATTCCTTGCCCGCCACATAGCGATCAACAAGCAGTGGGAATGACTGAGCCTGCAAATGGTGATCACCTCGCGCATATGCTGTCAGCTGTTCTGATTTGTGGAATAGGAACATCGACTGCCCACCGATTACGTAAGAGGGACGAACGAGAATGGGAAAGCCCAATTGATTACCAGCCGCAGGTAAGTCGGCCATTCTATCGACACTTGTCCCCTTGATATGAGGTATTTTAAGAGTGACGAGCAATTCATAAAAAGCCTCGCGATCCTCTAGTGTGTGAATGGCCTCCGTTGATGTGCCAAGAATTGGAATTCCAGCCGCCTTCAATGCTTCAGCCGCATTGACAGCGGTCTGGCCGCCAAATTGGACAAGCGCGCCAACAACCTGTTCGTGTACGGCAACGTTCAGAATATCTTCCACCGTCAGCGGTTCAAAATAAAGTCGATCAGCTATCGAATAATCCGTGCTCACCGTCTCTGGATTATTATTTACAACTATCGCTTCGAAGCCGCTGTTTTTCACAGCAAAGGTAGCCTGAACCGAACAATAATCAAATTCGATTCCCTGACCGATTCGAATCGGACCCGAACCGACGATCAATATTTTCGGCTTGCTGCTTGCCTTGACCTCATCCTGACCGCTCCACGTTGAATAATAGTAGGGGGTACGTGCTTCAAACTCACCCGCACACGTATCCACTAAATGGTACACCGGATTCAATCCAATTGCCTGCCGCTGCGTGCGAATCTCATCTGCTCCGCAGCCGCATAATTGTGCAAGACGACTATCGCCGATATTCCAGTGCTTCGCCATGCACAGCAATTGTTCGGACAATCCTTGTTCCTGAATAGTCGTTTCCAGCGCAATCAACGAGTGAATACCGTTCAAAAACCACGGATCAATCTGCGTGAGCTGATGAAGCTTGGTGACTGTATGCCCCCGCCGAAAAAGTTCAGCAATCGAAAACAGCCGTAAATCTGTCGCTTGCTCTGTTTGAGCGATAAGCGACTCATCGCTTAGTTCAGCAAAAGCTGGATTTTCTAGACCCGTAAAACCCATCTCAAGCGAGCGGACTCCCTTATTCAAGGCGGCCTCAAAGCTCCGTTCAATTGCCATCACCTCACCGGTCGCCTTCATTTGCGTACCGAGACTATGATCGGCCTCTGTAAATTTATCAAACGGGAAGCGCGGAATTTTAACCACAATATAGTCAAGTGCCGGTTCAAAAGAGGCATAGGTTGTGCCGGTAATTGGGTTTAGAATCTCATCTAAGTGAAAGCCGATGGCGCATTTTGCCGCTACGCGAGCAATGGGATAGCCTGTCGCTTTTGAAGCAAGTGCTGACGACCGGCTGACTCGTGGATTGACCTCAATAATCGCATACTCATTAGAAGACGGATTCAAAGCGAATTGGATATTACAGCCGCCGACAATTTTCAACGCCCGAATAATCTTCGTTGATGCGTTGCGCAGCATCTGATATTGCACATCAGATAACGTCTGCGACGGAGCGACAACTATGCTGTCTCCCGTATGGACACCGACTGGGTCAACATTTTCCATGTTGCAGACAATGATGCACGTATCATTGGCATCACGCATCACTTCATATTCGACTTCTTTCCACCCCTTGATGCTTTTCTCAATCAATACTTCATGAATTGGGCTCAGATTAAGGCCGCGGTGCAGCACAAGCTCAAGTTCTTGTTCATCATAGGCAAATCCGCCTCCTGATCCGCCAAGCGTATAGGCTGGCCGGATAATAACCGGATAACCGATCGACTGAACAAATTGCAGCCCGTCCTCGTAGGAGCGAATGATTTTCGATTCCGGCACCGGTTCATTGATTGCCAGCATCAGCTCTTTAAATAGCTCACGATCTTCTCCATGCTGAATCGAATCGACCGATGTGCCAAGCAGTTCAACATGATATTTGCCAAGTATGCCCCTATTATAAAGATCAATGGCTAGGTTCAGTCCTGTCTGACCGCCCAATGTGCCAATCAAACCATCCGGCCGTTCTTTGGCAATTATTTTCTCAATCGTCTCCGTATTGAGCGGTTCGATATACGTCTGATCGGCAATCTTCTCATCTGTCATAATCGTTGCCGGATTATTATTGATCAGAACAACATCGATCCCCTCTTCCTTCAGGGCAAGACAGGCCTGCGTACCCGCATAGTCGAACTCCGCCGCTTGACCGATCACAATCGGTCCGGAACCGATAACGAGTACCTTTTTAATATCAGTACGTAATGGCATGAGTCACTTCACCCTTGCTTTGATGGATTGAACGAATAAACCGGCTGAATATTGGCTGGGTATCACAAGGCCCCGGATGAGCCTCCGGATGGAACTGTACCGTTTCAATCGGCAAACGGCAATGTTTCAGCCCCTCGATCGAGGCATCATTAACATTTCTATACGTCACTTGGAATGTATCAGCAGACACACTGTCGGATGTGACTACATAGCTGTGATTCTGAGAGGTAATCCACACCTTGCCCGTCTCCAGTTCCTTCACAGGGTGATTGGCGCCGCGGTGTCCAAACAGCAATTTACCGGTAGTTGCGCCGTAGCTAAGCGCAATTAGCTGATGACCAAGACAAATGCCGAGTGTCGGGTATGCAGACGTAATTTTCTTGATTTCAGCAAATTGATCACTTAATTCCATTGGATCGCCGGGACCGTTGCTGAGCATCACGCCATCCGGCTTCAATGCAGCAATCGTGTCAAATGTAGTGTCATAAGGAACAACCGTCACTTTGCAATTTTGCGCAAGTAAAGCGGTCAGCATTGACTTCTTATACCCATAATCAATCAGGACAATATGAGCGTCTCCCCCCTCATATACCTTTACTTCCTTCGTGGACACGCGGGACACGGCGTGCCGAACGACCGACTGATCCCATTCAATTGTCTCCGTATCTAAGCAATCTCGGATAACCGCTCTCATTGTCCCTTGCTTGCGAATTAATTGAACGATAGTGCGTGTATCCACGCCTGTCAGTCCAGTAATCCCCTTTGTTTCTAGCCAATGATCAACTGTTTGCAGCGCTTGAAAATGACTCGGTAATTGACATAAGTCGCTGAATATCGCCGCCTGCATATGAATCTGTTCATGTTCATTGTCGTCCGCATTAATCCCATAATTGCCAATCAAAGGGTAGCAAAACACCATTATCTGTCCAGTGTAAGAGGGATCGGTCATAATTTCCTGATACCCGGTCATGCTCGTATTGAAAACAACTTCTCCCGCTACCGGCGCTTTTGTGCCAATAAAATAGCCTGAAAAGCTGTTGCCATTTTCCAGAATCAGGTAGCCCTTCTTCATAGAAATCCCCCCTCTTTCACAGATTTTCGATCGTTTGCTCAAATGCCTTCATGAATTGGTCGATTTCTTTCTCGTTCGTCACTAAAGGCGGCAGAATGCGCAATACATTTTCTCCGGCAGTCAGAATCAGCACATGGTGCATTTCGCGCAGTGCTGTAACAATAGGAAGAGCTGGCATTGCTGTTTCTACACCGATCAGCAGCCCCTTGCCGCGCACGTCAGTAATTTTCTCTGGAAACTGCGTTTTAAGCGCCATCAGTTTTTCATTAAAATAGTTAGCATTGGCCTTGCACTGGTCGATGACATGCTGCTTCTCAAACGCGTCAAGTGTCGCCAGTCCCGCCGTGGCCGCGAATGGATTCCCGCCGAAAGTCGAGCCGTGCGTCCCGGGTGTAAACACTTGAGAAATTTCGCGTTTCGCCATAAACGCACCGATCGGAATACCTGATCCAAGCGCTTTGGCACAAGTGACAATGTCTGGATTAATAGAATATTGCTGGAATGCGAACCAGCTGCCCGTCCGGCCAATTCCAGTCTGGACTTCGTCAATGATAATGAGAATACCTTTATCCTGACATAGCTGATTTAATTGCTTGATCCACTCTGGATCAGCGGGAAGCACGCCGCCTTCGCCCTGAACCATCTCCAGCATGACGGCGATGCATTCTTCATCCGCAGCAAGCGCTTCGATCGCCTCATTACTGTTATAAGGAAGATACTTGAATCCCGTCACAAGCGGACCGAAGCCCTTTTGCAGCTTTTCCTGAGCGGTTGCTGTCAGAGTCGCCAGCGTCCGGCCATGAAAGGAATGCGTAAATGTCACGATATGACCGTTTGTTTTCTTCTTATGTGTATAAAGTCGAGCCAATTTAATGGCGCCTTCATTTGCCTCAGCACCACTATTGCAG
The DNA here is from genome assembly GCA_047718535.1 of Sporolactobacillus sp. Lineage (GTDB taxonomy): Bacteria > Bacillota > Bacilli > Bacillales > Sporolactobacillaceae > Sporolactobacillus. Next base: position 44,491 of record JBDNRH010000016.1, read on the forward strand.
AAAAACACTTGATCCATGCCTGCCTTGGCTGTCAGCTGCTTCGCCAATTGTTCCTGCGATGCATTATGAAACAGATTGGAACAATGCCAAAGCGTGTCAAGCTGCTTTTGCAGCACTTCTTCCACCGCATCGGGTACATGCCCGAGAGCACAGACGGCAATTCCCGACGTAAAATCAAGATATTTAATATTTTTCTCATCCCAGACATAGGACCCTTTTCCTTTTACAATAGTAATTGGAAACCGTCCGTATGCGGACATCACAGCTGAATAAGGACTAACAGGATTACTGACAGGCATGAATGGGTTCCTCCTCAAGATAAATTTTCGTACCGACTGGCTGTCCATTGGTATAATCAACGAGCGATTGAGGCGCAAGACCACTAACAATAACAACTTCAGGAACTTGTTGCTTCAGGCTCTCTACTGCCGCCATGACCTTGGGAATCATGCCTCCGCTAATTTTTTTCGTTTCAATTAAAGTCTCAATCTCTAAATCAGAAACTTGCGTAAGCTGCATCTGCGCCCCATTATGTTCAACAAGAATACCTGGGACATCGCTGATAAAGCACAGCTTCGCCTGCAGCGCAGCGGCAATCGCCGCAGCGGCTTGATCAGCATTAATATTATAGTGCTGACCGTTTTTATCAGCTGAACTCGGCGAGATAACGGGGATGAAATCTTTGCTGCAAAGTTCCTGAATCAGACTCGGATCAACTGATGCGATCGTTCCAACAAATCCTAGCTTCTCAAGATTAATCGGTTGTGCAGTCAGCAGATTACCATCCATGCCGCTCAGACCAACAGCTTTCCCGCCAGCCACCTGCAACTGTGTGACAAGCTGTTTATTCATCGAACCGCAGAGAATCATCTCGGCGACATCAAGAACAGCTTGTGACGTATAGCGCAAGCCTTCGCAAAATCGGTTTGGAATGGCAAGATTGGTCAGCATTTCGGAAATAGCCGGGCCACCGCCATGAACAATAATCGGAGCATAGATGCCTGCCTTCTGAATATCACAGACAGTATTGAAAAATGAAGGTGTCAGTTTGTCATAAATACTGCCGCCACATTTAATGACTAAATAGTGTTTCATCGGGATCCCCCGCTCTCTTCTTGTCTTTCCATGTCCACTGTCACTCAAGACCGATAAGAGGCATTGATTTTCACATAGTTATACGTTAAATCGCAGCCCCAGGCAACAGCACTTCCGGTACCAGAACCAACTGTTGCTTGAATCACAACAGTGTCTTGATCAAGATACTGTTTCGCCGCATTTTCATCAAAGGCAACCGGCATGCCATGATCAAATAATGGAATATTGCCGACCTTAAGCGACACGTCTTCGGGACTGAAGTCCACACCGCTATAGCCTATGGCGCAAACAATCCGTCCCCAATTGGCGTCGCTGCCAAACACTGCCGTTTTCACTAGACTTGATCCAACGATAGCTTTGCTTATTTTCTCAGCGGCCGCCTCATCCGCCGCACCGCTCACCTGAACTTCAATTAGCTTTGTCGCGCCCTCGCCATCCGCCGCAATCTTCTTAGCCAATGTACGACAAACATATTCCAGAGCATTGACAAATATCTCCCACTGCGGATGCAGCGGTGAGAGCATCTGATTGCCTGCTGCACCATTGGCCAAAACAATCAGCATATCGTTCGTACTCGTATCGCCGTCCACCGTAATCCGGTTAAAGGTTTTATCAGTCACCGTCTTCAGCGCACTCTGCAAACTTGACGCCTCGACTGCCGCGTCTGTCGTCACAAAGCCGAGCATCGTCGCCATATTCGGATGAATCATTCCTGACCCCTTGCACGCACCGCCGACAATAATCGGTTGACCATCAATTTCCACCTGTACAGCTACGCGCTTCTCACGCGTGTCTGTTGTTAAAATGGCCTGTTCAAATGCGGCTTCTGGAGACGCTGTGTCAATATTTTTGATTCCCTCTTCCATGATATCCATTGGCATCTGTACGCCGATCACACCGGTCGAGGCAACAGCTACAAAATCACTTGGCACACCAAGCTGTTCCGCTGCCCACTCTTTGGTTTGCAGCGCGTTGACAAGCCCTTGCTCGCCCGTACATGAATTAGCATTTACAGAGTTCACGAGCACCGCTTGCAGATGGTGCTGTTTCTGAATAACTTGACGAGTAATCTGCAGCGGTGCCGCTTGAAATTTGTTGGTCGTATAGACACCTGCTGCAGCCGCTGGCACATCGGAGACAATCCAGCCGAGATCCGGACGTTTATGGCGCAAGCCAATATGACGTCCCCCGGATGTAAACCCCTTTGCTGTACCAACACCGCCATTATCAATCACAGTAAATTTATCTGAAATCGTCATCGATTTATCCACTATTTTTCGCCCTCTCACGGATAGATAGGCGTAAAAGCAAGACCCGCCTTCTCATCCCAACCTTTTATAATGTTCAAATTCTGCACCGCCTGACCGGCTGCACCCTTCACAATATTATCAATAACAGACACAATCATCAGACGCCTCGTTCGTCCATCAACGCTCAGCCCGATATCACAGAAATTGGAACCGACAACCTCTTTCGTTGCTGGCCATGTGCCAAGCGGGCGGATACGTACAAACGGCGACTTCTCATAATAGGATTGATAAAGATCCAGCCATTCGCGTTCCGAATATCCTTTGCTCATCGATGCGTAGATCGTACACATTAACCCGCGGCTCATCGGAATCAGATGGGGGCTGAATGTGACAGCCGTCTGCTTTCCACTAAGTGCGGTCAACGCTTGCTCAATCTCCGGCGTATGCTGGTGCGCCGCGAGCCTATACGCTCTGACGCTTTCATTGACTTCCGTATAGAGGTTGCCGACCAATAGCTTTCGCCCTAAACCGGTCGCCCCCGATTTCCCATCGATAATAATTGTTGCCGGATCAATGGCTTCGTCCGTTATGGCGGGGGCGAGTCCAAGCAAGGCAGCCGTTGGGTAACAGCCCGGATTGGCAATGCATCGTGCACCAGCTATTTGTTTGCGATTGACTTCCGCAAGTCCGTAGACAGCCTGCTCCAACCTTGCTGGCTCTGCGGCTGCATTGTGATACCATGTTTCATAATCTTCAGCTGACTTCAGCCGGAAATCACCGGACAAATCAATGCAAATCAATCCTTTATCTAAGCAGTCAGGGAGCAAATCCTTGCTGACTCCAGCCGGCGTTGCAAAGAAGACAACCTCAACCCGCCTCGCCAACTCCTCCGCATCGAATGGCTCAAGCTCCTGATCCAAGATGCCCGTAAAATGAGGATAGATCTCTTGAATCTTCTGCCCGCTCGTCGTATGAGAAACGAGCATTTCTAATTCGATATACGGATGATTAAGCAATAGGCGAATCAATTCCACTCCGCTATAACCATTCGCGCCAACAACTCCTGCTTTCACAGTGAAAGCCTCCCGTTCTGTTTTACTTCTCTATCACTACCCATTGCGTTCACTCGTCACTCTCGCGGAAAAACACGTCCCGTTATATAATAGAAAACGCCCGCCTCTTTTACTTTATAAAAGAGACGAGCGTTGATAACTTTGCCCGCGGTACCACTCTGATTATTTCCAGAAATCGGAAATCGACTCGAGACTCTGTAACGGGAGTTCCCGGACCGCCCTACTATTTGTTCAGGCAGTCACCTCAAAAGTGCGTTTCACGAAGAGCAGCACACCGGTTTCCACTCTCCCGGCTCACTGTTGCGCCATCCTCATCGTTACTCTCTTCATCATCGGTTGAAAAATCAATTGATAGAATAAGTCTTTCTGACTTGTGTGATATTTATTATACAGTCCTCAAGTAAGATGTCAATGTTTTTATACAATTTATTTAATTTTCATCTTTCTGTTCAGACGGACTCATGCTTCCTTTTATTAAATATGCTTCATTAAAGTAAATCTTACCTATGAATGGCTGTGCTCCTCTTAGAATATGCTATAATGAGTGAGTCTTTTTGTCAGACAACTACGCACTTCTATTAGAAAAATAAGGTTGGTGAATTCGTTGATTCATCTTATTTACGCGTTAATCCTTGGTACAGTAGAAGGGTTGACTGAATTTGCACCGGTTTCTTCAACGGGACATTTAATCCTTGCGGCAAGACTGCTTCATTTCCAGGGAGATACGGCAAAAACATTCGAAGTAATCATTCAACTTGGTTCAATCATGGCTGTTGTCGTCCTCTATTGGAAACGCCTTTGGAGTCTATTCGGTCTCTACCGCAAGCCAAATGAAAGCTATACGTCACATTTGAATTTGTTACATATTATCTTGGCTTGCCTGCCAGGCAGTGTATTAGGTTTATTGCTTCACGATTTCATTAAGAATTATCTTTTTTCTCCGCCAACAGTCCTCGTTGCCCTCGTCGCCGGTGGTATTCTAATGATCTTCGCGGATCATATAGCCAAACGTCGAGACGCCTATCGAACAGACAGTCACTCACTCGATCAGCTGAGCTACGGACAGGCGTTCATCATTGGTCTGTTTCAGTGCTTATCGCTGTGGTCGGGGTTTTCCCGTTCCGGGTCAACCATTGCCGGTGGATTAATTTGCGGTGTTGATCGCAAAACCTCCGCTGAATTTTCATTTATTGTGGCTGTGCCGATGATGATCGGTGCCAGTGGACTTGATTTTGTTGAAAGCCTGCACTTCTTAACGCTTGCCGATCTGCCAATGTTTGCTATCGGGTTTCTGACTGCGTTCGTCGTCGCCATGTTTGCCATCGTCTTCTTCTTAAGACTATTACGCCGGTTTACGCTGACACCATTCGCTATCTATCGGTTCATTATTGCTATCGTGTTTACACTGATCCTTTTCCATTAAGTTACTGATTATCATACAGAAAGCGGCAGTTCCGGAATCTTCATCGGGAACTGCCGCTTTTTCATATATGATAAATTGGGATCAATTTGAATATTGCGGAACATCAAAAATCAGATTAGCACCCGTCACGTAGCTGTACAGATTATTCATCATCGCCGTTTGCTTGACCGCCCAGCCGACATCGGTCGCATATTGATGCGCGGCACTGCCGGACGCGAGCGCAACCGGATTCCAGCGCATCTTATAGAGCGTATCCTGTTGATAATTGGATCGATAAATATAATACGTCGCAATCCACTGCGCACCGCCCTCAATTGCCGCTGCCGGCGTTGTCCAGCCCTCATACGCGGCATAACCAGCAGCCGACGGCACTGCCGATCCGTCGTAAGCAGCAATGCCGTACATATTATAAACTGTTTTCCCGTCTACGTTGACGCCTTGAGCAAGTGAAGAGCCGCCGTTGCCCGTCTCCAAACAAGCGTGCGCAATTAAATAGAAAACATTGACCTTGCTCGCTCGAGCCGCATCGAGAAACGCCTGACCCTGTCCGGCGAGCGTGCCGCGGCCCGCAAGAATCTTATTCAATGTATCGGCATCGACATTGACCGTCGTTGACAGTTTGAGAAACTGATAATACGCCGCTGTTCCCGCCGTAAAATTATTCGGATTCAGATAGTCCGCAATTTCTGTTGCCGACGCCTCACTGACACTCTCCTCTTTGGCCAACGCAGAAGCGAAAGAAAGTGCATAAGTGGTTTTCTCAACTGCCGAATTTGAATCAGAAATGCTTGATGCAGTCTGCTTCTCGATATAATCACCGTAGACATAGCCGTCTTTGCCACCATAGCTAATTTTGACCCATCCATCGGACGCATCCGCCAGCCATTCGACGAGCGTTCCTGAGCTTAGCGTTTGGTAAACTTTCGAAGACATGCTCGGCCGTTCACGGAAATTAACGGCGGTCGTAATCACCGCCTGCACAGATGACGAGGAGTCGGTCGATGCCGTTGTGACAGGAGCTGTGACATAATCTGCGGATACGTATGCGGCACTATTGTTATAACTAATTTGCAGCCAATTCCCAGTCTTGCCGGTAACATTGACCGTTGTTCCTTTTTTTAACGTCGTTAGAATGCGGCTCGCTACTGAAGCGTTTTCCCGTACATTTAAGTTAGCGGTTGTGACGCGCTGATAAAGGATATTAGATGAACTATTGGATGAGGCGGCCGGCTCATTCGAGGCATCAGACACATCACTCGACTTGCTTATATAATCGGCGGCCACAAAGGCCTCTCCTCCGTTATAGGAGATTTTCAGCCAATTGCCGCTCGTCCCAGTCACCGACACACTGCTGCCCTTCTTCAGCGTCGTTATAATATGTCCAGACGTAGATGCCTCACTGCGTACATTGAGGTTAGCCGTTGTCGTCCCTGTATATTGAACAGCCGCCGTCTCGCCTGCCGTCGCTTGCGGCGTACTCTTTGTCACATAACTTGCATAAACCCAGCCTGAAACTCCATCTTGACTGATTTCCAGCCAAGAACCACTTGTGCCGACCACCTTCACTGACGATCCCTGTTTCAATGTCGTGACAATCGAGTAGGAAGTGGAGGCACCGCGACGAACATTCAAATTCGCTGTTGTTTTCCCTTCATAATTAGCCGTATTGACTGTGGCCGTCACGTCTTTAGAGACGGTTGTCTGTGCAGCTTGTCCGACATATTTCCCGAAAACATAGGCCGACCCACTTTTATAACTAATTTGCAGCCAGCCATCAGCCGTTTTCCCGGTAACTGTTAGGGGACTTCCCTTTTTCAGAGTAGTCAGCACACTGCCGCTTGCTGACGGCAGGAAGCGCACATGAAGATTAGTAGTTGTCTGAGCTTCGTATGCAGACACTTTCTCAACGGACTGAGTTGCTGTCGTTGCTGCAGCTGGCTGCCTAGTCACATAATAGCCATCGACATAGGCATCTTTATTCTGATAAGTAATTTTCAGCCAGTTTCCCTTCTCGCTTTTACCGGCAATCGCTTCGACTGTGAACGTATCGCCCTTCTTCAGCATACCGATTTTTGCATGAGACGTATCCGGCGTACTCCGTACGTTCAAATTGGTTGTTGCCTGTCCAGTATACGATGCAAATGTATCGGCTGCCGCCTGCGATGGAGACATTACAGCTACCGTCGCTGCGGCTGCAAAAGTGCCAAGTACCGTTGTAATTCCTCGATTTAATGTCGCCATTCTCTGCCCTCCAATCGTGGTCTGCTAACCATCCCATCTAGTGAAAGCGTCAGTTAACGCAATGGTATCTATAGCCATAGCCACATGTCGCAAATGAACTCTTTGAAACAATTTTGGGCTGGTTCACGTTCTCAGCGATGATGAAGAGAGAGGGGATTGAAGGCACATCAACAGAAACTATTAGAAAAGCTTGGCGAAATTAAGTCGTTTGCATAAAGGCTGAGCCTTGGCTTTTCTTAATACTCGATTCCGCTGAAATTTTATACTTTCTACCGTATAAAAACCCTTCGTCAACTACGTGTCTCGCTCATATTCGACAAGTTAGGAACCACGGCAGTCCGGCTGTCTGGCACGAAATTGTGCTAAAGACCCGTGACTTTGCGTCACTGTTTTTCAACAGTTTTGCCCTTGGATAAGAGTTTTCATCAAAAGATATGTACTATTTACTTAAACTATAGACCGACTGTCCTGCTTTTTCAATAGAGTCAGTCATTATTTCCTATGACATTCGACAAAGCAGCCATTTAATAGACAAAAAGACTAGACGATGACTCTATCATTTTATATCGGGTAATTCATATCGATACTTTAGTCGTTAGTTATCCGTTTCATGGCAGTCAGTGATAGGTGACCGCTTGACATCCAAATTGCCGCCAAGCCGCTACAAAGCTGCTCTTTAACGCATGACTTCCTGCTTGAGAAGACATCGGATCGTTAAAATAGACTTCATTTTGATCATAACCAGTCACAAGCACCGAATGCTCTTGGTACGTGATCTGTATCGTTCCGCTGCGCGTGCGCCATGTAAGCCAGTTCGCCGCGGGCACAGGTTGAAAATGAATACTCGTAATCACCCAGACAGGATGACCTGCAGCGAGTTGCTGTTCAACTTTGAGCCAAGAAGAGCCGCTGAAGTCAACCACCCGATTTCCTAAATACTTGCGAGCCAGCTCAGCAATAGGTCGATGATAGACAGCCAGTCCAGGATTGCTGCGGCTGCCATGATACATATTACCGACAAATCCCTGATTTGGGTTCCCCATATAGCCGCCGGATTGAAACGGCACTTTCTTTATTTGTGAGGCCAAACTCATCTTGGTTACCTTGATTCCTGCAGATTGCAGCAGCATCGTTAGACTGGTTATCTCGCAGCCGTTTGGAAGCTGTGGATTCTGACTGACAAATGGCGCTGCTAACTTCTTTTCCTGTGGAAGTTTCTGTGCCGCAGGCTTTTGCCCCGCATTGTCCGTGGGCTTAACCGTTTGTTCCTGTTTCTTTGCTGCATGCTGTGTCTGTGCGGCTTGTCGATCAGCATCCACAATATGTGGTGCCTGTGACGATCCAGAGGATGCATCCAAACCATCAACCGTTAACTGGCGATGCAGCACTAGAACGGTGCTGATTACTATTGTGGCACATAATATCAGAACTAAACGACGCTTAACAGACATCCCGCTCCCCACTCTCCCCATACATTCCTTCAAAATCCTATGAGATTCCATGCAACAAATTCTCTATTTTTCTATAAAAAGTAAAAATGTCCTTCTCATTTACGAAAGACATCTCTTTTATATAAGTATCCAATTCGTTTCTTAAAAAAGCCTTAATAATATCTAAGAAAATTAATTCTGAGCTGCCTCGCGTTCCCGATGTCGCAAGAGATGATAAAGCAATTCAATGGTCCGTGCGTCTACATGGTGCTGATGCGCTGTGCGAATGGCAAATCCGAGAATCGCATCGAGTTCCATTTGGCGGCCATTTTCCAGATCCTGAAGCATGGAGGTCTTATGATTTTGAACTTCTTTATCCGGGAGCAGCAAAGCCTCTGTATAAGCCTTGCCAATCGACACACCGGCCGCCTCAGCAATCTGCAGATACTCGGTTTTTATGGATTCAAGCACTTTTTTAAGATCTGGATCGCTCAGCGCCTTGCCGACAAGCGTACCGGTCAAGGCTGTCAATGGATTGTACGTAATATTCCACAGCAGCTTCTCCCACTTTATCTGGCGAATATCGCTAGTAATTTCCGCATCAATGCCCGATTGCTGCAGCACGGCAACAATTGGCTGCAGTACTGCAGTCGATGCATCTGCCTGCCACGGGCCGAGAACAAGCCGCCCCTCACCCACGTGGTTGACTCTCCCCGGCGCCTCTCGTATGACTGAAATGAACGCCGAACCACCAATAATTTGTTCAGATGTAAATATCTCTGACAAATATTCCTCATTGCCGATTCCATTCAGGAGACAGATAATTTTCGTCTGCGCGGTCGATAATTTCCTGAGCTGGGGCACGACTTCCTCCAAAGCGGTAGACTTTATCGCTAGCAATATGCAGTCAAAAACAGGTGCGTCTGCCAAATCTTCCGCATTAAGCACAGGTACGTGCAATGAAAAATCACCACGCACACTTTTCACTATTAATTTATCGGTCCGCAGCCTTTCATAGGTCTGTCCCTTTGCTACAAACGTTACATCATAATTATTTCTTGCCAGCAGTCCGCCAAAGAAGCAGCCGATTGCCCCAGCACCTAACACGGCTAGTTTCAACTATTACGCACTCCTTCTCTCAACAATTGTCACATTGTTTTATTCAATTGCTAGTGATGTGATTTCTTCTTACATCTATTCTAACGCAAGTTTATCATTTTCGCCTTCATTAACAATCATTCGCCAAGTTACTCGATCATCACGCCTAGGGTGAAAGGGCGATCGGTTCGAAAACCTGCTATACTTATTGGATAGAAGGTGAGTCTTAAACCGGAAAACAGGAGACGACTATGGAATCAATTATCATTTATTGTGATGGCGGCTGCCGCGGCAATCAAAGCGACCGTAATATTGGCGGCTGGGGCGCCGTACTCAGCTATCAAGCACATACGAAAGAACTGAGCGGTGGTGCCGTAAACACAACCAATAATATTATGGAACTGACTGCCGCTATACGCGCGCTTGAATCATTGAAAACATTTGACATCCCTGTCGAGTTTTTCATTGACAGCGCCTATGTCGTGAATGGTATGAATAATTGGATTAATGGTTGGGAAAAAAAGGGCTGGCGCACGGCATCCGGCGCCGCTGTAAAAAATAAAGAGTTATGGATGCGTCTCAGTGAATTAGCCTCTCGGCAGAAAACCATTCATTTTAATAAAGTCAAAGGACATCATGGCGTCACACTTAATGAGCGGGCGGACAAGTTAGCCAATCAAGCCATGGATGCGCAAAGCCGAAATTGAAAAGAGCTCCTGCCGCAATAATTTCTTGGCAGGAGTTCTTTTCAGTTATTTCTTATGATCGCCCGATCCGCTTCGAGCGACTCTCTGACGTTAAGGATGCGCTGATTCGACGACCCTCGAAACTTCAATTTAAGATTACGCTTCGTGATGTCGAATGGACCATCGACAAGCACATCGATTTTCTCAAGCATATCGCGGCGCGCGGGATCAACGAGCAGCTGCTCAAAAAGAAACCCCGTCCAGCACCAAATATCTTTATCTGGACATTCACTCTTCACACGCTGAACGAGCGCAGTCAGCACTTGTGGATGATCGAACGGTTCACCGCCAAGTAGCGACAAGCCTTGAACAGGCACATCTTTGCGGCGCAAATCGTCTATAATTGTCTGCTCAACCTCTGCTGTATACGGTGAGCCAAAGTTTGGATTCCACGCTGCCGCATTCCAGCAGCCCTTACAATGAAAGTGGCAGCCACTGACAAAAAGTGAATGCCGCACACCTGTCCCGTTTAAGAAATCAAACCGTTTATAATCCGCATAATTCATTTCAGATCTCCATTCTGACGCCCTCTACAGCGACAAATCGGAATCAGCCTTGCTGCTTTTCGCGATTGTTAATTTCCTTCAAGCGTCCCTTGATCGGTTTGCGCTGAATCACAGAACCAAGATAACCACATAAGCGGCGAATACAGGACGTCGTTTCCGGATTATGATTGCCGCAGCTTGGGCACTTAAATCCTTCTGCAGTTGATTCGAATTCGCCCTCAAAGCCGCATTCATAGCATTTATCGATTGGTGTATTCGTACCGAAATAGCCAATCCGATCGTAAGTATAATTCCATACAGATTCCAAACCTTCTCTATTATGGATGAGGGACGGAAACTCGCAGTAATGAATGAAACCGCCCGCTGTATAAGGTTCATAGTCCTTTTCAAAATCTATTTTCTCAAATGGCGTAATCTTCTTCCGCACATCATAATGAAAGCTATTCGTATAATAATCTTTATCCGTAATGTCTTTAATACTGCCGAATTGCTGCTTGTCCAACCGGCAGAAACGATCAGTTAAGCTTTCCGACGGTGTCGCGTAGACGCTGAACGCGTAACCGGTCTGCTGCCGCCATTTTAAAGACACTTCTTTAAAGCGTTTAACAATATCCAGTGTGAATGCCTTAGCTTCTGAATCATGTTCCCAATTTGGTCCATAGAAAACGGTCGCTGCTTCATACAAACCAATATAGCCCATTGAAACCGTTGCCCGGCCATTTTTAAAAATATCTTTAACGGGTTCATCCGCCTCAAGCCGTTTACCCGTTGCGCCATATTGGTAAAGAATCGGCGCGTTCTTTGCCGCCACATGATCCAATGTGTGAATTCGGAAAAGCAGCGCCCGACAAACTAGATCCAGACGTTCCTCGAAAATCGACCAAAATTCTGCCTTGTCACCATGCGATTCAATCGCAATTCGTGGGATATTCAAGGTGACAACACCCATATTATTACGGCCATCAGCAATCGCCTGGCCGTTTTCTTCATACGTAGGCAGAAACGAACGGCAGCCCATTGGCGCCTTAAAATCACCAGTCACTTCGACAATCCGATCATAATTCAGAATATCTGGATACATGCGCTTCGTCGAACATTCAAGCGCTAGTTTTTTAATGTCATAGTTTGGATCTTCAGGGCTGAGATTCAAACCACGTTTGATCGTAAAAACAAGCTTCGGAAAAACCGCTGTTTTGTGATCGCGTCCAAGTCCTTGAATGCGCACCTTGAGAATCGCTTTCTGAATTTCGCGAGCAAACCACGATGAGCCAAGGCCAAAGTTCAGTGTGAAGAAAGGCGTCTGTCCATTGCTTGAGAAAAGTGTATTGATTTCATATTCCAACGACTGCATGGAGTCATAAATTTCCTTTTTCGTCATGGCATAGGCGTAATTTTCCTGCTCGCTAGGATCAGAAATCCACTGTTTGGCTGTTTCCTTATATTTACCAAAACTGATTTTGGCATAAGGTTCCAGCACTTCATCGGCACGATTGAAAGACGTCCCTCCATAGATATTGGAGGATACGTTAGCAACGATCTGAGCAACAAGTGCTGTGGCTGTTTTTATTGACCGCGGGCTTTCAACATCTGCATTACCAATTGAAAACCCATTCTTAAACATACCCTTGAAGTCAATCAGCATGCAATTATACATACTGAAGAATGGTGAGTAGTCAAGATCGTGGAAATGAATCAGTCCTTGATTATGCGCGTCGGCAAATTCCTTCGGAAGAATATGGCGCAGCGCAAAATCACGCGCTGCGACACCGGCAAGCAAATCTCTTTGGGTATTAAAAACTTTTTCATCTTTATTGGCATTCTCATTCGCCACATACTCGTCCATATTAATTAAATCACGAATCTTATCATCTAATGTTTTCTCTTTAACAACTGGTTCATTAATCAACCCGATCACCGCCCCAAATTTCTGTATAGACTTATTATAGGGCAATATCTTGTATGTGCAAGAGTTCGCAGGCACAATATATGGATGGCCATCGTTTGATCATCATAATTTCTTGATAGAATAAGGAAAATGAAAATATGGAGAAACAGTGAACGGCGTCTCTGTGGCTGAGACATAATGGAAGACGGAAACGGGGAGCTGGCTGACTACATCTTTCATAGAATAGCATAAAAAAGTTGGCTATAAAAGACCGATTTTTCAGCCCATCGCCTACGGACCCTGTCCCCTCTTTCCCCATACTGTGCTCTGTCCGCGTGGCATGCAGATTGATAAATCACCCGTCCAGCTCGGTTTCTCAGCCAAATAGCTGTTTCAGATAACGATAGACACCGTTCTCGCTGCAAGTATAGTCGGTCACTTGATCAGCCTGTGCCTGAATCGCCGCATTTGCGTTCTTCATTGCAACTGCTTGCGCTGCGAGATGAAACATTGGCAAATCGTTTTCGCCATCACCAAACGCAAGGGTGCCGGCCGCGGACAGGTGGAAATAATCGAGCAATATTCGAATTCCACTTGCCTTGGAAACTCCTTCTGTGTTCACTTCGACGTTATTACGCGACGATGAGAAGAAGTCGAATGGCATCGTCTCACGTCGCCCAGACAATTCCTGTTTCCATGCCTGCATGCGATCTACTGAGCTACTGTAGAAATAAATTTTAACAATTTCAGCCCAGTCCTCTTCAGATAATGCTTTCTTCCAGATCATCGTGTGGCGCATGACTTGCTGGCGTGACAGCCATTCATTGACTCCCACCTGTTCCGGCTTTTCACCGCTGATTTGTGCCGCCATATAAGCCTCGTCATCGCTGAAAGCGATTCGTCCGCCGCGAATCCGATGCATTTCGTAGAAAAGCTGCAGCGCACGTGCCCGTTTAATCAATTGTTTAACGAGCACTGCATCTAAGGCACTTTGAAATATTTTTTTATCTCCGGCAAAAACAGCCATACCATTGGCTGTAACCATCCCCTCAACTGGAAAGTCGGGCGGAAGCACTTCCTGCGCTTCGCTGAGGCTGCGACCGGTCACGGCGAAAATTCGTTTGCCTCTTTCCCGTAACGTGCGCAGATAGGCTGGCAATTGCTCGGGAACTTTATTAAGCGGCGTCAAAACTGTACCGTCCAAATCAAATAGAATCGTTTCAAATTCTGTCAAAACAATCACGCTCCAATCCTTTTCATAACCTGTCTCTTTGCAGAACAAGTGATGAACAGTGAATGCCGCCGCCCATTTTATTTAACTCATCAACCGCAATAGCTATGACTTCCACGCCCGCTGCTTGCAACGCGGCAATAGTACGCTCGCCTTTATCAGTGAACAGCACCTTGCCCGGCTCAAGGCAAAGCAAGTTGGTTGTCATCGGCGGGTCAAGCGGATCCGTATAAATCAATTGCACACCTTGCGTTTCCAAATAATTCAAGAACCAGTGAGGCAAATTCGTCGGATCTACCAATGCTTTATCTCGGTCAACCATATTGAAAACTTCATCTAGATGAATCATGCTTGACGGCAGATCGACAACAATTAATTCCATCCCCTGCCAAGATAGAATTGCCCGGAGCTGCTCGATTCCGGCGTCATTCACACGCACCGAGCGACCGACAATCGCCGTCTTACGGTTGAATACCATGAAGCTGCCGCCTTCGACAAAACCATTCCCTTGTATCGAGGCCAGCACTGGCATGCCAATCGCTGCCGCCGTCTTGAGCGTGCGCAGTGTCTCGCCATACCTGAACTGAAAAGCAAAGCGCGCCAGAATGAGCCCCCCGGGAATAACCATACCGACGTCACGTGCAAACAAATTATTGGTAAGAAATTGGCCATCGTCAGCGAGTGGAATAACGTCAACGCCTTCCCGGCGCAGAATCTCCGTCATGTGATCATGCTGCTCCTGCATTTTAGCCAAATCAAGCGGTGCCTTGCTTAGACAATAGCTGACGATTGCACCGTTTGCATCGCGCAGGATGCGTGCATGCGCCGCTGGCTCATAATCAGCCTTATTGAGTTCAAGCACCTCATTTCCCGGACGATGGACAAATACTTTACGCACTTTACCAACGGCGTTCGTATTTCCCCAGTCACTGGACCAGTATTTTTTTAGAAGCGCTGGATCCTCAAACGACGTCTTAACCAAATTTTCATCAAGAAACTTATGTAGAACAGACACACCAATCACCTCTACCTTAATTATCCATGAATTTATATTTCCACCAAATGTACTTCTCTATCATAATATATTATTCAGCATCTGGGACTTTTAATTTCCCCCTTCACGGAAAATAGTGCCGACACATAGGCACGCTTGATTAAAATATGCCTTTCCAATTAGCAGCTGCGCACGCTTACTGCCTGCAATAAATGAGAAAACATTAATTTTTTGCTTTGATTTAGACTTTTCCGAAATTTAATGGCAGATGTTCCGACACAAATAAGTTAGCGGTTAGATAATCTGACATATTAATTGACGTATCTTTAATTTACGGATAAGATGTTCTTTGTAAACTTCATCCTTTCTGTTTTCGTATATCCTTAATCTTACGGTTCAGAGTCTCTACTCAATGACCGTGATTGGCTGCAAGCGATGCAATTGCATGGTTTTGCGGCCTTTTTTTTGCGCAAGAATCAAAAAGACGGCATTTGGGACAGTCCAACACGGAGAAAGTTCTATAATGTATAAAGAGCCGGCTGAGAAGCCGACCCTTTATATAAGCCCCTCGCGAAAGAAGCTGATTGAAACGAGCCACGGAATTGGGTTAGTTCTTGTTGAACTATGTGATTATAATCAATTGACAGAAGACGATCTCATGGAGTTGCAAGACTATGCCGAAGTCGGAATCATGCATTGTGACTGTCTGAATATCTGCGGCATGTGCAGCAGGCGCCCATTTGCCCTCGTGAATGGTTCACGCGTCTTTGCTGAAACACCAGCAGCATGCGCCGCCAAGATTAAAGCCAAAGTCATCCAAGAATTACAGCAGTTCATCGATTGACGCATCAAAAGAGAACACAAGTCGGATCCGGCACGTCCAGCATAGCTTTAGGAGCCGACAGATGGCCGCTTTCTTGATCACGCTCGAACAAGACCAAGTTCCCCGTCTCTTGATTGGCAACAATCAGCAAGCGACCGGTGGGATCAAATATAAAGTCGCGTGGCCAGCTGCCGCCAGTTGCCGTGTATGTGCATGGCGTCAACGTGCCATCAGCTGCCGCTTGATAAACTCCTATACTATTATGGCCGCGATTAGAGACATAGAGGAAGCGGCCGTCTGGCGCTATCTTGATCGCGGCACCTTGATTATGTCCGGTGAAGTCCGCAGGCAGCGCCCGCAGCGTCTGCCGCATTGTAAAACGCCCTTCCTCCGCGTCATAATCCAATACAAAAATCTCCGAGCTTAACTCAGACAGGACATAGGCAATAGGCAGCGTGGGATGAAAGACAAGATGACGCGGACCCGTTTTAGCCGGAAAGTCTAACGCATAACGAGCCACCAATTGATTATCTACCTCTTCATAAGTAGTTAATCGATCAAGTCCTAGATCCACTGTGACGATAAAGCGATCATCTGGTGTAAAATCCGTATAGTGTATATGAGCGGATTCTTGCCGATCAGGATCAGCCCCTTTTCCTTCATGACGAATTGCTGCAAGCAGTGTACCCAGTGCGGCCTCATCCGTAAGACCGTACACGTCCAGTGTCCCGCGATGATAATTTCCCGTTGCCACGCGATCTGCCGCGTGATTGATTGCGATATAGCAAGGCGAGGCTCCCCGAGTGAGATGAACCGCGTTTTGCGTCAGAAAGCCGTCTGAGTGGATCGAATACGAAGCCGCTCCTCCCTCTTCCCCTTCTTTGTCAACAGCATAAAGCATCTGCTTGTTTTTGTTGACAGCCAAATACGTCGGATTGCCCAGTGTGGCAACAAGCGTCAAATGATCGAGTGTCAAGTGCTCTGGATCCAGCAAGAAAGAATAAATTCCCTCGCTCGCTTCTTTCGTGTAAGTGCCGATATAGCCTCTGACATAACCCATTCTATATACCCCCTTCAGCTTAAACGGACTCTTAGCAGCTCGTCCAGAAAATTGATACACGCGCCGTCAACATCCATTTGTTAGCGACGGCCAAGCTTCTGACGGTCAAGAAATGGCTTCAGCTGCATACGCGCAGGTGACTCAAGCCCGCTCGCGATTCCCGCCGTCCATGTTTCCTCACGTTTATTTCCTTGCCGTGTTTTATAATAATGAGCGACTTCCCGGTCATAGTCTGCAAGTGATTGTTCTGGCAGATCAGATTGATAATGATTCTTGTGAAAAATGACATCAAACGGCAGACGCGGCTTTTTTTCGGGCGTCTGAACGGGATAACCGACAGCAAGACCGAAGATTGGAAAAGTGCCTTCAGGAAGTTCAAGAATTCTGGCCGTCTGCTCAATATCATTTTGGATGCTGCCAATATAACAAATACCAAGCCCCATCGATTCAGCCGCGACTGCCATATTTTGAGCGGCGAACGCCGCGTCACCTAAGGCTACGAGCAATCGCTGTGTTGTATCTAATACGTCTGTCGACATGCCCAATTTCTTGCCGATCTGAGCATTACGATGTTGATCAGCAAGAAACACAAAGAAATAGCCGTTGTTTTCGACATAAGACGCGTTAAAAGCAATTGGCCGTAATTGTTTTTTAATCTCCGGATCGTCAATGCCTATGATCGAGTACGACTGCGTGAAGCTCGAGGTCGACGCCGCCTGCGCACATTGAACAAGTGTGTGTACTTGCTCATCTGTCAGTGCCTGATCGGTGAACGCGCGAATCGAACGATGATTGAGCAACGTTTCAATAACGGAATTTTTCATTAAAAGGCCTCCCTATTTTTTCCTTGATCAAAAATGGCGAAAGCCGAGAGCCTTCGCCGTCTAAACAATGCCTTGTCAATCAGTCTGCAAGCTTTTCATTCAGTACCGGCACAATCTGTTTCTTCCGAGAAACAACACCTTTTAATAGTGCCGTGTGGTTCGTAAGCGTGACACCAAACGCGCTGGCAGCCTGCTCAGCCGCCGGTCCTAGAATCAGTGCTTCCGAATCACTTGTTAAAATATTAGTCACCGCAAGCAGGAACACATCGAGTTGCTTTGCCTTAATTTCATTTGTGATCGCCTGTTCCAGTTCAGATTGACGTGACAGCGCATCTCGAACGTCAACCACATTGACTTGAGCAATCTCCACGGCGTGAGTGCCCATCGTAAATGGCTTGACATCTAGAGCAATCAACTCCTCGGCGCTCTTATCGGCAATATTCGTACCTGCTTTGAGCATATCAAGGCCGTATGTAGAAGCATCCACACCAGCAATGGCTTCGAGTTCCTTTGCCGCTGCCACATCTTCAGCTGTGCACGTTGGCGACTTAAAAAGCAGCGTATCGGAGATGATTGCTGAGAGCATCAGGCCAGCAGTCGTCCTCGACAAGGTCACATTGTTTTCCTTATATAATTTATTGATAATCGTGCACGTACAGCCTACCGGTTCGGCGCGATAATAAAGTGGCGCCTTCGTTTCGAAATTGGCAATTCGATGATGGTCGACTACTGAAAGCACGTCAACTTTTTCAATATCATCTGCACTCTGAGCGCGTTCGTTATGATCAACGAGATAAACTGCTGAGCCTTCCCCAGCAACAGATTTTACAAGACGCGGCACGGAGACATGAAAATAAGTTAACACGTATTCCGTCTCACCGCCGATTTCGCCAAGCCGTACGGCCTCAACCTCTTCACCCAATTTGTTCTTCAGTTCTGCAAACGCAATGGCTGCGCAGATTGCGTCTGTGTCCGGACTCTTATGTCCAAAAACAAGCATTTTACCCATTTTTCTACCCCTTAATCTCATTATATTTGGCTATTCACAGTACTTCTCTTATAGTCTTTTAAGAAAACCATACATGAAGTGGTTGATAATTTCAATAGGATTGAATTGATCCAAGGATATTGTGAAATGTTTATCAATAACTTCAATTTGTCAATGGATTTATTGTGAACATTTCACGAAAATGGCCTCATTCATTCCTTAATTCACAAATATTTAATATTTGTAAGCGCTTTTGCTAGCGTTTTCACAAACGTTTTTCTATAATAAAACTGTCGAAAGCGAAGGATCCCGATACGCCGGCATCGGCGATGTCCATTCGTTTCATAAATGAAATGGCACTTATTAGTTAACCAATTAAAATTAGGGAGTGTTTTCCATGACCGAAGCAATCGCACCGAAAGTCAAACGTTTGGCAAAATCAATTACTTCTCCGAAGAAATTTATTGTTGGGAAAGATATCTTGGCAGATATTTATGATTATATCGCTCCGCTCGGTACAAACGCCTATTTCATTTGTGACGAATTTATCGTCGACCGAACCATCAAAGAAGCAGGCGCGTCATTCAAAAATAATAACGCAACCGCGACATTCGAAAAATTCAATTATGAATGCAGTCAGGTCGAGATTGATCGAAACCGCAAATTGGCTCGTGCGGCAGGTGCCAATGTCATTGTCGGTATCGGCGGCGGTAAGACACTGGATACTGCTAAAGCTGCAGCCTATTTCGAACATCTGCCTGTTGTCATTTATCCAACGATCGCCTCAACAGATGCACCATGTACCGCGCTCGCCGTTATTTACACCACGGAAGGCCAATTCGATCACTATCTGTTCCTGCCGAGCAATCCGGATATGGTTATTGCTGACACCGATATCATCGCTGCGGCTCCGGCACGCTTCTTTGCCGCTGGTATCGGCGACGGCCTCACCACTTATTTCGAAGCACGTGCCTGCTATAAGAAAAACGGTTTGAACCTCGCGAATATGAAACCAGCGCTCGTCGGTGTCGGTCTGGCGAAATTATGCTTTGACACGATTCGTGATAATGCGGTTCTCGCCATGCGCGCTGTGGAAAAGAAGCTCTCAACGCCTGCTGTGGAAGCGACCATTGAAGCGACTATTTATCTCAGTGGCGTTGGCGCGGAATCCGGTGGCCTAGCAGCAGCTCATGCGATTCATAACGGGATGACCGCTGTACCCGCTCTGCATCGCGTCCAGCACGGCGAGAAGGTGACATTCGGTTTGCTTGCTCAGCTCGTCCTCGAAAAAGCGGATCAGAAAGAACTTGAAGAAGTGATCGACATCATTAAAGCCGTTGGTCTGCCGCTGACCCTTAAAGACCTCGGCGTTGATCAATTTGTCGAAGAAGAATGGCGCAATGTCGCTGAACTGTCTTGTGCCGATAATGACACAATGGGTAATATGCCGTTCGATGTCACTCCGGACGACGTCTATAACGCCATTGTCACAGCAGACGCCATCGCTCAATCCTATCACGATTGACTGATTGCCAAAAGCAGCCGATTTAAATCGGCTGCTTTTTTTATTCATTTATCAATACCCAGAGCATATCATTCCCGGTGCAATAGCTTCGTATTGGCAATATAGAGCGCCGCGACAAGAACAAGAATGGCTATCGAATAAAAAAGAACGGACTGTGGATTCTCATGACTGACGATAATCAACCGAACAATCGCCGTAACCCCAATATAGATGAAATAGCGCAACGGGAAATGATAATGGGCCTGGAAATATTTAATAATTAACGCGATGAATTCAAAGTACAGGAAGAAGACGAGAATACCTTCAAGTAGGTGAAAATAGATGGCACTCCCTTTAAGAAATAGATAGGTGAAAATTTCGTAAGTCTCTTTAATCAAAGCAATGCATAGCACTGCTGCAAGAATCAAAAGCACCGTATTCAGTACCCAGCGCAAAATATCGGCGATGAATAACGCGCTTACCTTCTGCTCGCTTTTTTCCCGATCGCCACTCGTCATCGACTCAAGCCCCCCTCACTTCCATTTTAATATAGAATGGTCCAATTCCGCTAACGATAGATTTTACGTGCGAAAAAGAAAAAGATGACGACCTGAAGCACCTGAGCCTTTCTACGAAAACGCTTTGGCTGATCGCTTGCCGCGCCTCCGCCTTTTTCCAATGCAACGGAAAAAATTATAAACTTTCTTATCTCGTAAAAAAACACGTGCCTCCTATCTTGCGCGGAGGTACGTGCCGAGAAATGGATCAACCGATTAATTTTTCTTCAAATGCCGAGCAAGCAGCGTTCCGGCTGACTGGATGATCTGGACGATAACAATCAGAATCAGAATCACGGCATACATGACATCCGGCTGGAAGCGAACATAGCCGAACTGATATGCCAGATCGCCAAGTCCCCCGGCGCCGACCATGCCCGCCATCGCCGTTTCACCAATTAGACTGATCAGAGCGATCGTCAGGCCGAGAATAATCGACGATCGTGCTTCGCGCACAACGACGAACCAGATGATTTTCGTTGTTGAGATGCCCATCGCCTGATAGGCCTCGATAATACCATGATCGACCTCAAGCATCGCTGACTCCAGCAGCCGGGCCACATAAGGCGCACAAGCAACAACAAGCGGTACAATCACACCTTTAACACCAATTGTCGTACTCATAATTGCCTGCGTGAACGGCAATATGAAAAACAGCAGAATAATGAATGGGATGGAGCGAATGATATTGATCAACGCGTTCAAAGCTGTGTTAATCGCGATATTCTCCGCCTGCCCACCCTTTCGTGTCAAGACAAGCAAGATGGCCAGGACAATTCCAAGGACAAGTGAGATGGCAAATGAGATAAGCGTCATTTCTGTCGTTTCAATGAAGCCTTGACCAATGGCGCCGCCCCATTGACTGATAAAATTGGTCATCTCAATAGTCCACCTCCTCAACAAGCACATGCTGCTGTTTCAAATAGGCGATTGCCGCCGCTGTTTCTTGCCGCTCGCCCTTCAAGTGGACGAGCAGATTGCCAATTGATTGATCCTTCAACTGATCGATGCCACCGGCAATGATGCTCGGAAGCACATCAAATTTCTGCGTTACGGTCGCCAGAAACGGATCTTTCGCTGATTCACCGAGAAAGGTCAGATTAACAAGCCGGCCGCTTGCTAGTAAGTCGCGCCGAATCGAATCAGGAATACGCAGACGCGATTCATTGCGAATGAATTGCTGCGTCATCGCTTCTTGCGGACGGGCAAAAATATCAACAACCGAACCTTGCTCGACAATCCGCCCCTTTTCCATCACCGCCACGCGGTCACAGATGCGCTGAATCACATTCAATTCATGGGTGATCAAGAAAATCGTAATGCCAAGGTCCTTGTTAATCTTCAGAAGCAGTTCAAGAATAGATTCCGTTGTATTGGGATCCAGTGCGCTTGTCGCCTCATCACTGAGCAGAACTTCCGGCTCATGCGCAAGCGCACGGGCAATCGCCACCCGCTGCTTCTGACCACCCGATAATTGACTCGGATAAGCATCCCGTCTATCGGCCAGACCGACGATCTCAAGATACTTATTCGTGCGCGCCTTAATTACATTTTGGGACACGCCCTCAAGCTTGAGTGGAATCGCAATATTGTCATAGACGGACGCGGTTTCCAGCAAATTATAGCCTTGAAAAATCATGCCAATCTTCCGTCGCAGCTTCAATAGCTGCGACCTTCGCAATTGGCGCACATTCTGACCATCGACAGTTACCGTACCGCTTGTCGGCCGCTCAAGCAGATTAATGCAGCGGATTAACGTACTTTTTCCCGCACCGCTGAAACCAATCACTCCGAAAATTTCACCCTTTTGGATCGTCAGCGACACATCTTTCAATGCTTCGATTCTCTTTTTGCCAACACGAAAAGTCTTTGACACATGCTGCAAGTCAATCAACAGAAGTCCTCCTTACCATGCAGGAACGACAGAACCACCGAATTTAGTTTTGATGAAATTCTTAACGGTTGCTGAATGATAGTATTTTTCAATCTGCTTAACAACCTTGTCATTTTTGTTTTCTGTACGGACAACAAAATAATTAGGATATGGGTTATTCACAAGCGGTTCATGGAAAATCGAATCCTTGAGCACGGTCAGCCCCGCACCCATGGCGAAGTTAGTATTAATTGCTGCCGCAGCCACTTGGCTGAGCTGAGCCGGAAGCTGAGCGGCATCTAATTCAATAATTTGCAAGTGTTTTGGATTGCTAGTCACATCACGCTTCGTAGCTGTGACACCAGAGCCTGTTTTCAGCTTAAGAACACCTGCTTTTTGAAACAATTGCAGCGCCCGCAATTCGTTGGCCGGGTCGTTTGGCACCGCGATTTTATCACCGTTTTTCAAGTCTTTCAAACTCTTAATGCTCTTAGAGTAAATGCCCATTGGGAAGGCAACGGTTTTAAACGCCGCTGTAAATTTATAGCCTTTTGTTTTTACCTGATTTTTGAAGAATGGCAATGTCTGGTAGCTATTGGCATCCAAATTCTTGTCGCTCAAAGCCGTGTTGGGCTGATTATAATCATTAAATACTTTTAAATGAATAGTAAGTCCGTCTTTTTTCGCGAGTTTTACAACCTGTTCCATGACTTCCTGATGCGGACCGCCCGTCACGCCAATCGTCACGTCCTTATCACTTAATTGATTCGAAGACCCGCTTCCGCAAGCCGCCAGTACGAAAATCAGAGACAGTGTAAGCAGAGCAGATAGAGCTTTAATCGTTTTCTTCATCCTTAATCCCCCGTTTTTTTCTCACAGATCTAATTTAAATTTTTTTCATCAGATTACTGTGAATTGATCGTCACCAGCCGAATGATCCATCCTCACCAGGGCGAAAACCCGCTAAAAAAGGCTTCTCTGCTAAAGAGAGAAGCCTTGACGTTCATTTTCTCTCTTATCTTTCAAAGTCAATGTGAGCAAAGACTTTGCAGGAATTAGCACCAGAATCAATCAATGATTTGGTTGCCGGGTTTCATCGGGCCAGTCCCTCCGCCACTCTGGATAAGATTGTATTCGATTGGTTAGTGATTTGATTTTACTATGAATTTTCCAGACTGTCAAAGACAAATTCTTACTGCGTTGAAAATTCTGTGGCGTATCCCTTTGGATGGCTCTTATGCCATGACCATGCATCGGCAAGAATCTCTGGAATCGTCGTATGCTCTGGACTCCAGCCAAGCACACGTCTTGCTTTCTCCGAGGAAGCGATTAATGTGCTCGGATCCCCTGCGCGCCGCGGTGCAAGTTCCGCTGGAATCGCTTTCCCAGTCACTTGCCGGGCAGCCTCAATGATTTCTTTAACAGAAAAACCTTCGCTTGAGCCTAGATTGAATACATCGCTTTCCCCGCCGTCAAGAAGATACGACAAAGCAAGCCGGTGAGCGGCAATTAAATCCTCAATATGCACATAGTCACGAATGCACGTGCCATCTTTGGTCGGATAGTCATCACCATAAATCTGCAATTTTTCACGTTCGCCTGCTGCCACCTGAAGGACAATCGGAATTAAATGTGTTTCCGGATGATGATCCTCACCGATCTTCCCTGTCTTACTGGCACCTGCCACATTAAAATAACGCAGAGCGACAAATTTCATCCCATAAGCCCGGTCGCACCACTTCATCATTTTTTCCATGGTGAGCTTAGTTTCGCCGTACGGATTAGTCGGCTGAGTCGGCATCGTTTCAGTAATCGGTACTTGTTCCGGCTCGCCATAGGTTGCAGCGGTCGACGAAAAGACAATATGCCGTACATCGTTCTCCTTCATCACTTCAAGCAATATCTGCATGCCGTAAACATTGTTATTGAAATATTTCAGCGGTTTTTCTACAGATTCACCAACAAGTGAATTGGCGGCAAAATGAATCACGCCGTGAATATTTTCTTTCTTAAATACGGTATCAAGAAAGTCTTTATCACGAATGTCACCCTCATAGAACTTAGCCTGCGGATGAATCGCTTGTTTGTGGCCAGTCTGCAAATTATCGACCACAACAACTTCTTCCCCTGCGGCAATCAATTGATACACCGCATGCGAGCCGATATAACCTGCTCCACCCAATACTAACACGGACATAATAGAAAGCTCCTCTCTGTCACTGAACGGATAACGTCTTTTCCTATTGTCCTACAATCATTTTCTTTTGACAAGGAGAGCTCACAGAATGGTTTGAGTTATTCTTTAATGAATTGAATAGTAACCGGCATCTGCAACACACGCTCCAGATGCTTCTTATGCTTTTGCGCTGCCTGCTCCTCGAAATACGCATCGTCATGGTAACAGGCTTGAATCAGCACATTCTTCTTTTTGACTAGTTTCACTTTTAATTGACTGATGACATGCTGACGCGTCCGATCGAAATCATGGGCAAGCCGCAGCGTGGCCCCCAATAATTCACATTGTTTCAATTCACTTTTGCTAAGAAAGCGTTCGAATGGGGCCGCGAAATCGATCATTTTCAATCTATTCTTGAATGAGGCGACGAGAGCCAGCCGCAGTCGATTATGATGGGTAATCCCATTAATATTTATATTAGTCAGCAAATAGAATGTATGGGAACTGCTTGATTCATTATTCACATATTCACCGATATAAGCAAGATCAGCACTATGCGAAAGCAGCCAGGCAGTCTCAGGCTGTAAGAAATCGTCAGGAAGCAACGAGCTGATGCCATCGAAAATTTGAAAAGCGAGTTTTTTCACATAGCTGGCATGAAGGCTGTCCAAATTAAAATTGCGGCGCAAATGGCGGATGCTTTCCTGCAGGACATGGGGAATCTGCTTTTCTCCACGTTCCTTAAGCATCCATTCGTAGAACACCCCTTCCCGCAGCCCCTCGCCGCTGAGCATGAAACTCTCGCCGTGATTGAGCCGCACTAACGTATTGATGACAATTGCCGCCGGTAAAATAATATCTGCACGGTCCTTCGACAGACCATCCATGACTTCACGCTCACTCTGAGGCATGGCCGCCAATCGTTCGGTCAGCGCATTGAGCCGTGAACGCGGCATAATATATTGATGAAGCCCAACCATCGGATAATGCTGTTCGGCCTGATCAATCTTACATAAATTACGTGCTGTACCGCCAATCCCGATTACTGGTAACGGCTGATTGATCAGCCATTTAAATTCAGAAAACACGGTTTTCAAATAATTTTCCAAGCGCTTAATTGCTTGTGGATCATTAGAGCCAAAATAAGTCTTGTAAAGCGTGACCGCTCCAAAAGGAAAGGAATGAGCATGCGCCAGTTCCCGGTTGCGAAATAGGGTGACTTCTGTGCTGCCGCCACCTATATCGATAGAAATGCCATTCTCAATCTCCGTTGAGTTAATAATTGCCGAAAACCCATAGGTCGCCTCCTGCAGTCCGGAAAGCAGACGAATATGCAAGCCTGTGTGCTGAAAGATATAATCAAACACATCTTCACGATTGGCTGCTTTACGCATCGCTGCCGTCGCCACTGCATCGACAACGGTAATTTTGGGTTCCCGGCGAATAATCGCCAAAAATCGGCGCAGAACCCGCAATAACGTGATTTGTCCCTCGTCACTCAAATTCTGTCGATCATCAATATAATTGCTCAATCGGGCTACCACCTTAAAATTGAGCAATTCTTCGCAAAAATAATCCTTATCAATGCCAATCACAACAAGACGGATCGAGTTCGACCCGATATCAATCATCGCATGTTTCTGTGCAATTTCCACACACAGCGACCTCCTTCATCCACCTAGCGTTCTTCGGTGTCAGAAAATGGATCGGGCACTCGGTCAAAGGGCCCTGAATTCAAATTCTCTTCAAGTATACCCTTTTCTGTCGATATCGTCTGTTTTGGAGGTCGAAAAAAGACGATTAATCGCTTGTCTGAATTTCGTCTCTTTCCTCCGAATCAGCTTCGTCCTCTTGATAACGATTTTGTTTGCTGTCAGCATAGGCAGGTAAAGGCAAGCCAGCGCGTTTTAAATGATTTTCTATCGCATTGACCATATGTTTAACGACGGCAACACGTGCAAACCACTTGTCATTAGCAGAAATGATATGCCATGGCGCGCACGCCTGATCCGTCTTATCAAACATTTCTTCGGCTGCTTCTTCGTAAGCCTCCCATTTAGATCGGTTGCGCCAATCTTCATCGGTAATCTTCCAGCGTTTCAGTGGATTTTCCTCACGTTCGCGAAATCGTTTGTACTGCTCATCTTTACTGATATGCAGCCAGAATTTCTCAATAATATAATGGTCATCGGTCAGTAATTTTTCAAATTGTTTTAATTCATGATAGGCGCGTTTCCACTCGTCTTCTTTAGCGAACCCCTCGACCCGTTCAACAAGTACACGACCATACCATGAGCGATCGAAAATTACAATTTGACCATACTGCGGCAATTTACGCCAAAACCGCTGCAGATAGTGGTAGCGCTTTTCATGGGGAGCTGGAGCCGCAATCGGTATAACATTATAGCCGCGGGGATCAAGATTAGCCACTGCCCGTTTGATCGCGCCTCCTTTGCCAGCCGCATCCCATCCTTCAAAGACGAAAATCACGGCAATATTCTTTTCCTTTAAGACGTGCTGCAACGCAAGCAGACGCAGTTGATATTTCTTTAACCTGGCCTCGTACTTCTTTCTGTCCTTAATTTTCTTAGTCAAATCCACCTGTGGAAACCGACGTTCACCCATTCGAAAAGCCTCCTTATTCGATTCGCTCTGTGCCAACGCACAGCTGTCTAGACTTACTATACCCGATTTAGCGTTGTTAAATTTAGTATAGATCAATTGGAGCACGTGCGCGCAGTCAGTCTTCTTGCCAAGAGCATAATCCAATCAAAACTGGTGACACTAAGCGAGGCGACCGACAAGCCGCCAAAATAAAAAAGAAAGCTGTGACCATTCATGCCGAAGGAAAAGAAAAACACGTTTGCTGAAGAATTCAGTAAAGAGCAGGAATTTAACGAGGAATTCTCCGAACCGCTCGACGAACACTCGATTGAAGAACGCGAACGTGCGCAGCGAACCGGTGACAACAACAATTTTCATTCTGATTTACAAGGAAAACACAAAGACAATAAAAACGACTGCTGTAAATAAGTAAGCAAAAGGATCCGCTCGCAAACTGCGCGTGCGGATCCTTTTGTCTGTCGTCAGTTCTTAAATGAATGAATCGGTGCGGGTATACGGCCACCACGGGCAATAAAATCCGCTGACGACTCTTTACTGACGGCCATGACCGGTGCATGTCCAAGCAGACCGCCAAACTCAACAGAATCACCGACTGAAGCATTTGGAGCCGGGATAACGCGAACGGCTGTTGTTTTATTATTAATTACACCAATTGCTGCCTCGTCAGCAATCATTGCTGAAATCGTCGATGCCGGCGTATCTCCTGGAATCGCAATCATATCTAGACCGACTGAGCAGACAGCCGTCATCGCTTCCAGTTTTTGCAAATTCAATGCCCCGCTTTCGGCCGCTTGAATCATTCCCTCGTCTTCTGATACGGGAATGAATGCGCCACTCAAACCGCCAACATGACTGCAGGCCATTACGCCGCCTTTTTTCACGGCATCATTGAGCAGCGCGAGTGCCGCTGTTGTACCGTGTGTGCCGGCTGATTCCAGCCCCATCTCCTCGAGAATACGGGCGACAGAGTCACCGACCGCCGGTGTCGGCGCCAGCGAAAGATCGACAATACCGAAAGGAACACCGAGTCGTTCAGACGCTTGGTGGCCGACCATTTGACCCATGCGGGTAATTTTAAAGGCAATTTTTTTAATCGTATCCGCCACTACATCGAACGGTTCACCTTTTACCTTCTCGAGCGCGCGCTTGACCACTCCAGGTCCACTGACGCCAACATGTATGACGCTGTCCGCTTCACCGACACCGTGGAAAGCCCCCGCCATGAATGGATTATCTTCAACCGCATTGGCAAAAATGACGAGTTTCGCACAGCCTAAACCTTGATTATCTGCCGTCAATTCAGCTGTTTTCTTGACAACTTCACCCATTTCACGAACGGCGTCCATATTAATGCCCGTCCGCGTGGAACCAATATTGACCGATGAGCAGACAAGATCAGTCGTTGCCAAGGCTTGCGGAATTGACTGAATCAGCCGTGAATCGCCACTCGTATACCCCTTCTGCACGAGTGCGCTGAAGCCGCCAATGAAATTGACGCCGGTCGCCTTGGCCGCAGCGTCCAAAGTCTCGGCAAACGGAGTGAATTCTTTATCTGAACAAGCTCCGGCAATCATCGCCATTGGCGTGACCGAGAGGCGTTTGTGAATAATCGGAATACCGTACTCCATCTCAATGGCTTCACCGGTTGCGACAAGATTGGCCGCCAGCCGCGTAATCTTATCATAAATCTTCTGCCGGGCACGCGCGCCATCACTGTCGATGCAGTCAAGAAGTGAAATGCCCATCGTGATCGTTCGGATATCCAGTTTTTCTTCCTCTATCATCCGAATAGTCTCTATAATCTGCGTCGTATCCATGAAGTTCTTTCTCCTTTACAAGCTGTGCATCGAAGTGAAAATTTCTTCGCGCTGAATTTTTATTTGCACATGAAGCGTTTCTCCCTTAGTGCTTAAAGCCTGCTTAATTTCTCCGAATGGAAGGGTAACTGCCTCAAGGTCAAGAACCATCATCATTGTAAAATAACCATTCATAATCGTCTGCGACACATCGAGAATATTAATTTTCAATTCCGCCAGTTCATTGCTGACACCAGCAATAATGCCAATATTATCCTTACCAATTACTGTCAAAATCGCCTTCATATGCGCACCCCTTTAGTTGAAGATCGAGACCCGATTTAATTATTTAAAAAATTATTTATATCGACACGATTGGCTTCATTTATTGACAAACAAGAACCACTCTTATATGATAAATGAGGTCTTAAAAAAGACATGCGGGTGTAGTTTAATGGTAAAATTAGAGCTTCCCAAGCTCTCGTCGTGGGTTC
>JBDNRH010000017.1:0-68721 GCA_047718535.1 Sporolactobacillus sp.
CTTTCGTTAATCTTAGTGTAACTAAAATGTGTCCGTAAAACTATCCTAACATCACTACAGAGTAGGCGATTTGTCTACAGAGTAGCGGCTTTGTCTACAGAGTAGGCGATTTGTCTACAGAGTAGGCGCGTTTGTCTACAGAGTAGGCGATTTATCTACAGAGTAGGCACATTTGTCTACAGAGTAGGCCGGTTTGTCTACAGAGTAGGCGCCTTTGTCTACAGAGTAGGCGATTTG
Organism: Sporolactobacillus sp.; assembly: GCA_047718535.1. Classification (GTDB taxonomy): domain Bacteria; phylum Bacillota; class Bacilli; order Bacillales; family Sporolactobacillaceae; genus Sporolactobacillus. The sequence goes on from JBDNRH010000017.1 coordinate 238, forward strand.
TCTACAGAGTAGGCGCATTTGTCTACAGAGTAGGCGCGTTTGTCTACAGAGTAGGCGCGTTTGTCTGCAGAGTAGCAGCCTTTGTCTACAGAGTAGGCGATTTGTCTACAGAGTAGGCCGATTTGTCTACAGAGTAGGCGCGTTTGTCTACAGAGTAGGCGCGTTTGTCTACAGAGTAGCGCCTTTGTCTGCAGAGTAGGCGATTTATCTACAGAGTAGCGCCTTTGTCTACAGAGTAGGCGCCTTTAACTACAGAGTAGGCGATTTGTCTACAGAGTAGGCGATTTGTCTACAGAGTAGGCGCATTTGTCTACAGAGTAGGCCGGTTTGTCTACCGAGTCGAGGGATCAACTGACAACACGAATGCCGTTTCGTCGTATGAAAATTATCTTGGCAACACGATTGATTATTATGCTTAATGATGCCGTCTGAAGATGCTGCCGCAGCACTATTTTCAGGCGGCTTTTTTTCGATCTGTGCGGCATAGCGCCGAGAAACAATATTATCAAATCCTCCAAAAAAATATTGGCGAGAGTGATTGACTCCACTTGGTGAAAGACTAAGATATGAAGGTAGGGAAATGAGCGGAGGAATCATCGTGATTAAAAGAGAATTCTTAAAAAAGAATGGACTTATTCTTTTGCTGTTGGTGCTTGCAGGAATGCTGAGATTCGTTGGTACAAGCTGGGGGCTTCCCTACCATTTACATCCTGATGAAGGCACCATCGTTAATGCTACCATTCGGATGATTGAACACCACTCCTTTGAACCCGACGTATTTAATCGGCCGGATCATCTTGAAATACAGCTGGATATGATTAGTTTTATGTTTATTGCTCATGTTCTGTATCATCAGCCGATGGCAGCGGTCGCGCATTATCATTTGTCTACTCTGTATTTGGCAGCGCGATGGCTGACCGCATCTTTCGGAGTCGGCATGATTCTAATCGCCTATTTGGTCGGCGCCAAGATAAAGAAGCGAATAGGATGGATTGCGGCGGCTCTTTTCGCCCTCTTTCCGGGCTTTATAGAATTTTCCCATTATGCGACGCCGGATATACCGACGGGATTTTTTATGTTGCTTTGTATTTACTTTTGCATAGGTTATATGCAAAAGCCAGTGAAAAAGTATCTATTCTTATCTTGTTTATGTGTGGCTGCGTTTACAGTGATTAAATATCCCGGGATCATCCTAAGTTCATTCATCGGTTTGAGCGTCCTGATTCGAGGACTGCGCGATAAAAATAGGAAACGGCTGATGACACACGGGTTCGCGCTGCTCGCTTTCATTCCCGGATTGATTTTTCTAATCTCGCCTGTACTGTTTACAAACTATCATGCGGTAATCATGAACTTGCGAGACGAGTCAAACCCTATTCGACCGGGTGCTGATGGGCTGGGTTATTTCGGTAATCTGTGGTTCTACAGCCATACATATCTCAAGTATAGCGGCTTACTCATGGCGATATTTTTCTTTGCCGGGGTCATTGCCTGCTTGAAAAGCCGTTTGAAATGGATGTATCTCCCCATTTTCTTCGGATTCATCTATTTTGTAGCACTGAGCTACATCGCCTTGCATTGGGAACGATGGGCAGTGCCTATGTATGTGTCCCCTCTTTTGATTTCAGCGGTCGGCATCGACTATGTTTTTAATTGGATGAAACCTATTTCTCACAGGAAGGGGCTTCTAAAGGGAATTTATTGGTCAATTATGCTAACTATTGCCATTAATTTTTCTGTGACATCCTTTGCAAAGCTCAGCAATTTTCTCTATCCGGATACGCGCGTCCTCAGCCAGTCGTTTTGCACGCAGGCTCGGATTACGAAGACAAATGCAAACTTCGAGGGCTACACGCCCCTCTATCCGACGTCTCCAAAGAATTTAGCGCCGTTTCGAAAAGTGGGGAATGACTATTATCCGCGAAATAAACGAACCGACTATATCCTGCTCAGTTCCTATATGTATAGTAGATACACGGAGAATCCGAACAGATTTCCGTATAAAATGCGCCTCTATCATCGTATCAATAAACAGTATAAATTGATTAAAACGTATACTGCACTGACTCCCAAATACGCAGTGCTTGATTGGGTCAGCATCTTTGACAATCTGGATTATATAGATAAAATGATGAAAATGAAGCGTTCCGGCCCGATACTGAAGATTTATAGAATAGAGTAATCAGTGTTTGCTAAGTTAGCGGCTTTATTTCTAATACGTTAAGAAAGTATAAAAAATTCAGCGGAACTAAGTATAAGAAAAACTAAAGCTCAGCCTTCGCTCAAGGATTTGGCTTCGCCAAGTTTTTCTAATGATTGACTGGATATTTGTATGATCTGCTTGATCCGGGTACATACGCTCAGACACTATTTGCTTGGTTACGCAAATGGCAGCGAGAAGGTGATCGTTGTGCCCGCACCGAGCACGCTGTCGCAGGCGATTTGGCCGCCGTGGCGCTCGATGATCGATCGGGCGATGCTGAGGCCGAGGCCCATGCCGGCGATGCCATGCGTACGTGCTTTATCGCCGCGGTAGAAGCGGTCGAAGATGAACGGCAGATCAACGGCAGCGATGCCTGCGCCGTCATCGCGTACTGACGTGATGAGCTGCGGATGGGGAGCGCTTCTTTTGCTGAAGGTTATGTGAATGTGGCCGCCGCTATGCCCATATTTGCATGCATTGTCGACGAGATTGTTCATCACTTGAGTGATGCGTTTGGCATCCATGTCGATGACGCCATCAGGCCACTTGCCGTGCGTCAATTCAATGCTGTGACTGGTCGCGTCGGCAGCCAGCCCGCTGATAAGTTCCATGAAGAAGGACTGACAATAGACTATTTGTTTGTGAATCGTGAATTGTCCGGATTCGGTCTGCGTATGCGTGCGGATGTCATCAATCAATTGGTTCAGCAGCGCTGCCTTCTCCTCGATTAGTGCGGCATAGCGGCGAATATCCACAGGGCTTTCGACAACGCCGCAGACGATGCCTTCAGCGTAGCCGGAGACGGCAGCGATCGGCGTCTTCAAGTCGTGAGAAATGCTGGCGAGCAGCAGTTTCTCACGCTTTTGCTGCTGCTGCTCGCGCCGGCGGCTTTCCTCAAGCTCGGCGCGCATCTTGTCAAAATCATGACAGAGCCCGCCGACGATGCCGTCGTAGTCATAGGCGACCGTCCGGCTGAAGTCGCCGCCAAGAATCGCCTGAGTGGACGCGCGCAACTGGCGGGTGGGACGGAAGATATCACGGTTAATCAGCCGCCAGGCAGCAATCAGGCAGCAAATGATGAGCAATGCCGCCACCGCCTCGCCTGCAAACAGGTCAGTTTGCGCGTCACTCGTTAGTTGATAGTGCCTTTTGTTGAGCGCAATGACGAGGGTTCCGAATTGCCGCCCGTCATGCGTGACCGGTACGGTATAAGCCAGATCACTGCCTGAAGAGGCAGCTAATGTATGCAGATTGACTAGTGTTCCGATTGCATAGCCGGGCATGCGGCTGTAACGCACACGGCCGGTTAAATCAATAACTGCGAAGTGATTTTGGGCGCGAATGGCAGCGAATGTCTTGTTTTTTTCAGCGCGTTCAACGGCGAATGTCAATGCGTTACAGTCGACACGCATTTGCCGACCATCGTAGCGATCGCCTGCAGGCAGCTGCGTGGACAGAGCGAAAAAAGCTATGAGTGCAGCAACCGCACTCACAGCAAGCAGAGTAATTGTAATTAATTTTCGGATGACGAGGTCTCCCATTTATAACCGACTCCCCATACCGTGCAAATCGGGCTGCCGTTTTTGCCGGACAGCTTTTCACGCAGCCGCCCGATATAGACGGTGACGGTATTCAAATCAATATAGTCGTTCTGCTCCCAAACGTGCGCGATCAGCTGTTCTTTTGAAAACACTTGACGGGGATGCGCGGACAGAAAGTCAAGCAGCTGAAATTCGCGCAGCGTGAGCGCGAGCATATGGCCTTGCCAAGTCGCTTCAAAGCGGGCAGGGTCGATCCGCAGCGCTCCGGCTGTGCGTGCTCCCGATGCGCGTGCCGCATTGCTGAACTGTGTGAAGCGGCGAATCTGCGACTTAATCCGCGCGCCGAGCTCGACGATGGAGAATGGTTTGGTCATATAATCGTCGGCACCGATACCGAGTGACAGCAGCTTATCTGTCTCGCTGCTTTTGGCGGAAATAATGATAATCGGGACGTGTGAGATGAGCCGAATCTGCCGGCACACCTCGATGCCATCGAGCTTCGGCAGCATTAAGTCGAGTAAAATCAGCGTTGGACGCGTGCCTGCGGCAAACGCAACACCGCTTGCGCCATCTGAGGCGCGCTGCACAGCAAAGCATTCTTTACGCAGAAAATCGGTAATAATTCGTGCCAGATCGTCGTCGTCTTCAATGAGCAATATTGTGTCTTCCGGCACTCGCTATCCCTCCGCTGTTCATCTCATACTTATTTTCAGCCGCACGATTAGACTTGTCAATGTTACCAGCCAAGTTCTTTCAAAAACTGTAGCAAGCTTTCTTCGCGTGCCTGCCGTGCCTGCGCGTGATATGGCCCGAGTCCGATCTCTGCTTCAATGCGGCCGTCCTTCAGATAAAGCAGGCGCGTGGCCCGCACTGCCGCTTGAATATCATGCGTCACCATGACAATTGACTGGCCGTCCGCATTCAATTCAGTGAGCAAGTCGAGCACTTGCTCACTCGTCGTCGAGTTGAGCGCACCGGTCGGCTCGTCACCGAAGACGAGCTTTGGATGATTAATCAGGGCGCGGGCGATGGCGACGCGTTGCTGCTGGCCGCCGGAGAGCTCGGACGGGAACTTGGTCTTGTCGCCGGCAAGGCCGACGCGTTCCAGCAGTTCATCCGCCCGCGCATTAATGACTGATTTGGCCGCTGTGCCATAGCCGATGTAAGCAACATTCTCAAAGGCGTTCAAGTCCGGCAGCAGATTGATGCTTTGGAAGATGAATGATAATTCCGTCTTGCGCACGTGCGCTTTGTCTTTCTCCGCCATCGACTGAATGTCGCGCCCGAATAGCCGCACGTGACCTTCTGTCGGTTCATCCATTGTCGAGAGTGCGTAGAGCAGTGTCGACTTGCCACTGCCGCTGCTGCCCATGATCACGGTAAAATCACCGTCGTAGATATCAAGATCAATATTTTTTAAGATATGGCTCGCCACCTTGCCGCTAATATAGCTTTTGCACAGGCCGCGTGCTTCGATAAGTGCACGTTTCATGAATGGATCCCCCTTTTGTACGTTAAGAAGTATAAAAATTTCAGCGGAACCAAGTATAAGAAAAACTAAGGCTCAACTTCGCCAAATTTTTCTAATAATGCTGATTGTGTGCCAGCGCTATTCGTCGATTAGTTCTGTCGGTGAGACGTGCCGCACGGGCAAACTGAAGGCAATTGTAATCAGCATGATTGGTACAAGCACGGCGGCAATGACGGCGAGGCTTGTTGGCAGCGGGTTCAGCCCGGGGTTTAGCCCGATCATGGATGAAAAGATGGCGGTGCTCATCGCGGTGTGCAGCACCAATGCGAGGCACGCGCCGGTCAGCGCCAAAAGGCCGATACGTGCCAGGTTTTGCCGGCAGATGTAGCCACTTGTAAAACCGTATGCCTTCATGATGCCGACTTGGCGGCGGCGCTCGAGCTGATTCATGAACAGCAGGGTGACAACATTCATAAGACTGAACAGCGCAAAGATCGCGATCAGCAGCCGGGTCACCGGTGTAATGGTATTCGCGACGCCGTTTGCAGCGTCACTGTAAGTAGAGGGCAGAAAGGCAACACTTGCTTCGAGAAAGCGTGTCATGATTTCTTTCCGAAAGGCGGGTGTATCCGAACCGCGCCGCAGCTTGACAAATGTATAGCGCTCACTTGGCTGCTGGCCATTATTCGTGAGCTGCTGCGAGCGCAGCTCCATGCTCGTGCCGCCGCCGAGCATGGAGCTATAGCTGCCGACGATCAAATAATCGGCGCGCTTGCCGGCGATGGTGAGCGGGATATAGTCACCGACCTGCTTACCGGCGAGTGCGAGCTGCTTCGTTGACAGTGCGATTTCGCTCAAGAGGCGCGGCGCCCGTCCTTTGATATAAGGAATGCGGAGCTGTGCATCGTCGAAGCGGTTGAGATTAAACACCACACAATTGGCGAAGGCTTTTCTATTCTCCGGCGCAGTCACGACGGCGTCACCGGTCAATCCGCCGTAGACATAACTTTTCACGTACGAGCTGTGATTCAGCGTACGCCGCAGCTTCGGAGAGACGTTAAGATCAATGCTGACATCGTGGCGTGGTGCGGCGAACCAGACGTCTGCCTCAGGTTCCATGTGGCTGATCGAGAAGTCGATGAAATAGAAGAGCAGCATCAGAAAGAACGAGACGGTGAGCATGAGTACGGTAATCAAGCTGAGCGCGCGGCGGCGGAAGATGTCATTGACTGCTGTTGCCAGGGCTGATCCAGCGTGCGGCAGCAGCGCGCGTCGCAGCTTTGCTTTCGATGAAGTCATGCCGATGCGCAGCGCGGCAACAGGTGAGATCCGGCCGATGCTGCCGAGCGTCAGACGTACGCCGCTCACAAGCAGCAGAAACAGCAGGCCGCCACCAGTGAGCGCGAGCAGCGGTGAGATCCACGTGAGGCTGAACGAACCCGTGTAGCTCGTGCCGAGACGGCCGAGCAAGGCGCCGAGCGGTACGCCGGCGCAAAGACCGAGACCGATGGCCAGTGCACCGACGAAGGCATAACCTTTCAGATAGAACCCGCGAATCTGCCGAACGGTCATGCCGGTCGCTTTGTAGATGCCGATCGATTTGTATTCCTTCGTCAGGCTGCTTTTCAGCACAAAACGAATAATGACGAGTGAGACGGCAAAAATGACGCAGGCGGCAATTAATCCCGCGCCGCCGGGGATTTGGCTGACCTCGGACAATGCAAATAAAAATGTGCTTCGCGGCAAAGTGGTCAATGTACGCGTAGTGACACTGACGGGCAACTGACTGATCCAGTCGCTGCTGTTTGTCGCGGTTTGCTTAAAGCGGACGGCGATGAGCGAACATGCCGCTTGGCTCGGCATCGCGCGCACATCCTTTGCATTCAGATAGAAAGGATAAATGCCGATCGTTGCCGACGGACACGTCGCCGCGTTGACGAGCGCGCTGACGCGGAAGGTCCGTCCACCGGCGCGCAGTTTGTCGCCGACGTGAATGCCGTGCATATCAGCATAAATTTTCCCGATCCAGATGTCACCGGTGGCAGGGGCAGGCGTGCGCCGACCGGCAGTGATGGTCACTTGCCATGGAAGCTTTCGGAAATCCGTGATCGCCCAAAATTGAGTAAACCCTTTGGCAATCGTCTGTCGACCGACATGAATATTGCCGTCGATAGCACGTCCTGGCAGTGCGTCAATCGCAGCGATTGAGCGGCGTGCGTCGGGGGTATTTAGAATCTGCCGTTTCGCATCCCCCGATTTGACGATCAGCAGCACGTCAGGGAAATGGGCCCGGCTGTAATAGTCGGTCGAATAACGGCTGATTTCGACAGTGAAGATCAGACAGGCGGAGAAAATGACGGCTGTCAGGCATAAAATAGCGCCGATCATCAGGAATTGCAAACGGTTTTTACGTATTTTTTTAATCCACATCTGGCAACCTCTTTTCCTGTTCATAGCTTCATTGTAGAAAAACAATCTGACAAAGCAGCAACAGAAAAATAAATAAAGTCTTACAACTGTCCAATAATTTTCATGTTCTGCGCAAGCAGGCAGTATAGGCTGTTTTGCTGCAAAAAAAATCCGCCTCGGCTGCTGCGCGCGGCAGTGTGAGAGACGAATCAGAATGTGATTGACCGTTAAATCTTGTTGACGGCGATTAAGAGTTCATGTGCTTGAATCTTTTTCTTAAGCTGCGGGTCATCTGCGAGCAGCAGCATGAAAATGGCTTCAATCGCTGTAACGGCCGCCACTCTCGAAAAGAAATATTCGGACATAAAGATGGTGCCGCGGCTAGCTGTCATCACATTATAATCGGCAAGCACGGCGATTGGAGAACTATTATTATTTGTCAAGGCAATGATTGTGACATGGTTTTTCTTGGCGACGTTGATGAGTTGAATCAATTGCCGTGATTCTCCTGAGTTGGAGACAACGATCAACACATCGGCGTCTGTTAAATTCAAAGCCTGCCCCATAGCTACTTCCCACGACGAGGCGGTGAACGCTAATCGCCCAATTTGGTTAAATTTAAAACAGGCATCAAGGGCAACAGGAAAGGTATTGCCTTCGGCCATTACTTGAATAAGCCGGGCATCTTTAATCGCTTGTATGATTTGCTGCATGACCTGCGGATCAAAGCCTTCTAAAGTTGCTTGAATCTCGCTTTCTTTATCTTTGACTAATTTTTCTAGCGTTTTATCGTGAGTGGTCAAAGACATATTTTCTTGCGCATCCGCCTGATTCAATGAGCTTTGGGCGAGTAAAACTTTCAAATGGTGAAACCCATTCAAATTGATTCGTTTGCAGAATCGCGAGATCGATGCTTCGCTGATCTCGCCGCGAGTGGCTAGCTGGGAAATGGTTGCGTTAATCACAAATTGCGGATCGCTGACGATCAAATCAACGATCTTTTTTTCCGATTTCGAAAATTTTCCCAACTCGGAATAGATTTTATTGACAAATTCTGTATTCGTCGTTAACTCCATGGACGTTCTCCTAGTCAGATGTCTGTACGATCAAACGGATACTTCATTCCCCATTGATTGCGTACATTCGTCAATATAGACATGATGTCGCAAGATAAGGCAAATTCGCCGTCATCATGGCCTTGATCGATGTAGCGTTGCATATCTTGAACTTCATAATGCAGGGCAAGCGATGCATCACCGGCCGTAATGACGTCATGCGTTTCTGTATGGGCGTCTTCTGTAATGGTCAGGGCGGCTTCGGTCGCGCGCGGGTAATTCGACAGTTCAATATAGCCTTTGGTTCCTGAAATGACACCGCGTTTTGGCTGTTTTGCACGCATCGACAAGGCCATGACGGCAATTTGATCGTCAAGATTCTTTAAGATAATTCCCGACTGTTCATCGACCCCGGTTTCAAAATATTTCACTGTAGTCAGAACATTCACCGGCTGGGCGCTTAAAAAGGAACGGGCGAAGGCCGTGGCATAACCGCCTATATCAAGCAAGGCGCCACCCGCCAGATCTTTATTAAAGAAGCGATTCTTGACGTCGTAATCTTTCAGACTGCCGAAGTTTACTTGGACGAGGTTGACGTCACCAATTTTGCCGGCAGCAATCAGTTCTTTGACTTTTTTATAAAGGGGCATATGGAATAGAGTCAGCCCTTCAGTCACGATCAGCCCTTTTTCTTCAGCTAATTGTTTAACCTTCGTTAATTGCTGTGAATTAACCGTGATTGCTTTCTCGGCAAAGACATGTTTGCCCGCCTGCAATGCCTTCATAATATAAGGATAATGGAAATTATGCGGCGTTGCAATATAGATAATGTCCACATTCGGATCATTCAGTAACTCATCGGGATTTGTGAATGCGTGCTGAATCTTCTTTTCCTCGCGGAATGCAGCTAGCGCTTTTTCATTCACGTCGGCGACGGCATAAATTTCTCCATTCACGGCATTGAGCGCATCGGCCATTTCATGTGCAATCCATCCTGTACCAATCATACCCCAATTATATTTCGTCATATCAACTCATCCTCCTGATTATTGAAATTAATTTCATAAATATTAAGTTCTTGAAACTATTTTCAATATAATCGTTAATCCGTTTTTTGTCAATGAAATGACGTTTGAAATGGAATGAAAATATATGGAATTTAAATGGAGCCAGCGGTATTAAGGAAAGACGATTAAACATAACTGTCAAAAGTGTAGTTCCTTTATTGCCTGTGTATCAATTCTCCGATTTCTGCGGATACTAGGTGAACCCATTGGGAATGTAGATGATGAGGGGATTCTTCCGATGAATGATTATGATCATCCGATTATAGCTCGAGTGAATCGCAAACAAGAAAAAATCAGTCAGCGCGGAGAGGAGACGCGCATTCGCTGGTGGCAGCTTGCCCTAATTGGCATCAGTTCAGTAATTGGTGCCGGCTTCTTCCTTGGTTCCAGTGTGTCACTTCGGGCTGCCGGGGCATCAGTCTTGCTTGGCTATTTTGTTTCGGGATTGGCTGCCCTCACTGTTTTCTCAGCGCTTGCGGAGATGACGGTTAATGATCCGCAGCTTGGGTCATTCCGAACTTATGCCAGAGAGGCCTATGGGCAGGGATTTGCTTTTGTATTTGGCTGGATTTACTGGTTTGCTGGACTTTTGATCGTTTCGAGTGAAGTGACTGCGCTGGCGACTTTTGCCCGTTACTGGTTTCCTCGTGTGCCGCTATGGCTTTTTTGTTTGCTATTTGCCGCGAGTGGTATGGGCATTGTACTTAGTGGTGTGAAGAATTTTGGAACAGTCGAATCTTTCTTTGCCATTATTAAAACGTCGGCACTGCTCGCATTTTTCTTTTTTACAGCGTTTCTTTTCTTTCAGCATCACGTCGATTCCTCGATAGCGATGCACAGCCCCTTACATGAGCAGTTTTTTGCCAATGGTTATTCGGGACTATGGCGAAGCTTGATTTTCACCTTGCTTTCCTTCGGTGGCATCGAAATTATTGGATTGACTGCTAATCGTTGTCGCTCGGATAAGGACGTGCTTCGTGCCGGGTTCTCAACAATCGTCACATTGATTGTGATATATGTGGTGACGATTGCGTCCGTATTGGCATTGACCCATTTGTCGCAAATCCACGCCAGTCAAAGTCCGTTTGTCACCGCACTCGATCAAATGCATCTCCCCTATATCGACAGTCTCTTCAACCTCATTATATTGACAGCTGCGTTTTCCACGATGATTGGTGCACTCTATTCAATGACCACGATCCTTGCCACACTTGCGGATGATGGCGATGCTCCGCGTTTTTTGAGCAAGGGACGCAGTCAGCAAAGACGCTGCCTTGGTGTCACCTTCTTCCTCCTGCTTATTCTGATCAGCAGCTCTTATTTCCTTCCAAAAACAGTGTATGAATACCTTGCCTCAGCTGCGGGAACGATGCTGATTTTGAACTGGCTGGCTATTTTACTGTCCGATTGGAAAAACCGACAGCATTATCGGGGACGTCATTGGCGATTTACTTATCAGCCGCTTGCAATTATTCTTGGACTCGCGATCATTGTCTTTAGTATTTGCGGAGCATTACTGGACGCTGAACAGCGAGTGAGCATTTTGCTTTCTATTGGTCTGCTCGCTGCGTTGACAATGGTCTATAATTTGCAGCGGAAGTGGCGGGGCACACGAGGAAAGAAATGAATGGTGGACTTTCTACCGTAATCCATTAAAAAAAAACAATAATAACTATGAAAAGAGCCGTCAGATAGGCATCTGCGGCTCTTTACTCATACGTTAAGAAAGCATATAGATTTCAGCAGAACCAAGTATAAGAAAAACTAAAGCTCAGCCGTTACCTACGGACTTGGCTTCGCCAAGTTTTTCTAATACGTAATGATTAGATAATTTGTTCAAATAATTGGGCCTGGTCGTCGAGTGCTTGGGCAGCGCCGGTAATATCTGTGAATGCCTGAAGCGTGGCTGCGACATTAGACTGGCTGACCGTAATGTCATGGCTCAATGTCTTTGTATCTTCGGTGATCTGAGAGACACTGGAGATAATCGACTCCGCTTGATCACGCACGCTGTGGATTGATTCGCTGACCTTGTCAGACAATACTTGCATCTGCTTTGCAATAACGGCAAATCCGCGACCGGCTTCGCCAACCCGTGCGCCTTCAATACTGGCATTAAAGGCCAATATCTGCGTTTCTTCAGCGATTTGACGTATAATTTCCGTGAATCCATTTATTTTCTTGACGTTTGCCTGCAGTTCATTCAGTTTCTCGCGATTTGTTGCGGAATAATCAACAATTTTTTTCATTTCAGTGGAAAGGGCTTCATTCTGCTGATTGCCCTCATACGATTGTTCCTTCAATTCGGCGGCCATATCTTTAAGACTGCCGGCGAGACGTTTGACGTGCTGCTCGCGCGCTGTAATATCAGTGGCAATTTTTAAGACACCGATAATCTGTTCGTCGGTTTCGTTAAGTACCGGCATATAGGTTGCCTCCAACCAGACAGAAGCTCCTTCTTTTGAACGCCGTTCAATCTTGTCTTGAAAATGCTCACCATTTAATAATTTCTGCCAAAAAATGTGATACGCGTCACTTTTCGTGAAAATAGGAAAGCATAACGCGGAATGGTTAAGTCCGATTAACTCGTCTTTCGTATAGCCAAGCGCTTTGGCGAATGAATCGTTGACTTCAACCACTTTATGATTTCTATCAAAAAGAATATAGGCCATATTTCTGGCAATTGCCTTCATACGCAATGAGTCGGAGAATAGTTGTGCTGCCTGTGCCATCGTGTTCGCCAGCTTTCGAGAAAAGAATACTTTCATTATAGCATAATGTAATGAAACGGATAGACAGGCAAGCATCGGCTCGCGGGCACTTTCTATGACTGTGTTAATGAGTCTTGCTGCAGCTCTTTTTTACGCCATAATTTGCCGGGCCAATAGGCGTAGCGCCCCAATACGGCTGTAAGCGCTGGTACGAGCAGCGGGCGCACGATAAAGGTGTCCAGAAGCACACCAACCGCCATGACAATGCCGAATTGCAGCAAGACCTGAATCGGCAATGTGGCGAGAACAGCAAAGGTACCGGCAAGAATCAACCCGGCGGACGTAATTACCGTCCCCGTTTCAGTGACGCCGAGGGCAATCGCCTGTTTAAGCGGAAGACGTTTCCGATTCTGCCAGATACTCGAGACCATGAAAATATTATAGTCTTCGCCAAGCGCGACAAGGAATACGAAGGCATAGAGCGGAATCAGGCTGTTTAAAGCCGTGGCGCCAAGCACATCGTGGAGAACGAACCAGCCGGCGCCGAGCGCTGCGACGTATGAAAGCATAACCGTCACCATTAAATACAGAGCAGCGATAATTGAACGGAGGTAGAGGAGCAAGAGACAGGCAATAACGAGAATAACAGCCAGAACAATTTGCTGCGTATCGTGCCGAGTCACTTGCATCGTGTCATACAGTGTCGCTGTCTGACCGCTGATCGCGATTCGCGCCGTATCGGCAATTCCTTGCTTCGTTAAAGCATGACGTACGTCTTTTTCCAGACGGGGGATTTGGTCAATGGTCTTATTGCTGAATGGATCGCCCTTAAGCGTGAGTGACACGGACATAATTGACGAATTGACGCTGCTTCTCATCGGAGTTCCAACGGTCGCTATCCCCTCTACCGTCTTCAGTGCTCGCTTGAGATCAATTGTTCTGCCCTGTGTATTGACGATTAACTGAACAGGTGCCACGTCACCCTTGGAGAAATGGCTGGCAATGACTGAAAAACCCTCTCGGGACATCATCTGTTTTGGAAAGGAGGCGAGCAGGTTCTGTGTCGTTGTTATTCGCGTTGCTGTAAGCGCCAGCGATCCGAGGATAATGGCGGTGACGAGAATAACCGTCCAAGGCCGACGCACGACAAACGGACCTACCCATTGACTGATACGGCCGTGTTTCTGCTGTGCCACTGTGCGGACGACCTGCTTGCCGCGGCGGCGCTGCATCGCCTCTGTACGCGGAATGAACGGAAAAAATGAAGCACGGCCAAGCACAGACAATAACGCGGGCAGGAATGTCAGTGCGGCAAGTCCCATCGCTAGAATTGACAGGCTGAATGGAATTGCGAAGCGGTGGATCGACCCGTATCCGGCGAGCAGTAATGTCGATAAACTTAAGGCAACAGTGATCGCGCTGATCAAGATGGCGATCCCGGAATGATCGATGGCCGCACGCAGTGCCTTGAATTTGTCTTCTTCTTCGAGTAAAGTTTCACGGAACCGAGAGACGAGAAATAAACAATAATCGGTGCCTGCGCCAAACAGCAGGACAGTCATAATTGACAGTCCTTGCGAATCGACCGTAATCACCCCGGATTTTGCCAAATAGCCGAGAATCGGACCGACAAGACCGTAGGCGAAACCCACGCCAATAAGTGGTATGAGAGCAAGAATAGGTGAGCGATAAATAATGAGGAGCAGGACAAGCACAAGAAACACGGTAGCCAGCAATAAGGTCACATCGGCCTGCTTAAACAATTGAACAGCATCGGAGGCAATGCTTGCCGGTCCGGTGAAACGAATATGCAGCCCGTCAGTTTTCAAATTCTGTGTGAACAGTCCGTTGGAATTCTCTTTGACTAATTCACGCTTGAGTGTGCGCAGATCAGCCGTGAGTTCTTCGCCGCTCGCTGATGCGTTCATCATGACAGGGGTGACAAGCGTCGTGCCGTCTTTAGATACGCTTGTTTGCAGCGCTTGGACCGGCATTTTAGAATACGGTGGGAGCGAGGCCTGCTGGGCGAGCGGACTTGCGTCCAATTGCTGATAAAGTTTATTGACCTTCTGAAAATCGCTTGTCTTCAGTCCGCTGCTCCGGTACCAGACGATTAAGAGCGGCGTTCCATCATTTTTGGGAAAATAGGTTTTGCTCATCTTCTCTGCCTGAACAGACGGATTGGTCGCTTTGAGATCGGATGCGCTGTTATTTGCCAGCTTCTGCGCATTAGGGAATAGTATGGAGACAAACAAAACTGCGATCAGCCATATAGATAGCGTGATCCAGCGTCCTTTTTTTCCTATGCATAAGGCAACGAGATCGGTCATTTTCTTTTGCAAGGCCGTTCACTCTCCTTGAAGTTATCAGGTTATAAATAATTATATATACCAGTAGGTTAATTATCAAATTTTAAGATTTTCGGTATAATAGAACTAGGAGGAGAGAAAATCAGATGGTGCAGCAAAAGCAACGTTCACCTGGTCGCCCGCGCCAAGCGGAGGCCAGCATACCAACGAAATCAGTGATTTTAAAAGCAGCCACGCAGCTGTTTTTGAATCAAGGGTATCAGAATGTATCAATCGATCAAGTGGCCTCTTCTGTAAAAATGACAAAAGCGACTGTTTATTATTATTTCCAGTCAAAGGCCGAATTATTTAAAGTCTCTATGGTGGAAATGATGCAGCGGATCAATATTCAAATGAATCGTATCCTGGACGCCGATCAACCGCTGCGCGAGCGACTGACGACGATTGCCGAGGTACATCTGAAAGCAACGGTTTCGCTGAATATGAATAGCCTGACACGGGAATCTAGGAATGAATTATCAGAGCAGCAGCAAGAAGCAATTCGTCGGGCGGAGCAAACGATGTACGACTCGATTGAATCCGCGCTGAGGCGTGCTTCGGAAAGTGGTGAAATTCCCCCGATCAACCATCTGTTTGCTGCCTATACGTATATTCATTTATTGACGATTGGCAATCTCAAACGATTTGACGGACCTCCTTTGTTTGAATCGGCAAAGCAGGCAGCAGAAGCCATCATGGCAGTGTTCTGGAATGGATTTTTTAATAGGTAACGATGCGTGGCAGTGCAGATTTAAAAAGGCATCAATGATCAGGGATGACGGGATGTTGACCGTGATCCCTGCTTGGCATGCAGACAGCAAGATGACAAATTAGCTACATTTTTGCTTTGATCATCAGATGAAGAAAATTTTCTTCGTATAATTAGAAATAGCGATAGTACGGCAAACAAAACTAGCTTTGTTATAGTCTGCGGGCTATCCATAAAGGAAAAATTAAGCAAACGCGCTTATTATTTGTAAAGGAGCTTAAGACTTGTGACATTTTTTCAAATTATTATCTTTTCAATCGTTCAGGGGATCGCGGAGTTATTCCCAATCAGCAGTGTGGCTCACGGGGTGCTTGTGCCCTATGTATTTGGCTGGTCCTTGAGCCCTGAGTTTCTCAAACATCATTTTCTCGCGTTCGTCGTCATGCTCCACCTCGGCACGTCACTCGCCATGTTTATTTATTTTTGGAAAGATTGGATGCAAATCATTCGGCAATTATTTGGCGAGGACCGCAGAATTTTAATGCGGCTGATTGCCGCGACCGTGCCAGCAGGTGTAATTGGGGTTATCTTTGAACAGCAGATTTCAGCGTTGTTTGGGGACCCGTTCAGTGCGTCCTTATTTCTTGTGGTAAATGGCTTTTTTCTTTATTTCGGCGAAAAATTCAGTACGCGCGGGCATAAGCGTATCGAGGAGCTGACGATTCGTCAAGCGTTTACTGTTGGACTTTTTCAGGCACTGGCACTTATTCCCGGATTTTCGCGCTCAGGATCGAGTATGACTGCCGGATTCTGGGTTGGGCTGCAAAAAGAGCAGGCCGCTCGATTTTCAATGCTGATGGCCACGCCGATCATCGCTGGAGCGAGTTTGCTTGAATTGCCGAAAGTTGTTGACTCTTCGCATCATTTGTTGGAAAATGCATTATTAGGTGGGACTTTGTCCGGTATCATTGCTTTTTTAAGTTTATTTCTGCTTATGCGATGGTTTAAACAAGAAAAGAAACAAACAATGCGGCCGTTTGCTTATTATTGCTGGGCTGTGGGCGGTTTGATTTTGATCACATTTTTTATTTAAGATGAAGCTTTGACCGAAATTAAGTATAGGGAGAGGCACTAATAGTGGAGAAAGAAAGTCGTAGAGAAGCGCAGCAAGTGATCAAAAAAAATAAAAAACACCGGAAGCGCAGGTGGGTGCTACTGACAGTGCTGGCCATCGTTCTTGCCGGTGCAGGCAGTGCCATTGCGTATTCGATGCACGTGATCAATCCGCAGACGCACTTCAGTCACCTTAAAACAATAGGATCGAGCAAGAAAGCACTCAGCGGATATAAAGAACGCTCAGGTGTACTGAATATTTTGTTAATCGGTTCTGATCAGCGCAAAAAGCATCCGCAGGGACATACGGATTCCATCTTGCTTGTTCATGCGGATTTGAATCATCACCGCTATAACGTGCTCAGTATTCCGCGTGATACGCGTGTGTATATGAAGGGTGTCGGCTATACGAAACTGACTAGCGTGCAGTTTCTTGGACAAGTGAAAAATGGCACGAAGGCCGGCATTATGGATGCCGTCGCAGCGGTATCGAATTTGACCGGTGTGCCGATCAATTATTATGCGGAAACGAATTATTGGGGATTTCGCAGCATGGTTGACGCGCTTGGCGGCATCTCGATGAAAGTTCCGTTCAATGTGACACTGACCCATCCGTGGAATAAGAAATATAAGAATATGGTGATTAAAAAAGGCACACATGAATTGAACGGTACCATGGTTTCAGAAGTCGTGCATGAACGGGATTCTTTACCGGGAACAGACTTCGGGCGTCAGCGTATGCAGGAAGAAGCACTGATCGGGATTGCCAATAAGGTGATGCAGCCGGCAAATTTGACAAAACTTCCGGCATTGTCGCGATCCATGTCTAAATTCCTAATCGCGACCAATCTTAGCACAAGCGATATGATTAGTCTTGGACTAGGGGTGAAAAGTGATTACCATCCACGCAAACAGATTCACTATTTTCAGCTGAAATATCAAAATGTGGTGATGCTCGATGACGCGCTTCAGGCGCAGAACGATGAAGTCGTGCTCGATACGCAGCAGCTGCAGCAAATTATTCAGCAGAATTTCATGAATTAAAGGATCAGTTTATCGAAATGTCACTCTGTCTTTAAGTTAAATTTAAGAATCGTATAGTAGAATTTGGGAAGAATGAAAACCAATCGTGTGTTGCTGCCAACATGTGAACGGGGAAAACTTACGATACTGATTTTTTTCGAGGA
Source organism: Sporolactobacillus sp. (assembly GCA_047718535.1). Lineage (GTDB taxonomy): Bacteria > Bacillota > Bacilli > Bacillales > Sporolactobacillaceae > Sporolactobacillus. The sequence goes on from JBDNRH010000017.1 coordinate 18,052, forward strand.
GGCAATGGCATGAAGACCTTTATATTCTGTCGTGAGGACAGCGATCAGCGTGTTGTCCTGCTGCATCCCTGCACGTTCCTGCGCGCGGGAAGCTTGCATATGGCCGTACAGGTATTTGCTCTGCAAAATAAGATGACGCTGCGCGCCACTTGGTCAGTGGGGAAAAATGCGCTAGGTATTCAATTGACAAAAAGGTGCTGGCTGCGCTCGAATAAATCGTTTGTTTTTATCGTAATCCGTAAAAAGGAAGCAGACAGGCGATTGGCGAATTGGCAGACGGGTAATAAGAAAATGGGCAGCTAACTCTGTCCGACTCTTTTTGATAGGCACTTCATTTCATGAAAAGGCATCGGCAACTATCTGTCGGTGCTTTTTCATGTTAAAAAATGGTCATCTGGTAGCGGTTGCAACGTAATATGATATGATAAAGTGAAGACAGGCGGATTGTATTTATCTGTAGCGGGGCCTAATGATGAAGAGGTGGTAGAGATGGCCAAACGATGTGAACGGGTTTATCAGGCACTTGTGGGCAGGTGTAAGACTTGGTCGAGAGACGAATTACTTGAACACTCAGGTATTTCTGCTCAGGAAATTGCTGATCAGCTGAGTATGCTGCGCAGCAATGTCAGCTCTGATCTCAATGAACTGAATCGACAATGCCGTGTTGTGAAGATCGTGACTAGACCCGTTCGTTATATACCTGTTGAAAACGTTCAGGAATTATTTGGCCAGTCGCTGTCGACTTATACCATTAAAAGCCCTTCATTAAAGGACTTTATGGCGCAAAAGAGCAGCGTAGAGCAGAAGGAAGATCCGTTCACCCATTTGATTGGGGCTTCTGACAGTCTGCAGAACAGTGTCAAACAGGCAAAATCAGCAATCATGTATCCACCACGCGGATTGCATACGCTTATTCTTGGACCAACTGGTTCAGGGAAGACTTTGTTTGCTCATATGATGTATAATTTCGCGCAGTATTGCGGACGTCTGGAACACGGTGCGCCATTCGTCGAATTTAATTGTGCGGATTATTATAATAACCCGCAGCTGCTTATTGGTCAGCTTTTTGGTTATGTCAAAGGCGCGTTTACCGGAGCCGCTCAGGAGCAGGATGGACTCGTGGTCAAGGCAGACAAAGGAATTCTTTTTTTGGACGAGATTCATCGTCTGCCGCCGGAAGGTCAGGAAATGCTCTTTTATTTTATGGATACGGGGCGGTTCAGTAAGCTTGGCGAAGCGGGCAATAAGCACCATGCACAAGTATTGATTATTGCTGCGACGACGGCTGATCCTGAATCGGCACTGCTGCAAACCTTTTTGCGGCGCGTGCCCGTGATGATCAATATTCCGCCTTTTCATAAGCGAACGGTCGGCGAACAAATCGAGTTGACACGATTCTTATTGTCCCGAGAGTCGCATCGCACCAAACATGAATTCCACGTCAGTGCCGATGTCGTGAAAGCACTGATTGGCAGTGTGACATTCGGCAATATCGGACAATTGAAATCTAATGTGCAGTTAGTCTGTGCCCAGGCATTCTTAGACAGCTTTTCAAGTGATGTCGTGACACTGGACGCGAAATTATTGCCGCCGGATATGCTTGATGGGCTGAGCCGAATGGGCGATCATCCAGAAATTGGACAGCAGCTGAGTAAATTGCTGCCCAATACTTGGACCATTACAGGCAAGAAAGATCCGCTGATCGCGGAAAATGATCACTATGAACCGCCGTTTGATATGTACCAGATGATTACCGGACAATATTATGATTTGAAAAAAGAGGGCCTGTCAACAGATGAAATCCGCCAATTTATTGCCGATGATATTTCTGAGCATGTCCATGAATTTTATCAGCAACAAACAAAGGATATGCTGCTCTCCTCTGTTGATAGACGGGTTCTCAATCTTTCCGAAGCGATAGTCAGTATTTGTCAACAAGTGCTCGGTAAGGAGCTAAACACCAAATGCATGTCTTTGCTTCTTGTCCACCTTTCTTCATTTCTGAGCGACTCGCGCCGACTGAACGGCAATACGGCAGCCATCGATCAGTCGCTGCTGAGTTATGACCCGCAGGATTATGAAGTGGCGCAGCAAATTGGTCACTTATTTGATGAACAATTGACTATCCATTTGCCCGAGGTTGAATTGCTCTATATTGCTTTTCTAATTGGCTCGTTTGTTGAATTGTCACGTCAGAAGCCTGTCGGCATAGTTGTTGCCGCGCATGGTCCGCATACAGCCAGTTCAATGGTCAGCGTGGCCAATGAATTACTCGGTGATCATCCGCTGGTGGCCGTCGATATGCCGCTTGACCTGAATTTTGGTGATATATTCGATCAAATAGTGGCTGCTGTAAGGTCCGTGAACCAGGGAGCTGGCGTATTGATGCTCGTCGACATGGGTTCTCTCTATTATTTTGAAGAGAAAATTGCCAAGAAGGCGAAGATTGACGTTCGAGCTGTGGATATGGTTTCCACACCATTGATTCTTGACGCGGTGAAGAATGCCAATATGCTGCATATGGATTTGAAAAGTATTGTGGCCTCGCTTTATCGCATACGGGAAGCGTCAGGTCAGGCACCGATACCGTCGAAGAGTCTGAAACCGAAGGCGCTGCTGACAATTTGTACAACAGGAAGCGGCATTGCTCAGCGCATTAAGACCATCGTTGAATTGTACGTGCATCAGATGACCGAGGAAGATATTGAGATTATTCCTGTTTCGATTAATAGTCTGCATGATCATGCACGCAAAATGTTAGAGAAATACGATATTGTGGCCAGTATTGGTGCGAAAAATCCTCACTTAGACAATGTACCGTATATCACGTTGTCACAATTTGTTAGCGGCGATGGACAGGATATTCTCCAGTCTCTTTTTGTGCCGCAAAGAGGGGTAACCAAGGAAAGCGCATCCCATATTATTGTCCAAGGTGTTTGCCAAGACAGTCTGCAGGATATGCTGACTTACCTCAACCCGAAGCGCGCGGTCGATGCGATTGTCGAGTTTAATACGGCACTGCAGCGAGAATTGAAGGTGCATTTTAAAAATGCGACGCAGATTCGTATTATTATGCATATGGCCTTTGCTTTGGAACGGGAAGTAACGAAAACGCCGCTTAGCTATGAAGGACAGATTACCGATGAACAAAAAAAGATTTACAGCCGCTTGCGGCCTATAGCTGAAATTTTCAAATACAAATTAAATATTGAGATGAGTGTCAGTGAATTTTACTATTTTGTTGATATGATGAGTGATGAGCTCGGGAAAAGTGTTTTGCTGACAGTGACTTCGGCAAAATAGTGTGTTGATTTAAAACGAATAGTGTTTTAGTGAATGAACTAGGCTGATTAGTGTATTGATTGAATAAATCAGTGTATTGTTTCATTTTCTAGTTAATCCGGGAAGGGTGTCAAAGCGCCTTATCTCGGATTTATTTTTTGAAAACAGATATTGGCATGAAAATTGCTTGTATAAAAGTGTACAGAGGAGAGAGGAGGCGCAGAAATGGTAACAGTCGTGATAGCAGCACATGGTCAACTGGCAGACGCACTTGTTCATACAGCATCGATGATTTTTGGCACGATCGAGGATGTTGCACCCGTCACCTTTAAACCGGGTGAAGGTGTGGAAAACTTGCTTGATAAATATTCCGCTCTTATTCCGGATACAAAGAATGATGTTTTATTTCTTGTTGATTTGCTTGGCGGAAGTCCTTATAATGCGGCGAGTCGGTTTGTGGCAACGAAGAAAAACATGGATATTGTCACCGGCGTTAATCTGCCGATGCTAGTCGAAGTGCTTGGCACGCGAATGGGCGGCGGTGATTTGCATGCGATGGTGAGCGTGGCGAAAAAGGCGGGCGCCGATGGTATTCAGGCGTTTCATGAATGGTTTGACGCCCAGCAGATAGTGAATAGTGAAAAGGCTGAAGAGGGAGATGAATTAGGATGATTATTAAATGGTTACGCATTGATTCACGATTAATTCACGGGCAGGTGGCTAATAACTGGGTCAATCACGTCGGTGCAAGCACAATCATTGCCGCAAATGATAGCGCCGCCAACGATGATTTGCGTAAAACGCTATTATTGCAGGTGGCGCCGGGAAGAACGAAATCCTATGTGATGTCGATTGATAAGACGGCACGCTGCTATAAGAATCCGTCCTATGACAAACTTGATGTGCTGCTCGTTGTGGAAAATCCGACCGATGTGCTTCGCCTGATGGATCAAGGCGTCAAGGTCGATCAAGTCAATGTCGGTGGCATCACCTTCAAAGAAGGGATGACCTTGATATCCGAGGCCGTTTCCGTATCGCCAGAGGATGTTCAATCATTCGTTGAATTGAATAAACGGGGAGTTAAGCTTGTTCTGCAGCAATTGCCGAATACGGCAAGTTCAGATTTCATGAATCGGCTGAAGAGCAAGGGTCTCATATAAAAAGTAAATAGGGAGGGTTCTCATATGAGTGCCATGTCATTTATTCTTGTTATTCTTGTTGCGTTAGTCTGCGGTATGGCCAGCGTTATGGACGAACGGCAATTTCATCGACCGCTCGTCGCCTGTACTTTAGTTGGCCTTGCACTTGGTGACTTGCATACAGGTATTATTCTAGGTGGTAGTTTGGAATTAATTGCTTTGGGCTGGATGAACGTCGGTGCCGCAATGGCTCCAGATGCAGCGCTGGCCTCGACTATCTCATCAATTATCGTTATTGTCGGCCATCATTCGATTGGTGAAGGTATCGCTATTGCTGTACCGCTTGCCGCGGCCGGTCAGGTATTAACTATTTTTGTTCGTACAATCGCCGTATTCTTCCAGCATCAGGCCGATCATTTTGCGGCTAACGCGAATTTTCGCGGTATCGAGTGGTGTCATATCGGCGCGCTGTTTCTGCAAGGCTTACGGGTGGCGATTCCAACTGCTGCCGTTGCCGCTGTTGCCGGTACGAGTGTAGTCAATCACTGGCTGAATGCGATTCCTCCGGTCATCACTCACGGTCTGCAAGTTTCCGGTGGATTCATCGTTGTTGTCGGGTATGCAATGGTTATCAATATGATGAAGGCGCGCTCACTGATGCCATTCTTCTTTATTGGCTTCACGTTGGCTACTTTTGTAACCGGTATCAACCTTGTTGGTCTTGGTATTCTTGGTGCTTGCGCTGCCGTTGTCTATGTTCAGCTGAATCCAGATTTTCATGATTCGATTCAAATGCCGGCAACGGCCACAGCGTCCGTCTCTGATGACGACGATGTATTAGGTTAAGGGGGGAATCACAATGACTGAAGCAAACGAAAGTCGCAAAGTAGAGTCGTTAACGACACGCGATTTTATTAATACGTATTTCCGCAGTACCTTTTTACTCGGTTCATTCAACTTCGAACGGATGCAGGCCATCGGTTTCTGTGTCACAATGATGCCGGCGATCAAACGCTTCTATCATAAAAAAGAAGATCAGGCAGCCGCTTTGAAACGTCATCTCGAATTTTTCAACACGACGCCATGGCCCGCCTCAGCGATTTTCGGTGTGACGGCAGCGATGGAACAGAAACGTGCCGAAGGCGGCGATATTGATGAAGCCGCCATTACGAACGTCAAAGTCGGTTTGATGGGCCCGCTCGCTGGTATCGGTGACCCAATCTTCTGGGGAACGGCCCGCCCGATTCTCGCTGCACTTGGCGCGTCCTTGGCACTGAGCGGCAGTATTCTCGGACCACTGCTCTTCTTTGTGGGTATCAATATCATTCGTATGCTGACGCGCTGGTATGGTTTTAAAGTCGGGTATAGCCAAGGTACAGATATTGTTCAGGATGTCGCTGGCAACCGTCTGAAGAAACTCACACAAATGGCTTCTGTACTCGGACTGTTCGTCATGGGTTCACTTGTTTCGAAATGGACGTCGATTAAAATGCCGCTCGTTCTTGTGTCGTATAAACAAGCCGGTCATCTTGTCAACACATCGCTGCAGAATATTCTTGATTCGCTGCTGCCAGGTCTTGTAGCGCTGCTGATGACTTTCGGCTGCATGTGGCTGTTGAAACGCAAAGTCAACGCGATTTGGATTATCTTCGGAATGTTTGCAATTGGTATTCTCGGTTACTGGGTCCATCTATTCGGGCTATAAGTCAATCAAGCACGGATAACGCTAGGTTTAGCGCATAATTAGAGGCACAAAGGCTATGTTTTCCAGAGGAGGGGATGACAATGCTGACTGGATTTCGCGCAGCATTGAAGAATAATCAAGGCGAAGATTACGTCTATAGCTCGGCGAAATGGGTGACGCTGCTAATGTTTATTGGCATCTTGCTCTATCCATTGACGAGCGGGTGGGGGACTCTGGTAGCGCTTTGTCTAGCTGTTGCCGTATTGCTTGGCCGCTTCATGATCGCCAGACAAGCGGCTGGTGACTTCAAAGACATGGCGCATGCCAAAGAGGCTTATGCAAAGACAAAGAATAAAGATTATCTGCGCTTTATCAAGGCGCGCGGCGAACAGATGCTGGCTGATAATAAGATGCTGACCAAGACAGCGAAGAAAGAAATTGAGCAGTTGCTGCAATTTACTGAAAGCAGACTGTAACCTCGCGTTTGCGCTGAAGATAATGAATAAAGAGAGGAACTCCTGCCTTGTGCGGGAGTTCCTCTTGATTCTAATTTCACGTATTATAGGTGGATGCGAGCACGGGCCCATTGTCCATCGCTCGCCCATTTCGTGTAGAGCAGCTGTCGATACAATCGAAATACTTTCTCGGGATCAGATTCCCGCCTATCACCAAAGACGAAATAGGGCGGCAGTGCATGCGCGTCCATTAACGCGTGATGCATCTGCACCTGCTCGGCAAGTTGACTGAGTTTCGCGGCAAAAGCGTTGCCGCGCTTGCCGCCGCGCCAACGGAATTCGTGGTCACAGGCCTCGATATAGGCGATCAAGTCGGGCAAATAAGGCTTGCCGCCGTGATAGACGTGCCGAACCATTGGATGCGTCATATAGCGCGTATTGCTCGTCAGGCAGCCGAGTTCCGCGAGACAAACGCGGGCGATTTGGTAGCCCTCCAGCACTTGCTTATTCAAACGGCGATCATCGAGAAACTGCGCCGAACGTGTATGATCGAGAAAAGGACGAAAGAGTTGCAAAGCCAATCACCTTATTCCTTTTCCTGCGGCAGGCGCCTGTAGCAGCGGTGCGAAGCGATGAATAGAATGGCGACACTGAGCGCGATGAGACCGATAATCAGAAGCGCGGCATGCATGAAGAAGGCTTCCGGGAGAATGGTGATGACCGGATCACGCTGCGGATCAAATAACCAATAATTATTGGAGAAGGCCAGTCGATGAAATAAGATGAAGGTATCGTTAAAATCAAGCACTAATGCGATCAATGGAAAAGACGTCAATGCGACAAGCCAATAGGCGGCACGGCGCAAATAAAAATAATTATGGCGGCGGCGCATGATGAAAAATCCCCATACACTGCTGGCACCGGAGACGATCATGACAAGTTCAATCCAGCGGAAGAGGCGTTTCACATCTTGAAAATGGATGCGGCCGTGCACGGATGACGGAAGCGAGGGCAAGTGAAAGTTCTGCGGCAGTGGATTGCCGAGGAACAGAATCATATAGCGATAATTTTCTATTATTTTAGTATAGCTGAGACCGGTAGATTTGGAAATGTTTAGGAGATGCGCATCCCACGCATAAAGCGGGATGAAGAAAAGGACAGCGAGGACGGATACGGTAATGAGAAATACAGCGAGACCGGCAGCGAACAAATCCTGCTGCAATTGATAGCGTGAGTAGAGCAAAAGAAACACATCCTTAAAATGCGACTTTAATAGAAAGTTTGGGTAATGCACGTGTCCATCATACCAAACTTCAACGCAGAACGCCCAAAAGGAATCAAAATAGACTCGCAGCACTGTTATTTATCGTCAGGTTCTAAATATCTGTAGGTAGGTGCACCAATGCGGCCATCATGCGCATGCACTTCAACATTAATTTGCGTTCTGCCAGCATTTAGCCAAATAACGGGCAGAATATCACTGACGCGGCGATGCAGTAAATGAGCCAGTTCGTCTGAGCGCAATGGGCTGCCCGACCGCTGCAAGGTAGAAATAATTTTGTTAAGCACCTCATCATTTTGTGTGTCTGTGGAATGCGCCATATCAATCATCTCCTATTTTCTTAAGCATAATCAATTCAGCAGCAGGATTAATGATGAATTTGTCCTTTTTTTATAATGGAAAGAGTTGGCTATTTTTAGAATTGTGTCTTTAGTCGCAAAACTAAATAGACAATTGATTAGAAAACGCTGACATGACTGCATATCATCAGCGGAAGGCTGACTAATAAACGGCGACAGCCGAGAAAATAGTCTCGGCTGCCGTCGTTTATTTTTTTGTTGACGCCTGTCGCTTTGCCTTATTCTGAAACCATTTGCTGTTAGAGAGAAGGGTGTCCTCTAAACAACACCCTGATTAAGGAGGTCATACGACGACTGTATGGGGGATGGTCATACAGACGCTGACATCAATAGCAGAACGAAGCACCGATAATCACAAGCAGAATGAACAGAACGATGAGCAACGCGAAGCCATTTCCATAGCCCCATCCGCCAGTTTCGCAACCCATGAGCCAACACCTCCTCATTAAGTGATACTGCATTGTATGCCAATCGGGTCATGCGGCTTGTGCAAACGCCTATTATATACACATCATATAAAGACGAGAATTGGCTCCTCATTTAAAATGGCCACCAATTTTTTCAGCGCGGATGGCAAATTGACTGGCAGGAAGAAGGGACACTCCATGGCAAATAATGGTTCGTCCGTATTTCTGATAGAGCGTGTCCATCGCTTGGCTGAGTTTGTCACTCGCTTCTCTTTGTCCAAACAAGTCAAGCTGGCAGACAGCTGCCGGTTGCAGATGAGTGAGTGTGATCGCGAGTCCACGAACAGGCAGCTGATCCCAATATTCGGTAAACAGATGATTAGCTGCTTGATAAATATCCATACCGAAGTTTGTCGCAAATGGTAAGCTCACTTGTCGGCTGACGTGTGTATGGCGTTCGAAGCTGCCGGTCACGCTAATTGTGATGACGCTACCGCGGTAATGACGCTGGCGGGCACGATAGGCGACTTCTTCACTTAATTCAAGCAGGATAATCTGGATATCCTTAAGTTGAACATAGTCAAAGGGCAGCGTCATATGATGACCAATGGCTTTCTGAACAGTAAATGTCGCTGGTGAAACAGGCGCGCTGTCGATCCCATGCGCTGTCAGCCAAAGCAATTCACCATTGATACCCCAGCGACGGCGTAATTGTTCGACGGGGTAGTGGGCGAGATGGGCGATCTTGCGGATGCCGATGCCAAATAGGTGACGTTCCATCCGACGTCCGACACCGAGCAGACAGCCGATAGGGAGCGGCCATAATTGAGTGGCAAGCATATCCGCACGCAATTCATAGATACCTGTGGAGTTTTTCTTGCCGAAATTATCACAGGCCATTTTGGCCAGAGACTTATTTGGACCGATGCCAATGCGGGCATAGATTTCAGTTTCTTTCATTATTAATTGCTGAATATGCACCGCCAGATCAAAGGGCGAGGAGAAAAAGTGGAGACTTCCCGTCACATCAAGAAATTGTTCGTCAATGGAATAGGGCTCGACAAGATCGGTGAACGTCTCCAATAGATGGGTAATCGTTAGCGAGACATCGATATAGTGCTGCATTCTCGGACGAACGACAATGGCTTCTGGGCATTTCATCAATGCCTGACCAACCGGTTCCGCGGTTGTCACTCCGCGCGTCTTGGCGACTGGACAGGCGGCTAGGACGATGCCGCTGCGCCGTTTTGGATCGCCGGCAACGATCAGTGGGCGCGACTGCCAGTCTGGATGTCCCACTTTCTCGCAGGACGCATAAAAAGTTTGCATATCAACAAGTAAAATAACGCGTTCCATGGTTCTCCCTCACTTCATCAAGCTGTTTTTATTATATACGAATATACGTTCGTTATCGATGGAAAATAAGAACATATGTTTTTGAACTCTCGTATGATAGTTTGCCAATAGGCATAAATTGGCTATAATAAAATGAGATTATAATGGGAGTGAGCGTTATGGGATATAGTGACGAACAATTTGCTGAATCGCTTCGGCAATTGGCTAGACTTGGCATTCGCCGCGGCGTCAATTTGCAGCCAGGGCAAGGCCTGCTATTGACAGCGCCGATCGAAGCAGCTTATTTGGCTAATCGAGTCACTGAGGAAGCCTATGAGGCAGGCGCAAAAGACGTCTATATTGTCTGGCAAGATGATGTAACAAGCCGCCTGCAGCTTGAGCACGCGCCGCTGCGGGCACTTGAGCATATTCCGCAATGGCAGCTTGATGTCCAGAATCAATCTGTTCAGGATAATTATGCGGTACTCAGCATCTATGGACCCGATGCGGATTTATTGGAAGGTATTGACGGCAGGCGAGTAGCTGCGCGGACGAAGGCTAGAGGACAAGGCCTGATCCCTTATTACGAGTACATGATGAATGATCGAATTCAGTGGTCGATTATTTCTTATCCGACACGTGGCTGGGCTCGTAAAGTATTTCCTGATCAGCCGATCGATCAGGCGCAAAGCGAATTGATGCACGAGATACTGCGAATCAGCCGTATTTCGGCAGAAAAGGATCCACTCAAACAATGGGATGTACATAATCAAAAGCTGCACGCTGCCGCCGATTTTATGAATGAGCAAGCGTTCAGACAGCTGCATTACCGCTCGCACGGTACGGATTTAACCATTAATCTTCCTGTCGGTCATATTTGGAGCGGAGGATCAGGTCCTTCGGAGACGGATGTTTGGTTTAACGCCAATATACCGACAGAGGAGGTGTTCACACTGCCTGATAAACGTGGTGTGAATGGAACGGTGACGAGCAAGATGCCGCTGAATTGCAATGGGCAAATTATTGACAAATTTTCACTTACTTTTAAAGAGGGACGCGTGGTCTCCTTCCATGCCGAAAAAGGCGAGCAGGCGCTTAAACATCTGCTCGCAACAGATGGCGGATCGATGCGTCTTGGTGAGGTTGCCTTGGTGCCGCATCATTCGCCCGTCTCTGAATCTGGATTGATTTTCTATAATACGTTATTTGATGAAAATGCGTCCTGTCACTTGGCACTTGGCAAAGCCTATCCGACCTGCATTGAAAATGGACCCGATCTGAGTCAGGAGGCGCTTGATCAAGCAGGCGTGAACGACAGCATTATTCACGAGGACTTTATGGTCGGATCAGCTGATTTGTCAATCGATGGCATTCGAGCGGATGGAACGCGTGTCGCTGTTTTTCGTGAAGGTGGCTGGGCCATTGATTTCGCAAAAGGGTAATGGGACTGAGGAAGATGAAAAAGAAAAATCCACAGCGCTGCCAAGAAGACGGTAATGTTTTCCTGTTTCCGGAATTGCCGGACCGGCTGCTGCGAAAAGCAATGGATTGCGTTGAAGCGAAAGCATATAAGCAGGCGAGAAATCTTTTCGGACAGCTGCTGACAATAGACAGTCATAATCAGAAAGGATTATATGGTTGGACGGTCTGTTCAATTGAGCTTGGTGATTATCGCAGTGCCGAGGAAGCCATTATGCAGTTGATGGATGAGGAAACCGACCATTTTGCCGATGTGTTTCGCTTATATTTGACGCTGTTGATTGAAAAAAAAGATTATCGGCGAGCGCTGCATGAGATTAACCATGCGGCGGGGGATCAGAAATTTGCTGAGATGGGCAATTTTCTTCAGAATATGAAAACATTTTGTCTGCAGCGTCTTGATGAATCCGCACCTGCAGAACAGACCGATTGTCCAGCAGACTGGGTTCAGCGCATCAGTAACCATGAGCTCACACTGACAGAGGCAGATTTGCCAGCTGTGCAGCGCTTTCTCTTAGATCCAGATCAGGATCAGGAAAGCAAAACGCTCCTTCTCTGTGCTGTTCAGAAGGAGAATTTGAGCCAGACACTGACGATTCGTAAATTCGGAAAGACTTATTCGGTCACTTTTAATCAAGACTTTCTCAACCGCCTCTATTCTGAGCAAATTGTACAGCTAATTGAAGATAAACTGAGTGCTGAAAACCCGACATTGGCCAATTTAGCTAAGCAGCTTGTTCATTTCTTTATGGTGCATATTTTTCCTGTGCCGGTCGATTCGGTGCCAAGAGAGGCATGGGCGGCTTTTTTTGTCAGCCGAGCAGCCTCTGCGGCGCATTCATCGGAAGAAAGGCAGACGATAGGCAGCAAATTTGCGGTGACAGACAAAGAATACGAACAAGTGGAAGCCATTGTTCAAGAGGCAGAGCGGAGTCCTGAATGGCCGACTGATTAAGCGGGAAGGCCGTTTGAAAGACGTGCGGCATTCGAATCGTATTTTTTTAAACAAACCAGTTTTTCAGATCGAACGGTTATGTTATAATGATGGGGTTGCATATTTTCATGTGCGTGCGTTGAATAATCATTCAGCCACGGCAATCGGATTGTCTGGCAAAAAAGAATGAAGATAGATGTTGGAGGTAACTATAAATGACTGTACAGGCAAAGTGGGAAAAAAAGGAAGGTAATACAGGGACGCTGACGTTTGAAGTTGACGCTCAGACTTTTTCCGGAGCGCTTGATCAAGCGTTTAAGAAGGTCGTTAAGAAAGTGAATGTACCTGGTTTTCGTAAGGGACGCGTTCCGCGCAGCCTATTTGAAAAACGTTTCGGTGTCGAAACACTCTATGAAGATGCGATTGATATCGTTCTGCAGAGTGCTTACACGGAAGCGCTGGATCAAACGGGGGTAGAACCTGTCGATAAGCCGCAGGTAGATGTGAAAGAAGTGGGTAAGGACAAGCCGCTCATTCTGGAGGCTGAGATTACAGTAAAGCCAGAAGTGACGCTTGGTCAGTATAAGGATCTTGAAGTTGAGGACAAGGGCACTGACGTTACGGATGAAGATGTGGACCATGAGATTAAGCATCTTCAGGAACGCTATGCTGAACTCGTTGTCAAAGAAGACGGAGAGATCGCAGCGGGCGATACAACGGTCATTGATTTTGACGGTTATGTGGACAACCAGCCGTTTGAAGGCGGCAAGGCGGAAAACTATACATTGGAAATTGGATCCGGATCATTTATCCCTGGATTTGAAGACCAAATGATTGGCATGAAGGCTGGAGACGAGAAGGATATTGTCGTCACATTCCCTGAAGATTATCATGCGGAAGAACTGAAGGGCAAGGAAGCGACCTTTAAAGTTAAAGTGCACGAAATTAAAGAAAAACAGCTTCCTGCCTTAGACGATGAGTTTGCCAAAGATGTCGATGACGAAGTTGAAACGTTTGCCGCTTTGAAAGAAAAAACGAAAAATCATCTGCAGGAACATAAAGTGCAGGATGCTGAAACGAGTAAGCGTGACAGTGTCGTTGCCCAGGCGGCGGAAAACGCGACCATCGATATTCCTGAAGTAATGATTCAGAATGAGCAGGAAAGTTTGGTCAAGGAATTCGAACAGCGTCTCAAGGCGCAGGGAATGACTCTTGATATGTACTATGGTTTCTCCGGTACAGATAAAAAGGGCTTAATGGATCAAATGAAAGACGACGCTTCAAAACGCGTGCGTGCTAATTTGACGCTGGAAGCGATCGCCAAGGCAGAAGCGATTGAAGCAAGCGAAGAAGACGTGAATGAAGAGCTGCAGAAAATGGCTGACACGTATAAAATGCCGGTTGATCAATTAAAGGCTGCAATTGGCGGCGGTGAAATGATTAAGGATGAGATTGTTTTGCGCAAGACTGTTGACTTCCTTGTGGCAAATGCTAAACCGAAAGCCGCTGAAGAAGTAGCTGCTGAAGAAGAAAAGAACTGAACAAACTTTCCTTTACGATAAGAAATACAGAGCGGCCGAATAATGCCGGCTCTTATAGCGGGTGGGCAGATGGGCTGTCCACCTGTTATTTTATACGCTTGAATTTACACTCTAAGTGTGAGTGTCGTTCGTTTAGTAAATGCAAAATTTGCTAAATGATACATATTTTTGTGGTCAGGTCATATGGCTTATCGAGAGTACTTTTTTATGATACAATGCGTACATAAAGATTGCTTGGTTCTTCCGATCCTTGCAATTCTTGACTGTCGCTCAGGTCGTGAAACGATTGATGCACTGGAAAGTGTTTGATCGAGGCAGTTCACGCTTGGCTTTACTGTCAATTTTCTATATTATTGAGAGAACAGATAATGATGTGTACAGGAAGAGATAGTATGCACCGCTGTTCTTCAAGTTGTACTTGGCAAAATTAAGTCACCGGCTTGCCGGGAAAAAGGGAAACAATAATTGAAGAGTCAGTAAGAAACCATTTGCAGTCGCTCGGCAGTAAACAAACCGATGGTGCTGCATATTCACCGAGGATTGCTTGAGGATAGAATGGAATAGGGGTGAAGGCGTGTTTAAATTTAATGAAGAAAAAGGACAGTTGAAATGCTCATTCTGTGGCAAAACGCAGGATCAGGTGCGTAAGCTTGTTGCGGGTCCGGGCGTCTATATTTGTGACGAATGTATTGAACTGTGTACAGAGATTGTTGAAGAAGAATTGGGCACGGACGAGGAAGTTGAATTCAAAGATGTGCCGAAACCACAGGAAATTTATTCGATCTTGGAAGATTATGTGATTGGGCAGAATGATGCGAAGAAGAATTTGTCCGTGGCTGTTTATAATCATTATAAACGTATTAATTCCAAGCAGAAACCGGACGATGTCGAGCTTTCCAAAAGCAATATTATGATGATTGGGCCTACCGGCAGTGGGAAGACATTGCTTGCGCAGACGCTTGCTCGTATTTTGAATGTTCCTTTTGCTATAGCTGATGCTACATCGCTTACAGAGGCGGGGTATGTCGGTGAAGATGTGGAAAACATTCTGTTGAAATTAATTCAGGCAGCGGACTATGACGTGGAAAAAGCAGAAAAGGGCATTATCTATATCGATGAAATTGATAAAATTGCCCGGAAATCTGAAAATCCGTCAATCACTCGCGATGTCTCAGGTGAAGGTGTACAGCAGGCCCTGCTGAAAATTTTGGAAGGCACAGTTGCCAGCGTACCACCGCAGGGCGGACGCAAGCATCCGCATCAGGAATTTATTCAAATTGATACAACCAATATTTTGTTTATCTGCGGCGGAGCATTTGACGGTGTGGAACAAATTATCAAACGCCGGCTTGGCAAGAAAGTCATTGGTTTTGGTGCCGGAACGAAGACGCAGGATATGAAACGTGACGATGCGCTGCGCAGCGTATTACCGGAAGATTTGCTGAAATTTGGGCTGATTCCTGAATTTATTGGCCGTCTGCCAGTTATCACCACGCTTAATCAATTAGATGAAGCGGCGCTTGTGGATATCCTCACGAAACCAAAGAATGCGCTTGTTAAGCAGTATAAGAAACTTCTTGAGCTCGATGATGTTGCGCTTGAATTCGAAGATGACGCTTTGAAATCAATTGCTAAGCTGGCGATTGAGCGTAAGACGGGGGCTCGCGGGCTGCGTTCAATTATTGAAAGCATGATGCTTGATGTCATGTACGAAATGCCATCACGCGATGATATTGAAAAATGTATTATTACGAAAGAGACAGTTGACGAGAAGGAACGGCCAACACTTGTTCTCAGTGATGGTACGACTATCGTCAAAGAAACACCAAAAGAAAGCGCCTGATTCCATAGGCAAAAGACGTCATTCCTAATCTTAGGGTGACCGTCTTTTTTTTCGTCCTTTTTTCAGCGGTATGTTAGCCTATCGTTTAATCTGCTGCTTGGCTGGCAATAATGAACGGTATTAAAGGGAACCCAAAGGACTGGAGACAGGTTGGATTCCTTAGGAGGCAGCAGGCAATGGATTGGATGCTTTTGCTTATTGTGACACAAATATTCTTTGGGATGATCATTGGCCTATATTTCTGGACAATGCTGCGCAATCAGCATGTGCAACGAATTTCAGTCGACCGCGAGTCAAAAAAAGAACTGGAACAATTAGCTGCAATGCGCCGTCGTTCACTGACTGAACCTTTGTCGGAACGTATCCGGCCAAGAACGCTTAAGGATGTCGTCGGTCAAAGTGACGGCATTCAGGCATTAAGAGCTGCGCTATGCGGTGCAAACCCGCAGCATGTGCTTATCTATGGTCCGCCGGGAATTGGTAAAACAGCGGCCGCGCGGCTCGTGCTTGAGGAAGCGAAAGCGAATCCGCAGTCGCCGTTTCTTGACTCAGCGCCTTTTATAGAACTCGACGGAGCAACCGCCCGTTTTGATGAACGCGGTATCGCCGATCCATTGATCGGTTCGGTGCATGATCCGATTTATCAGGGCGCGGGTGCAATGGGGCAAGCGGGAATTCCTCAACCTAAAGAGGGCGCAGTAACGAAAGCGCATGGTGGTATTCTGTTCATTGATGAAATTGGTGAATTGCATCCCATTCAACTGAATAAGTTGCTGAAAGTGCTCGAGGATCGCAAAGTTTTCTTGGAGAGTGCCTATTATAGCAGCGAAAACAAGCAAATTCCAGCCTATATTCATGAAATCTTCCAAAGGGGGCTGCCGGCTGATTTTCGATTAATTGGCGCGACAACAAGGCGGCCGGAAGAAATTCCACCGGCGATTCGATCACGTTGTCTGGAAATATTTTTCAACGATCTGAGCCATCGTGATATTCGTCAAATTGCGGCGCGGGCTGCTGAAAAATTGAAACTGCAAATACCCGAGGACTGTTTGGAGAAAATATCAGAATACGCTAAAAATGGACGCGAATCGGTAAATATCATGCAGATTGCTGCGGGCATTGCACTTTCTCGCAATGCTCGGCAGAAGCAAATCAATCTCATTGACATCGAGTGGGTCATTCGTTCAAGTCGACTCGTCCCCAAGCCGATTCGTAAAGTACCCGTACATCCAGAAATCGGGTTCGTTAACGGGCTCGCCGTCTATGGCCCAGGGCAGGGAGTGCTGCTTGAAGTGGAGGCAGCAGCGGTGAAAAGCAGGCGTGGTGGCAGTCTGACGATCACGGGTATTGCCGAAGAAGAAACAATGGGGACTGGCGGACGATCCGTGACGCGAAAAAGCATGGCACGCGGATCAGTAGAAAATGTACTGACGGTATTGAATCGAATGGGCTTTGCGACGTATAAATACCATATTCATGTCAACTTTCCAGGCGGATCGCTAGTGGATGGCCCATCCGCCGGTATTTCCATGGCAACTGCCATATGCTCCGCTATACTTGGCAGGCGGGTGCGTGCCGATTTAGCGATGACCGGAGAGCTTGGGCTGCATGGTCAGGTGAAGCCGATCGGCGGTGTGATAGCCAAAATCGAGGCAGCCATCGAAGCAGGTGCGAACCAAATTATTATCCCACGCGAAAATATTCAGCAATCGATGCGCGCTTATAAGCAAGTGACAATTACGGCGGTTGATTCTTTGCGTGAGGTGCTGGATGCAGCGCTATTACCAGAAGACGAAGATCTGTCTTTGAACCGCAGACTTCATGGCGAAGAGCTTCCGCTTGATCGACCGCTCTCTGCGCGAAGCGTCTCCGAGCGCCTGTCTAAGAATGGCTGACTCATTATATCTGACAATCGGCGTTCCGCAACTGGGAACGTCTTTTTTTCAACCCAATACTTCCGCGGCTCGTCAATTGGCAGTGGGTTAAGCTGAATAGACAGCGGCACCGTCATCAGGTAAAATGAGAAGATGATAAATTGATTGTTAAAAGAGGCGTTCCAGTGAGAATTAATAAAGCCGACTATATAATAAGTGCGGTTGGTCCTGCGCAATATCCGACCGATGGATTACCTGAGATTGCTCTTGCCGGCCGTTCAAATGTCGGAAAATCATCATTCATCAATAAATTATTGAATCGTCGCAATCTTGTTCGAACTTCAGAGAAGCCGGGAAAGACGCAGAAACTGAACTATTTTAAAATTAATGATGCGTTCTATTTTGTCGATGTGCCTGGTTATGGATATGCCAAAGTCTCAAAGAAAGAACGGGCGGCATGGGGAAGAATGCTGGAAAAATACTTTGCTGAGCGGGACACATTATGCGCCGTTGTTCATCTTGTCGACTTACGTCACGCACCTTCTCAAGAAGATCGGCAGATGCATGAATTTCTTGATTATTTTGGACATCCAATTATTACTGTGGCGACGAAGGCGGATAAAATTGGACGCAATAGCTATCAGAAACACGGCCAGGTTATTGCTCACGACTTGGGTCTCTCCACCGAAGATCCGCTTATTTATTTTTCGTCACTTTCTGGTCTTGGTAAAGACGATGCGTGGAAGGCGATCGAAAAGTATATCTAAGTCGGCTGCTACCATGCAATAGGGGCATATGCCGCTATTTTTATTTCATAGAATTAAGTAAACGGTTACATATATGTGAACTTTATGTGAAACTTTGTGATATACCTCACTTTTTCGGGTTTCTGCTTTGATTTTGTCCGCCAAATTTGCTATTTTGAACAAAGATAGTTTTGTTCGCCATATTGCCATAATTATGTCATGAAATGTTAATGAATCATTCGATCAGCAGAGAAAACTGCATCCAATCGGTTGGAGCAGATGATGGAAGAGGAAGAAGCATGACAAATAGCCGGGGGGAAGTATTATGCACATTCTGGCTGTGGGCGTCGACTTTCAGCATGCACCGGTAGAGGTGCGTGAACGAGTGACGTTCGACCCTTCAGAATTAGAGCAGGCCTTGACAGAACTGAGAGAATCCAAGAGTATCTATGAAGACGTCATCGTATCGACCTGCAATCGTACAGAATTATTTGTAGTCAGTGATCAGCTTCATACAGGTAAGTTTTATACAAAACGTTTTTTTGCGGACTGGTTTCATATCGATCAGCAAGTGCTTAATCGCTATTTGTCGATAAAGGAGGATGAGGAAGCGATTCATCATCTTTTTCGAGTTGCGTGCGGACTTGAATCGATGGTGCTCGGTGAGACGCAAATTCTTGGACAAGTACGTAAAGGTTTTCTATTGGCACAAAGTCTAAATACAACGGGTACTTTTTTTAATGAACTTTTCAAAGAGGCCATTACGCTTGCCAAACAAGCACATGACCAGACGCAGATAAATGATCATCCTGTTTCGGTCAGCTATGCTGCGATTGAATTAATTCACTCAACTGTCGGTTCATTAACTCAGAAATCGGTACTTATTCTTGGCAGTGGCGAAATGAGTCAGTTGGCTGTTCATTATCTGCAGAAACCAGAAGTGGGTCAGCTGACGATTGCCAATCGAACACTCGCTCATGCCCAGGAGCTGGCTGCGTCGTGTCAAGCGGACTTTCTTTCGCTTGAGGCAGCGAAGCGGCAGCTCAATACGTTTGACGTGGTGATTGCGGCAACTTCCGCGAAACACTATGTGCTTCAGAGCGATGACTTGCATCAAGCAGCACTGACTCATCCACTTGTGCTAATGGATCTTGGTTTGCCGCGGAATATCGATCCACAGGCAGCGGGGCTTGAGGCGGTCACTCTCTTTGATCTCGACCATCTCAATGCGCGTATTGATTCGAATAGGAAGGCGCGGCTTGAAGCGGCGGAGCAGATAGAGTTGCTCGTTCAGAGCCAGCAGCATAAATATCAGCAATGGCTGCATACATTGGGTGTCGTTCCGGTAATCGCCGCGCTGCGTCAGAAAGCAGTGGCTATTCAGGAGGAAACGATGCGCAGTATGACTAACAAGCTGCCGGAGCTCACTGAACAAGAGCGGAAAATCATTAGCAAGCATGCAAAAAGTATGATGAATCAAATGATGCGGGATCCGATTGCGAAAATAAAGGAATTGGCTTGTGGTGATCATGGCACGCATGCAGTTGATTTGTTCGCGGAGATTTTCAACCTCTCTGATCGTGTCAATCGTGAGGAAAATGACCACGGGTCAGATGAAGCGAAGCAAGCGCGGGCATTGATTAAACTGCATTGAAAACGGTGCTTGACAGAGATGGAAAGAGATGGGGAAAATGCGTACAATTCACGTCGGTTCGCGGAAAAGCAAATTGGCGCTGGTGCAAAGTGAGCAAGTGATCGCTCAGTTACGTGCCGTGTATAAGGAACTGGACTTTTCGCTTGATCATATCGTGACGAAGGGTGATCAAGTGCAGGATGTCACCTTGTCAAAGATTGGTGGAAAAGGACTTTTTGTTAAAGAGATTGAAATGGCTTTGCTGAATGGGACGATTGATTTTGCAGTTCACAGTATGAAAGACATGCCCGCTGAGCTTCCTGAAGGATTGATGATTGCGGCCGTTCCGCGCCGAGTGGCACCTGCCGATAGGCTTGTGACGCGGACAGGATGCAGCTTGTCAGAGCTGCCAACGGGGTCACGGATTGGTACGAGCAGCTTGCGGCGCGCAGCGCAGCTCTTGCATGCACGTCCTGATTTGCAGATTCTTGATTTGCGCGGCAATGTAGATACGCGGCTGAAGAAGTTAATGGCGGGAACTTATGATGGAATTATTCTTGCCGATGCGGGCATCAAACGTCTCGGTTTATCTGTTGATGGTTTCTCAATTCCGTATGAAACGGTTTTGCCGGCGGTCGGTCAGGGGGCACTTGCTATTGAGTGCCGGGCTGCTGATCACGAGCTGCGTGAATGGCTTGCGCAAATCAATGATCCAGAAACAGAGCAAATAGTTCGTGCGGAGCGCGCGTTTCTAAAAAAACTTAATGGAAGCTGTCAAGTACCAATAGCCGGACATTGCGTCATGGGCACGGATGGGTTATTGGAACTCACAGGTCTTGTCGCTTCACTTGATGGTCAAACGATTTTGAGGGAGAAGCGATCAGGAAGAGATGGCTCTGCCCTTGGCTTAGCTGTCGCCGAGTCGCTGCTCAGTGGCGGCGCCGCTCAACTCTTAGCCGAAGCATTAAAAGCGAGTGAGACGAATGGTTGATTCACATGCGGCACTAAGCGGTCGACGAATTTTGGTGACGCGGGCCCTTGATCAAGCACAGGAAATGGTTGATCGCATCGGCTACTATGGCGGCACGCCTGTGCATGTTCCGGTGATCACTTACCAAAGGGTGGACGAAACAGCAAGCGAGCATCAAGCGTGGAACGAGTCCGTGCGTCAGGCCAATTGGGTGATGCTGACGAGTCAAAACGCGCTTGATTTTTTAATGAAACAGACCGATCGCGACAGCTTGACCGAGGTGAAGTGGGCCTGCGTGGGTAAGAAAACCGCGCAGCGCCTTGAAACATACGGTTTTCAGGCAGACTTCCAGCCGCGCGACTTTACAGCTGCCCAATTGACTCAATCATTTGTCGCGGTTCATCCGGAAGCGGCACGGATCGTTGTGCCACTAGGTTCTCTGTCGGGAACGACATGGCTTGCTCCGCTCCGGCAAATCGCTGCTGTGACGACTCGAGTGGTGTATGAAACACTCCCTTACGCAGCTTCCCGTGAACAGCTTCAGACGCTTGTATCATCAGGGAAGCTCGATGCGCTGGCATTTGCCAGTCCTTCTGCCGTCTCATTTTTCACCCAATTACTGGACGCGAAGCAATGGCATTATGCGTTTAACCACTGCCTGTCGGCTGCGATTGGACCGTCAACCGCACGTGCGATTGAGAAAATTGGCTATTTCCCGGAAGTGATTCCGACTAATCATACAGCGCGGGCGCTGATTGATGCGCTTGCAGATTATTATTCCAAAGAAAAGGAAGTCTTTTAAATGTCAGCTCCATTAAAATTTGATCGTCATCGTCGCTTAAGGCGGACGGCCGTTCTTCGTCGTATGGTACAGGAAACCTCACTTGAAGCAAACGATTTTATTTATCCGATTTTCGTTGCCAGTGGCCATAATATAAAAGAAGAAATACCGTCAATGCCCGGTGTTTACCACTATTCGCTTGACCGCGTGGACGAAGAATTGCAGGAAATCACCCGCCTCGGCATACCGGCGATTATGTTCTTCGGCATTCCGGCACACAAGGACGCTTATGGTTCTGAAGCCTATGCGGCAGATGGTATTGTGCAGCAAGCGATCCGCCAAACAAAGGATAGCTATCCGGATCTGATTGTCATTGCTGACACTTGCATGTGTGAATATACCGATCACGGGCATTGCGGCATTATTCATGACGGAGTGGTAGCGAATGATGAAAGCCTTACTTATTTAGTGAAAACAGCTGTTTCTCAGGCGGAAGCGGGAGCGGATATTATCGCGCCGTCAAATATGATGGATGGTTTTGTAGCAGCGATTCGCGAGGGATTGGATGAATCAGGCTTTACAGAAATACCGATTATGTCCTACGCGGTCAAATATGCCTCCGCATTCTATGGTCCCTTCCGTGATGCGGCTGACAGCGCGCCGCAGGTCGGTGACCGCAAAGGCTATCAGATGGATCCGGCCAATCGCCGCGAGGCTTTGCTGGAAGCAGCTTCGGACGTACGTGAAGGCGCCGATTTTTTAATTATCAAGCCGGGACTTCCTTATCTAGATGTTCTCCGCGAGGTACGTGATCGCTTCGACTTGCCGCTTGTTTCCTATAACGTCAGCGGTGAGTATGCGATGGTTAAAGCGGCTGCGCAAAATGGCTGGATTGATGAGAAAAGGGTTGTGCTGGAGGCGCTGACGTCGATGAAGCGTGCGGGAGCCGATATGATTATTACATACCACGCAAAAGATGCCGTAAGCTGGCTTGGGGAGGAGGAATGACAATGCACTTTACGAAATCAATCGCTGCTTACGCCGAAGCGAAGCCGCTGATGCCCGGAGGCGTCAATAGTCCGGTTCGCTCCTTTCCGGCCGTTGATCTTGAACCGATTTATATGGACCACGGCAAGGGATCGAAGGTTTATGATCTGGACGGGAATGAATATATCGACTACGTCCTCAGTTGGGGTCCACTGATTCTCGGCCATGCGGATGAGCGAGTCATTGAAGCAATTAAAGAGACGGCTGAAAAAGGAACGAGTTTTGGCGCTCCTCATGTACTGGAAACAACGCTTGCTGAAGAAGTGATCAAGCGCGTACCGTCGATTGAAATGATCCGTATGGTCAACTCCGGCACTGAAGCGACGATGAGCGCGATTCGTCTGGCACGAGGCTATACTGGCCGAACTAAAATTCTTAAATTTGAAGGCAGCTATCATGGCAGTTCAGATTCACTCTTAATTAAGGCAGGATCCGGGGTAGCGACGCTTGGTCTGCCGGACAGTCCTGGTGTGCCCGAGCAGCTCGCGCAAAACACGTTAACCGTACCCTATAATGATTTGGAAAGCGTCGAATTGGTGTTTAAACGCTATGGCACCGATTTGGCGTGTGTGATTGTTGAACCGGTTGCCGGCAATATGGGCGTTGTGCCCCCGCTTCCCGGTTTTCTCGAAGGGCTGCGCAAGATTACGCAGGATTACGGCAGTCTGCTGATCTTTGACGAGGTAATGACCGGATTTCGTGTCGATTATCACTGCGCACAAGGACATTTTGGTATTACGCCAGATTTAACCACGCTCGGGAAAGTGATTGGCGGCGGTCTTCCTGTCGGTGCGTATGGTGGACGTCGGGATATTATGGAGAAGATCGCGCCGCAAGGGCCGGTCTATCAGGCAGGTACGCTCTCGGGTAATCCGCTGGCTATGGCCGCGGGGTACAGCACACTGTCACAGCTTGTTCCCGAAGACTATCAGCTCTTTCGCCGACAGGCCGATCGCTTGGCTCGCGGCTATCACGCGGCCGCTGAAAAATACGGTATCCCATTAACAGTCAATCAAGAGGGTGCGATGATGGGCTTCTTCTTCACCCCAGGACCGGTGACGAATTACGAGCAAGCGAAAGCATGCAACCTCGATCATTTCCGCCGCTATTTCACGGCAATGATTGAGCAAGGCATCTCGCTGCCGCCATCGCAGTTCGAAGGTGTGTTCCTGTCGACACGGCATTCTGACGCGGACATCGACAAGACGATTGCTGCCGCCGAGCACGCGTTCAAGCGGATAGCCGAAGAAGGGTGAATTTATTCGCGTCAAGGATTTAAATAATGTGTCTAGAAGCTGGGAAATTCGTTCCTAGTTTCTTTTTTTTGCATGAAGCAGAGCGGGGCGGACACACTAAGTAAAGCAGATTTAATGACATATTTCGGGGTGTACAGCATGAATTTTATTCGAATTACCGCTGAATTGCTTGTCGGTTTCGCCGCATTATTTGTAGTCACTAAAGTGCTTGGCAAAGCGACGCTGTCCCAAGTGACAGCATTTGATTTCGTTTCCGCGATCGTTCTCGGTGAATTTGTAGGCAACGCGCTTTATGATAAACAGATCGGTATCCCGATCATTCTCTACACGGTGGCCATTTGGGGGCTGATGATTTATATTGTCGAATGGCTGACGCAGAAATTTAGAAGTTCGCGAGCCTTCCTGGAAGGGAAACCGACGATCGTCGTGCACAATGGACGGATGGACCGAGAAGCGATGAAAAAAGAAAAATTGGATATTAATATGCTGCAGAATCTCTTGCGCCATAAGGACGTCTTTTCGATCCGTGAAGTGGACTATGCCATTTTGGAAACAGATGGTACAGTCAGTGTTTTAAAGAAATCTAAATATGACGTACCGAAAAATGAAGACTTGCAGCAGCCGCAAAAACCGGTTTATTTGCCCGTTAACATTATTAATGATGGTGAGGCAGACTATCAGAATATGAAGCGGGCGGGGCTCAGTGAAGAATGGCTGCTGAAAGAATTGAAGAAGCATCATATTGATCAAGTCAAAGACGTCTTCTATGCGGAATGGAAGAAGGACGAAGGACTGTATCTAGAGAAAAAATAAGCATGCTAAGAAGCCACGAAGCGAAGGATTGTGCACATGCTGATCATAATTCTTCTACTCATGCATAGACCTGTATTAAGAATGGATGAGAGGGTGGAATGCATGTCTCAATCGTCGAATGACCGCTTACAATTTTCAATAAATGAATCGGTTTGGCTCAAAGATGACGCGCCGGCTGAAGAAATCCTGTCAATGGCCCTTGAACCCGATATTACAGTTGAAGAGAACTGGAATGATGTGACAATTAAAGGGTTTCTTCGACTGACAGGTGAATATAAGCCTGCTCATGCAGAGCAGACAGAAGCAGAAAACCATCCAGCCCCGTTTCGTACCATTGATGAAATCATGGAGACAACCAATGGCACCGCTGTGCTTGAACACCATTTTCCGATCGATATTACCATTCCAGCTGACCGCGTGCCTAATCTTGAAGAATTATTTGTGATCATTGATTCATTTGACTATGAACTGTCTGAGCATCGCCATATTCAATTGCAGGCCGATTTGGCAATTAGCGGTCTGAGGCAATCGAATAGCCATCAACCCGAACCAAGAACAGAGATGCCAACGGCGCCGAGCCCAACGCCTATGATTCAGCCAGCGCCTGCCCCAGTGCCAGCACCGATGCCAGCGCCAAGCCAAGAAGTGAAGGCGGAGATGAAGAAGCCGCTGACAAAACCGGATGCAGCCGTGAAACCGGTAAAAAAGGCCGAGAACAAAGAAGCAGAAAAGAAATTGCCGGAAACAAAGAGCGTTTCAAAGAGTAAACAGCCGGTTACCCAATCACAGGCCCAAGCAGTCAAAGCGGTGAAGGAGACAGCAAAGGAAACAAAGGCAGAGAAGGCGGAGAAAAAGGAAGAGAAAAAAGCGCTACAAGAGACGGGACAAAAAGCGGTTAAGTCCTCGGCGAGCAAGAAAGCGCGTGACTTCAGCGACATTCCTTTTGCGGATGCATTAGATGAAATGCCAACTGATCGTCCCGGTTACGAGTCAGAGGACAGCGATGATACCGATGCAATTTTCGAATATGAAGCCTTCCGCAAACCGCACATCGACGAACCAGCGTTTATACAGCCCTCTGTTGCGTTTGGCGGACGCGCAGAAACGCCCGCTGAGGCTCCCTCTGCGCCCGCTCAGCCAGCTGCAACTCAGAATCAGGCAGAACAACCGTCTAGCCAATCTGAACAGCCGGAGCAGCCGGCCGATGGCAATAGTCTCTATCTAACTAAAGTACTGGCAGGCACGGACAGCGAGCAGCAAACATTGGTGAAAATTTATATCGTCCAAACTGGTGATTCGCTCGAAAGCATTTCTACACATTATAAAGTACCCGTGACCACGCTGATGAAGAAGAATCAGTTGCCGACAGGCGATATTGAAGCAGGGGCGCTGCTTGTCATACCGGTGGCAAAGGCTGCCAGTGATGCTTGAGCACTGGGAGTATCTGCGTTCGGCTGTGCAGAATAATTATGCTTTCAAAGAAATAAGCATCATTCAGGAAGAACCGCTGCTGATTCAAACGGAGCGCGGGTTAAAAAGAGTGCGGGTGTGGACGAATGACCAGCTGCTGATGAAGCATTTGCGCTGGCGAACAAAGTTAATCAGCGACCATTTTTTTCTTGATCGGATGTATGCGACGATTTATGGCGCAACATCCATTCGTTTTGATCGCTATTTAATTACCATTCACGACGCACCGCTTGATCCAGCCCCGATCGCAGGCCGCGAACAGCAATGGGCGGAGCTTGTCATGCTGCTGCTGCAGAAAAGCAGGGGGCACTGTCCAATGCCTGCTGCTTCGCAGATTGGTGCGCAGGCTGCGTTTGTTTCCAATCAATTGGCGGAGTCAGGGATGGCAGGTGACCTAGTCAATTTGGCGCGGGCATGTGCGCCATCCGCTCAGAATCGTGCGGAGCAGGCCGACCGCCTGCGAAACCGGCATCGCTCAAGCGGCAAAACCTTTATTTTGCCTGAAGATTTCTCGTTTGCTGAGACGAGACTTTTATTGGATACATTATTCATTGCACTTGGTCAGAGCGGGCCGATCAGCGGCTATCCTGCCTTAGCTCAGTTTTTGCTTCAGGCAGCTCTGGAAAACGGTGCGCAGGCTGTAGAAAGCATCCTTGCCGCATTTGCTCAGCAAATGCCAATGACGCGGGAGATGCTCGATCGGATAGCGGCGGAATGGTACGCGCCCGGTGAATGGTTTCAACTCGCGGAATGGGCTAGAATGACGCCAGACCAGCTGGAGAGCCGCGAGAGATTCAAACAAGTATGGGATATGAAGACACGTCTGATTGGGCGATTGCAGACGTTTCAGGAGACTTCCGAAACGGTTGGAGAAGGTGGGTGAGCGATAATGGTGGATCAGGACTTGCTCGTACAGCGGCTTTTATTTCAATATGATCTCAATCCTTATCAATTCTCGAAACAGGGCAATGTGATTAAGGTTGAGACCATAATCGGTAATTTCGCGTTGAAAGAGAAGCCGATGACCCGCAATCAGCTCAGCCATCTACTGACCGCCTATCAATTGGCCAGTGGACTCGCTATTGATGCGCTTACGCCACTGCCCTCAAAATACGGGGACTTAGTCATTCAAGGTGATGGCGATATAGGGCATTACCTGCTTCCGTGGTTTGAAGAGACCGTGCCGTCGTCTGACCTCCTGACGCGTTATTCGAGGCTTTTTCTGAAGGCCGGCCAGATGCATCATCAGACAATGAAGGGCGATGACGATCCCGAGCCGCTCTATCAGTCGATGCTGCAGTTTCTAGGCTATCGGCAAAGCATTTGGGAAAATTTCGTTCTTCAAGCCGAACATCATGTCTATCCGTCCCCTTTTGAGCAGCTTGTGCTGTCGTCGGCGGGGGGGTATCTGACGAATATTCAGCGCAGTCTGACTTATTTTCAAGATGCCCTTAAAAATGAAGAAGAGACAGAAAATCCGGCGAAAAAAGGAATGCGACGCGCGCTTTGTCACGGCCGGCTCAATCCACTTCATCTCGTGATTGAAAATGAAAAATGTTATTTGATTAATTTCGAAGAATGCAGTTATGGACTATTCATTATTGAGGCGGCAGCATTGTTTGAACAGGCAAGTGCAGTGCTCACTCGACCGCATTTGCCATGGAAAGAGTGGGTGGCAAGCTATCTGCACGCTTGTCCGCTGACGGAGAATGAAACGGCGTTTTTATTTCATTATATTATATGTCCGCTTGCCCCCATTCAGCTATTGGAAAACTATCAAAGAGCAGACCATCGGCAGACGGAACTTTGGTTCTCACGTCAATGGATGGCGCTGCAAAAGGCCCAATCGGAGATGATTCGCGCGTTTCAAAATTTCTTCGAAGAGCAGAGCAGACAGAAGGCTGCAAATCAGCAGCAGTCAGAAAAAGAATCCTGACGTCTCTTTCATTACAGCCATTTTTTAAGAAAACTGACATACAGGAAAAAGAGAAGTGCGCAAAGCAAAACATCCATCGATGTTGGCAGGAAAATAGTACGTACGAGCTGGAAAAGGGCGAGCGGCAGGACGATGATACTCAGCCCTTCCCGGCATTTTTTCATAAACGGTGCCAATCGTTTGTTCTTAAACAAATTTTCCCCCCTCCTTTCTCTAATTTTACAAGCCATAGGGCAGAATAGCTGCTGTTTTAGTCTATGCTGAGAACGGGAAGAGTGTTCTGCTTTTTTCTACAGCCTGTCCAATCATTGACTAAACTTATTGACTATGTGTATACTGATTACTAAGAAATTGAATAATTGGCAAAGGCAATGATGGAGAGGAGTATGCGTTTGTTCACCGCAAGAGAGGGAAGCCCGTTGGCTGGAAGACTTCCTCGGCGAATGGCGCGGAAGGTAGCTTCGGAGCTGACAATTTGAAACGGATCAGGAGTAGAATTGTCCGGGGGTTTCCCGTTACGAATAATGAGTGTGTGCATGAACTGCGCAAAACAAGGTGGTACCACGGAGCTTTCTTCGTCCTTATCGGATGAAGGGGGCTTTTTTGTACGTTAGGAAAGTTTAAAGATTTCAGCAGGACCGAAATTTGGCGTGATGAGTGATGGGATAATCCGATCAAATACGAGACAGAAGGGACTTTCGTCATGGAAAAAGCAAAAGAAGAGTTGGCGACGAAATACGATCCGAGCCAAACAGAAGAAAAGTGGTATAAAATCTGGCGAGAAAACGGCTATTTCAAAGCAGATGAAAATCCGGCTAAAAAGCCGTATTCGATTGTTATTCCGCCACCGAATGTGACAGGAAAATTGCATCTTGGCCACGCTTGGGATACGACGATGCAAGATCTTCTAATCCGGTTTAAGAGAATGCAAGGCTATGATGCGCTGTATTTGCCGGGCATGGATCATGCGGGGATTGCCACTCAGGCCAAAGTCGATGCTAAGCTGCGGGCGGAAGGACGGTCACGCTATGATCTCGGCCGCGCAAAATTTCTGGAAGTGGCATGGGACTGGAAAGAAGAATATGCGGCGTTTATTCGCAAGCAGTGGGCGAAGCTCGGGCTGTCGCTTGACTATTCGCGCGAGCGTTTCACGCTTGACGAAGGTCTCTCCCGCGCTGTGCGTAAAGTCTTTGTCACGCTCTATAACAAAGGGTTGATTTACCGCGGTGCCTATATTATTAACTGGGATCCGGCGGCGCGCACGGCGCTGTCTGACATCGAAGTGATTTATAAGGAAATACCCGGACACCTCTGGCACGTGAACTATCCACTGTCTGACGGATCGGGCTCGATTCAAATTGCGACGACTCGGCCGGAGACGATGCTCGGTGATACGGCGATTGCTGTGCATCCTGACGATCCGAGATATAAAGAGATTATTGGGAAAACAGCGATTCTTCCGCTTGTCGGCCGTGAAATTCCGATTATTGCTGACAGCTATGTCGATCAATCGTTTGGTACCGGAGCCGTCAAGATTACACCGGCGCACGATCCGAATGACTTTGAGGTTGGCAATCGTCACCATCTGCCGCGTCTGCTTGTGATTGATGCTAGCGGCAAAATGAATGCACACGCGGGTAAATATCAGGGCCTTGATCGGGACGACTGCCGCAAGCAGATTGTCAAAGATTTAGAGGCGGCGGGCGCGCTCGCCTTTGTCGAGGAGCATACCCATGCCGTCGGTCATTCTGAGCGTACAGGTGTCGTTGTCGAGCCAATTCTGTCAACCCAGTGGTTTGTTAAGATGAAGCCGCTTGCCGATGCGTCGCTGGCGATGCAGACAACCGAAGACAAAGTCCATTTTGTTCCCGACCGGTTTGAGGGCACGTATAATCATTGGATGGAAAATATTCGCGATTGGTGCATCTCACGTCAGCTTTGGTGGGGGCACCGGATACCGGCTTGGTATCATAAAGAGACCGGTGACGTGTATGTCGGCATGGAGGCGCCGAAAGACAGCGAAAATTGGACGCAGGACGAGGATGTACTCGATACATGGTTCAGTTCGGCACTCTGGCCATTTTCAACGATGGGCTGGCCGGACGAAGCGGCATCGGATTTCTCGCGTTACTTTCCGACGAATGCACTTGTTACGGGCTACGATATTATTTTCTTCTGGGTCGCGCGGATGATGTTCCAGTCCACCGAATTTACGGGTAAAAGCCCATTCCGCGATGTATTGATTCATGGACTGGTCCGCGACGAACAGGGCCGCAAGATGAGCAAGTCGCTCGGCAACGGCATTGATCCGATGGACGTCATCGCCAAATACGGTGCCGATGCGCTGCGCTATACGCTGGCGACAGGCACGACGGCGGGTCAGGATTTGACGTTTCAATGGTCGAAGGTGGAAGCTAACTGGAATTTCGCCAATAAGCTGTGGAACGCCTCGCGCTTTGTGCTGATGAATCTTGATGGGTTCAAGGCTGCCGATGCCGTGGTTCCCAATCTGCGCGCATTGCCGGATCGTTGGATTCTAACGCGTCTGAACAGAACAATCGAAAAGGTTACCGGCTGCTATGATCGCTATGACTTCGGTGAAGCCGGGCATACGCTCTATCAATTTATTTGGGACGATTTCTGCGACTGGTATATTGAGATGGCCAAGCTTGCGCTCTACGGCGATGACGAGGCGGCAAAGCAAGCAACACAATCAGTGCTCACTTACGTACTGGACAAAATTCTAAAGCTGCTGCATCCGATCATGCCGTTTATTACTGAAGAAATCTGGCAGCATCTGCCGCATGAAGGGGAGACGATCATGCGCAGCAGCTGGCCGGCCGCTATGCCTGAATACAGCGACTCGGAAGCAGAAGAGCAGATGGCACTCTTAATCAATGTCATCCGTTCGGTACGCAATATCCGCGCGGAAATGAATGTTGCTCCGAAGAAGCCGGTCGCTTTGCTGATTCAGACCAAATCAGCTATTGAGCAGAATTTGTTGGAGAAGAGCAAACTCTATCTGGAGCGTTTCTGTAACCCAAGCAGCTTGCAGTTAGGAACGGACATCTCCATTCCGGAGAAAGCGATCTCCGCTGTCCTATCCGGTGTAGAAATTTATTTGCCGCTCGCTGATTTAATTAATTTGGACGATGAAATTGCGCGCTTGACAAGCGAATTGGCGAAGATGGATGCTGAAGTCGCGCGTGTTCAGAAGAAGCTTGGCAATTCACGTTTCGTTGACAAAGCACCTGAAGCCGTTGTCGCTAAGGAACGCGAGAAGCAGCAGGATTATGTGCAGAAACGCGAAAAATTGCAGGCTCGAATCGCTGAACTAAAGGCGTGATACTCGTTTACGAAAAGGCGGTCCGCAGGCGGCCGCCTTTTCGTTCGGAAGGAAACGGATTTTTTAATGGGGGAATAAACTATGTTTACGACGAGTGATGAAGCGCTGCAATGGATTCACGGCTTGATTCCGCATGGGATGAAGCCGGGGACGAAACGGATGGAATGGATGCTGGAACGCCTTGGTAATCCTGAGCAGCGGATTCGCGCCATTCATGTCGGCGGAACGAATGGCAAGGGATCGACGAGCAGTTATTTACGGCATATTTATCAGCAAGCGGGCTATAAGGTTGGCAGCTTTATTTCACCTTATATCACGTGTTTCAATGAGCGGATCATGGTTGACGGTGTGCCGATCAGCGATGCCGATTTATTACAAGCCGCCAATATCGTCTATCCATTGACTAA
This sequence comes from Sporolactobacillus sp., assembly GCA_047718535.1. Classification (GTDB taxonomy): domain Bacteria; phylum Bacillota; class Bacilli; order Bacillales; family Sporolactobacillaceae; genus Sporolactobacillus. The sequence goes on from JBDNRH010000017.1 coordinate 50,071, forward strand.
GGCCTGCGCCCGCGAAACAGATCTTGGTGAACCGGCGGAGTTCGAAGCGGTGACGATGCTCAGCTTCGTTTATTTTGGTCAGCTTAATCGCTGCGATCTTGTCATTTATGAGGTAGGTCTGGGCGGACGGCTGGACTCAACTAATGTGATTCATCCGCTCGTTTCAGTGATTACGAATGTAGCGATGGATCATATGAAGCAGCTTGGTCACACCATTGCCCAGATTGCTTGGGAGAAGGCTGGCATTATCAAAAATGGCGTCGGTGTCGTGACAACTGCGGAAGATCCTGAAGCAATTCAAGTGATCACTGAAATGGCACAAAAAAGGCGGGCACGATGCTATCAGCTTGGACGGGATTTTTCCGTGGAGCCACTTGGCCATGACGAAGCGGGCGAACATTTTTCGTTCCGGTCAGATTTTCTGGAACTTTCGAACGTCTGCATCCAGATGAATGGCATCCATCAAATCAAAAATGCGGCGGCTGCGCTGATGGCTGTCAGTTATCTGAAGACGTATTACGCACTGATCGCCGATGAACAAGAAATCCGTCAAGGTCTGCAGCGGACCGCGTGGCCGGGACGATTCGAACGACTGTCGGAAAAACCGCTGATTATTCTTGACGGCGCGCATAATGTTCAAGGGACGCAGGCATTAGCCGACACCGTTCGGCGCTATTATCCGGGACGTATTATTCATGTTCTGTATGCCGCGCTCGCTGATAAAGAATATGAGAAGATGGTGGCGATTATTGAGACGGTCGCTTCAGATATCACTCTGACAACATTCGATTATCCGCGCGCGGCCTCAAGCAGTCAGCTCGCCGCGGCCTGCAGCCATCCGCAAAAGCGCTCAGCTGAAGACTGGACCCAGGCTCTGGACAAGTTAATTCAACAAACAGCGGATCGCGACGTGCTGCTTGTTTGCGGCTCACTCTATTTTATCTCGCGCGTACGCCAGCGATTATTAAGCCAAAAAAACAATTAAAAAAGGTGTGATTGTCCGAACTGGCAATCACACCTTTTTCAACAAGTCATACAATGGGTTAATATTTAGTTTGCGTTCGGCCAGATTTGCTGCGCGGCATCGACAACGAGCTTTAATTTCGCCCACTGCTCTTCTTCGGTCAGCTTATTTCCTTCTTCTGTGGACGCAAAGCCGCATTGTGTTGACAGGCAGAGGTTAGCAAGCGGCACATACTCGGCTGCTTCTTTAACTCGCTCTTTAAGGGCAGACTCTGATTCCAGTTCAGCGAATTTGGAAGTGACAAGACCGAGGACAATCTTTTTCTCACTGCCACTTGCCGCCAGCACATTCAGCGGGGTGAAATCTCCTGAACGTTCATTATCATATTCGAGAAAATAACCATCGACGTCCAGCTGAGCCAGGTAGTTAATGACGGGATCGTAGCCGCCGGAGAACAGGAAGGTAGAACGGAAATTGCCACGGCAAATATGAGTGGTAATGGTCAAATCACTTGGGCGATCCTTAATCGACTCGTTGATCACAAACACACTGTCTTCGGCTAGCCGCTGATACTGGGCTTTGTCCTCGGCAGTCTCCGCATCAGTCAGCCGATCAATCAGGAAGGCCCATGTCGTGTCATCAAGCTGCAGATAGCGACAGCCGAGATCGTAGAATCGCTGAATCGTCTCCCTGTAGGCTGCAGCCAGATCCGTGAGAAAATCCACGCGTGAGGCATAGAATTTAGGCGCGTTATCGCTGCGGTTATCGCGGAAGTAGAGGGTGGGGCTAGGAATTGTCTGTTTGGCAACGCTGCCGTCGGGAACAATTTCTTTTAGGAAGCGAAAAGCGGCGAAGAATGGATGGTTCGGGTTGTAAGCCACTTTGTCGACAAAGTGGACATTCGTATCGCGCGTACGGGCGCCATGAAATTTATAGCTGGCATGCTGATTATACGCTTCGACACCGCCGAGACCAGCGAGAAAGTCAAGATGCCACCAGCTGCGGCGAAATTCGCCATCTGTCACAGCTTTCAAACCGATGGCGAGCTGTTGGTCGACAATCTCTCGAATTGCTGCGTCTTCTGCCTGCGTTAAGGCCGCTTGGTCAATTAGCCCTTCCTGAAACTGTTCACGCGCTTGCTTCAGTGACTCGGGACGCAGCAGACTACCGACCTGATCAAAACGGAACGGACCTTTGGTAATTGTTTTTACGGACATATGATTTCCCCCATGACTTAGGCTGCCATGAATTATAGATTGATAGACAGCAGCCTGTGAACTCTATGAAAATCCCCTCTTCTTTCTGACAGAAGAGGGGATAATCGGGCACGCTCTTCTTATCCCTCAGACCGAAGCCTGCTGGAATTAGCACCTTGCTGCCAATCATGCAGCGGTTGCTGAAGCATCATCGGGCCAGTCCCTCAGCTTCTCTTGATAAGAAATAGTTAATTATGTATATGCAGTGTAACGGAAACAACTTGATAATTCAACCCTTTTGGAAATAGAATGAAATAATCTTGAAAAAAATTATACGCACACGCCTATTATTAAACATTTATCGGCATGCAATTATTTTGATAATTATGAGATTGAATCAAAAAAACTTTCAATGACAGGTTGCTTTTGTTACAATACTTATAGCTATTTTGTCTTAATCGTTTATACCTGCTATCGCACATCTAGAAAAGGGGGAAGTGCGATTGAATCTCTCTAGTAAAACTGTATTGTGGTTGATTTGGTTTGTCTTTACGCCGCTAGCGTTCGTCTCTCTTTATCTGACAGATCCACCACGCAATATAACGATTCCCTCATTGGCAACAGTCGCTGTTGTCTATTTAATCACGGTATTCTTTTCTTTTAAAGTTGGCGCAACAGATATTATCTTGCTTCAGGGCATTGGACTTGCAGCATTTCTGATGTTTGGACTGTTTGTTCAAGCACTGCTGACAGAATTTGCCATCACTACCTTTCTTATGACTCAGAAATTGACGCAGAAAGACGCTTACCGCATTCCTTTTAATATGCTGATGTTTCTTGGTATGTCGATTTCTGAAGGAACGGTCTATTATTTGCTCGGTGGTGATAGTTCAGCAAAATTAACGCATTTTATGTTGAATAACGTGATCCCAATTATTGGTTTCTACGTCTCTTCGTATACAGCAAATGAAATCTTAATATACTATGGACGCCGTCTGCTTTTCAGCAAAACGGCAAAGATGAGTAAGCCGTTTGAAAAGGATTCCATTTGGGAAATTCTTGCGACGATTATGATGATGCCGCTTGGCATTGCATTCTATACGCTGTATATCCTCCGAGGCATATCGGGGATGTTTCTTATTGCCATTCCGATGGTCGCGCTCTCCATTGTTCTTCGTCAATTCAATGCGAGTCAGCAAATGGCAGACTATTTACAGCGCGTCAACACATTAGGGCAGAAGCTGACCGAGGCATTGTCGGTGGAAGACGTCATTAAGTCTCTGATTGCCGATATTCCGCTGATGCTGAACGCCGATTACGGTTATGTCGTTCTATATGATAATCCGGATAAGCCGCATTTGATATGTCATTACAGGAAAGATAATGATAATCTTTTTGTCCCCTATCAGCGGGAGGCAGATGTCAGCTTCGATGTCTATAACAACGGAAGGGCAGTCACTGGCTATGGAAAGAAAGAGATGTTTCCCTATTTGAAGGCGCTATCGCAGAATAATGCCCGCTCTTTTCTTGCCGTTCCGATGATTTATCAAGGCAGGATAATTGGCGTGCTGACGGTTGGTACATACAAGAAAATTCGCTATGCCAAAACGCATCGCCTTGGATTGGAAATTGTCGGTAATTTTCTTGCAGTTGCCTTGCGCAATGCCCGCAGTTTTGAACGAACGAAGAATGAGACGATGCACTGTCCACTGACGGGTCTATACAATTATCGCTACCTCATTTCAAGGCTGAATCGACTGTTTGAAGCAAAGAAAGTCCCTATTGTATCATTGATCATGTTTGATATTGATAATTTTAAGCAGATCAATGATCACTACGGTCACCAAAATGGAAATGACGTGCTTGTCGGTGTCGCTGAACGGCTCAAACGCATTGTCGGCGATCACGGCGCAGCTGTTCGTTATGGCGGCGAAGAATTCACGATTATTCTTCCTAATATGAGTATAGAGAATTGTCGCCACTTAGCGGAGCGCATTCGCCGATCGATTGCTGAAAATCCGTTTATTATTTATCTGGATCAGCAGCATTGCTATGAGAAAATTAACGTCACAATCAGCGTAGGGACGGCTACGGCACCGGAAGCCGCTTCTGAACCGCTTCAGCTGATTCGCAATGCCGATCATGCGATGTATCATGGCGCGAAACAAATGGGCAAGAACCGCGTCGCTCATTATTGCTGAATGAGCGACGAATGACGAATTAGGGCTGTTTTTATCATAAAATATTGTGGACAAGACGACATCAGTCTTGTTTTTTTTTAGGCCATTTATGGTATTCTTCAATTATTCTGCTAGACAGCGAACTCTGTTGAAAAGAGGAAAACAACGTGGCTGAAGACCGAAAAAAACACGAACCTATCCATATACGCTTTAATGGTGAAACGCATACGCTTGATGAGTGGACGAAGAAAGAATCGGCAGCCGACAAAGAACACTTTCTAGACTGGAGCGATGCTTTTCCGGAGATGCATGACGAATCCGCCCAGCAGCGGGAGCCGGTCCCTTATCATCCGAAGAAGGGCAGACCCCCTTTTTTGCATGGATCGCCGAGTCGGCTGCATCCGTCCGTTAGACAAATTTTCCATCTGCTTCGTCTGTTTTGGCTGCCGGCTGCATCCGCCATTATCATCGGACTGGCAATTGGGTTAACGATGCTGCTGCTTTTTTCTGGTCAAAAGCAGCAGACGAGCAGCACTTGGCAAGGTACAGAAGCACAGGCGAGCTCGGCTCAAACTCATCCGATAAACGATGAAAACATACAGATAACTACCTATTTGCTGCAGGCGGGCGTTTATTCAACAAAGGATAAGGCACAAGAAGCGGCGAGCCTTCTGCGCGGCAAGGGATTGGCTGTGCTGACAGGCGGTTCGAAGGAGACGGCTTTGTTCATCGCTGCGGCCAGAAAAAGTTCTGGTGCCCAGCAACTGGCTGCCTATTATAAATCTCAGGGCGTTGTTGTCTATCAAAAACAATTACGTTTTAAAGCGGCTAAGAAACCAGCGGTGCTGCAAAACAAAAAGAATAGCGTCTTTGTTCTGACAACACGTGCGATGATTTTATTAATGGCGACTGATCCATCGATAGGCTCAGGAGGGAAAATCCATCCGCAGCTGAGCGTTCCTAAGCAATTGCAGACGCAGGCAGACAGACTACAAAAAATCAGCGTTCAGACGGACAGCCCGCGTCTTGCGTCAATGGTCTCCGCTATCAAAACAACGGCGCAGAATGCGGCAACACGTGCCAAGGCAAGTGCTGACGCACAAACTGGCCAGTCATTTGCCAGCTATCAGGAGGCTTTGCTAGAATTAATCGCACTTTATCAAGGACTCATTGACCTACCTAGTTCGGCTATGGAAAAATGAAGCGGTTTACGAAAAAAATTGACATAAAAACAGTTTATGCAGCGAAAATTATAATAAAGCGGCGTATGTTGCTGCTTTTTTCTTTTTTCCTCCCCTGAAAAATTTTCCAATACAAGGTATGGTTAATTTAAAAGACATATTGCATCGCACGGTGACTGTCTCTGTTTGGATGGGTGACCTCATCTGAGAACAGAGAAAGTACGGGTGCAGTGCATGTTTGCAGGCGGGGAGGATCACACTATGACTAAACAAATTATGATGCGCGACATGCCGCAGGCCGACCGACCAAGAGAACGGCTGCTTCGTGAGGGCAGTAGCATGTTGACAAACCAGGAATTATTGGCTATTGTTCTTCAGTCGGGCTTGAGAAATGAATCGGTGCTGCAGCTGGCGCAGCGCCTGATCAATCATTTTGGCAGTTTGCCCGCGCTCAGCGAAGCAAGCGTTGAGGAATTAGAGATGGTGAAGGGAATTGGTGCAGCGAAGGCGGCTGTGATTGCTGCCAGCTGTGAACTGGGCAGACGCATGCTCCGTCCTGCGATTGCTGAACGCTATACCATTCACTCCCCTGAAGACGGTGCGAATTATGTCATGGAGGATATGCGCCTTTTGAGCCAGGAACATTTTGTCGTTCTGTTCCTCAATACGAAGAACCAGGTGATTCATAAAACAACCATTTTTGTCGGTTCATTAAATGCTTCAATCGTGCATCCGCGTGAAGTATTTAAAGAAGCTGTAAGACGGTCTGCCGCTTCGATAATTTGTTTTCATAATCATCCAAGCGGTGATCCGACGCCAAGTCGAGAGGATGGCGATGTGACACGCCGTCTCGTCTCTTGCGGCAGGATGCTTGGTGTTGATGTACTGGATCATATCGTCATTGGTGATCGGAAATTTGTCAGTCTGAAGCAAAAAGGATTATTCTAGTCCTATAATTTTGCGGCTAAGTAAGATATAATAAAATTCATGAGTTCTGTAATAATGAAGGGAGATTACATAGATGTTTGGCGGATTTTCTAGGGATATGGGGATTGACCTCGGCACGGCAAATACATTGGTGTATGTGAAAGGAAAAGGTGTCGTTGTCCGTGAACCGTCGGTTGTTGCGCTTCATACTGACACCGGCGTGATTGAAGCGGTCGGTACCCCGGCAAAGAATATGATTGGGCGGACACCGGGCAATATTGTTGCCGTGCGTCCGATGAAGGATGGCGTCATTGCCGATTTTGACACGACGGCAACGATGATGAAATATTTTATTAATGAAGCGCAGAAGCAGCGCTCGATGTTTTCACGCAAGCCGAACGTGATGGTATGCGTGCCTTCTGGAATTACCGCTGTTGAGAAGCGTGCGGTGGAAGATGCGACGAAGCAAGCAGGTGCGCGCGAGGCATATACGATAGAAGAACCGTTTGCAGCTGCTGTCGGTGCTGATCTGCCTGTTTGGGAACCAACTGGCAGCATGGTTGTTGATATTGGCGGTGGTACGACGGAAGTGGCCATTATTTCTTTAGGCGGCATCGTGACCAGTCAATCGATTCGAATTGCCGGCGATGATATGGATGAAGCGATCATTCAGTATGTTAAGAAAAATTATAATTTAATGATTGGTGAACGTACGGCGGAAACGCTGAAGATTGAGATCGGTTCGGCAGGACATGATGAGGCGCAAGAGAAGACGAAGATGGATATCCGTGGCCGTGATTTGCTAACGGGTCTGCCGAAAACGATTGAGATAACCGGCAAGGAAGTTGCCGAGGCCCTGCACGATACAGTGGTTCATATTGTAGAGGCGGTGAAAGTGACGTTGGAGAAGACGCCGCCTGAACTTGCCGCAGATATTATGGATCGTGGAATCGTACTGACGGGCGGCGGCGCACTTCTGCACCATTTGGACCATGTGTTGAGCGAGGAAACACGGATGCCTGTCATTGTAGCCGAACATCCGCTCGATTGTGTGGCGATAGGCACCGGTCGCTCATTGGAGAATCTTCATCTTTTCCGTAATAAAGTTAAATTTATTAGCTCAGCCAAAAATAAATAATAAAAACAGAATTAATTAAGCAGGTGTCTTTATGCCTTCATTTTTTTCAAATAAAAAGCTTATTGTTCTTTTGACCAGTTTGATTATTCTGATCGCCTTAATCAGCTACTCGCTGCGAAGTGATCGGAACACTCTTCCCGAGCGATTTGTGCAAGATACAACTGGCTGGTTTCAATATGCTGTGAATGTACCCGCTCAATATGCAGCGGGTTTCTTTCAGAATGTGGACGATTTGCGCAACGCTTATCAGGAAAACAAGCGTTTAAAGAGTGATTTGGAACGCTATGCGCAGGTTGAGCAGCAGAACGAGGACTTAACACATAGCTATAATCAGATGAAGAAGCTGCTCGGAATTAATAAGGATGCCAATCTCTTTGACTATAAGAAATTTCCAGCGATGGTTGTCGCCCGTGCATCTGATACGTGGAATCAGCAGCTGATCATTGACAAAGGTCGCCTTAATGGTATACGCGTAGGAATGGCAGTTATAAATCAGCAAGGCTTGATTGGCAAAGTGGGTTCTGTTGGCAATTTTACAAGCAAAGTGTTTCTGATCACCGATTCACAGGATGCGAATCAGCTATCGGCTATTATTCAGGATGCGAACTCTTATGGCATGGTTACTAATTATGATGCGGGGACGGGCTATCTTTCACTTCAGCAAATACCGATTAATGCTAAAATAAAGAAAGGTCAGAGCGTGCTGACATCAGGCCTGAGCAAAATGTATCCGAAATTATTGCCTATCGGTAAAATTGTAACGGTATCGACCGATCAGTATGGGTTGACAAAAACGGCCAAGATTAAACCTTCAGTCAATTTCAATGATTTAAATTATGTGGCGGTCATTGAACGAAAGGCGGATTCTGGAGGTAAATGATGAAACAATTTAAGCTATTTATGATTTTGTTTCTTACGCTGCTTGTTCAGGGGACAATCATGCCGCGGTTTTTAAACACCACCAGTAACGCATCCGTTCAGATGGTTCCAGAGTTTATCTTTGTTTTTTTGCTGCTGACCGCAGTATTTGGACGAGTGGAATGGAGCATTCGCTACGCGTTAATTTTTGGATTTCTGACAGATATTATTTTCACGCCGGTATTAGGAGTTTACGCGTTTTCGATGACACTTGCTGTCTATCTCTGTACTCAGGTGGCCCGCTGGTTTAATTTAACGATTGTGTCGGCACTTTTAATCAGTGTGTTAGGGGTTGCCATTGATCAAGTCATTGTATATTTTATTTATCTGATGATCGGAGTTACTGATCAAGAATTTCTCTTATTTCTATCGAATCACCTCCTACCGACATTAATTCTTAATGCGGCGTTTATGGTGATCGCTTATTATCCGTTCCGGCTGTTCATTCAAGCGGACGAGGACAAGCGTTGACTATTGTTGATAATAAAAAAAAGGATTTTGGCTATCGGCTGTTGAATATTTTATGGTATTGAGGTGACTGTTTCCGATGTCAGCCAGTATGTCTTCCACCCATCCTTTAGTGACGATGCTGGGGCGAAAAGACGGATTTGTTCTTGTTTTGGACGAAACGTGCGCCTACCATCTTCTGCTTGAGGAATTAAAAGATAAATTGGCGGTTAACCAGCATGCCTATCAGGATGGACCGCCGATTGCTGTGAAAGTGGAGGCGGGCAACCGCTATTTGAGTGACGGGCAGCGTAATCAGCTGACAGCAATTATCAGCGCGTTCAGGGCACTTAAAGTTGAACAGATTGAATCGAATGTCATGACGCGGGATGAGTTTGCCCGTCAAGAGAAAAAGAGGAAGTTTGTTACGTTTTCCCGGATTATCCGTTCCGGACAGGAGCTCACTGTAGACGGCAATATTTTGCTCGTTGGCGATGTTAATCCGGGTGGTACGCTGCGCGCAACAGGAAATATATATATTCTAGGCAATTTGCGTGGCCTTGCCTGTGCAGGATTAGACGATGCGCAGTCACAAGCGATTATTGCCGCCTCTGTCATGCGGCCTTCGCAGCTGCGAATTGGCGCCTATATAAGCAAACCGGACGAGTTTACAGGCAGTGTAAATGGCGAAGAACCTGCTGATTTACATTTAATGGAATGTGCCTATGTCGACCAAGACCGTCATCAGATTGTCATTGATAAATTACAAACGGTTTTGCGCCAAAGAAATTTAGCGATTGACATTGAAGACATGGACAATCAAACATTGGCATGACTATGAGAGGGGTGGAGACCTTGGGAGAAGCAATCGTTGTCACTTCTGGGAAGGGCGGTGTCGGTAAAACAACGACATCAGCGAATATCGGTACCGTGCTCGCTTTGCAGGGGAAAAAAGTGTGCATGGTCGATACCGATATTGGTCTGCGTAATCTAGACGTAGTAATGGGACTTGAAAATCGAATCATCTATGATTTGGTGGACGTAGCGCAGAATCGCTGCAAATTGAATCAGGCGCTTGTGAAGGATAAGCGTTTTGCTTCGCTGAGTCTGCTCCCCGCAGCGCAGACGACAGATAAATTGGCTGTGACTCCGGCGGAAATGAAGAAAATGGTCGATGCGCTGAAAGCCGATTTTGATTATATCATTATTGACTGTCCGGCAGGTATTGAGCGTGGGTTCCAAAATGCTGTGGCCGGGGCGGATCATGCCATTGTTGTCACCACACCGGAAATTTCTTCGGTACGCGATGCGGATCGCGTGATTGGTATTTTAGAGAAAGAAAAACAGATCACACCGCCGCGCTTAGTGATTAATCGGATTCGTCAGCATATGATCCGCAGCGGTGATATGCTGGAAATCAATGAAATCATGGATATTCTCGCTATTGAACTGCTCGGTATTGTTCTGGATGATGATGATGTTATTGCCTCTTCAAATAAAGGGGAGCCGATAGCCATGCACCCGTCCTCGAAAGCAGCTCAAGCTTACCGCAATATCGGCCGGCGAATTCTTGGTGAATCGGTTCCGCTGATGGCCTTAGAGAATCATCCTAATTTCTTTCACAAATTTAAGCATCTTCTAGGTATGCGCTAAGCGGCAGCTTATACTTTTAATTAAAAAATGCTTCTTAAGACAAAAAATCTTAAGAAGCATTTTTTTGATGCGCCTTCACTTCTGACAGAGCATTAATAAGAAACGGGAATGCGTGAACCGGACATATTTTCTCTTTTCTTACATAGAAATTTATAAGAAGCGGGCGTGTCCTACCCCAACTAGTGACGCGGTCAATATCCCGCGACGGCGGATAAAGCGCAAGATAAATTGGACGAGTAGGGAAGGTGAGAAAATGAGCACAATTGATGAGTATAAACGCAGACATCGCGAACGCAGGCGTCAAGCAATGGAGCGAGTGATTCCCGCGGATAAGTATGACACGCGACCGGAAATGGTCCGACCCTATGTCTCCCCCTATCGTCTTGATGAGCAGAGGGAGCAGGCGCCAGTCAAACGGATTAAATCCGGACGCCGATTTCTTGTTCAGCTCGTATTGTCCGGTTTGCTTGTGGCTTGTGTCTATGGGGTGCATACAAGTAAGCAGTCATTCATGAAGCCAGTTGACCAGTCGCTGCAAACAGCAATGACCCAGGAGTTTCAATTTGCCGCAGTTTCCAGCTGGTATCAGAAAAATTTAGGGGATCCAATTAGTTTTCTGCCGGGAAATCTAGCAGGAAAGAAGAGCGGCAGCGGAGCAAACAGCTTAACAGCATCTTCTGCCAATCAGAAGTTTGCCGAACCGGTAACAGGTGAAGTAACTGCTCCTTATAGCAGTAAGACGAAGGGTGTTACCGTAAAGACAACGGCTAATGAGTCCGTAAAAGCCGTTCAGGACGGTCTTGTGATTTTCGCTGGCACAAAGAAGGGGACGGGTCAGACGATTGTTATCCAGCACAAGGATCACAGTGAATCGTGGTACGGCCATCTCGATAAGGTGACGGTTAAAATTTATCAGGAAGTGACGAAAGGCGAGAAGATTGGGATCACATCAGGCGGTAAAAATGGCAGTTTTTATTTTGCACTCAAGAAAGGAGCGAAATTCATTGATCCGATACAGGTGATGTCCTTTGATTAAATGCTTACTCACGCATACACAGGTGCATCCAATCTTCTGGTTAGTGCTTGCCGCGGGTCTAGTGACCGGTCATTTGTGGGAAGCGGCATTCGCCTTTGCAATTGTTCTCATCCATGAATGGGGACATGCTTCTGCCGCATATATTTTTGGCTGGACAATTGTGAAAATTGAATTGCTTCCGTTTGGCGGCGTTGCCCAAATCGAGGCAGATGTCGATCATCCATTCTGGCAAGAAAGTTTAGTGGTTCTTGCCGGGCCACTGCAGCATCTTCTCTTGCCTTGCATGGCTTTCGCGGCAGCTGCGGTTTTCCCGTTTTGGGGAGAGGCAGAGACGCATCTTTTCCTGTCACAGAACGCCGCCATACTGCTTTTCAATTTATTGCCTATTTGGCCGCTCGATGGCGGACGGCTGCTGCACCTTTTCTTACAGCGGTATTATCCATTTCGACGTGCTTATGAAAGAGTGCTGCTTTTCTCGTTTGCTGCATTGGTTCTGCTTTCTCTGCTTGTTCTGACACGCTTCCCCTACTCATTAAATCTATGGGTCGTCCTAGCGTTCATCGGCCTGTCCATTTACAAAGAACGGCGCGCGATAGCTGTTCATTTTCTGCGCTTCTTGCTCGCCATGGCACGGGGCAGGGAAAGCTATCCCTTCGTCCATGAACTGACCGTTGCCGCTGATGCGCCGCTCCCTGCAGTATTTGCTGAATTCTACAGACATTCTGCACACCGCATCTACATGGAAGGAAGCGCCTCTTCGCTTGATGGTCAGCGATTGGTGCGTGCTTTTTTCGAGGGCCGCTGCCCGGGGCGAACGATAGCCGATTGTCAGAAACTGATTTTATGAGCGCCTTCAAGTTGCTTGTTTGAGGTGGATTTGCCATAATAAAGACACTAGTTTATATGGGGGAGATGGCTAAGTGTGTGCTCAGAAATGGCAGCTCATGCTTGACGCTAAGCGCCATCAATTGCGACGAGCGGCACTGCTTCGAGACGGAGAAGTGCTGCAGTTTTTTGTGCAGTCCGCAGACAGCCTGTTTGAAATAGGTGATCTTTTCTATGCACAAGTCACTGAGGAACGCCTTTCTGCAGCCGGTTGGTTTCTCGATCTTGGGAACGGGTCAAGTGGATTTCTTCCACAGGCTCAGGCTAAGTCGCCGGAGACAGTGACGAAGGGTTCACTGCACCTTGTACAAGTGACGCGATTGCCGGGAAACGGCAAATGTGTGCAAGTCACTGAGCATCTCCAGATTGTTGGACGTGCGATGGTTTATCTGCCGTCTATGCATCGCTTGGCCGTGAGCCATGCCCTTAATGGTTCCGTTCAAACCGATCTACGTCGTCTGGCCGCAGTGTGGTGTGCGGATAATGAGGGAATAATCATTCGTACGCAGGCGGGGACAATGAACGAGCAGCAATTGCATAAGGAGTGGCTGCTGCTGCGCGCAAAATGGCAAGAATTATTCCAACGCATGCAAACAATGCAGCGCCCGGGCTTACTTAATCGATCGCTCAGTTTCGCGTCTACAATTTTAAACGATCATCATTGGCCAGAATCGTGTACCATTCACTGCGGCTATCCACTTGAAGCGGCCGATTGGCTCGCAGGTTACGAAGTCATCCGAGAGGAGTCTGGAGCTGTCTTTGAGCAATACGGATTGGAATCCAGTTATCAGCAGGCGACCAATCGTCGTATTTTGCTGAAAAGTGGTGCTTCACTAGTCATTGACAATGGTGAAACATTGACAGCTATCGATGTAAACTCAGGTGCACAGCACCTTCAAGGTGACTGGGACAAACATGCCATACAGACCAACTGTGAAGCTGCGGGAGAGATTGCCAAGCAAATCAGGCAGCGTGGAATAGGTGGCATGATTGTGATAGATTTCCTGCGTTTGAAGGATACCGCTGACCAACTAGAGGTCGCACAGTGTTTGGCACGAGAACTTGCTTCGCGGCTGCTGACTGTCGATTGTTTTGGGTTTACTGCAATGGGGTTATTCGAATTATCACGTAAACGACAGCATTATAGTCTTCACGATTATCAGCGCAGTATGATCAATGAACATTGACAGTGGACAGTTTGTGTGCTATTCTGACTAGTGTCATTGTCTGAATGATGAATGATCAGACGGAGCCTCTCGCTCCAACCGCACGGTTTTGGCGATCAGATTGGATCGATAAATGCTTGTGAGCTGCCTTTGACCGGCGAGTCTGAGATTAATGAAGGAGGTGCTGAGGATGTACGCAATTATTGAAACTGGCGGCAAACAATTGAAGGTTGAAGAAGGACAGTCGATTACTGTCGAAAAGCTTCAGGCAGAAGCAGGCGATACGGTGACTTTCGACAAGGTTCTCTTCGTCGGCGGTGATGAAGTGAAGGTTGGTGCCCCGCTTGTAGCGGGTGCAACGGTTACGGCAAAGGTTGTTGAACAAGGCCGTGACAAGAAGATCATCGTTTTCAAATTCAAGAAAAGAAAGAATTATCGTCGCAAGCAAGGGCATAGACAGCCTTTTACGAAGCTGACGATTGAAAAAATTAATGCCTGAGGGTGACTGCGCGTGATAACGCTTCGTGTCGATCGCTTGCCAGATGGTCCGATTTCTCGATTTTGTTTAACCGGACATGCCGGCAGCGGGCCTTATGGGTTTGACCTCGTCTGTGCGGCGGTTTCAGCCGTGTCCTTTGGGGCGATCAATGCGATTGACGCGTTGACGGACTGTACACTGACGGTTGATCAGGCGCCTGACGGTGGCTTTCTTGACTGCATGCTGAATGACAGTCAGGAACCTAAGGCACAATTGATTATAGAGGCGATGCTAGTCTCGATGCGAACGATTGAACAGTCCTATGGCAAATTTCTGCGAATTGATGATAAAGGAGGTGTCACACATGCTTAAGCTTGATCTTCAGTTTTTCTCATCGAAAAAAGGTGTCGGAAGTACGAAGAACGGTCGTGACTCTATTTCTAAACGCCTCGGTGCCAAACGTGCCGATGGTCAATTAGTGACGAGCGGTTCGATCTTGTATCGTCAGCGTGGCACGAAGATTCATCCGGGAACGAATGTTGGACGCGGTGGCGATGATACACTATTCGCTAAGACAGACGGTATTGTACGTTTCGAAAAATACGGCAAGGGCCTGAAACGGGTTAGTGTTTATCCGGTTGCTCAAGAAGCCTGATTAGTGATTAGCGATAGATTCGCAAATGATGACAGCGAGTGTTTGGCATGAGGTGCTGAACACTCGCTGTTTTTTCATACGCTAAGAAAGCATAAAAATTTAAACGGAACCAAATATAGGAAAAGCTAGGGCATTGCCAAGTTCTTCTAATACGTTAAGAAAGCATATAGATTTCAGCAGAACCAAGTATAAAAAAACTAAGGCTCAGCCTTCGTCCAAAGGACTTGGCTTCGCCAAGTTTTTCTAATCATCAGAATGCCGCGATGCCATTCTAAGCTTTGTTCAATGACCTGCCTTCATCAAGTTTTTCTATGTATTTTCTGATATACTTGTACTATTGTCAGCTAAGTAACGGATTTATCCAGATAGGTACGGTTCAACGATTAATGGAAAGGCAATGAGTGGAGCTCATTATTAGTGGATTTTTGATGGGAGGCTTATTATGATTCGCGAGGAAGAGGGACTGCAGATCATTAGTTCAGCAAGGCACGTGCTCCTGAACCAATTGCAGCTGATCAAGGGCTATATGTATATGCAAAATCCTCAAAAAGCAAATGCGGTAATTGATCAGTTGACGGCGCGCTTGCGAGTACAGTCACAGCTTTCTCGACTAGGATTACCACAGACGACTTTTTATTTACTGACCAAGAGCTGGTCAGCGCTGCCCTATAAATTGCTGATTCGCGTAGCGGATGGGGTGCAGCGGTCGATCGAACCGGCACGCCTGGCGTTGCTTGATCAGCGCTTGAAAATACTGCTTGAGGATATTGCGCTGTATCTTCAAAAAAGTGTGTGTGACAGTGTAGAGAATACAGTCGATCTTCTTTTCCTAGATGATCAGAATGGGCTGCAAATCAAACTCTTTTTTTCAGGACTGCTGCAGTCTGGTAAAACGCTGCCCGGTGAATTACGCGAGCGGCTAATGAATGGATCATTTGCTTGGAAAGATAATTATATTGAGGCAACTGAGCAACAAAAAATGAGGTGGGATTTGTGTTTGTTGATCAAGTAAAGGTATTTGTAAAAGGCGGGGACGGCGGCAATGGGATGGTTGCTTTTCGTCGCGAAAAATATGTGCCTGACGGCGGACCTGCGGGCGGAGACGGCGGCAAGGGTGCTGACGTCATCTTTGTCGTCAACGAGGGTCTGCGTACGCTCATGGATTTCCGCTATAAACGCCATTTCAAAGGAGCGAAGGGCGAGAATGGACGCACTAAGAATCAACATGGCAAGAGTGCAGATCCAATGATTATCCCTGTTCCCCCGGGTACTGTGGTACGTGATCTGGCAACGAACGAGGTAATTGCCGATTTGACCGATAATGGTCAGCGCGCCGTGATCGCGGCAGGTGGTCGAGGTGGACGGGGAAATACGCGGTTTTCAACACCGGCAAATCCCGCCCCCTATATTTCAGAAAATGGTGAACCTGGACAGGAACGTGAAATCCAGCTGGAACTTAAATTATTGGCTGACGCAGGCCTTGTCGGTTTTCCGAGTGTTGGCAAATCAACCCTATTAGCCGCTGTGACTGCTGCGCGTCCGAAGATTGCTGCCTATCATTTTACGACGCTCTCCCCTAACTTAGGCGTCGTTTCTGTTGATGAGGGCAGCAGTTTCGTCATCGCTGATCTGCCGGGTTTAATTGAGGGGGCCAGTCAAGGCGCCGGTCTCGGTTATCAGTTTCTCAGACATATCGAGCGTACCCGCGTGATCGTACATGTAGTTGATATGTCCGGAAGCGAGGGACGGGATCCGTTTATGGATTATCAGAAAATAAATGAAGAATTAAAAAGCTATCAGTATCGATTAATGGAGCGGCCGCAAATAATTGCTGCAAGCAAAATGGATATGCCCGGCGCCTCTGAGCAGTTGGCCGCCTTCCGTAAGAAAATAGGCAACGAAGTACCTATTTTCCCTATATCATCGGTCACTCATGAGGGATTGCCTCCTTTGATTCGGAAAATATACGAAACGATCGAACACACGCCGACGTTCCCGCTTGCAGAACTCGCGGTAGAAAAGGACGCAGTCTTTCAACTGTCAGATGAGGATGCTCCATTCATTATTAGCCGCGGCAGTGATGGCATATTTAATGTGTCCGGTGCGAAAGTTGAACATTTATTTAAAATGACTAATTTTCATCATGATGAGGCCATTCGCCGCTTTGGCCGGCAGCTTCGCAGCATGGGTGTGGACGATGCGCTGAAAGATAAAGGTGTACGAGAAGGGGATACAGTGCGCATTCTCGATTTCGAATTTGAATACAGCGATTGATTGCTTCAAGGCAGATTAGGAAATTTATGATCATGGAATAAACCCCCTTGCGCCTATACGCTAAACCGTATGGCTGCGAGGGGGTTATTTTTGCCGCGCATCAAGCAGATAGCCAGCCGCCTGGAGCGCTGCCACGGCCCGATCAATTTGTTCTGAAGACGCGGCTTCAAGAAGGTGCAAGTGAACGCCGCCGGTGAGCGAAGAGAGTAAGGAAGCGCCCGACGACGTAAGCCGCTTCATAAAGTGCTGCACATCTTCCCGTGTGCGAATCATCAGTGATCCAGTGATTTCTCCGTACAGTGGATGTTCTACTGTCACGTTAATAATTGACACGTCCTGATCAACGATTAAAGTCAGTTCATGTTCGGTTTCGACCACATTATGCACGCAGGCAATCAGACGCGTCGTCTTGCTTGTGCTCGATTCTCTTAGGAACAAATACCCTTGTGCCGTTGCAATTATTGGGCATTGCTGCGCCTTCAGCAGGGCAATGTCTTGAACGATGACCTGACGGCTGACGTGTAGTGTTTCTGCCAGTGTACTGCCTGTGAGTGGCAGCGAGGCATGGATCAGCATATGCATCATTTTTTCACGTCTTTTTTTTGCCGGAAGACGCTTGTTTTGTGTTTCCGTCATGTACTCGCCCCTTTTCTTTCGCTTGTTTTATTATAATCAATCCTTTCATTCGTTGCACGATAATAAATAGAGAAATGGAGCGTTCAGATTGAATCTGCAGCGGGAAAAAGGCAGGCGAAAGGGAATATATGATGGTTTCGCACGGCAAAGACGATTGGACAATATTCTTGATTTATGCAGCTAAGGCCCGTCTCTTCGACATTTTTTTATCAACTGCAGTGGCAAAAAGCCTAAATAGGCCATATACATAACAGTGACTTTCACAGGAGGGATGGGAACCGTGAAATTATATGCAGTACAGCAAGGCGATACGATTACAAGTATTGCTAATAAAAATGGAATGACTTTGGAAAACTTTATACAGCTGAACGGGAATATGACAGATGATGCGTTAAGAACGGGAATGAAAGTAATTATTGACAGCGGTGTACAGCCGATACCGCTGCGGTCCGAAAAGCCTAAAATTAAATTGCATGGGCAAAGCAGCATACCGCTTTCACAATTCATGACCCCAGCTGCGACGCAGCCGAGTACGAACAGTGCAGTGTCGCCAGCTGCGACGCAGCCGAACGGGAATAGTGCGGTGTCACCGATGATGACGCAGCCGACCGCGAATAGTGCGGTATCGCCAGCTGCGACACAGCCGAGTACGAACAGTGCAGTGTCGCCAGCTGCGACGCAGCCGAACGCAAACAGTGCGGTATCACCAGCTGCGATGCAGCCGAGTACGAACAGTGCGGTATCGCCAGCTGCGATGCAGCCGACCGCGAATAGTGCGGTATCGCCAATGATGACACCGCCGAACGGGAATAGTGCGGTGTCACCGATGATGACGCAGCCGACCGCAAACAGTGCGGTATCACCAGCTGCGATGCAGCCGACCGCGAATAGTGCGGTATCGCCAATGATGACACCGC
>JBDNRH010000018.1:0-60120 GCA_047718535.1 Sporolactobacillus sp.
AATCAGCAACTTTTATATCTTACCATGCTGGTTTCAAGCTGTCAACATCTTTTTTGTCCTAAACGATTAATTTCACTAAGAATTTCCAATCGCTTATCGGACGACTTGATTAAGTTTACAGTGTCATGTTCACTTTGTCAACAGTTTTTTAAGACTATCAATCTCAAAAACGAGACAACATTTGTTATTCTATCAGGTTTATCTATATTGTCAATACATCTCCATTCTATTTTTATTGCCAAGCCTGGCGGTATAATCCTAAGGGACGGGCCATATAGTGATACAAATCGAGCATGCGGGGTGATGATCTACCATGGTATGGATAATTAACGGCAAGCGGTTTAAAAGTTTTCTTTTCATCCTACTTGCTGCTTTCTTTGCTGCATTAATTCTTTTTGTTGAGGGTCAGGACATCAATGTGTTGACACCAATTAAAGATACCGGTGCATTGTCTCAAGTAGCCACACATCAAAAGCAGCTGGCGTTGACTTTCGACAGTAATTGGGGAGAGCAGCAAATTAATATGATCCTTCCTATATTGAAAAAGGCGCATATTCCCGCCACATTCTTCTTTTCCGGAGAATGGGCGGAGCGGCATCCGGACATCGTGCAGCGCGCCATGCATGCCGGAAATGAAATTGAATCACATGGTATGCGTCACGAGGACTATACGCAAATGTCTACGGCAGACGTGCGCCGGGATATGCTTCTCGCTCAGGAAGCAATCTATAAAGCAAGTGGTATTCGGCCGCAGATGGTGCGCCCACCATTTGCCCGTATCGACAAGGGCGTCATGGAGACAGCCTTACGCCTGCACCTACAGCTTGTACTCTGGAGCGTCAACCCGCAGGACGCCACCAATCCCGGATATAAAGTAATCGCCGCACGTGTCCTTGAGAATGCCGGCAGAGGAGATATTATTCGTCTGCACGCTTCTGATTCCGCCAAGCAGACTTATCGTGCGCTTCCACTGATTATTTCGGAAATGCAGGATCGCGGCTACCAATTTGTTACTGTCAAAACATTAATTTCTAACAGCACGTCACAGCACCGCTTATTACATTAGTCTCAACGCCCGTTTCTATTTATTGGATTGTTTCTTCATAATCGATTGAATGGTGTCGGTCACCACTTTATTAAATGCAGGACTAGCAATCGCTTCCTGAATTTCTGTTTTAAGTTGATCTCGGAAGGGCTTTGTACGCAAAAGGCTCAAATAGTCTTGTTCCATCTTAGGCGCCCGCAGCACATCCATCATCATGCCCTGATAGTCGGGCTGTTTTATCATTTTCTTCAGCAGTGATTCATTTTCATGCATCATTGCCTGAGCAAGTATTTTTGCAAAACTAGGATCTTTGATTAGGTCAGCCCAAAGTTCTTTCCCTTGATCTGTATGAAAGGTGTCTATTATTGTCTTCTTAATTACAGGTGAATCAAAGACGATAGCCGTTCGCATCTCCTTATCTTCGAGCAGCTCCTTGATTGTTTTTTTCCCCTCGTCTGTCTTCAGCATATCTAATACCATTTTTTTATTTTCTTGATAGGAAGGCTGTTCTGATGAATTCCCGGCACAGCCAGACAATAGTAAAAGCACAAACAGGGGCATATAAAGAAACAAAGCCTTTTTCATTTGCTCGCTTCCTCCTCATAATCCTTTCACCTGTTTACTATGTGGATTTTTCCAATAGTTATACAGTCCGCTCGTGTCTCTGTTTAATCTGCCGTACAGGAGTTTTTTGCGCAAAAAAACGCCAAGCTTATTTTTCAAGCAAGGCGTTCTCTCATCAATTCATTTCAGTCTTCCTCTGCGTTCGTTTTCGCAAGCACACGTGCAGCAATCTGATCATAAATGGCTGCGAGCGTGTCACCCTCTAAATAGACACCGGGCGCAAATTCGTCCGCACGCGTCTCAGGCTGACGGAGCGGCAGACGCCCGAGCAAGTCCACACCTAGCAATTCACTCAGCTTATCGCCGCCGCCCCGTCCAAACACATACGCGCGCTCACCTGTTGTCTCACTTTCATAATAAGCCATATTTTCGATCACACCGAGTAATTCATGATCAGTTTTGACTGCCATCGCGCCAGCACGTGCGGCAACGAATGCGGCAGTTGGATGCGGCGTTGTGACAATTATTTCTTTCGAATGCGGCAGGCGGCTATGCACATCCATAGCGATATCACCCGTGCCTGGAGGAAGATCGAGCAGCAGAAAATCGAGATCGCCCCAGGCCACATCGGTGAAGAAATTATTGAGCATCTTACCGAGCATCGGTCCGCGCCAGATGACGGGATTATTATTTTCTACAAAGAAGCCCATCGAAATGACTTTCACACCAAAGCGCTCAACAGGGCGGATTTTATCATCGACAACTTCAGGACGATTTTCAATACCCATCATATCCGGCACGCTAAATCCATAGATATCCGCATCGAGAATACCGACCTTCTTGCCTTTGCGTGCCAGAGCAAGCGCAAGATTGACCGACACAGTCGATTTGCCGACGCCGCCTTTGCCGCTGGCAATCGCAATGAATTGTGTGCCGCTCCCTGGCTCTAGCCAGCGTTCCTCTGTTTGCTGCGGAAACCCGCCTAGTTGCTTTATCTCCTCGTCTGACAGTTGGTCAAAGCGCATACCAACGGCTTTTGCTCCTGCCTTTTTCAATTTATCGGAAAGTTCGACTTGAATCTGCATTTGTTTCACATGATCAGCTTTAGCGAGAGCCAGTTTCAGACTGATCAGGTCTTCCCGAATTTTCAACTCGCGAAGTGCTTGAGTCTCAACTAAATTCTTATGTAAAAAAGGATCGTCCACTGTTTTCAATACATCAATGACTTGATCTTTAGTCAGCATTTCATCACGCCTCTCCCGTTTGCAGCATCTAATCTGTGGCTGACAGCCCTTTCACCCTTAAGTATAGCAAATTGTCTCAGAAAAAGGGTCAAAAAAGGGCTGCAGCAATCAGTCGCCCGTCTTCACTTTTTCATTGCTGAAATAGCGCATGATACCCTGACTAATCGCCATTGCCGCCGACTGCTGATAGCTGTGCTGAACGAGCAAGGTCCGTTCAGATGGATTGGAAAGAAATCCGACCTCGACAAGTGCAGCTGGGGCAGGCGCCTTTTTCAGCAAATAGACGAAGCCAATGGCTTTTGCCCGTCGGTTGGTATTTCCTAAGTTCTGCTCGATTGAATCTTGAATTAACATCGCCAACCGTTCATTTTTTACTGAATTAGGATAATAAAAGGTTTGCGCCCCTCTCAGACTGCCGTTCGGAATAGCATTCAAGTGAATACTGATAAATAAATCAGGCTGACTTTTCTTAATCAAAGCGGCCCGCCGCAGCAGATCCTGCGTCTTATGCCGACCGTTATAGCTGTCGTCCGATAAATCATCATCACTGTCCCTAGTCATCATTACGATGGCGCCGGTCTCCTGAAGATAATCACGTAAATCGCGGGCAATTCGCAATGTGATCGTCTTTTCCACTACGGTTCCGCCTACTGCACCGCCATCCATGCCGCCATGTCCGGCATCAACGACAATCACGCGGCCAGCGAGCGGTGTTGTCCAATTCTGACTCGCACGTCGCTCGACAAGGCCATGCACGCCCGTCAGCAAAATGATTAGCGCAGCTAAAATTGAACCGATGATGACCCATTTACGTTTCACTGCCGCCACTCCCATCGCTAAGCTTGTCTCTTGGACATATATATGGGCGGTAGGCGATTTTAGACATGCTCTTTTGCGATTAATTCACTCAAATTAAAATGTCGGCAGTTTCAGACGCCGGCGTTTAAGTGCCGACTCAAAACCATCTTCCCACCAGAAATTCAAATACAGCCGGCATGTATCTTCCAAGTCGGTCATCGTTGGATCGTCGGCCGACCAAAACAGCCAGAATTCGTAAAAGTCATGAATCAATACTGTCATCGCGTGCGTGCTTCGTTGCCGAACTATTTGCTTTTCTTCCCCATAAAAACCGAAACGGGCCATCGACGCGCCAAGCAGATACGCTTCGAGTGCATATTCCGCAGACATATCGAGCGCCGTCTGTCCGGAAGCGGGGATGCGCTTGAGATACCCGTCAAAGTTCTGATGAATGGCCCTTTCGATTCGTTCAAACGACAGCTCACGGAGCGCCTGGCGTTCAAAGTTCAGCTGTTTATAATAACGCCTTTCCTGAAAGTCCATAATGATTGCCATTTTATCAACTCCTTTTCAGTATTAGACTTTTCAATTATGGCGACATAAACCGGTACATGTTTTTCCATCGCTGAATTTATTGACAGTGGTCCGGCTGGGAAAAAGTTGCATGCATGACGTTCTTTCTGCAAATAAAAAAAATCAGGCGTTTTCACCTGATTGTAAAATACGTACTCGTTAGCACGCCGTATGTTTATTTTTTGACACCACTCAATAACGTGACCGCCTACTCGTCAAAGTCACCTGCTTAATTTATGATGACTGATCCGAAATCGGTGACGGGCTTTTTTCATTTTCTTTGGATGGGCAGTATGGCTCAAATTAAGAACACTAAACGCCGTTCCATGGCTTTTAAGGAAAGATGGGCTGAGTAGAAGCCGGTTGGCCTGACTCGTGACGGCCAGCGGATGTCGATTCAGGCCAAGCGCGGCCAATGTCTGGTTATTGACAGACAAATTTGTAAAGCTAAGTGTTCCTGTGTTGGCAAGCTTATACAAATTTTCTGTTTTGTTTGACGGATCTTCGTTAATCCATTCCGCAGATTGCTCCATAGGACGGTCATAAGAAACGTCGCCAGCGACTTGAATTGTTTTTGTAATCCGATCGCCATTGGGCTTGATCACGGTCGTGGCTAGCTGCCAAACGCCCGACCCATTCTCTGAAATCGAAGCGGCAACGATTGTACCTGAAGAAATTTTGATTATATTATGAGCCATATCGGGAAGCTTTTCCCAGAATAGCTCTGTCACCTGATGGTTATCATAAACTGCTTCTATCGTGCCTATTTGCAGTAAATTATTGGAAGAAAATCCACCAAGTCCAATCCATTGTGCCGCAGCGGCCTGGCCATTTGCCTGAGCCGCAGGCACCCGCCATGTTCCGGAAATCGCCTGCAGAAGAGTCGTTTTATTGGCCGCTGTCACCGCATAACCTGACCAGTTGGAGGAAAATTCAGTTCCCGCGGGAACGGTCCCTGCTCGTGTTTGCGCGCGCGCCTGAACCGCTGCGGTAGACATCAGCATGAAAACGATAATAAAGGCAAGGATCGATGGGCAATATAGTTTTCGCATATACTTCGCTTCTCTCACTTCACGCATCAAATGGAACTGATCCGTGGCTTATCTACACCAGCCATTCTAGCACATTTTAAATCCCTTTGTATGCCCGGGCGATGAATGAACGTTCTCTCATGCCTTCGAATATGCATAATCTTTTTTCAGCAGCGGAGACTAGCTGATATAGCCGACTAATGCTCTTAGGAGGAATTCTTATTTTGCAACGTATAGTGCATGATTTCATCAAAGATATCGCATCCTTGCGTCACGCACCGGCGCGGCTCTTGCTTCTTATCGGGCTGATACTGCTTCCCTCTGCATACGCATGGATTAATATACTTTCCATTTGGAATCCTTACGACAATACATCGCAATTGAAAGTGGCCGTCGTGAATGATGATCACGGCGCTCGGATGCAGGGGCATGTCATCAATATTGGCCGTCAGACGATTAAGCAGCTGCATCGCAACCATCAACTGGACTGGCAATTCGTCAGTGATTCACAGGCACAAAATCTACTTCGTGAAGAAAAGTGCTACGCTATTATTTCTATCCCTGCAAATTTCTCCGAGAAAATCGCCAGCATTCTGTCCA
Organism: Sporolactobacillus sp.; assembly: GCA_047718535.1. Classification (GTDB taxonomy): domain Bacteria; phylum Bacillota; class Bacilli; order Bacillales; family Sporolactobacillaceae; genus Sporolactobacillus. The sequence goes on from JBDNRH010000018.1 coordinate 5,856, forward strand.
ATCAGCCGCAGCAGCCTGTCATCAATTTCACAGTCAATGAGAAAATGAATGCTATTGCACCAAAGCTGACCGCAAATGGAGCTTCAACCCTTACTAGCCAAATCAGTGCGGCATTCGTGAAGCAATTCAGCAGTGCACTTTTTCACACTCTTCATGACGGCGGTTTTGCATTGCAGCAAGATCTGCCGCTGCTAAAAAAGGCAAAAATGGATTTGTTTAAATTAGAACAGCTGCTTCCGGAAATGGCGACTATTGGTGACGCCGCCATTCGTCTCGATCAGCTTTTCGATGAACTTGAACGTACACATCATGAGTTGGCGATGCTTAAAGGGCAAGCCGGCCAAATTAAACAGATGAATGACCAGTTGGATAAATTCAGCTCACAGCTGCCCGCAATGAAGGACGCGCTCAATCAATTCGCTGCGCTGAATACGATGACGAATGATTTATCTTCACTTCAAGAGCTGACTAAACGCTTGACAGATTCCCTGCAAGCCGCCGAAAGCGCTATCGGACGGGCCGGTAGCGCCGCTTATTCGGATCCACAAACCATGAAGCAGCTGGCATTAAGCAATAACCAATTAGCGGCAGCTGCACATCAAATTCAATCGATAACGCCTGCTATCGACGCGCTTTCCCTGCAATGGACGACACTTATGAACTCCGTTTCGGCAGACAATCAGCCGATTAATTATGCACAGTGGCCCGATAATTTACAAAAGGCAACGGCACTGCTCCAGCATGCGCTTCCTTCCATTTCCAATGATTTAACCAAAGCGGATGCACTATTTCGTTCCAAGCAGTCCAATGCTGCACGTATTGTGCATCAGGCAGCAATATTCGCGCGCAGCGACTTGCCGGCATTATCATTGAACATACGCAAAGCGGCTCAAAAAATTCGAGCGTTTGATTCAAAAGTGGATTTGAACGAAGTTATTCGTCTGCTATTGTTAAATCCGCAGCGAGAGAGTGACTTTCTTTCGCATCCAGTACGTCTAAAAGAACACCGCCTGTTTCCTATACCGAACTACGGGTCGGCAATGGCACCTTTCTACACGACCTTGTCTCTATGGGTCGGCGTAACGCTGCTTATCTCGCTTCTTCCCATCATGCGGCTGTCCCTTACTAGAAAACACGCTGCCGCGCGCACACGTTTTTTCAGTCGTCTGCTTGCATTCATCACTATTGGTTTCATGCAGGCCCTTATTATTTCTCTTGGTGATTTATATTTACTTCACATTTATACGGTGAATTCGTTGCTTTTTTTCTTGACCTGTTTATTATGCGATCTTGTTTTTGTTGTGTTGATCTACACTCTAGTCGCCTTATTTGGCACCGTTGGAAAAGGAATCACGATTATTTTGCTTGTTCTGCAAATCTCCAGTTCAAGCGGAACTTTCCCCGTTCGTATGACCTCACCTTTTTTCGAAACGATCAGTCCCGCTCTTCCATTCACCTACGCCATTAGTTTAATGCGTGAGGCAATCGGCGGTATCGCAGCACCGATTGCTCGCAGGGACATTCTATACTTGCTGCTGTTTCTTATCGTGCCGTTACTTATTAATTTTCTTATAAGCCATGGAACGCAGCGGCGCGCTTGAGCGGACACTTCACTTAACGTCTTTTCCTTTTTTAGAATTTCGAGCCCGACTTTGAATGTTTGCGTGTGTGATTTTTGTATCATCGATCTTAACACGTCTTTATTTCGTGTCTTAATTCTTGGGCCCATTAAAGTATGAGCTAGCGTGAGACATATACCATCGAAGTCAATATGGACATATCTACTAACTGAACGCATGCATTGCGCCCTTCGCTCTATACATTGTATAGAGTTTTTTATTTCAATTCTGCAGATATCCAAAGATGATTAATAAAAAAATTTTATTTCCCCATCGATACCATTCGACAAATTTTTCAGACTATTTGTGATACATTTAATCTGTTAAATATGAAAGGGGAGGGAATAGATTTGAAAAAATTTTTTAAGGCTGTATCTCTACTATTTTTATCCGTATTAGTTGCGTTGCTCATTGAATCTCCAGTCTTGGCAAGTGCTAAAACCGCTACTAATTCCCCATTACCTAAAGATTGGGTTGCCAATCACCCAATTAAATTCAAACACATATCCACAGGAATTAAGCCATTGGTCGTCTCAAATGTTTATGATCCGTCTCAAATTAAAAAGGCCTATGGAATTGATCAGTTAAATAAAACGGGTGCAGGAGAAACAATCGCTATTATCGATGCATATGGTAGTCCGACCATCCAAAGTGACTTAAATACGTTTGATCAACACTTTGGTTTACCAAGCACGACTCTTCAAATTGCCTATCCACAGGGCAAACCAAAAACGGATGGCGGCTGGGCACTGGAAACATCACTTGATGTTGAATGGGCTCATGCGCTTGCACCAGAAGCAAATATACTAGTTATTGAGACAAAATCAGCCTCTATTAGTAATCTACTTTCTGGTATAGATTACGCAACCAAACATGGTGCAACGGTCGTTTCAAATAGCTGGGGTGGTTCTGAATTTTCATCTGAAACTTCCGATGATAGCCACTTCAATCACTCAGGGATTACTTATCTAGCCTCTTCTGGTGACAATGGGGAAGGCGGTTCATGGCCCGCTGCTTCTCCAAATGTTTTATCCGTTGGTGGGACATCACTAAGTCTAACCTCGACTGGAGCATATAGCAGTGAAACCGCATGGTCCAGTTCAGGTGGCGCAACAAGCACGTATGAGTCAATTCCAACCTTCCAATCAAATTGGACAAGTATTGTGAGTAAAAAAAGAGGTATCCCTGATGTAGCATTTGATGCAGATCCAAATACAGGTGTATATGTTTACACAAGTACACCTGATGAAGGGCAATCAGGATGGTTTCAAGTAGGTGGGACAAGTTTTAGCGCTCCAGCATGGTCTGCGCTCATTGCACTTGCTGATGAAGGCAGAGCACAGCCACTTTCCAGTTCACAAGTATTAAACGCGATTTATAGTACAGCAAGTACAACTGGAAGCAGTGGCTACGTAACTAATTTCCACGATATCACTTCTGGAAGTAATGGTTATACTGCAACGTCTGGTTATGATTTGGTAACGGGAATTGGCAGTCCCGTTGCAAATCAACTGATTCCTCTATTAACTAGTTACTAATTTTTTAATAATAACCGTTTAATCCTATAATTTATACTTCTGAGCCCTTCGCACCTCATGCGAGAGAGCTCTTTTCTGTTTCACTTTCTCGGTTTGCTCTCTGGGTCTGCTTGTCCTTAGGTGTCCGGCCAAACCTCGTTCCGCTTGAAAATAATAAAAGAGAAGCACTGATCGTCAAATTATCGTCAAAGCCAAAAAACAGGCAGCAAAAAGGCTCCCAACCGAAAGGGTTGAGAGCCTTTGAACGCCTGACGAATCAGCGTTTTGAGAACTGTGGTGCGCGGCGTGCGCCTTTGAGTCCGTATTTCTTCCGTTCTTTCATACGCGGGTCACGTGTGAGAAAGCCTGCAGCTTTCAAAACAGCGCGATATTCCGGATCAGCCTTCAGCAATGCCCGGGCGATGCCGTGACGGATAGCGCCTGCCTGGCCTGTGAAACCACCGCCTATTACGTTAACAAGGACATCGTAACGTCCCTCTGTCTCCGTAGCAACGAGCGGCTGCTTCAAGATCGTGCGCAGCGTTTCAAGATTGAAATAGTCATCAACAGCACGACCATTAACAAGAACATTGCCATCGCCAGGAACGAGCCTTACGCGTGCAATGGAGCTTTTGCGGCGGCCAGTGCCATAATATTGTACTTGTGCCATTTACTTGCCCCTCCTCAATTATCCGCGAAGCGTATATGCTTCCGGTTTTTGTGCCACGTGCGGATGTTCAGCGCCTTCATAAACATGAAGCTTCGTAAACATCTTGCGTCCAAGACTGTTATGCGGCAGCATGCCTTTAATCGTAATTTCCAGCATCGCTTTGGCGCGTGTCTGACGCATTTCAAGGGCAGAACGCTGCTTAATACCACCCGGAAATCCGGAATGGTGTGTATACTGCTTTGTTAGCAGTTTCTTACCGGTTAATTCAATTTTATTGGCGTTGATAATAATTACATTGTCGCCACAATCTACATGTGGTGTAAAAGTCGGTTTAGTTTTGCCGCGAAGAATAGCTGCGACCTCGCTGGCAAGGCGTCCGAGAATCTGACCTTCGGCATCAATAACAAGCCATTTGCGGTCAACAGTTGCTGCGTTCGCCATATAAGTTGTACGCACTGTGATTTCCTCCTTGAATCATTCAGTTCCCCTGAGATGACCCACAACCACCTCAGGACAGGGACGCATCATTGCTCCCTTTCAATCCGTTGTCTATTTGAACCAATATATTGGGGCTAATAGTGGTCAAATTAGAAATGCCAAAACATATTCTAACCTACACACTGTTCTTTGTCAAATTAATCTTGGGGTTTTGCCGTCCTTTTTTTAATAGGTGACGCGCCACAAGGTCAATCCAATGGGCGGCGCTGTTTTCGAAGCCTGACTGCGATCATGAGCAGCGATAATCTGCGCCATTCGCTCCGCCTGCAGATTTCCCAAACCAACATCCAATAATGTGCCTGTAATAATTCGCACCATCTGATAGAGAAATCCGCTGCCAACAATACGAATGATTGTCTCGTCGCCGCGGCAATCAATAGCCAGTTCATAAACTGTTCGTGTTTTATCCGTCACCGATGTGTTTGCCGCACAGAACGAGCTGAAATCATGGGTGCCTATAATTGACTGCGCCGCGATCTGCATTTGTCTTAAATCAAGTGCCTGTGTGATATGCAGTGTATAAAAACGCCGAAACAGATCAGGCTCAGGCCGCGTCAATAATCGATATCGGTATTCCTTTCGCGTTACATTGAAGCGAGCGTGAAACGCTTCTTGCACAAATTCAGCCTGGCGAATCCAAATATCCTCGGGCAGCACACTATTCAGCGCACGTGCCCACCGGTCCTCGGGGATCGATAAGTCGGTCTGAAAATGTATGACTTGACCCAAAGCATGCACGCCGCGATCCGTGCGCCCCGATGCGGTAACATGCACGAGTCTTCCCTTATGCAATTTCTTTAAGGCGTCCTCGAGCTCGTATTGCACGGTTCTTTTCCCCGGCTGTACTTGATAGCCGAAGAAATTCGTGCCGTCGTAAGCGACTATACACTTTACTTTGTTCATCAGCATCTGCGTCTCCTGTTCCTAACCACGAAGCAGCAGCAATACGACCGTGACAGCCGCTAGGATGAGCATTAACCCGCTGTCCCGACGTGCCCATGTTAATTGATGCAGTTTCGTCCGTCCTTCGTCGCCATGATAGCCGCGGGCTTCCATCGCCATTGCTAGTTCCTCGGCGCGCTTGAACGCACTGACAAACAATGGGACAAGCAGTGGGACGACCGCTTTAAAGCGGTTCTTAAGGGATCCGGTCGTAAAATCCGAACCGCGTGCGGCCTGCGCCTTAATAATTTTTTCTGTCTCCTCAAGTAATGTTGGGATGAACCGCAAGGAAATAGACATCATTAGAGCAAATTCATGGACAGGCAGCTTTACTTTTTTCAGCGGACGAAGAAGGGCTTCCAGTCCATCTGTGATTTCAATCGGTGAGGTCGTCAATGTCAGCAATGTCGTTATCACAATGATGACGAGAATGCGAACCGATATATAGACGGACTGGAGCACACCGTTGCTCGTTATCTGCAGCCAGCCCCATTTGAAAAAGGTCGTGCCGCCGCCCGTGAACAATAAATTCAGCAGAAACGTTAAAAGGACAATCACCAGAACCGAGCGGAGTCCTCGATATATAAATGAAAAAGGGAGCTTTGACGCGGCGATGCCTGCCAGACAAAAGACAACCATCAGTCCATAAGTGGTCCAATTATTGGCTAGAAAAACGATCAGCACAAACAGAAACATGCTGACTAGCTTTGCTCGCGGGTCCAGCCGATGAACGAGTGAATCCATTGGCACATATTGCCCGATCACAAGATTAAACATCGGCGCCATCCTCCTTTATCAATCGAATTGCCGTGTCTGCTGCTGCATCTATTGTAAACACAGGCTCTGCTGCATGGCTTAAACCAAACTTTGTTTGCAGCTTTCGAATGAACTGCATCGTCTCCGGAACTTCCAAGCCCATCTTCTGGAGTGCTTCAGCCTGTGAAAAAATCATGTCCGGAGGTCCTGCCATCGACAGCTGCCCTTGATCCATCACGGCAACCTGATCGGAATAAATGGCGGCATCCGCCATATTATGCGTTACCATAATAATTGTCCGATGCTGCTCGCGGTGAAGAGACGCAAACAATGCCATAATTTCATCGTGCCCGCGCGGATCGAGCCCAGCGGTTGGTTCATCAAGTATAATGACTTCCGGCTGAACCGCCAGAACGCCGGCAATCGCTACACGGCGCATTTGTCCACCGCTTAAATCAAACGGGGAGCGCATCCAGAGCTCAGAAGGAATGCCAACCAATTCGAGATAATGCTTAGCCCGGCGCTCAGCCTCGGCCGGGGACACACCGAAATTAATTGGGCCGAAAGACACATCTGTAATAAGTGTCTCTTCAAATAATTGATGCTCCGGATACTGGAACACATAACCCACTTTGGCGCGTAATGCTTTAAAATCAGTCTTCTTCCGATGCTTCTTGTCCCCGTCAACAATAATGTCGCCGGCAATAATTGTCCCGGAAGAAGGCAGCAGCAGCCCATTCAAATGCTGCGCCAGCGTCGATTTTCCTGATCCCGTATGTCCGATAATGGATGTAAACGAACCAGACGGAAAGCGTAGGCTCACATCGTTTAGTGCTTTGCGCATAAACGGTGTGCCCGGATGGTATGTATGCGTCACATGGTTGACCGCAATTTCCATAAAGCATCCACCAGCCCTTCCTGAGTCAATGGCTGCTTCTGGAGCGGTAAGCCCCTGTCGCGCAGCAATTTTTCCATTTTTACAGCGAAGGGCAGCGCTAATCCGATTTCTTCCAATAGGTCCGCATGCGCAAAAATTGCCGCTGGTGTCCCTTGACGGGCAATCTTTCCTTTATTCATGACAATCAGCCGATCAGCGTGAACAGCTTCATCTAAATCATGAGTAATCGAAAGCACAGTCAGCCCTTGATCCTTATTCAGCATGCGCATCGTTTCCAGAACGTCACGCCGCCCTTCTGGATCAAGCATCGAGGTCGCCTCATCGAGGATAACAATCAGCGGCTGCAAAGCGATTACGCCGGCAATTGCTACACGCTGCTTCTGCCCTCCAGATAGGCGATGCGGCTCGCTGTCGGCATAGCTCCCCATCTTCACTAACTTTAAGGCTTGATCAAGCCTCTTAACCATTTCCTCGCGTTCGACGCCATGATTCTCCATACCGAAAGCCACATCGTCACGCACAGTGGATCCAACAAATTGGTTGTCCGGATTTTGAAAAACCATACCGACGCGGCGGCGAATTTCCCAAATCGCCGTCTCATCCGTGGTACGATAGCCCGAAACTGTCACCTCACCGGATTCCGGCTGGATTAAGCCATTTAAACATTTGGCCAAGGTTGACTTACCGGATCCGTTATGGCCAATTATCGCCAGCCACTCCCCTTGATTGACTGATAAAGACACATGATCAAGAACCATTGGCCCAGAAGGTTTATAGCGATAGGATACCCCATCGACATCAATGATTTGTTGCATGCCAGCCTCTCCTCTCGAACTCATCTCGTCTCCACTCACAGACAGATGCCATTTTTATTGAAAAAAAGACAGAAACAGGTGACTGATACCCGCTTCTGTCTCGCATAACTGCCTGCTTATTTTACCAATTCAATAATCGCAAGTTCCGCGCCGTCGCCTTTGCGAGGGCCCGTTTTCAGAACGCGCGTATAACCGCCCTGGCGCTCTTCATAGCGCTTAGCGATGTCATTAAACAATTTCTGAACAGCGTTTTGCTTCACATCCTCCGCATCGGCTGCTTCGTTACGAATGAATGCAGCAGCCTGACGACGCGCATGCAAATCACCACGCTTCGCTAAAGTGATCATTTTTTCAGCGATCGGCTGAACAGCCTTCGCTTTCTGAAGCGTTGTCTGAATGCGTTCATTGATAATCAGATCAGTCGCCAGATCGCGCAGCAGCGCCTTCCTTGCCGCAGAGTCCCGACCTAGTTTTGCATAAGCCATGTACTTATACCTCCTTTGTACTACTTGTTTCTTCTTTTTTGCGCAAAAAAGAAAAATAATTTGTCAGTGGAAAGTTGTGTCTTATTCTTCAATGCGTAATCCAAGGCCGAGATCATGAAGTTTCTCTTCAACTTCTTCAAGTGACTTACGACCAAGATTGCGAACTTTCATCATATCTTCTTCCGATTTTTGCGTCAGTTCCTGAACAGTATTAATGCCCGCGCGCTTCAGACAATTATAGGAGCGAACAGACAAATCTAGTTCCTCGATCGTCATTTCTAGCACTTTTTCTTTCTTGTCTTCTTCTTTTTCGATCATAATCTCAGCCTTCTGAGCCTGATCGGTTAATCCGACAAATAGATTTAAATGCTCTGACAAAATCTTGGCACCAAGAGCAATCGATTCTTCCGGACGAATGCTGCCATCTGTCCAAACATCAAGTGTCAGCTTGTCGAAATTGGCAACCTGTCCTACACGTGTCTTCTCCACTTGATAATTTACACGCTTGATCGGTGTGTAAATAGAATCAATTGGAATCACGCCGATTGGCAGATCGTCTGTTTTATTCCCCTCAGCCGGCACATAGCCGCGGCCCTTCCTCGCCTGCATCCGAATATGGAAATGCGCACCCTTGTCCAAGGTCGCAATTTCCAACTCAGGATTCAGGATTTCAACATCGCTGTCGTGGATAATGTCCGCCGCAGTGACCTTGCCTTCTCGCTGCACATCAATCTCAAGTGTCTTCTCATCTTCTGAATAAAGCTTTAAAGCCAGCTTTTTGATATTCAGAATAATTGCTGTAACATCCTCGACAACGCCTTCGATGGTAGAAAATTCATGAAGGACCGTATCAAATTGAACGGTGGTCACGGCCGCGCCCGGGAGGGAGGAAAGCAGAATCCGGCGCAATGAGTTACCCAGAGTCGTCCCATATCCGCGTTCGAGCGGTTCGACAACAAATTTGCCGTAGCTTCCATCATCAGATAGTTCAACCGTATCGATCTTTGGCTTTTCGATCTCAATCATCAACTAGAAACCCTCCTTCGAAACGTCGGAACCTCACCTGCATAAAGCAAACTGAAATTCCCCGCTATTTTTTCGCTCAGGCCTACCGGCTTGCTGAATAATCTATTGTTTCATAACGTTTATAAACCATAAGCATTATAAACAGATTGCTAGCATGCTATACGTATACCGGTCAGACACGACGACGTTTTGGCGGGCGGCAACCATTATGAGGAATTGGTGTTACGTCGCGGATTGTAGTCACTTCAAGACCAACGGCCTGCAAAGCACGAATGGCTGCTTCACGTCCAGCACCAGGACCTTTGACAGAAACTTCAATTGTTTTCATCCCATTATCCATGGCGCTCTTGCCAGCAGCTTCAGCTGCCGTCTGTGCGGCATAAGGAGTCGACTTCCTTGAGCCCTTAAACCCAAGACCGCCGGCACTTGCCCAAGAAATTGCGTTGCCATGCGGATCGGTAATTGTCACAATCGTATTATTAAATGTTGAGCGGATATGAGCCACCCCGCTCTCAACATTCCTTTTGATACGACGTTTACGCGTACGTTGTTGTTTAGCCATAAATGTTTAACCCTCCTTCACTTATTTCTTTTTATTAGCCATGGTCTTCTTCGGACCTTTTCTTGTACGGGAATTATTCTTCGTATTCTGGCCACGAACCGGCAAGCCTCTGCGGTGACGAATGCCGCGATAGGAGCCGATTTCAATAAGCCGTTTGATATTCAGAGAAACTTCACGGCGCAAGTCGCCTTCTACACGGTAATGATCGACAACTTCACGGATACGTGTCTGTTCTTCCTCTGTCAGATCACGAACACGTGTGTCTTCGGAAACTTTAGCTTCAGCCAAAATTTTCTTAGCCGTTGTCAGACCGATACCATAAATATAAGTCAGCGAGATAACAACCCTTTTTTCTCTTGGAATATCGATACCTGCGATACGTGCCATGCGTTAACGCACCTCCTTTTATCCTTGTCTTTGTTTATGCTTCGGATTTTCACAAATCACCATGACAACACCTTTACGGCGGACAATCTTACATTTTTCGCACATCTTCTTAACTGATGGTCTCACTTTCATTGCTGAACCCTCCTTCATGCACTTGCAGAGCACCTTAGTATTATTTATGCCTGAACGTAATGCGGCCGCGCGACACATCATATGGAGATAATTCGACCGTTACTTTATCACCTGGCAAAATACGGATGAAATGCATTCGAATTTTCCCGGATACATGAGCCAAAATTTTGTGACCATTTTCCAGCTCGACGCGAAACATCGCGTTTGGCAATGGTTCAATGACCGTTCCCTCTACTTCAATGACATCTTCCTTAGCCATCGGCTGACTCACCCTTCCTTAGATTACTCAATTCTTCATCCAGAAAATGAGCGAGGGCATAACGCAATTTCCCATTTGTGACACGCCCGGTCTCCAGTATGCTTTTCTGGACTTCGAATGATACATACGATTGAAGTTTCAGATGGCTGATGTTCTTTTTCTTTGCATTGTCGAACTTCCGTCTGTCGCCATCGGCTATTAAAGCAAAATGAGAGTCGAGAAGACCTACAACGACGAAATAAGAACCGGTTTCTTTGCCCTTTAATACTTGAGCAATTTGGCCGGGGACAGGCGAGGCCTGCTCGTTACCCATCAATCATCACCTTCGCTTATTGCTTTGTCAAGATTTCATTCCCATTTTCCGTAATGGCAAGCGTATGTTCATCATGTGCACACGATTTACCATCTTCCGTTTCGATTGTCCAGTCCTCGTCTTCAACGAGACAAATGGAGCGGCTTCCTTCATTAACTAGAGGCTCAATCGCCAGTACCATGCCTGGCATAAGAATCGGGCCATGCCCGGCCGCACCAAAATTCGGTATATCCGGTTCCTCATGAAGGGAACGGCCAACACCATGGCCGGTGAGTTCCTGCACAATCGAGAATCCGTAAGACTGAGCACACGTTTGCACCGCATGAGAAATATCGGATAGATGAGCCCCAGGCTTTGCCTGGGCTATTCCTTGATAAAGCGCATCCTCGGTTGCCTTCATCAGTCGACGACCGATTGGCGAAGGCTCGCCTACAGAAAAGGTCCATGCGGAATCCGCATGATAACCGTCGTATACTGCACCAATATCAATGCTGATCAGGTCACCATCCTGCAGGACGTATGAACTAGGTATTCCATGAGCCAGCTGATGGTTTACTGAAGTGCAAATGCTGTATGGATAGCCATCAAATCCTTTGAAAGACGGTTTGGCTCCGGCAACTCGGATCAAGCGCTCTGCCAGTACGTCGAGGTCGATGGTTCGTACGCCCGGGCAAAGCTGCCGTTTCAAGGCCTCAAGCGTTGAAGCAACAATACGCCCTGCCTGTCGAATCTTGTCAATTTCGCTCATGCTTTTTAATCGTATCAAACGTGCAAAGCTCCCAGAACGTTGACAATTTCATCAAATACATGATCGATTGCCTGAGCGCCATTGATTTCCTTCAGCAGCTGCTTCTTCGTATAGTATGAGACAAGCGGCTGCTGCTGCTGCAAGTTGACCTTCAGCCGTTCGCGAACCGTTTCCGAACTATCATCCGCACGCTGCTTCAGTGTACCGCCGCACTTATCACATATACCGTCCTTTTTCGGAGGGTTATAAATCAAGTGGTAAGTGGCTCCGCAATTCGAGCAAATTCGGCGGCCCGTCAGCCGCGCAATCAGCTGTTCTGGATCAACAGAGATATTAAGCACAGCATCAATTGTTTTACCTTGTTCGCTCATGATTGCATCGAGTGCTTCTGCCTGTGACACCGTACGAGGGAATCCATCAAGCATGAATCCCTTCTTACAGTCATCTTGACCAAGCCGCTCACGAACAATGCCGATTGTCACTTGATCAGGAACAAGCGCACCCTTATCCATGAAAGATTTAGCTTGCTTGCCTAAATCTGTGCCTTCTTTAATTGCCTGACGAAACATATCGCCTGTAGAAATATGCGGCAATTGATAGGCGGTAACAATCCGCTCAGCCTGTGTTCCCTTGCCTGCGCCAGGCAGGCCCATCAAAATTATGTTCATCGCTGCCTCCCTGCGTGCTTGCCCCGCCTTATCGTCTGATAAAGCCGCGATAATTTCTTTTGACTAGCTGACTTTCCACGCGCTTCAATGTGTCCAGCGCTACACCGACGACAATCAGCAGGCTTGTGCCGCCAATGCGAGCGCTTGTCGGAAGATCTCCCATTTCACCAAAGACAATTGGCAGCAATGAAATTACTGCTAAGAAGATGGAGCCGAGAAACGTCAGACGGTACAAAATTTTCGTGATATATTTTTCTGTACTCTTCCCTGGGCGAATACCTGGAATATAGCCACCTTGTTCGCCAAGATTCTTAGCCATTTTCTCAGGGTTAACCTGGACGAAGGTATAAAAATAAGTAAACGCAATAATCAACGCAGCATAGATAACCATGCCGTATGCGGTCGAGTAATCGAAGATTCGATTAATCCACGCCGTCACTGAATTATCTCCGAAGAAATGAGCAATTGTCGGAGGAGTAATCATCAGTGAGATAGCAAAGATAACCGGAATAACACCAGCGGCATTGACTTTGATCGGCAAGTGTGCCGGTTCAACGCTGTACGTCGTTGTACCATTCGTACGTTTGGCATATTGAATCGGAATCTTACGTGCCCCTTGCTGTACAAATATAGTACCGACTACAATCAGCAGAACAACGGCAATAATCGCCAGAAGTCCAAGAACTTCCATGAATGTGTTGGTCGAGGAAGCAAAGCGCTGTGCATATATCTGATTGACTGCCGTCGGAATACGAGCAACAATTCCGGCAAAGATAAGAATCGAAATCCCGTTTCCAACACCGTGGGCTGTTATTTGATCGCCGAGCCACACGAGAAAAGCTGTACCAGCTGTCAATACCGCCGCAATAAGCAAGAATGTCCAGATTGACGGATCATCAACCAAACCTGCATAGCTTTTGCTAAACGTGAAGGACAAGCCGAGTGCTTCAATGAAGCCAAGGATAATTGTCAGGTAACGCGTCAGCTGATTAAGCTTTCGCCTGCCCATCTCCCCTTGCTTCGACCATTCGGTCAGCTTTGGCACAACATCCATTTGCAGCAGCTGCACAATAATCGATGCTGTGATATAAGGCATAACTCCCATTGAAATAATGGAAAAGTTCTGCAACGCGCCGCCACCAAAGGTATTAAATAAACCAAAGGCGCTGGAATCACTGATATTAATCATTGCTGTATTAATTCCCGGAACGGGGATAAACGTCCCAATCCGAAAAATAATAAGCATGAGCAATGTAAAAATAATTTTTTTGCGAATCTCAGTTTCATGCCACACATCAGAAAGCACTTGAAACATCAGATCACCTCAATGTTTCCGCCGGCAGCTTCAATGGCCTCTTTGGCAGAAGCAGAAAATTTAGTGGCTTTCACTGTGAGTTTCGCTTCCAGCTTGCCTTCACCCAACACCTTGACACCGTCATTCAGCTTCCTGATCACGCGTGTCTTCAGCAAGAGTTCCGGTGTCACTTCGGTTCCGCTCTCAAAACGATTCAGCTTTTCTACATTGACAATCGTATACACTTTGCGTGTCGGATTTTTGAAGCCTTTTTTAGGCAATGTCCGAAGCAGAGATAATTGACCGCCTTCGAAGCCCGGACGAATATTACCGCCTGAACGGGATTTCTGTCCTTTTTGACCTCTGCCAGATGTTTTGCCAAGTCCGGAGCCATAGCCGCGACCTACTCTCTTACGTGCAAAGCGTGATCCTTCAGCTGGTTTCAATTCATGGAGTTTCATCTTGGCACCTCCTTATTCTCAGTATCGTAAATTTTCAATCGTTTAATTCCCGGACAGTCAGCAGATGAGAGACTTTGTTCACCATACCGCGGATGGCTGGTGTATCCTCCTGTACGACTGTCTGATAAGTTTTCCTAAGTCCAAGCGTACGGACAACCACACGCTGAGTCTGTGGTTTGCCAATCACGCTGCGAGAGAGGGTAATTTCCAATTTTTTAGCCATTGTCGCTGTTCCCTCCTTAGCCCATTAGCTCTTCGACAGATTTACCACGAAGTTTTGCTACATGTTCTGCGCGTTTCAGGCTTTTCAGTCCGGCAACCGTTGCACGAACCATATTAATTGGGTTATTCGATCCAAGAGACTTCGAAAGAATATCTCCTAATCCGGAAAGTTCCAATACGGCACGAACTGGTCCACCGGCGATAATTCCGGTACCTTCAGACGCTGGTTTCAGCAGCACACTGCCTGCTCCTGAATGGCCGACTACTTGATGCGGAATGGTTGTATGCACAATCGGCACATTGAACACATTCTTCTTTGCATCTTCAATCGCTTTACGAATCGCTTCCGGAACTTCATGGGCTTTACCCATACCGAAGCCGACATTGCCCTTTTTGTCGCCGACAACGACCAATGCCGCAAAACGAAAGCGCCGTCCACCTTTAACAACTTTTGCGACGCGGTTAATCGTCACAACACGTTCTTCAAATTCTGATTTATTGCGATCATTATTATTAGCCATGGTTTCCCTCCTTAGTTAGAATTTCAATCCGGCTTCCCGCGCGCCTTCAGCTACTGCCTGCACGCGCCCGTGATAAAGATAGCCACTGCGGTCAAATACAACCGTATCAATGCCCTTTTCAAGGGCACGCTGGCCAATCATTTCGCCAATCTTCTTTGCTGCGGTCACGTCATTGCCTTTTTCCAATTCAAATGCTTTTTCAAGAGATGAAGAAGAGACAAGAGTTACACCCTTCGTGTCATCAATCAGCTGAGCGTAGATATTCTTGGAAGAACGGAAGACATTCAGACGTGGACGTTCACTTGTCCCGGTAATCCGGTGACGTACATGCAAATGCCTTTTTTGCCGAATGGCATTTTTGTCCTTTTTCGTGATCATATAGTGTCGCTCCTTTCCATTGAGTCCTAGCTTTTCTTATACTTGGTCCCGCTGAGATCTATAGGCTTTCTTAACGTATCAAAAAGGCTCGCACATGCTCACCTAATTATTTTCCTGTCTTGCCTTCCTTGCGGCGTACGTGTTCGCCTTCATAGCGAATACCCTTGCCCTTATAAGGCTCTGGTGCGCGAACAGAACGAATATTGGCCGCAACTTCACCGACACGCTGCTTATCAATGCCAGAAACAGTGACCTTGTTGTTTCCTTCGACATTAATTTCAATTCCTTGTTCAGGAACGATTTCAACCGGATGAGAATAACCGACGTTCAAAACAAGGTTTGTTCCCTTTTTGCTGGCACGATAACCGACGCCGACAAGCTCAAGATTCTTAGTGAATCCAGCAGTCACGCCTTGAACCATATTGTTGATCAAGCTGCTCGTTGTTCCGTGCAGAGCCTTATGTTGATTGGAGTCATCTGGGCGTTCAACCCGGATTTGATTTTCTTCGTGCTTAATAATCATATCCTGATGGAATTTGCGAGAGATTTCTCCTTTTGGTCCTTTAACTGTTACTGTCTGACCGTCGATAGTGACCGTTACATTCTCCGGTACTTCTGTTGGTCTTAACCCGATACGAGACATGAGTACACCTCCATTCTTTTTAACTAATTACCAGATGTAAGCGAGTACTTCGCCGCCAACCTTCTGCTGGCGTGCTTCTTTATCCGTCACAACACCCTTCGAAGTGGAAACAATAGCAATACCGAGACCGCCGAGTACTTTCGGCACTTCATCAGCCTTTGCGTATACACGCAGTCCTGGTTTGCTAATCCTTTTCAGGCCAGAAATGACGCGTTCTTTATTGGCACCATATTTCAGGAACAAGCGAAGAACACCTTGCTTGTCATCGTCGATATATTCAACATCCTTAATAAAGCCTTCACGTTTCAGAATCTCAGCAATTTCCTTCTTGATTCTGGAACCTGGCAATTCAATCTGCTCGTGATGAACAATATTTGCGTTACGAATGCGGGTCAGCATATCTGCAATTGGGTCTGTCATAACCATGCAAATTCGACCTCCTTCCCTGTCACTTTATTTTTACCAGCTGGATTTCTTCACGCCGGGAATCTGTCCTTTATGGGCAAGTTCACGGAAACAAATTCTGCATAATTTGAATTTCCTCAGAACGGAATGCGGACGTCCGCATCGTTCACAGCGTGTATATTCCTGCACCTTGAATTTCTTCGGGCGATGTGCGGAAACAAGCATCGATGTTTTTGCCAAAATTCATAGCCTCCTTGTCACTCTTTATTTTGCAAAAGGCATGCCAAGCAAAGTCAGCAGTGCTGAAGCTTCTTCGTCTGTCTTCGCACTTGTGACAATAACGATATCCATGCCACGCACTTTGTCAATCTTATCATAGTCAATTTCCGGAAAAATCAATTGTTCGCGGATACCCAGTGTATAATTGCCGCGGCCATCAAAAGCCTTCTTGGAAATGCCGCGAAAATCACGGACACGCGGCAGAGCAACGGTGATTAATTTATCGAGAAAATCATACATCCGATCTTTTCTCAGCGTCACTTTCGCACCGATAGCCACACCTTCACGAAGCTTAAATGCTGCAATCGATTTCTTAGCTCGGGTAATAACTGGTTTCTGTCCAGACAAAGCAGTTAAATCTTCAACCGCACTGTCAAGAACTTTGGAGTTATGCACCGCTTCGCCAACACCCATATTAATCACTATTTTTTCAATCGCCGGTACCTGCATTACAGACGTATAATTGAACTTCTCAACAAGAGCCGGCAAGACTTCTTTTTCATATTTTTCTTTAAGACGTCCCATGAATTTGCCTCCTTTCTTCGTCGCGGGATCAGTCGATTACTTCGCCTGATTTTTTAGAAACACGTACTTTCTTACCATCAACAATTTTGTGACCCACACGCGTCGGTTTGTTCGTCTTCGGATCGAGCAGCATGACGTTCGATACGTGAATCGGTGCTTCCCGCTCGATGATACCGCCTTGTGGACTAGCCTGAGTCGGTTTGGAATGCTTCTTAATGATATTCACACCTTCGACAAGGACACGTTCCTTTGTGGGATAGGCTTCAAGAATGACGCCTTGCTTGCCCTTATCCTTGCCGGTGATTACCTGGACTTTGTCGCCTTTTTTTACATGCAGCTTAGCCATGGTTTCCAGCACCTCCTTTTCCCTGTGCATTCGAAATTACAAAACTTCCGGTGCAAGCGATACAATCTTCATAAACTGTCCGTCACGCAGTTCACGGGCAACGGGCCCAAAGATACGTGTTCCACGCGGACTCTTATCTTCTTTAATTAAAACAGCGGCATTTTCGTCGAAACGAATATAAGAACCATCTGTCCTTCTTACGCCATGCTTTGTACGCACGATAACGGCTTTAACAACTTCGCCCTTCTTAACAACGCCACCTGGTGTTGCTTGTTTTACAGAAGCAACGATAATATCGCCAATATTTGCTGTTTTACGGCCAGAACCACCGAGCACTTTAATCGTGAGAATTTCACGTGCACCCGAGTTGTCGGCAACTTTCAAACGGCTTTCTTGCTGAATCATAACTTAGTGACCTCCCTTCGATCTGCGGCAGCGCCTGTGATCAGATAATAACGGACTCCTCAACAATCTTCACAAGACGAAAACGTTTATCTTTTGAAAGCGGGCGAGTTTCCATGATTTCCACGATATCGCCTACTTTGGCTTGATTTTGTTCATCATGCGCTTTGAATTTCTTGGAGTATTTCACGTGCTTACCGTATAATTTATGATTCTTATAAGTCTCAACCAATACTGTGATTGTCTTATCCATTTTGTCGGAAACAACACGGCCGGTCAATACTTTTTTCCGATTCACACGAACTTCTTCAGCCATTCAGATAACCTCCTTTTCAGCTGTTTTGGACATTCAATTCACGTTCACGCAAAATTGTCTTCGCGCGAGCAATGGATTTACGTACTTCACGAATGCGGGCAGGATTTTCCAACTGTCCGGTTGCAAGTTGAAAACGCAGATTAAACAATTCTTCTTTCAAAGACTTAACGTTTTGTTCAACCTCGGCAGTGGTTAAATTACGAATTTCTTCAGCCTTCATTTGCGTCACCACCCACTTCTTCGCGTTTTACAAATTTCGTTTTAATCGGCAGTTTATGACTCGCGAGACGCAGTGCTTCCGCTGCCACTTCTTCGCTTACACCGCCAACTTCAAAAAGCACACGTCCTGGTTTCACTACAGCTACCCAGCCCTCAGGTGCACCTTTACCGGAACCCATTCGGACATCCAAAGGTTTCTTTGTGTACGATTTCTGTGGGAAAATCTTAATCCAGACTTTACCACCGCGCTTCATGTAACGAGTCATGGCAATACGTGCTGCTTCAATCTGGCGGCTCGTAATCCATGCTGATTCCAGCGCCTGCAATCCGAATTCACCGAAAGTCACTGCTGCGCCGCCCTTTGTCTTGCCGCGCATTCTGCCTCGATGCTGTCTGCGATACTTCACACGTTTCGGCATTAACATAGTTATCTGCCTCCTTCCTTAATAGTCGTTCCTTTCGTCGGAAGGACTTCTCCGCGATAAATCCATACTTTTACACCAATTTTGCCATAGGTTGTATCTGCTTCAGCAGTTCCATAGTCAATATCAGCCCGCAATGTATGCAGCGGAACCGTTCCTTCACTGTAATCCTCAGTCCGAGCCATATCAGCACCGCCCAGACGTCCGGCACATTGTGTTTTAATACCCTTTGCACCGGCTCGCATTGCCCTTTGCAGTGTTTGCTTCTGGGCACGGCGCCATGAAACACGTCCTTCGAGCTGACGAGCGATATTCTCAGCAACAAGTTTCGCATCAAGATCAGCCTGTTTGATTTCAAAAATATTGACATGAACTTTCTTGCCTGTCAGATCATTCAATGCTTTTCTCAGATTTTCAACTTCGGAACCGCCTTTACCAATAACCATGCCCGGCTTGGCCGTACGAATCGTGATATTAATCCGATTTGCAGCTCGTTCCAGCTCAATAGAAGAAACCGCAGCATCTTTTAACCTGTTTTCAACATATTTACGGATTTTGATATCTTCATGCAGATATTCCGCATAATTTTTGTCAGCATACCATTTGGATTCCCAATCGCGAATGACACCGATACGGAATCCAATTGGGTTAATTTTTTGACCCACGTATTATCCCTCCTTTTTATCTGATACGACGATCGTGATATGGCTTGTGCGCTTGTTAATTTTGCTGGCACGGCCTTGCGCACGTGGGCGAAAACGTTTCAGTGTTGCACCCTCGTCTACAAAAGCCTTTTCCACAACTAAGCCTTCCGTATCCATATCATAATTATGTTCCGCATTAGCAATTGCGGATTTCAAAACCTTTTCAATGATCGGTGATGCGGCTCTTTGCGTGTTCTTCAGAACAGCGAGTGCATAGCCGACTTCTTTGCCCCTGATAAGATCAATGACAAGACGTGCCTTACGAGGAGCAATACGAATTTGTCTGGCAACAGCTTTTGCTTGCATCAATAGTTCCTCCTTTCGTTAGCGCGCGCTTGTTTTCTTGTCAGAAGCGGCATGTCCGCGATACGTTCTTGTTGGCGCGAATTCTCCAAGCTTATGTCCTACCATGTCTTCCGTAACATATACCGGCACATGTTTGCGTCCGTCATATACGGCGATGGTATGGCCAATAAATTCAGGGAAAATCGTTGACCGGCGAGACCAAGTCTTAATAACTCGCTTTTCATCTTTCTCGTTCATGGCAACGACCTTCGTCATTAAATGATCGTCGACAAAGGGTCCTTTTTTCAGGCTTCGGCTCATGAGTAGGCCTCCTTCCACAATTAGATAATTAGCCGCACTTATTTCTTCTTACGGTGTCTGATAATAAACTGTTCTGACGGATTCTTCTTGCTCCGTGTCTTATAGCCCATTGTCGGCTTGCCCCAAGGTGACATTGGCGATTTGCGTCCAACAGGTGCTTTGCCTTCACCACCACCATGTGGGTGATCGTTCGGGTTCATAACGGATCCACGAACCGTAGGACGAATGCCTTTCCAGCGTGAACGTCCGGCCTTACCGACCGACACAAGTTCATGTTCAAGATTGCCAACTTGACCAATCGTTGCGCGGCATGTCTCGAGAATCATCCGTACTTCACCAGAAACAAGCCGTACAAGTACGTATTTGCCTTCTTTGCCAAGAATCTGAGCCGATGTACCGGCAGAACGCACAAGCTGGCCGCCCTTGCCTGGTTTCAACTCAATATTATGAACAATCGTACCTACAGGGATATTTTTCAGTGGCAGTGCATTACCGATTTTGATATCCGCTTCTGCACCAGACATAATCTGCAGGCCAACCTTTAAGCCCTTAGGAGCAAGAATATAGCGTTTTTCACCGTCTAAATAATGAACAAGCGCAATATTGGCTGTACGGTTCGGATCATATTCGATAGTCGCGATTTTGCCCGGTACGCCGTCCTTATTCCTCTTAAAATCGATGATTCGATACTGCCGTTTATGTCCGCCGCCCTTATGACGTACAGTCAGTCGTCCTTGATTATTACGGCCGGCTTTTTTGGGCAGCTTTTTCAACAGTGATTTTTCAGGCGTGTCTGTAGTGATTTCAGCGAAATCCAGCGACGTCATATTCCGACGGCCGTTGGTTGTCGGTTTGTACTTTTTAAGTGGCACGTTCAATTACCTCCTTCGTGAGTGATACTTATTCAGCGGAACCGTAGAAGTCAAGTTCCTTGCTTTCCGGCGTCAGCGTAACGATAGCCTTTTTCCACTCGGACGTATGTCCGGAAAAACGGCCATAGCGTTTTGGCTTACTTTTTACGTTGCTCGTATTGACTTTAACAACTTTTACTTCGAAAATTTCTTCTACCGCACGTTTAATTTCAGACTTGTTAGAACGGCGGTCAACTTCAAATGTATATTTCTTATCAGCCATCTGATCGGTTGTCCGTTCAGTCAGCACGGGGCGCTTAATAATATCGCGTGGATCCTTCATTATCCAAGCACCTCCTCGAGCTTTTCGGCAGCTTCTTTTGTCACGATCAGCTTGTTATGAGCGACAACATCCAGAACATTAACTTCCCTAGCTGTAAGAACCGTTACACCTGGAATATTACGTGAGGAGAGCACCACGTTATCATTAAAATCAGGAGTCACGATAAGCGCCTTTTCAGCAACAGAAAGGTTTGTCAAAACAGTTGCAAAATCTTTTGTCTTTGGTGCATCGAATGCCAAACCATCCAATACAATAAGATCATTATCAATCACTTTTTCTGACAGCACAGACTTAATAGCCAGACGACGTGCTTTTTTAGGCAGCTTATACGCATAACTGCGCGGGGTCGGCCCGAAAACAGTACCGCCGCCAACCCATTGAGGCGAGCGAATAGAGCCTTGGCGTGCGCGTCCAGTTCCTTTTTGTTTCCACGGCTTGCGTCCGCCACCGCGAACTGCCGAGCGATTCTTTACAGCATGCGTGCCCTGACGGCGTGATGCCTGTTGCATAATAATGGACTGGTAGACAACGTGTTCATTAGGCGTAATTCCAAATACAGAATCTGCTAATTCAACATTCCCTACTTCAGAACCTTTTTGATTAAAAACAGTTAATTTTGGCATGGAAGCATCCTCCTTTCTTATTTAGCTTCTGCTGCTTTCAAAGCAGATTTAATCACAATATAACTCTTCTTTGCGCCTGGCACGTTGCCGCGGATGAGCAAGAACTGACGTTCCTCGTCAACCTTAGCAATAACGAGATTCTGAACCGTAATTGTTTCTCCGCCCATACGTCCAGCCAGTTTCTTGCCCTTGAATACGTGCGCCGGGTCAATAACACCCATCGAACCTGGGCGGCGATGATAACGGGAGCCGTGTGCCATCGGTCCGCGTGATTGATTATTACGCTTGATTGGACCCTGATAGCCTTTGCCTTTCGATGTACCCGTTACATCAATGACTTCGCCTTCTTTAAACGTTGTTGCGGTAACTTTCTGTCCGAGTTCATACTCGTCAAGACTTACACCACGGATTTCTTTTACGAAGCGCTTAGGTTCTGTTTGCGATTTATCAGCATGACCTTGCATCGGTTTAGTAATGCGTGAGGCCTTCACATTGTCAAATCCAAGCTGAATCGCTTCATAACCGTCTGTCTCAACTGTTTTCTTCTGTACAACGACGTTGCCGGAAACATCAACAACCGTTACAGGGATTACATCGCCGTTCTCAGCAAAAATTTGCGTCATGCCAACTTTCTTGCCTAAGATTCCTTTAGTCATCCGTAACACCTCCTAATAATGACGTTAAAAATTATAATTTAATTTCAATGTCCACACCTGAAGGCAGATCCAATCTCATCAGAGAATCTACTGTCTGCGGTGTTGGCTCAACAATGTCGACTAACCGTTTGTGTGTACGCATCTCAAATTGTTCACGCGAATCCTTATACTTATGAACCGCCCGCAGAACAGTGTAAATTGACTTCTCAGTCGGCAGCGGAATCGGTCCGGACACCTTTGCACCGGAACGTTTTGCTGTTTCCACAATTTTCTCTGCAGATTGATCCAGAATTCGGTGATCATAAGCCTTCAAACGAATGCGAATTTTTTGCTTTGCCATTGTATTCCCTCCTTTTTTCGTCCATTTTTCAAAAATAGACTTGCTCCGCGAAAATATCCGTCTACCCCGCCTTGGCAAAGGAGCCGGGTGTATCCGCAACCTCTCGCATCATTGCTGAAAACCAACCATCCCATTATATATGAAACAGCAGCATAAAGCAAGGTATTCCTCACATTTATCAGCAGCTTTTCTATTATAAAGAGTTTTAAAGCGGCAGTCAAATTACAGTTTCCAGTGTACAAAAAAAAGCGCCCCGAGGGACGCTTTTTTCGTTAACCAATTATTCGAGAATTTCAGATACAGAGCCGGCACCTACTGTACGGCCGCCTTCACGAACGGTGAATTTCGTACCTTTTTCTACAGCGATTGGCGCGATCAATTCTACAGTCATGTCGACGTTATCGCCCGGCATTACCATTTCCGTACCTTCTGGAAGAGTAATTGTGCCGGTAACGTCTGTCGTCCTGAAGTAGAACTGCGGACGATAGTTTGTGAAGAACGGTGTATGACGGCCGCCTTCTTCTTTCTTCAAAACGTAAACCTGTGCTTTGAATTTCTTGTGGGCGGTAACGGTACCTGGCTTAATCAATACTTGGCCACGTTCGACGTCTTCACGACCAACACCGCGAAGCAGCGCGCCGATATTGTCACCGGCTTCAGCGAAGTCGAGTGTTTTACGGAACATTTCAACGCCGGTAACGATCGTCTTCTTCGGTTCGTCAGTCAGACCGAGGATTTCAACTTCGTCGCCAATCTTAACCGTCCCACGTTCAACACGGCCTGTTGCAACCGTACCACGACCTGTGATCGAGAATACGTCTTCGATAGGCATCATGAATGGCTTGTCGTTTTCACGAACAGGCGTCGGGATGTATTCGTCGACAGCATCCATCAATTCAAGGATGTGTTTTTCTTCTTCTGGATCGCCCTGCAATGCTTTCAATGCAGAACCTTTGATAACTGGAACATCGTCGCCCGGATAGTCATATTCAGACAAGAGGTCGCGAACTTCCATTTCGACGAGTTCAAGCAATTCCGGATCGTCAACCTGGTCTGTCTTGTTCAAGAAAACAACGATCGAAGGCACATCAACCTGATGAGCAAGCAAGATGTGTTCGCGTGTCTGCGGCATTGGGCCGTCGACTGCGGAAACAACGAGGATCGCGCCGTCCATCTGAGCCGCACCAGTAATCATGTTCTTGACATAGTCAGCATGTCCTGGGCAGTCAACGTGTGCATAATGACGGGAATCTGTTTCATATTCAACGTGTGCCGTTGAAATCGTAATTCCGCGTTCTCTTTCTTCAGGAGCACCATCAATTGAATCATAGGCGCGTGCCTCTGCTTTGCCTGATTTTGCCAATACAGTTGTAATCGCAGCAGTCAGGGTTGTTTTACCGTGGTCAACGTGACCGATTGTACCAATGTTAACGTGCGGCTTTGTGCGTTCATAATGTGCTTTAGCCATGGATTTATATCCTCCTTTAATTTCGAATACAATGTGTTATTTATATGCAGTAAGGAAGCGGGCAAAGGCATGTCCTACTCCTTAGCTTACAATAAAAAGCAACGAGTGACAATCTAGCTTCCAGTGAAAATTATTCGCCGGTTGCCTTTTTAATAATTTCTTCGCTGACGCTCTTCGGTACTTGTTCATAATGATCAAACTGCATAGTGAACGTACCGCGTCCTTGCGTCGATGAACGAAGTGTCGTCGCATAACCGAACATCTCAGACAGTGGCACATGTGCTGAAACCACTTGGGCACCAGCGCGTGCTTCCATGCCATCGACGCGGCCACGGCGACTTGTGATATCGCCCATGATGTCGCCAAGATATTCTTCTGGCATGCTGACTTCAACCTTCATGATGGGTTCGAGAATAACTGGCGCGCAGACAGCCTTGGCATTCTTCAGCGCCATGGAAGCGGCAATCTTAAAGGCCATTTCACTCGAATCGACATCATGATAAGAACCGTCAACCAGTGCTGCCTTCACATCGATCAACTGATAGCCGGCGAGAAGACCATTTTGCAGTGCTTCTTTCAGGCCCTGTTCAACCGCTGGAATGTATTCACGAGGAACAACACCACCGACGATTTTATTCTCAAAGACAAAGCCTTCGCCTTCTTTGAGCGGTTCGAATTCAATCCAAACGTGACCATACTGACCACGACCACCAGACTGGCGAATGAATTTACCTTCGGCGCGGCCTGCTTTCGTCAATGTTTCACGATAAGCAACCTGCGGATTGCCGACGTTCGCGTCAACTTTGAATTCACGGCGCATACGGTCAACAATGATATCCAAGTGAAGTTCACCCATACCACCGATAATCGTCTGTCCCGTTTCTTCATCAGTATGTGTTTTAAACGTCGGATCTTCTTCAGCAAGTTTAGCCAGGGCGATACCCATTTTATCCTGGTCAGCTTTCGATTTCGGTTCGATCGCGACGTGGATAACCGGATCCGGGAATTCCATCGATTCAAGAACAATCAAATTGTCTTCATCGCACAATGTGTCACCAGTTGTCGTATTTTTCAAGCCAACAGCAGCGGCAATATCGCCCGAATAAACTTTCTTGATTTCGCTGCGGTGATTGGCGTGCATCTGAAGAATACGTCCAAGACGTTCACGCGCGTCTTTGGTTGAGTTCTGTACGTAAGAACCCGCTTCCGCCGTACCTGAATACACGCGGAAGAAGGTCAGCTTGCCGACAAATGGATCCGTCATAACTTTAAACGCCAAAGCGGCAAACGGTGCATTGTCATCAGCCGGACGATTAACTTCTTCGCCAGAGTCAGGCAATGTTCCTTTGATTGGTGGAACGTCGACTGGAGACGGTAGATAGTCAATAGTCGCATCCAGTACGTGCTGAACCCCTTTATTCTTGAAAGCTGTACCGCAAAGTACTGGATAGAATTTAACGGCACAAGTCGCCTTACGAATCGCTGCCTTCAGTTCATCAACGGAAATATCTTCACCGCCAAGATATTTCTCCATGATATCGTCATCAACATCGGCTACCGCTTCAATCAGCTTATCATGATATTCTTCAGCCAATTCCTTATATTCATCCGGAATTTCTTCCGCATCAATAATTGAGCCTAAATCATCTTCATAAATATAAGCTTTCATATTTACAAGATCGATCTCGCCTTTATAATCGTCTTCAGCACCCATTGGCAGCTGAATCGGATGGGCATTGGCTTGGAGCCTATCATGCAGCGTCTGACAGGAGTAAAGGAAGTTTGCGCCTATCTTATCCATCTTATTGACGAACACAATTCTTGGGACACCGTAAGTCGTTGCCTGACGCCAGACAGTTTCTGTCTGCGGTTCCACACCGGACTGTGCATCAAGTACCGTTACGGCACCATCAAGCACACGAAGCGACCGTTCAACTTCAACTGTAAAGTCGACGTGTCCCGGGGTATCGATAATGTTAATCCGGTGATTCTTCCATTGAGCGGTCGTCGCAGCCGACGTGATCGTAATCCCGCGTTCTTTTTCCTGATCCATCCAGTCCATCTGTGAAGCACCTTCATGGGTTTCACCGATTTTATGGATACGTCCGGAATAGAAAAGGATACGCTCAGTTGTCGTTGTTTTGCCCGCATCAATATGCGCCATAATACCAATATTGCGCGTCTTTTCCAGGGAAAATTCCCTTGCCATGATCCTCTCTCCTTCCTATAGACTAATCTGTTACCAGCGATAGTGAGCGAAAGCCTTATTGGCTTCAGCCATTTTGTGCATATCTTCGCGTTTCTTCACTGACGCACCTGTGTTATTAGCCGCGTCAATGATTTCACTTGCCAAACGTTCAACCATCGTCTTTTCACCGCGAAGTCTCGAGTAGTTCACTAAATAGCGCAGACCAAGTGTTGTCCGGCGTTCCGGGCGCACTTCAACTGGCACTTGATAGTTAGAACCTCCGACACGACGAGCTTTAACTTCAAGAACTGGCATTACATTCTTTAACGCCTGTTCAAATATTTCCATAGGATCTTGATTTGCGCGATCTTTGATTAAATCAAAGGCATCATAGAGGATTGTCTGTGCTTTCCCCCGTTTGCCATCTTTCATAATATGATTGATCAGCCGTGTCACCAGCTTCGAATTATAAAGCGGATCAGGCAGTACGTCACGTCTTTCGACAGGACCTTTTCTAGGCATTATAGTTCCTCCTTTCTAAATATTCTACGATTAACCTTTCGGCCTCTTTGCGCCGTATTTCGAGCGACCTTGCTTCCGATCCACAACGCTCGCTGTATCAAGCGCACCGCGGATGATGTGATAACGCACACCAGGAAGGTCTTTGACACGTCCGCCGCGAATGAGGACAACACTGTGTTCCTGAAGATTGTGTCCAATTCCAGGAATATACGCATTGACTTCAATATTGTTGGACAGACGGACACGCGCATATTTACGCAGTGCAGAGTTCGGTTTCTTCGGTGTCAGCGTACCGACACGCGTGCACACGCCTCGCTTCTGCGGTGCAAAATCGTCCGTTAACGATTTCTTGAAACTGTTATACCCTCTGTTCAGAGCAGGTGACGTGGATTTCTTGATCTTCGACTTACGTCCTTGACGAATCAATTGATTAATTGTAGGCATTTACCTGTTCCTCCTTTCAAAATTCTAATACCACTGATCCAGGCGGTTCCTTTTTTTCGCAAAAAATTGTTTTTGCAGGAGATGGGCTCCCACAAAAACATTATTTTTTTATCGCGACGGCCGACGCCCCGACTTCAATGCCGCAAGCCTGACCGAGTTTCTTCATCGAATCGACGGCGCTAACCGGCACACCAAGTTCTTCCGCTAGAGTCAGTACTTTATTGGTCACGCGAACATCCGCATCCTCAGCAATAATGACTTCACTGACGCGACGCTCTCTTAAGGCTTTCAGCGCTTGTTTCGTGCCAATAACAATTCCGTTCTTTGCTTGCGTCACTTTTTCATAAGACATTTAGACTACATCCTCCAAAGCAACCAATGTTCAAGAACACCAAGATATAATAGCACCAGAAAAAGCCTGTGTCAACAGCAGATCAGCTTTCCTGATTAATCAATTCAGCGCTGCCTCTGCTCTCTGATGCTTCTTTTTCCAATTCATCAGCTGTTACCGGAACAATATTACGATATTTCGCCATTCCGGTACCTGCAGGAATCAATTTACCGATAGTGACATTTTCTTTCAAACCAACGAGTTCATCGACTTTGCCTTTAATTGCTGCATCTGTCAGGACCCGCGTTGTTTCTTGGAACGAGGCGGCAGATAGGAAGGATTCAGTCTCCAATGCTGCTTTTGTAATACCAAGCAGAACCGGATGTCCGGTTGCTGGGCTCTTACGGCTGATCAGCACATCACGGTTATCATCCTTAAATCGGTGAATATCAACGAGCGCCCCCGGCAATACACTCGTATCGCCGCTGTCAATCACGCGGATCTTGCGCATCATCTGACGAACCATGACCTCGATATGCTTATCGCCGATTTCAACCCCTTGCATCCGATAAACTTTCTGCACTTCGCGAAGCAGATAGCTTTGTACGCCGCGAAGGCCGACCACATGGAGCAATTCTTTAGGATCAATCGAGCCACTGATCAGCGGCTGCCCAGCCTTCACTTCGGAACCTTCACTGACCTTCATCCGTGAGCTAAGCGGAACCGTATAGCTGCGCGTTTCCAAGTCACCTTTGACAACTACTTCTCGTTTATCTTTCAGTTCACTGACTGAAGTGACCGTGCCGTCAATCTCAGAAATAACCGCCTGCCCTTTCGGATTACGGGCTTCAAACAATTCCTGAATACGCGGGAGACCTTGTGTGATATCATCACCGGCCACACCGCCTGTATGGAATGTGCGCATAGTCAGCTGAGTACCTGGCTCACCGATTGACTGAGCGGCAATAATACCGACTGCCTCGCCAACTTCAACCGTTGAGCCGGTAGCTAAATTACGACCGTAGCATTTCTTGCACACACCATGACGTGTCTCACAAGTAAACACCGTTCGAATCTCAACTTCTTCAATACCCGCATCAACAATTCGGATCGCCATGTCTTCAGTGATTAATTCATTCTTATGAACGATCACTTCATCACTATCCGGCTGATAGACAGTTTGGTTCGATGTGCGTCCAACCAGTCGATCATAAAGGCTCTCAATTTCTTCTGTACCTTCGCGAATGGCCCGAACGACAATGCCGCGATCCGTGCCGCAATCGTCTTCACGCACAATAACATCCTGGGCGACATCGACGAGACGACGAGTCAAATAACCTGAGTTCGCTGTTTTCAGCGCTGTATCAGCCAAACCTTTACGGGCACCGTGTGTTGAAATGAAGTATTCCAGCACGGTCAGCCCTTCACGGAAACTGGATATAATCGGCAGTTCAATAATTCGACCGGATGGATCGGCCATCAGCCCGCGCATACCGGCTAACTGTGTGAAGTTTGAGGCGTTACCACGCGCACCGGAATCACTCATCATAAAGATTGGGTTTGTTTTCTCCAAAGAGTCCATCAGTTTCGACTGAATCGTATCTTTGGCATCGCTCCAAATACCAACAACCCGTTCGTACCGCTCATCCTCAGTAATCAAACCACGACGGAATTGTTTGGTTACCTTCTCGACATTATCTTCCGCAGCAGAGAGAATAGCCTGCTTTTCTGGAAGCACGATAACGTCGGATACACCAACGGTAATGCCAGCCTTCGTTGAGTACTGGAAGCCTAATGCTTTCAGGCGGTCAAGAAATTTAGAGGTTTCCGTCACTTTATAACGTTTGAATACTTCAGCGATAATATGGCCGAGATAGCCCTTCTTAAATGGCGCAATTTCATCACGTTCAGCGATCACTTTCTGAACGTCGACTCCCATTGGCACAAAATATTTATCCGGTGTAGCTACCTGCAAATTGCCGTCTGTCGGTTCATTGATATATGGAAACGCTGGCGGAAGAATGTGATTAAAGATTAGCTTCCCGACAGTCGTCAGCAAATATTTTTTATTTTGTTCTTCCGTGAAGGTAGGATTATGCGTAGAAGCAGCTGGAATCGCAATCCGCGTATGCAGATGCACATAGCCGTTTCTGTAAGCCAGCATGACTTCGTCGTCATCTTTGAAGACCTTGCCCTCACCGGTTGCCCCTTTTCGTTCCAATGTTAAGTAATAGTTACCAAGCACCATATCCTGAGACGGCGTAACAATTGGCTTGCCGTCCTTTGGATTTAAGATATTCTGAGCACCGAGCATCAGCAGTCGTGCCTCAGCCTGTGCCTCTCCGGACAGCGGTACGTGCACCGCCATCTGGTCACCGTCAAAATCGGCATTATATGCTGTACATACAAGTGGGTGAAGGCGAATTGCCCGCCCCTCAACAATCGTCGGTTCGAATGCCTGAATACCAAGTCGGTGCAGTGTCGGCGCACGGTTCAAGAGAACCGGATGCTCCTTAATGACATCTTCAAGCACACCCCATATATCAGGACTGAGTTTCTCCACTTTGCGCTTGGCACTTTTAATATTATTGGTAATTCCGCGGCTGACAAGTTCTTTCATAACAAATGGTTTGAATAACTCAATCGCCATTTCTTTCGGCAGACCGCATTGGTACATTTGCAGGCTCGGTCCGACGGCAATAACCGAACGGCCGGAGTAATCCACACGTTTACCAAGCAGGTTCTGACGAAAACGCCCTTGTTTTCCCTTAAGCATATGGGAAAGAGATTTTAACGGACGGTTGCCGGGTCCAGTCACGGGACGGCCGCGCCGACCGTTATCAATCAAGGAATCAACGGCTTCCTGCAGCATCCGCTTCTCGTTTTGGACAATAATGCTTGGCGCGCCTAGCTCAAGCAGACGCTTCAGCCGGTTGTTGCGGTTAATAACGCGGCGGTACAGATCATTCAAGTCCGACGTTGCAAAACGGCCGCCGTCAAGCTGCACCATTGGCCGCAGTTCCGGAGGAATGACTGGAAGCACATCAAGAATCATCCATGAAGGTTCGTTGCCTGATTCACGGAAGGCTTCAATGACTTCTAGACGTTTTACCGCACGCGTCCTTCTCTGTCCCTGAACGGACTTCAGTTCATCCTGCAGAAAGGCTGATTCTTTATCCAAGTCAACGTCTTGCAGCAATTTTTTAATTGATTCTGCACCCATGCCCGCTTTGAAGGCATTGCCATATTTTTCACGGTAGCCGCGGTATTCCTTCTCAGAAAGCAGCTGCTTCTTTTCTAGCGGCGTATCGCCCGGTTCAATCACCACATAGGAAGCAAAATAAATTACTTCTTCGAGTGCGCGCGGCGACATATCAAGCAGTAGCCCCATGCGGCTTGGAATACCTTTGAAATACCAAATATGCGAAACAGGTGCCGCCAGTTCAATATGTCCCATCCGCTCACGACGTACCTTCGCCCGTGTGACTTCGACACCACAGCGGTCGCAGACAACGCCTTTATAGCGTACGCGTTTATACTTGCCGCAATGGCATTCCCAATCTTTCGTCGGTCCGAAAATACGTTCACAAAACAGGCCGTCTTTTTCCGGTTTAAGGGTCCTGTAGTTGATCGTTTCCGGTTTTTTCACCTCGCCGTGTGACCAAGAGCGAATTTTATCCGGCGATGCTAAACCAATCTTCATGAACTCAAATTTATTAACATCCAGCAAGGGGGCAACCTCCCTCATATTTTCAGTGTATGGTTCTCACGCCACCCGTTTTGGTGCCAAATCGTACGTTCCTATCTGGTGTCCTACAATCAATCGTGACCATTATTAGAGGGGGTACAGGCCCTCACTCACTCAGACCTGCACATTCAAACTATCATCAAGTGTTTCTTCCTCGTCCTCAAGCTCCTTGATAACAATTTCAGAATGATCCGCTGCCAATACCTTCACGTCCATACCGAGACTTTGCAATTCCTTGATAAGTACTTTGAAAGCTTCAGGAACGCCTGGTTCAGGAACATTCTCACCTTTAACAATTGCTTCGTAGGTTTTCACACGTCCGACCACATCGTCAGACTTCACCGTCAAAATTTCCTGCAGCGTATGCGCCGCACCATAAGCTTCCAGCGCCCATACTTCCATTTCCCCGAAACGCTGACCGCCGAATTGTGCTTTACCACCAAGCGGCTGCTGCGTAACAAGGGAATAAGGACCGGTTGAACGGGCATGCAGTTTGTCATCCACCATATGTGCCAGTTTAATCATATACATGACACCAACAGATACTCGGTTATCAAACGGTTCACCTGAACGGCCATCATAAAGCACTGTTTTCCCATCGCGAGACAATCCGGCTTCCTCAAGCGTGCTCCACACGTCCTCTTCACGAGCACCATCAAAAACCGGTGTTGCCATATGAATGCCAAGTTCGCGGGCAGCCATGCCGAGATGCAGTTCAAGCACTTGCCCGATGTTCATACGTGATGGTACACCGAGTGGATTGAGCATGATGTCAAGCGGGCGGCCGCTCGGCAGGAATGGCATGTCTTCTTCTGGAAGAATCTTTGAGATAACACCTTTATTGCCGTGACGTCCAGCCATCTTGTCGCCTTCATGAATCTTACGCTTTTGGACAATATATACGCGAACAAGTTCATTGACGCCTGGTGGCAATTCATCGCCTGCTTCACGGGTAAAGATCTTGACATCATGAACGATGCCGCCGCCGCCATGCGGAACCTTCAGCGAAGTGTCGCGCACTTCACGCGCTTTCTCACCGAAAATCGCATGCAGCAGGCGCTCTTCAGCCGTCAGCTCTGTGACGCCCTTCGGTGTGACCTTGCCGACAAGAATATCGCCGTCACGCACTTCAGCACCAATGCGAATAATTCCTCGATCGTCAAGATTCTTCAGCGCATCTTCGCCGACATTCGGAATATCACGTGTGATGTCTTCCGGACCAAGCTTCGTGTCACGGGCGTCCGATTCATATTCCTCAATATGGATTGACGTATACACATCATCTTTAACGAGCTTTTCGCTCATGATAACAGCATCTTCATAGTTATAACCATTCCACGTCATGAATCCGACGAGAACGTTGCGGCCAAGAGCCAGCTCACCTTTGTCCATTGACGGTCCATCGGCAATAATTTCGCCTTTTTTAACAACCATTCCCGTTTCAACAATTGGTTTCTGATTATAGCACATGCCTTGGTTGGAGCGTTCGAACTTCGATAGCTTATAAGAAACAGCATCACCAATTGTTTCCTTGCCATCCACATTTTCCAGTGTACGAATGCGGATTTCACGGGCCGACACGTATTCCACGCGGCCGCGGTGCTTCGAACGAATAGCGGCACCTGAATCACGCGCCGATACATATTCCATGCCTGTTCCCACAAGCGGTGCTTCCGGATTGAGAAGCGGCACAGCCTGACGCTGCATATTGGCACCCATCAATGCGCGGTTGGAGTCGTCATTGGCAAGAAATGGAATGCAGGCTGAGGCAACAGAGACAACTTGTTTCGGTGACACGTCCATATAGTCCACGCGATCTTTGTGAACAACAAGGTTTTCACTTCTGAAGCGTGCAAGAATATGATCTTCCTTGAAGGAGCCATCTTCAGTCAACTCGGCGTTGGCCTGGGCAACCACATAATTGTCTTCTTCGTCCGCCGTCAGATAGTCAATGTGTTCGGTAACTTTCCCTGTATCCGGATCCACGCGGCGATAAGGTGTTTCAATAAATCCATATTTATTGACACGTGCATAGCTGGAAAGTGAGTTAATCAAACCAATATTAGGACCTTCAGGTGTTTCAATCGGGCACATACGGCCGTAATGGGAATAATGTACGTCACGCACTTCCATGCCGGCACGCTCACGCGTCAGACCGCCTGGTCCAAGGGCGGAGAGCCTGCGCTTATGCGTCAGTTCGGCAAGTGGATTCGTCTGATCCATGAATTGCGACAGCTGTGAACTGCCAAAGAATTCTTTAATCGAAGCAATCACCGGGCGAATATTAATTAACGCCTGTGGTGTAATGCTGTTCGTATCTTGAATGGACATTCGTTCGCGAATCACGCGCTCCATTCGCGACAATCCAATGCGGAATTGATTCTGCAGCAATTCACCAACTGAGCGAAGGCGACGGTTACCCAAATGATCAATATCATCTGTATCACCAATGCCGTGAAGCAAATTGAAGAAATAGTTGATCGATGACAGAATATCAGCCGGCGTAATATGTTTAATCGCTGTATCGATCCCGCAGTTGCCAATCACCTTAATCGTTTTGCCCTTATCATCGTCAAGCGGTGAATAAACACTGATCGACTGCAGACGAATCGTCTGTCCCGCAATCACGCCATCATGCGGTGTATACTCTACAAAGCCGAGTTTCTTTTCAATGACTGGCAATAGGCGATCGAGCGTGCGGCGATCAAGCAGCGTTCCTTCATTGGCCACAATCTCCCCGGTTTCCGGGTCAATCAGTTTCTCGGCTAAGCGTTGATTAAACAGCCGATTCTTAATAGCCAGCTTCTTATTCATCTTATAACGACCGACATTTGCCAGATCATAGCGTTTCGGATCAAAGAAGCGAGCTTCAAGCAAACTTTTCGCGTTCTCAACGGTCGGCGGTTCGCCCGGACGCAGACGCTCATAAATCTCGACAAGGGCCTTATCCGTGCTGTCCGTATTGTCTTTCTCCAGCGTATTTCTGAGGTATTCATCTTCCCCGAGAAGATCAATAATTTCCTGATCGCTGCTGAAGCCAAGCGAACGCAAAAGAACCGTTACTGGAACCTTCCTCGTACGGTCAATTCGGACATAAGCAATATCCTTAGCATCTGTTTCGTATTCAAGCCACGCCCCGCGGTTTGGGATAACGGTCGCGCCAAATCCTTTTTTGCCATTTTTATCTACTTTTTCGTTAAAATAAACACTTGGTGAGCGAACGAGCTGTGATACGATAACCCGTTCTGCGCCATTGATGATAAATGTTCCGGCCTCAGTCATTAATGGGAAATCGCCCATGAAGACTTCTTGTTCTTTCACTTCACCGGTTTCTTTATTAATCAAACGGACTTTGACACGAAGCGGTGCCGCGTAAGTCACATCACGCGATTTCGATTCGTCAACAGAATATTTCGGTTCTCCCAAACTATAGTCAACAAACTCTAAAATAAGATTTCCCGTGAAATCTTCCACTGGAGAGATGTCCTGAAACATTTCTCTGATACCCTCATCAAGGAACCATTGATAAGAGGCCGTCTGAATTTCAATCAGGTTAGGGAGTTCCAGCACCTCTTTAATGCGCGCGTAACTCCTGCGCTGACGGTGGCGTCCGTATTGTACGAGTTGACCTGTCAACTAATTCACCCCTCAAATCGAGCATATTAAAAAATCGGCAACCCAAACTTACAGCTTACCAAGCCTCAAAAAACATTTATTAAGCATTCCCAAATTAAGGGAATCATAAACTCACAATTATACCAATGTTAGCATTAAAACATAATATCACATGGATGATCCCATGTCAAACCTTTTTTGCGCAAAAAATATAATAGCCTTTCTTTTTCGCTTGGACTTCAACCTGCCCAAACAGTGCCTCAAGCGCTTTTTGCGCAGAAGGCGCGCCCTGCTTTTTCTGGATGACCGTCCAAAACATGCCGCCCGGTTTCAGAAAGCGATAGCTATCAGAGAATATCTGGTGAACTACCTTTTTCCCGGCACGAATGGGCGGATTGGAAATAATCGCCGCATAGTCTCCGCTAACCTTCTCGAATAAAAAACCACATTTCACTTCAGCTGCCACGTGATTAGCTAAGGCGTTCTCTGCAGCAAGCTGGGCCGCGCGTTCATTGACATCAGTCATCACAATTCTGCGCGACTTACAGAGTTTTCCAACGCTGATGCCGATCGGTCCATAGCCACAGCCCATATCAAGAATCGCTCCATCCACTGTCGGCTCGTGAAAAGACTCAATCAATAGTCTTGTTCCAAAATCCACACCGCTCTTAGAAAAAACACCAGCATCCGTAATAAAAGTAAATGGCAGGCCTCTAAGCT
Organism: Sporolactobacillus sp.; assembly: GCA_047718535.1. GTDB lineage: Bacteria > Bacillota > Bacilli > Bacillales > Sporolactobacillaceae > Sporolactobacillus. The sequence continues at coordinate 41,743 of JBDNRH010000018.1, forward strand.
CTGCGTGCAGCAATTGGCGTGCGCTTGTCGACTGCGGATGTGCCGAGTAGTAATGATCATCCATTATTTTCACCTTCCAGTGGACCGATGCCAACTCTTGGCAGTCAACTATTGGTTTTGACTTTATGCAGGAAAATTATACCTCATAACGGCTTATAAATCGCCGCAGCGCGATGATCTATTACCCGAAAAAACAAGAAAAGCCCGCGCAAGCGCGGGCTTTTCAGTCGAACTTATTTCAATTCGATCTTTGCGCCAACTTCTTCAAGTTTTGCTTTGATTTCTTCAGCTTCTTCTTTAGCTGCGCCTTCTTTAACAGCCTTAGGGGCACCGTCAACAAGCGCTTTGGCATCTTTCAGACCAAGGCCTGTAATTTCGCGGACAACTTTGATAACTTTGATCTTCTGAGCGCCGGCTTCAGCAAGAATAACATCGAATTCTGTCTTTTCTTCTTCAGCTGCAGCACCGCCTGCAACCGGAGCAGCAACGGCGGCAGCCGCTGTCACACCAAATTCTTCTTCGATAGCTTTAACGAGATCGTTCAATTCGAGAACAGACATCTCTTTAATTGCGCCAATGATTTCTTCTTTAGTCATTGTTATATATCCTCCTTGAGTGAAATAGATAATTGTTTTTCGTTGAAAAATAATTTCTGACCTTACGCTTCCTGCTCTTTCTTCTCAGCGACAGCCTTCACGCTACGCGCAAAACCGGCAATCGGTGCCTGAAGCACATTGGCCAGCATTGAAAGCAGACCTTCTCTGGATGGCAGTTCGGATAGTGCCTTAATCTGCTCAACAGGTGCGACCTTACCTTCAATGATGCCAGATTTAATCTCCAATGCCTCATGTTCTTTGGCAAAATTAAAAAGAATTTTGGCAGGCGCAATGACGTCGTCTTTGCTGAAAGATATAGCCGTCGGCCCGGTAAGTGCATCATCAAAATCAGTTAACCCTGCCATCTCCGTCGCGCGGCGAACATATGTGTTCTTATACACCTTATAGTCAACACCCGCTTCGCGGAGCTGTTTGCGCAGCTCTGTGACTTCGGAAACGGAAAGACCGCGATAGTTGACAGCGATAACAGCTACACTTTCCTTTAATTTGCCTGCAATTTCGTTCACTGTCTGTTGCTTGCCTTCTAAAATCACTGCATTACTCATGTCCGTTACACCTCCTGTCTCTTACATTCCGTATCCAGCTTCATCTTGAAGCCTTAGGTTATCTCTTGTCCGTTCAAAGGCCGTAAAAAAGCCCCTCTGCATGGTAGAACAAGAGGGGCTCATCTATCTGACTCAACGAGTAATCAAGATTATCTGCAACCTCGGCGGGGATAATTTAAGCATATAATATGCCCCAGCTGTCTACGGTAAAATCATTATGCTGTTAACAAACAATAACATTATAGTCATTACTGAATAAGCTGTCAAGCATTCCGCAAGAAAGCTGAAATCAGTGTACAGACGTAATGGCGACCTTCACGCCAGGACCCATCGTTGACGAAATAGCAATATTCTTCAAGTATGTGCCCTTGGCAGCTGCCGGTTTTGCCTTAACAAGCGTGTCAACCAGCACTTGAATATTTTCAACAAGCTGCTGATCATTGAAAGAAACCTTGCCGACGGGAACATGCACGTTACCATCTTTCTGCGCGCGATATTCCACTTTACCGGCCTTAATTTCTTTTACCGCTTTTTCAACATCGAACGTAACCGTGCCAGTCTTCGGGTTCGGCATCAGGCCCTTAGGACCGAGCACGCGCCCGAGGCGTCCGACTTGAGCCATCATATCCGGTGTTGCAACAACCACATCAAAATCAAACCAGCCGCCATTAATCTTTTCGACAAGTTCTTGCTCGCCAACATAGTCAGCACCTGCTGCCTGTGCATCCTTGGCTTTGTCGCCCTTGGCGAAAACAAGCACACGCTGCGTCTTGCCTGTCCCGTTCGGAAGAACAACCGCGCCGCGAACTTGCTGATCGTTTTTACGCGTGTCAACGCCAAGCCGAACGGCGACATCAACAGATTCGTCAAAAGCGGCGGCAGCAGCCTTCTTGACTAAGGCTACAGCTTCCTCAATATCGTATGCTTTTGAGCGATCAACCAATTTGGCCGCTTCAAGATGTTTTTTCCCTTTTTTAGCCATTTGTAAATCCTCCTTAGTGGTACTAGCGGTTTGCATTCGACCTCCCACCGATCTCCAAGCCAAACAACAAATTACTTAGTCTTCAACCACGATGCCCATGCTGCGTGCGGTTCCTTCAATCATACGCATTGCCGATTCGACATTGGCCGCATTCAGATCAGGCATTTTAAGTTCAGCGATAGCGCGTACTTTATCGCGTTTAATCGTTGCAACTTTCGTCTTATTCGGTTCGCCGGAACCCGACTCAATTCCCGTTTCTTTCTTCAAGAGAACGGCAGCCGGCGGCGTCTTCGTAATAAATGTAAAGGAGCGGTCTTCAAATACCGTAATTTCCACCGGAATAATCAGTCCTGCCTGATCCGATGTACGTGCATTGAATTCCTTGCAAAATCCCATAATATTAACGCCCGCCTGACCGAGTGCCGGACCTACTGGCGGAGCCGGATTAGCTTTACCTGCTGGAATCTGTAGCTTAACAAGCTTAATTACTTTCTTAGCCATGAGAGCACCTCCCTGCATCAATTTGTGGTTCGGGTAAGAACCCCTCCCACTCTTCATGAAAAATCTCTATGGCATTGTTTACTTTTTAAAACGGCGATGGTGAGATCGGTAAAAATCATACAAACAACAAGATTATACACAGCTTAGCGGCAAAAAGCAATACTGTCTGATCGCTGTCTTCAGTTAAACCGCTTCTTAATCAAGCTTGCTGACTTGGTTAAAGTCCAGTTCAACCGGAGTCTCACGGCCGAACATATTAACATGGACTTTGAGCTTGCTTTTCTCAAGATCAATATTTTCCACACTGCCAATGAAATCAGCAAATGGACCTTCTTTAACTTTTACCTGTTCATTCAGTTCAAAATCAACATTCGGTGCCTGTTCCTTCAGGCCCATCTGCTTCAGAATGGCATCCACTTCTTCAGGAAGAAGTGGTGTCGGCTTAGAGCCTGCCCCTGAGGAACCCACAAAGCCTGTCACTCCCGGCGTGTTCCGTACGACGTACCACGAGTCATCCGTCATTATCATTTCCGTCAGGACATAGCCGGGGAAAACTTTACGCATTGCCGTTTTCTTCTGACCGTTTTTAATCTCCGTTTCTTCTTCCATGGGCACGAGCACGCGAAATATTTTATCTGCCATACCCATTGATTCCACGCGCTTCTCTAAATTGGTCTTCACTTTATTCTCATAACCTGAGTATGTATGAACCACATACCAGTTCTTTTCCATAACCTTCTCCTCCAGAAAATAGTTCTTACAGATACCTGCCACCAATCAAGAAGTAATCAACTTCAATAACTGTGTCACACCGTAGTCGACAAGGACGAAAAACAAAGCCAAAAAAATAACCGTAACGATGACTGTCACCGTATACTTCACCAATTCTTTGCGTGTCGGCCAAGTGATTTTCTTTGTTTCCGTTAGTATATTGCGAAAGAAATTGCCGGTTCCCTTGATAATACCCGCCATAATTATTCAATACCTCCGCTCGCATTTTACCAATTCCTAGGCAGCCTTAGCCTGCCTAGCTGCGTTTTTCTGCTTAAAACAAAATAAAGAAAGGCGCGATGGCCTCTCTGCTGTTGTCGATATATACTTAAATTATAGTATAAAAACATTCTGCCGTCAAATAGTATACCGATAGTAATCCGCAATCAAACTGTTGCTTCATGAAGGGTAAGGCAATGCTCCAGTTTGCGCTTCACCCGCTGCAGCGCGTTATCGATCGACTTCACGTGGCGTCTCAAGTCGACAGAAATTTCCTGATACGTACGGCCGTCCAAATATTGATTAAGCACCTTGCGCTCTAAATCGCTCAGAACTTGAGACAGCTTCTCCTCAATATCATCACATTCTTCACGGCTTACGAGCAATTCCTGTGGATCCGAGCTGCGTGCCTCACGTACAACATCCATTAACGTGCGCTCTGACTCTTCATCATAAATGGGCTTGTCCAAAGAAACATAGGAGTTGAGCGGTATATGTTTCTGGCGGGTTGCCGTCTTAACCGCCGTGATCATTTGCCTTGTAATACATAGTTCAGCAAATGCCTTAAAAGACGAAAGTTTATCATCCCTGAAATCACGAATCGCTTTGTAGAGACCAATCATGCCTTCCTGGACAATATCTTCACGCTCGGCTCCCACGAGAAAATAGGCCTTAGCTTTACCGCGAACAAAATTTCTGTACTTCGCAATTAAAATATCTAACGCTTCACTATCGCCGCTGTGTGCGGCAATAAGCAACTGATCATCATCAAAGGTATGGTCTGCCGCTGCTGCATTTTGAACCGGAATGGTTGTCATATTTATCCCTCCGAGCGCTGGATCGCTGCTGTACGAATATTATACATTAGAAAAAATTGAAAAGTCAAGAAATTCAAAAACCTCTTCTTATCTGTTCGAGCCGCTTGCGCGTGGCCTCATCCATTGGAATTTTAGAACCTTTAAATGGCTTATCTTCAGATGTCTTTTCCTCAAGATGGCGATCCATCTTCTCCAGCTGATCAACCAGTTCACGAGAAGGTATACGCAGCGCCCCCTGTGAGAAGACGACCCATTGCTCGGCCATATCTGAAGTCGCCACATACACTCTCGTTTTCACGTTTTTCAGCTTACGAATCAAACCTTCAATCTTCTGATCAGCCTTCTCGCTTTTCTTTGTGTAAATGATATCGATATTGGCTTTCCTTGTCGTCGTTTCCTTACCCGGCTTCAGATACGCATCAAAGATTAAAATGATCCGCCAGCCTGTCTGCGCCTGATATTCTGAGAGTTTATCAATCAATGTATCACGGGCATTCTCAAAGTCCTTCCGCCGCAGACTGCTCAGCTGATGCCAAGCCCCAATCACATTGTAACCGTCTACAATCAGAATGTCATCCATAAACTCACTCCCCGGAACTGCGTTTGCGGAAAGCCTCATACATGAGCAGGCTGGCGGCCACAGAGGCGTTGAGGGAGGTCACTCGGCCGCACATGGGAATGCTGACGAGGAAATCACATTTTTTGCGAACAAGTGCCGACATTCCTTCCCCTTCATTCCCTATCACAAGACAAATAGGCAGCGAATAATCCGCCGCAGCAAAATCCATTTCCGCTTCGGCTGCTGTACCGATAAACCATACTCCTCTTTTTTTAAGCTGGTCAATTGTCGCTGCCAAATTCGCCACACGAGCAACGGGCACATATTCAATCGCGCCTGTCGATGCTTTAGCGACAACGGAGGTCAAACCTACCGCCCGCCTTTTAGGAATGATCACACCGTGGCAGCCGGATGCATCAGCTGTTCGCAGAATGGAGCCGAGATTATGCGGATCTTCGAGATTATCCAGCATCATAAAGAACGGTTTCTCGTCACGTGCCGCTGCCCGTGCAAACAAATCATCAAGCGTCGCGTATTGATAAGCGGCAATTGCAGCAACGACCCCTTGGTGCTGCCCTGACTTGGCCAATTGATCAAGTTTTTGCCGTGGGACAAATTGAAAACTAAGACCGTTGATCTTGATTAAATCAAGTAATTCCGACAGCCCTTTGCCCTCTTTGTTTAACCAGATTTTATTGATTGCCCGTCCGGAGCGAATCGCCTCTGTTACAGGATGACGGCCGATAATCCATTCTTCGTTCATTGCGCGGCACCTCTTTCAATCGGATGGCTGGCAAACATTTTGTCAATTATTTCATCAATTCGTTCATTAAGTCCGGAAAAATATAAATAGCCGATCAGCGCTTCGAATCCCGTACTATAATTATACGTCTGAACATCGGTGTGCTTCGGTGCACCATGAGCTTTAGCATTTCTGCCACGGCGAACAATGGCCTGCTCGGCTTCGCTAAGAAATTCTTCATCAAGCAATTGATAAAGAAAACTCACCTGCGCTTTTGCGGACACATAATCGACTGTCATTTTATGCAACGTATTGATTTTCGCTGTACCTGAAGCAATCATGGCTTCACGGACATAGGCCTCAAGAATTGCATCACCCATAAAAGCGAGCGCCAGACTGTTCAGCGACGCCGGATCGACTTCCCTCTGATTTGTCTTCATGATTGAACTCTTTTCCAGCGTACACCTTGAGGCGTGTCTTCAAGGAGGATACCCGCTTCACTTAATTGATCACGCAATTGATCGGCCAGTTGAAAATCTTTGGCTTTTCTAGCCGCCTGACGCCGTTCAATCAATTGTTCAACATCTTTATCTAATATACTTGCTCGTGCGTCTTCAAGTTTCAGCCCAAGCACTTCGGCGAACTCATTCAGCAAGTTCTGATAGGCACGCAGCTTGGCAACAGGCGTTTTGGCATCCTGAAGGGCGATATTGGCCTCACGGACGATATCAAACAAAATGGATTCAGCGTTAGCTGTATTAAAATCATCATCCATCGCTGCTATGAATCGATGACGATAAAGAGATTCAGTATCGGCATCGCTCTCGTCTGCCGTTTCATTGCTCAGACGGTGTGCCAAATTATAGGCGGCGGTTTTCAGACGGGAAAATGCCTGAGATGCATCACGAAGCAGCTCGTCGCTGAAATTAATCGGATGACGGTAATGTACAGAGAGAATGAAGAAGCGTACAACTTGTGGATCATATTTTTCAATCAAGTCGTGCACGAGAATCACGTTGCCAAGTGATTTGGACATTTTCTCGTGTTCTAATTGGATATGTCCGTTATGCATCCAATAATGAGCCATTGATTGATGATGAAGCGCTTCGGACTGCGCGATTTCATTCTCATGGTGCGGGAAGACGAGGTCTGTGCCACCGGCATGAATATCAATCGTCTCACCAAGAAATTTCTCCACCATGGCCGAGCATTCAATGTGCCAGCCCGGTCTGCCTTTCCCCCACGGACTCTGCCAGCTGACCTCACCCGCTTTTGCTTTTTTCCAAAGCGCAAAATCGAGTGGATCTTCTTTGCGTGTATCGACTTCGATTCGGGCGCCAGACTGCAGATCATCAAGCGATTGATGAGATAACTTTCCATAACCGGAAAATTTTCTCGTGCGAAAATAAACATCACCATCAACCGTATAAGCATAGCCCATTTTCTCGAGTTTGCTGACAAATTGAATAATCTCTGGCATGGTCTCTGTCGCACGCGGATGCACGGTTGCCCGCCGCACATTCAAGGCATCCGTATCCTTTTCGAAGGCTTGAATAAATTGCTGCGCAATCTGTGCAACTGAAATCCCACGGGTCTGTGAGGCGTGAATCAGCCGGTCATCGACATCAGTATAATTCGAAACATAAGTAACCTCGTAGCCGCTATATTCAAGATAACGGCGCACCGTATCAAAGACAACCACTGGCCTGGCATTGCCAATATGAATATAGTTATATACTGTTGGTCCGCACACATACATCTTAACTTTTCCCGGTTCCAGTGCAACAAATGGTTCTTTTTTCCGTGTTAATGTATTAAAGATTTGAATATCCATAGGTGTCACTCCTTTTCAGCGGGTATTTTTAGCGATTGCACGTCTTGTTTCAAGTCGTTAATTTGTTTTTCTAATTGCTTAAGCTTATCGGCCACAGGATCGGGCAAGTCGACATGATTCAAATCGTGGTGATGTACCTTTATCCCATTTTGCCTTACGACTCGTCCGGGAATACCGACAACTGTCGAATGCGCGGGTACATCGTGGAGCACTACGGAGCCAGCACCTATTTTCGAATGATCACCGACTATAATCGATCCGAGTACGCGAGCACCGCATGAGATCAGCACATCATTACCAATCGTCGGATGGCGTTTGCCGCGTTCTTTTCCTGTCCCGCCGAGCGTGACCCCCTGAAATAACGTCACATCATCGCCAATCACACACGTCTCACCAATTACAATCCCCATCCCGTGATCGATGAAGAATCTACGCCCAATTTCAGCACCTGGGTGAATTTCAACGCCTGTTAGAAAACGGCTGAATTGCGAAATCAGGCGAGCAATAAAGAATAGTCTTTTCCCCCATAGCCAATGAGCGACGCGATGATTCCAAATCGCATGCAGCCCTGAATACGTCAGAACAACTTCCATTCTGCTTCGTGCGGCTGGATCCTGATCGAATACATTGGCCAGATCCTCGCGAAATTGATTGAACAATGGGTACACCTCCCAATTATTTCCTTTCCGTAACACATCCGAACCAAACAGCCACCAGACCTTAAATAAAAAAGCGTCCTTGTGTATATCACTCACACAAAGACGCCTGAAGACGCGGTTCCACTCCGTTTAGAGAATGATTTTCCATTCTCCCACTCTCGGCTGATAACGGCGCCATCCGTTTCTGTATACAACAAGGGTTCCCCAGAACGCTCAGAGGTGCATTTCAGAAGTCAGTCCCGTCAGCGACTTCCAGCCAAGATCGCTGTCTCTATAGCGGGTCCAAACATCCTACTTCTCCTCATCAACGCTTTCTCTATTCCATTCAGCGTATGCACGTGCCCAGCAGCGGTGCACAAGGCTTACACCGTCTGCTGCGTTCCTAAATAAGTATCCATTCTCTTGATGACAAGATCACGGCCAAGCAGCTCAAGCGCTTCCGGAAGCTCCGGACCATGCTGTGAACCGGTCGCAATGACACGAATTGGCATATACAATTTCCAGCCGCGCTGCTTCGTTTCCTTCTGAACGAGTTTGATCAGAGGGGCAATCGCTTCAGCCGTCCACTCAGTTAGTCCTTTGAGCTCGCGATTAAAGGCGGCCAGCACATCGTTTGCCTGCTCACCCGCGAGGATTTTCTCCTCATCTTTCGTTAACTCGGTCTTCAGGACGGTTTTGTTGAAGAACATGTCGCTCAATTGCACAATCTCCGCCCCATAATGAAGCTGCTCCTTATACAAGAGCACCACGCGCCGGGCCCATGCCTGCTGCGCATCTGTCATCTGTTTCGGCAGCAGACCCGCATCCACAAGATAAGGAATCGTCATCGCCAGATACGCGTCATCCGTCATTTTTGTGATATACTGACCGTTCATCCATTCCAGCTTATTCTTATCAAACATCGCTGGTGATTTGCTGAGCCGCTGTGCATCAAACAGCTCAATAAATTGATCACGGCTGAAAATTTCTTCTTCACCTTTTGGCGACCAGCCAAGTAATGTAATGAAGTTGAACAGCGCTTCAGGCAGAAAACCCATATTCTTATATTGCTCAATAAACTGCACAATGCTATTGTCGCGTTTGCTCAGTTTCTTATGATTCTCATTAACAATCAGCGTCATATGGGCAAAGGTCGGTTCTTTCCAGCCAAACGCATGAAAAAGCATAATCTGCTTCGGGGTATTGGAAATATGTTCCTCACCACGCAGCACATGAGTCATCTTCATGAGATGATCGTCAACAACGACGGCAAAATTATAGGTCGGTACACCATTTTGCTTAACAATTACAAAATCAGTGACATCCGACGAATGAAAAGTGACATGACCTTTCACCATATCATCGAATGCAATGGTTTCGTTATCCGGCACACGGAAACGAAGTGTGGGCTGGCGTCCTTCAGCTTCAAACGCAGCTATTTGTTCTGCCGTTAGATGACGGCATTTTCCTGAATAACCTGGCGTTTGGCCATGCGCCATTTGCTGATCTCGTTCTTCTTTCAGCTCTTCCGGCGTACAGTAACATTTATAAGCAAGGCCTTTATCAAGCAGCTCTTGATAATATGTTTTATAAATATCGAGACGTTCCATTTGACGATATGGGCCATAAGCGCCGCCAATGTCTACACTCTCGTCCCATTCGAGTCCAAGCCATTTGAGAAATTTAAGCTGGCTTTCCTCGCCGCCTTCCACATTACGCTTCTGGTCGGTATCCTCGATGCGGATTACAAATTTACCGCCCGCATGACGAGCAAATAAATAATTAAAAATTGCGGTACGCGCATTGCCAATATGCAGGAATCCGGTTGGACTCGGTGCATAGCGTACCCTGACTTCTTCTGTCACGACAGTCACCACTTTCCATTATTGTTTCTATTTTAGCACGGATGAATCCGCTCAGGAAATAAATTCTCTAAAAATGCCGCATTTGTCTTCTTTCCAAAGCGCTCATCATTCCTCGGCCGATTTGTCCAAGAGACAAACCGCTTCCGCGGCAATTCCCTCTCCGCGCCCTGTGAAACCAAGCTTTTCTGTAGTCGTTGCCTTAACGTTCACCTGATCGACGGAAAGATTCAGCACCTCGGCGATGGTCTGACACATCTGCATAATATAAGGCGCTAACTTGGGCTTCTGAGCAATGACTACCGCATCGACATTGCCGATTACATAGCCCTTCTCAGCGACGATATCCGCGACCCGGGCAAGCAATATTTTTGAATCGGCATTCTCATAAGCTTCATCTGTATCGGGAAAATGTTTACCAATATCACCCGCCGCAACCGCACCAAGCAGTGCATCACTAATCGCATGAAGCAGTACGTCCGCGTCCGAATGGCCTGCGAGCCCAAACTCATAGGGAATCGGTACACCGCCGATAAGCAGCGGCCTGCCTTCTGCAAATTGATGCACATCAAATCCATGCCCTATTCTCACCGTTCTTCCCCCTCTTCCTCGACAAACTTTTCTGCAATACGCATATCATCCGGCGTAGTCAGTTTGATATTTTCATAGCGTCCTGTGATCACACGTACTGGATAGCCAGCTGCCTCCAGCAAAGATGCATCGTCCGTTACGACTATACCCGATCCAATTGCCTGATGATGGGCCTGAACAATCAGTGACAAACGAAAAGCCTGTGGGGTTTGCACCGCCCGCAGACTTTCACGCTTTAGCGTTCTTTTCACTTGACCCTCGCTGACTTCTTTGATCGTATCCTTGACTGGAACCGCAAGAATGGCGGCCCCCGACTCTGCCGCCGCGCGAGTCAGGGCTGCAATCTCAGTAACTCTCAAGAAAGGGCGCGCGCCATCATGGATTAACACAATAGACTCCCGATCGGAATCATTGATTTGCTGCAAGCCATTAAGAACACTGTCCTGACGCTCTCTGCCGCCATCAGCAAATAGCAGTGGTGTGTGCAAATGCTCCTGCTCCATGAACTGACGAAAGAGGCTCTGTTCTGATTTTTTTACAACGAGCACGATTCGCTCGCATTCCGGATCGGCTTCAAACACGTGCACGGTCCGACAAATGACGGGTTTTCCTTTCAGGCGGAGCAATACTTTATTTTCTGCCGCCCCCATGCGCCGACCACTTCCAGCTGCAACAATTACAACTTGATAGTTCATCAAATTCCCCATCTTTCTTAATCACCATGAATCATTATAACGCTTTTTCAATCATCTTAGGCTTGGCGAAAATCATCCGGCCAGCGGACGTCTGCAGCACGCTCGTAATCACCACGTCAATCGTTTTGCCAATATAGCGGCGTCCTTCTTCGACCACAATCATCGTCCCGTCATCAAGATAGCCGACGCCCTGATTCTGTTCCTTGCCATCTTTAATCACCTGAACCCGCAATTCCTCACCCGGAAGGACAACCGGCTTGACTGCATTAGCCAAGTCGTTGATATTCAGCACGCGGACACCCTGAAACTCGCAGACTTTATTCAAGTTGAAATCATTCGTCACAACAATTCCGTTCAGCGCCTTAGCAAGCCGTACAAGCTTACTGTCTACTTCTGTAATATCATCGTAGTCGCCTTCATATAGGTCCACGTGAATCGATGTATCCTTTTGAATTCGATTAAGGATATCGAGCCCGCGCCGACCCCTATTGCGCTTGAGAACATCTGAGGAATCGGCAATATGCTGCAGTTCTTCTAAAACAAAGTGCGGAATCACCATCGTCCCTTCGAGAAAACCGGTCTGACAAATATCAGCAATCCGTCCGTCGATGATTACACTCGTATCAAATATTTTGAAAGGTACACTAGCTTGCTGGCCTGAATCTAGCTTCGTTTCACGCTTTCTATCCTTGCCTCGGGCAGGAAGATGAAATAACCCCAGCAGTTCATCGCGCTTTTTCGATCCAATCCGAAAGAAGAAATAGCCAAATAGAATGTAGAGGAAAATAGGCATCACTGCATTGAAACCAGGTATTCTGGAAAACGGCAATTGAATGAGAAACGCAATCACAAGGCCAAAAAACAGACCGATTGTTCCAAAGACCACATCCGTAATTGGCGCTTTAATAATCCGATCTTCCATCGTTTTAAAAACAGTAAGCAATGAGTCCACAAACCAGAAAGTAAGTAGTGCAAGCGCAACAGCGCCGACAACCATACCAAAGAACGGTGATCCGATCCACTTTGGAACTCCGCTTCCGAAATTCAAGAGCGCAATGATGCCCGGCAAATACACATAACCTAAAGCTCCCCCTAGCAGAATAAAAAATAGCTGAATAACTCGTTTTAACATGCTCCTTATCACCTCCTTAAAGTATTATTGACAAAATGCTGGAAATGAAACAATCTTCTCTCAAAATAATTATCTGTAACTATTCTCCACTCACCAGTCTTCTAGAAAAAAAGAATCTGTCTCTCGCTCCGGTTTCGGCGAGGACTGTCCGAGCGTCATCTGAATGGCCTGAACCAATGTATCCACACCTATTATCTGCATTCCCTCAGGCGGGGTCCAGCCCCCTATATTCTTAGCGGGTATATAGGCTTTCTCAAAACCTAGCTTTGCCGCCTCCCGAACGCGCTGTTCAATTCGCGATACGCGCCGAATCTCTCCAGTCAGGCCGACTTCCCCGATAAATACATCTTTAATCTGAGTAGGCTCGTTATTAAAGCTCGAGGCGATGCTCAGCGCGCAGGCGAGATCAATGGCTGGTTCATCGAGTTTCACACCACCGGCAATATTGATATAGGCATCCTGATTCTGCAGCAGCAGCCCCACGCGTTTCTCAAGCACGGCCATCAAAAGCGACACACGATGATTATCCATACCAGCAGCCATACGCCGTGGATTGCCGAAGCTGGACGGCGTCACAAGTGCCTGAACCTCAACAAGAATAGGCCGTGTACCCTCCATTGCGGGGACAATTGCCGAACCAGCTGCTCCTTGAGCACGTTCCTGCAGGAAAACTTCCGATGGATTGGCAACCTCCGTTAATCCATCTTCTTTCATTTCAAATACACCCATTTCATTCGTTGAACCAAAGCGGTTTTTAACCGCCCTCAATATACGAAATGTATGATGTCGTTCACCTTCAAAATATAAAACCGTATCCACCATATGTTCCAGCGTCCGCGGCCCGGCAAGCGCACCATTTTTTGTCACATGCCCGACGATGAAAACTGCTACCCCTGACTCCTTAGCCAGCCGCAGTAATTGTGCCGTACATTCTTTAATTTGCGATATACTGCCCGGTGCCGAACTCATTTCCGAGTTGTATACCGTTTGAATTGAGTCAATGACTAACACGGCGGGTGTGATCTGCTCGATTTGATTCTCTATATGCAGAATATCTGTCTCAGCAAGAACATATAGTTCCGCCGCAGTGACATGCAATCGGCTCGCCCGCATTTTTGTCTGACGCACCGACTCCTCGCCCGAAATATACAGCACGCGGACACCTTTTGCTGCCAACTTGTCGCAAACTTGAAGAAGCAGCGTTGATTTTCCAATCCCCGGATCTCCGCCGACAAGTGTCAGTGAAGCCGGGACGATGCCTCCGCCCATGACGCGGTTAAATTCCTTTAAATCGGTCGTAATTCGTGGCTCTTTTTCGATCACCACATCTGTCAATCGATACGGCTTACTCTCCGTCTTTGCTGCGGAACCTACTGCGTGTTTGGAAGGTTTCAGCGTTTCTTCAACCATTGTATTCCAATTCTGACATCCGGGACAGCGACCCATCCATTTAGGACTTTCATAACCGCATTCCTGACAAATGAATACTGTTTTTAATTTTGCCATCTGCCCACCTCCCACCGTCAACTCAATAATAAGCAACGATAACCCGATCTGTCACACCTGCTGACCGCACAAATTTAATTTAAAGCGTCAAAGAAGCCAAGGCAGGACGCGCACCCGGCTTCTTCGACAGGACTGACTGAGACAGGCTCACCGGCCTTTAAGACTTGGCGATGATGACCTCTTCTTCTTGCTGTTCTTTTGTCTGAACCGTGTACTGACCTTCCTGATAGTCAATAACAACTGTCGTCCCCTTAGCGATATTTCCTTTTAGCAGTTCTTCGGATAATTTATCCTCGACGCGCCGTTGCAACGCGCGGCGTAAAGGACGCGCGCCATATTCAGCATCATAGCCTTCTTCAACAATTTGTTTCTTGGCCGCCTCAGTCAATTCAATAACAATGCCCTGACTGGACAGCCGATGTTTCAACTGTTCAGCAAGCAGCGAGACAATCTCCAATAATTGATCCTTAGTCAGCGCGTGGAACACAATAATCTCATCGAGGCGATTGAGAAATTCCGGACGGAAGGCTTTCTTGAGCTCGTTCATCACTTTGCTCTTCATTTCCTTGTACTCCTGTCCTTGATCACCGACCGAGAAGCCCACGTATTTATTGCGCTTCAATTCACTGGCTCCGACATTGGACGTCATAATAATCGCTGTATTGCGAAAATCAACCGTCCGCCCCTTTGAATCGGTCAGCCGTCCATCATCAAGCACTTGAAGTAAAATATTAAAGACATCAGGATGCGCCTTCTCAATTTCATCAAATAGAATAACTGAATAGGGCTTCTGGCGTACCTTTTCCGTCAGCTGACCGCCTTCTTCGTGACCCACATAACCTGGAGGCGAGCCAACAAGGCGGGAAGTCGTATGCTTTTCCATATACTCGGACATATCAATTCGAATAATCGCTTCTTCATCACCAAACAGCGTTTCTGCGACCGCTCGTGCCAGTTCTGTTTTCCCAACTCCAGTCGGACCAAGGAAGATAAACGAACCAATTGGACGCTTTGGATCCTTCAGTCCAGCACGCGCTCGACGAATCGCATGTGATATCGCCTGAATCGCTTCATCCTGCCCAACGACACGCCGATGCAGGATATCCTCCATATGCAGCAGCCGCTCGCTTTCATGTTCCTCCAACTTCACAACCGGTATTCCCGTCCAATTCGCCACAACCAATGCGACATCATCAGGAAGCACTTGCGTATTTTCCTTACCTTGCTTTTCTTTCCACTCTTTCTCGCAACTGTCCACTTGCTCCTTCAGCTTCTGTTCGCTGTCTCGAAGCGAGGCCGCTTTCTCAAATTCCTGACTTTGGACCGCGGCATCCTTTTCCTTCTTCACCGTCTCGAGATGCTGCTCTAATTCTTTCAGATCCGGCGGAGCGGTGTAGGAGCGCAGACGAACCTTCGAAGCTGCCTCGTCAATCAAATCAATCGCTTTATCTGGCAAAAAGCGATCTGAAATATAACGATCAGAGAGACGCACCGCGGCTTCAATAGCATCATCGGTAATTTTTACCCGATGGTGGGCTTCATAACGATCACGCAGCCCCTTCAGAATTTGAACGGATTGATCTTTTGTTGGTTCTTTGACTTTGATCGGCTGAAAGCGACGTTCCAGAGCTGCGTCTTTTTCAATATATTTACGGTACTCATCAAGTGTGGTTGCGCCAATACACTGCAGTTCGCCACGCGAGAGCGACGGCTTAAGAATATTCGAAGCATCGATCGCGCCTTCTGCTCCGCCCGCGCCAATCAATGTATGCAATTCATCGATAAATAAAATAATATTGCCTGCCTGACGAATCTCATCCATGACCTTCTTCAGCCGATCTTCAAACTCACCGCGATATTTGGTACCCGCCACGACTGTACCCATGTCAAGTGTCATTACGCGTTTTTCACGTAAAATCTCTGGAACTTCATTATTGATGATTTCTTGAGCGAGTCCTTCAGCCACTGCTGTCTTACCGACACCGGGCTCACCTATCAGCACTGGATTATTTTTCGTACGGCGACTCAATACCTCGATTACACGTTCAATTTCCTTGTTGCGGCCAATCACTGGATCAAGCGCACCCTCGGCAGCCATCGCAGTTAAATCCCTTGCCAAGCTATCTAATGTTGGTGTGCTTGCATGCGCGGCATTGCGTCCTTGCGTACCTCCAGATGTGGCCTCATGGCTGCCAAGAAGCTGCAATACTTGCTGACGGGCTTTATTCAAACTAACACCGAGATTATTCAGTACCCTCGCGGCGACTCCCTCACCCTCACGAATGAGGCCAAGCAAAATATGCTCCGTACCGACATAAGAGTGACCAATTTTCCTTGCCTCGTCCATTGACAACTCAATTACGCGCTTCGCCCGCGGCGTATAATGCGGTGTTTGCACCGTCTCTGTACCGCGTCCAATCAGTGCTTCAACTTCTTTTTGTATTTTATCTGGGCTAAGATTAAGTGCGATTAACGCTTTGGCAGCGATGCCGTCACCCTCACGGACAAGCCCGAGCAAAATATGTTCCGTACCAATATTATTATGGCCAAGACGCATTGCCTCCTCTTGAGACAAGGCAAGCACCTTCTGCGCGCGTTCCGTAAACCTTCCAAACATCATAATCTTGGCCTCCTTTAGTTGTCTCTCATGGCCTTTGCTTTTTCTTAACAATAAACCTGCTTCTTCTTAAAGTATTCGCATGGAGACTTTACGGACAGTGGATCATTGTTATTTCCTGTGCACCCGTTTCGTCTATTGTAGAGAACCTTGCACAAATCTTCAAATAATTTCACTCAAAGGCCATCGATACCATCTTAATCGATCCATTACAAGAGCCTACAATCGCTTATTTTTCCCATGAAATATACTGCTGATACGCGACCATTTAAATCAGCTGCCGAAGAGCATCAAGCACCTTACTATACATATTCTTGCTTCGATCATTAAAATCCTTTATTATTTCCCGAACGCATGCCGTATTATATTCACTGCGCACCGTCATCTGCTATAGGTGAGCGACAAAAGCATAGCCTTCAATAAATTAGCCCGCATTTCATCGCGCAGTGGGCTATCGAGAGGATTGACCCCCTGATCGATGGCACTGAGCATCAGGCGAGCCTCCCGATCATTAATGACCTCTTCTTCAAGTAAGTGTACAATTATTGAATCCGCCATATTTTCAGTGATTTTATAGCCAATAATTCGCATCATCTCATCAATTAGATCGGCCTCGGTGACTGGGCGCACCTTCACGACTTGGATATACCCGCCGCCCCCGCGCTTGCTCTCGACCACATAACCGCGTTCAATAGAAAAACGTGTCTTCAATACATAGTTAATCTGCGATGGGACGCATTGGAATCTCTCCGCTAATTCACTTCGCTTCAGTTTAATAATATCAATATCACTTGAATCAAGAATCTCCTTAATATACTTCTCGATAATATCTGAAATATTACGCATCGGGATTCAGCCTCCCTGACTTTGACTAACTTTGACTATACTTATATTATGTCTTAAATTCACATTTTTTTCAACCATTGCTGCAGCGTCTCAAGTACAGAAAAAGAGTGCCTTGATTTGCTCAAGACACTCTTCTTTATAAAACTATATGGAGCCTAGGGGGATCGAACCCCTGACCTCCTGCGTGCAAAGCAGGCGCTCTCCCAGCTGAGCTAAGGCCCCAAACTAAATCGGGAAGACAGGATTTGAACCTGCGACCCCCACGTCCCGAACGTGGTGCTCTACCAAGCTGAGCCACTTCCCGAAATGGTGCGCCCTGAGGAAGTCGAATCCCCAACCTTCTGATCCGTAGTCAGACGCTCTATCCAATTGAGCTAAGGGCGCATACCAATATAAAAATGGTGCCGAGGGCCGGACTCGAACCGGCACGGTGGTTACCCACCGCAGGATTTTAAGTCCTGTGCGTCTGCCAATTTCGCCACCCCGGCATACAAATAAATGAAAATGGAGCGGAAGACGGGATTCGAACCCGCGACCCCCACCATGGCAAGGTGATGTTCTACCACTGAACTACTTCCGCATCACAAAAAAATAATTAAATTGTAATGGTGAGCCGCGAGGGATTTGAACCCTCGACCCTCTGATTAAAAGTCAGATGCTCTACCCCTGAGCTAGCGGCTCACATACAAAAGTGCCGGTCAGAGGACTTGAACCCCCAACCTACTGATTACGATTCAGTTGCTCTACCAATTGAGCTAGACCGGCATAAAATATGGAGGATATAGGGCTCGAACCTATGACCCTCTGCTTGTAAGGCAGACGCTCTCCCAGCTGAGCTAATCCTCCATAATGCCTGGCAGTGACCTACTCTCGCAGGGGGACAGCCCCCAACTACCATTGGCG
>JBDNRH010000019.1:0-55563 GCA_047718535.1 Sporolactobacillus sp.
GTAGGTCACTGCCAGGCATTTGAAAGTAAGAGAGGCGTTTCTCAGTAAATGAGAAGCGTCTCTTTGTTTATGCATTTTGTGTTTGCTTTTCCTAAATAATTATTAGTAAATGTGTTAATCTAAAAGGATAAATCCCGGTTCTGTTCATTGAGTGTTCATAGTGCTGCTATACACTGGGCATATCAGCTGTCAGAGCCTTATTCGGCCTATGTGAAATAAAGGAGTAGATGTCGATGATTCAGTTAATGCGCTATATGAAGCCTTATAAATGGGCGGCGGCAGTCTCAGTTTTATTTGTTTTTCTGCAGTCTTTAGCCAATCTATACCTACCAACGTTAATGTCAGATATTGTTGATACAGGGGTAGTAAAAGGGAATATGCCATATGTCTATAAAATTGGCTTCTACATGCTGTTGGTCACCTTGCTTGCCGGTGTATTTACAGTGATAGCCAATTATTTGGCATCCAAGGTGGCTTCACGATTTGGCCGCGATGTGCGTAACAATATGTTTGCTCATGTTGAGACATTCTCCCTTAAAGAGTTTGATCAAATTGGAACGAGCTCGTTAATTACACGAACGACCAACGATATTGCACAGATCGAACAAGTTTTTATGATGATACTAAAAATGATGGTCATGGCTCCATTGATGTGTATTGGCGGTATTATTATGGCCGTCAATAAAGATGCCAAGCTGTCATTAGTCCTAGTTGTTTCTGTCCCTCTGCTTATTCTGGTTGTCGCTATTTTAGGGAAAACAGCTATACCTATTTTCAAACAAATTCAGAAAAAACTGGATCGAATGAATTTAGTGCTGCGCGAACAATTAACTGGTATTCGCGTATTGCGTTCTTTTAATCGGGAGACTTATGAACAATTACGTTTTGATCGGGCGAATCAGGATGTCACGGATATCTCAATTCGCATTAATAAAATTATGGCAACAGCTATGCCATTGATGATGCTGATTATGAATCTGGCGACAGTTGCGATTGTTTGGTTCGGCGGGCTGCGAATAAGCAGTGGCCAAATGCAGGTGGGTGATTTGATGGCTTTCATTCAATATGCCATGCAGATTATGTTTTCAGTATTGATGGGCGCGATGATGTTTATTATGATTCCGCGTGCACAAGTGTCTGCTGGCCGTGTGAATGAGGTGCTGTCTATTCAGCCAGATATAAGGGATAGAACGACGGCTGATTGGTCGCAGGAAGACGCGAAGGATGGCGCTGTGATCAATTTTGATCAGGTCACCTATCGCTATCCAGGAGCGGAGAATCCCGCGGTATCCGATATCTCATTCACTGCGTTACCGGGTGAAACCACTGCGATAATAGGTGGGACAGGGGCTGGGAAAACAACATTATTGAATTTGATTCTGCGCTTTTTTGACGCGGACTCAGGTACAGTCAGCGTTAGTGGGCATGATGTCCGGGACTGGCAATTGGATTGTCTTCGACGTGTGATCGGTTATGTGCCTCAGAAAATTCAATTATTTAAGGGAACCGTATCTGAAAATATCCGTTACGGGAATCCGTTGGCGACAGATGAAGAAGTGAAGGAAGCCGCGCGTGTGGCGCAGGCAGATGGGTTTATCGCGGCAGCCGATAAGGGGTACGATGGGTTCCTGACACAGGGTGGAACTAATTTTTCGGGGGGACAAAAGCAGCGTTTAGCCATTGCGAGGGCACTTGTTCGTCAAGCGTCTATATATGTGCTGGATGACAGTTTCTCAGCGCTTGACTATCGCACAGATTCAGCGCTCCGCGCGGAACTTAAAAAGATGACGCTGAAAGCAACGGTATTAATTGTTGCCCAGCGTGTGAGTACAGTATTAAATGCAGATAAAATCATTGTTTTGGATGAAGGTAAGGTTGCCGGCATGGGCACACATAAACAGTTAATGGGCACGTGCAAGGTCTACCAGGAAATCGTTGCCTCACAGCTGACCAAGGAGGAATTGGCATGAGCGACTCACGCAATGCTGCGGCAAAGCGAGGCGGCGGATCGATGGGGTTTGGGGGCCCAGGTGGACACGGGCGAATGGTAGGTGACAAGCCGAAACATTTCAAAAAAACATTGAACCGCTTAATGGGGTATTTAAAACCACATTTTGCCTTACTTATTGTTGTCTTTGTCTTTGCCGCATTGAGTACAATTTTCACCATCATTGCACCTAAACTAATGGGGAATGCAACAACGAAACTATT
This sequence comes from Sporolactobacillus sp., assembly GCA_047718535.1. GTDB lineage: Bacteria > Bacillota > Bacilli > Bacillales > Sporolactobacillaceae > Sporolactobacillus. Next base: position 2,212 of record JBDNRH010000019.1, read on the forward strand.
TGAAGGTATGCTGCTGAAAATGCGCGGTGTGCCCGGCGCACATATTGATTTTAATGCAATCGGCTGGATTGTCATTGAGTTAATCATTCTCTATGTGCTCAGTTCAATTTTCACTTACTTCATGCAATTCTTAATGAGTGGCGTTTCACAAAAAATGGTGTACACAATGCGTCGACAGGTGAATGAGAAGTTCTCACGTCTGCCGGTTGGCTATTTCGATACGCATCCATACGGGGATGTACTCAGCCGTATTGTCAATGACTCTCAGAATATAAGTAATACCTTGCAGCAAAGCTTAACGACGTCAATCACCTCAATCGTTACCCTGATTGGTGTCATTGTCATGATGCTGACGATTAGTCCGCTTCTGACGCTTGTTTTGCTGCTGACGATTCCATTAAGCTTAGTCGGCGTGAAATTGATTACAAGTCGATCACAGCATTATTTCAAGAGTCAGCAGGAACGAATTGGCGCGCTTAACAGCCATGTTGAGGAAATGTTTACTGGGCATCAGGTTGTTAAAGCCTTTGGCAAGGAAAATGATGCAAAACAAGAATTCCAACGAATCAATGGCGAGCTATACCATTCAGCCTGGCGGGCTCAATTTCTGTCGGGTATCATGATGCCGTTAATGATGTTTGTCGGCAATATTGGTTTTGTTCTGATTTCTGTTGTCGGCGGGATATTGGTTATCAAGCGGTCCATTCAAATTGGTGATATCCAGGCGTTTATACAATACGCACGGCAATTTGGTCAACCGCTCAATCAAATCGCCAATATTTCAAATATCATCCAATCGACGGTGGCATCAGCAGAGCGTATCTTTGAAATTCTTGATGCGGAGGAAGAGTCCGAAGATAGAAAAGATGCAGTGGTTCTCACCGATGCGAAAGGGCATGTTTGTTTTGAGAACGTTGATTTTAGCTATACAGACAAGAAGCCACTCATTCAAGGACTATCGATTGATGTATCCGCTGGTCAGACAGTTGCTATTGTGGGTCCGACGGGAGCGGGGAAGACAACCTTGGTTAATTTGCTCATGCGTTTTTATGATACGAATGCTGGTCGAATTACAGTGGACGGCGTGGATGTCAAGGAGATGAAGCGGACGCAGCTGCACCATCTATTCGGTATGGTCTTGCAGGATACATGGTTATTTCAGGGGACCATTCGCGACAATATCGCTTATGGGCGTGAAGACGCGACCGACAGTGAAATAATTCAAGCTGCAGAGGCGGCACATGCCGATCATTTTATCCGCACATTGCCGGAGGGTTATGACACCATTTTGAACGAAGAGGCAAGTAATCTCTCACAAGGCCAAAAACAATTATTAACCATTGCCCGGGCAATTTTGGCCAATCCGGTAATCTTGATTCTTGACGAAGCGACTAGCAGTGTTGATACACGGACAGAACTGCATATTCAGCATGCGATGGCGACGTTGATGAAGGGGCGTACGAATTTCATCATTGCCCACCGTTTGTCGACAATAAAAGAGGCGGATATTATTCTGGTGATGAACCATGGCCAAGTGATTGAACAAGGAACCCACCAGCAATTGCTAGACGCGCAGGGATTCTATGCTGATTTGTATTATAGTCAGTTTGCGGAGAGTGAACAGAGCCAGGCGAATTAACGATACTGAAGCACTTCCGGAAAAAGGCAAGACTATTTTCGCTTTTTTTGTTTTACTTTCCTTGATCCTGTATTAAACTTTGTAACAGAGGGCAGCATGCTTGGAAATGAGGAGAACAATGAAAAAGAAAATTATTTTTACCGGTGGTGGTTCGGCGGGACATGTCACGCCGAATTTAGCGCTAATTGCCAAATTGCAGGATTGGTCGATTACGTATATTGGTTCGAAAAGCGGTATTGAGAGAGAATTAGTTGAATCGCAGGGGATCACTTATAAGGCAATTTCGAGCGGGAAATTGCGCCGTTATTTTGATATGAAGAATTTTAAAGATCCGTTTAAAGTTATGGCCGGCGTACTTCAGGCGTATGCTATTATTCATCGGACAAAGGCGGATTTGATTTTTTCCAAAGGCGGCTTCGTTTCTGTACCGGTAGTTATTGCCGGCTGGCTGAACCGCGTACCAGTGTATATTCATGAATCAGATATAACGCCGGGCCTGGCCAATAAAATCGCCATCCGGTTTGCGACGAAGGTATTTGTTACATTCGAAGAGGCGGGTGCCCATCTGCCAAAAGAAAAGGTTGTGCATACGGGTGCTCCCATCCGTGAGCGCCTATTTGCTGGGAACGCAGTCAAGGGCCGGGAGTTTCTCGATTTTAAGGCGGATAAGCCGGTGCTTTTGATAATGGGCGGCAGTCTTGGTGCGAAAAAAATCAACGAAGTGGTCCGCGCCGCACTGCCTAAACTCTTGGAAACGTATCAAATTGTCCATTTATGCGGCAAAGGAAATGTTCAATCTGAATTGAATACCTATGCCGGCTATAGGCAATTTGAATATGTGAATGCAGAACTTCCGGATGTGATGGCAGCCTCGACAATCATTCTTTCGCGAGCAGGATCCAATGCTATATTCGAGTTTCTGGCGCTTCAGAAACCGATGCTGCTCGTTCCATTGCCACTTCGGGCAAGCCGCGGCGATCAGATATTGAACGCGCAGTCGTTTGAGAAAAAGGGCTATTGTGAAGTCTTGGATAATGACAGCCTAACAGAGGAACAGCTGCTTAAAACGCTCAGCAAACTTTATCAGAATCGCCATGCGTATCGACAGCGGATGGCGGATGCTGAAAACGCGACAAGCGGTCTTCAAAATATCTTAATGTGGATCAATCGAGTCTAGCCTATAAATGAAAAAAGAGTGCGGCCAAATTTCATGGTGCGCACTCTTTTTTCATCTCTAATCAGCGAACAAGAACGCTGTCCAGCGGCGCTGCGTTTTCACTGAGGCAGTGCGTCAGCATCCATGGCCAAGCACCGAAATTCGCCGCCACATTAATATGACCTGCTCCGGGCAGGATGAGGACCGGTACGCTGCACGTCATATAATCGCCCCATTTATCAGGCGGCAGATACGGATCATTTGTTGCTGTGATGAGCAGCACTTGCTCTGCACTTTTCTTCAAAATCTGATGATCAGTTGGAACGGGGAAGAAACTCTGCAGTTCACGAATTGCTGTGTCATGCGCGGGTGGACTGACAAAGGTAACTCGTGCCACCTTCCGTGCAGTCGGGCATGCTGCGTAGTGCAGCCAGAGAATACATCCAAGGCTATGCGTGATGACGTGAAGGGGCTCGTCTTTAGGAATTTCTGCGAGAACTGATTGCAGCTGGGTCAGCCAAGTCGCTTTATCAGGATAATTCCAATTGGTGAATTGGGGAAACCAGACTGCCTTTTTTTGCTGCTGCAGGCGCTGAGCAAGCCATTCTTGCCAGTGCCCGCCTGTGCTCCCGCCAAAACCGTGAAGAATAAGATAATTTGTCATATGAACACCTCAGATGCCTGATGGGTACTGTGCTTAGAGAAGCATGTATTACACTTATACTCAGTATACCAGACGAATAGGTGGTGCAGTCAGCCAATTTTCCGCACATCTACGGTGACATCGAGCGTCTGCTGCGGCGTGCCATGATAAATTCCTTTTACCGGCACGATGTCTTTATAATCTCTTCCGTACGCGAGAATAATATAGCGCCAATTAATGGGTACGTTATTCGTTGGGTCAAATCCTGTCCATCCGGTGCCGGGAATATAGGCTTCAACCCAGGCATGCGACGCTTGTTCAAAATCGGCGTTTCCGCCGTTGATATCGGTAATATACTGGTAGCCGCTGACATATCGGGCGGGAATGCCCATGGCGCGGCAAAGGGCAATCATCAAATGAGCGAAATCCTGGCAGACACCGCGTTTGTGGAGAATGATCTCGTCAATCTTTGTCTGTACTTGAGTGGCCGACGGATCATATATAAAATCATTTTTGATTTGAGCAGTCAGAGTCGTCAATTTGTCAAAGAGTGACGTGAACGTATGCGATTCTTCAAACTGAATCACCAGTTGATAAAGGTCAGCGGTGATCGGTGTATAGTCTGAAGGGTGAAGATACTCCGCATAAGTATCAAGAAACGAGTCGCTGGAAAGAGTTGCGCATTCTTGGTCAAAGGATAGCACGCTTTGTTTAAAAGGTTCCTGATCAGTCGTTTGGACAATGGATTCAGCACGTATCGTCAATTTTTTATGCGGATTAGCGATTGAGAAACTATAGACAAGATTATTAAAATAGTCTTCATAGGTATAGATAGGCGTTTGCGGCCATGTTGTAATTCGACTTTGAAAGCATGTCTGGTGGTGATCAGTGCGTGGTGAGAGGCGCAATTCATTCACGCTGTCGGCGATTTCGCTGGCATATTGATAGGTAGTAATATGGGAAATTTTAAATTTCATATACATTGTGCTGCCCTGACCGGCAGATCCGGTTCAAAAGGGCAGGACACTGACCTCCTTGGTATTGAAAATCGATTCAATCGCTGTACCGATTGCGTTACAGGCGCCAATTTCTTCAACGAGGAACGAAACAATGCCGGCTTCAATAATTTCGGAAGCCTCCATATAGGCAAGCTTGGCATGCATACGGCCGGTCAGTCGAATAATCTGCTCAATCTTGTGTGCCGATAAATTATTTCGAAACAGGCTATGTAGGTGATTATTCAGATGGTTCAGCGCAAAACGGGTTGAACGCGGAAATATTGCGTTTAAAATCATAAAATCAATCATCCGTTCAATGGTAATCGCACCGTTCTGACATTTGCGATAAGCTTCGAATCCGCTTACCGACTTCAGCAAGACAAGACAGCTGTCAAAATCCACTGTTTTTCTTTGTTCAGAGAAGATGACATTGAGGATGCGCAACGTATTCTCTGCACGTTCAATATATTTTCCTGCCTCCAGAATATGCCATTCCTGTCCGCGCAGCATTGTCGATTCCGCGATGCCTTGATAAACGGCCGTCTGTTCTTTAATCTGCTGGAAAAAGGCATGCGGATAATGGAGCAGTGCATCCGTTGTCTGATCGCGCAGCCAAAGATAAAAACCATTAATCGCTTCCCACAGTTCACTTGGCACGCGTTCGCGCACCGATCTGGCGTCGTTTCGCGCGCTGACGAGGCAAGAGAAGATTGAATTGCTGTAATTCGAGTTAAATATGAGCAGCTGCATGACCGCTTTCTCTGAATCAGCCATATGCTGTGTGAGCAGTTCATCGGGCACGCCAAATGTATGAATTAATTCCGCCCAGGGATAGGTGCCCTCATCGGCGTGATTGGCCTGCAGATGGTAATTGACATCAATAAGACGGGCGTGATTTTCAATCCGTTCCATATAACGACCAAGCCAGTAAAGTGATTCCGCAATTCTGCCGATCATGCCAATCCCCTCTTAGATAAATGAGTAAAATCGAAACTAAGTGACCGATATCTCTCAAAAAGTCACACAATCCACGTATCCTTGCTGCCGCCGCCCTGTGACGAATTGACGACGAGTGATCCTTTTTTCATGGCTACGCGCGTCAGTCCGCCGGGGAGAACGGTTTGTTCCCTTCCCTTGAAGATGAACGGACGCAAATCAATCGTTCGACTTTCGATCATTGATCCGCTGAGCGTCGGTGACTGTGAGAGACTGATCGCCCGCTGCGCAATATAATTCTCTGGATGTGCCATTATCTGTGCCCGAAACGCGTCAATAGACGGCTGATCGGCCTGAGGACCAATCAGCATGCCATAGCCGCCGGACAGCGACGTCTGTTTGACAACCATCTTTTCTAGGTTATCAAGCACGTAGCGGCGTTCATCAGGCACGCGCAAAGAATAGGTCGGCACATTATTCAGCACCGGCTCCTCATTCAAATAATAGCGGATCATATCCGGAACTTTTGTGTAGATAAATTTATCGTCGGCAATTCCTGTACCGGGAGCATTGGCAATCGCGACATTGCCTGCTCGATACGCATTCATCAGTCCAGGTACACCAACAAGTGAATTTGGATTGAAAGCAAGCGGATCAAGGAAGCTGTCATCCAGTCGACGATAAATCACATCAACTAGTTTCATCTCATCTCCGAGAGTGTTCAAATAGACTTTCTGATTGATCACACGCAGATCTGATCCTTCAACGAGATCAATACCCATCTGCTGCGCAAGGAAGGCATGCTCGAAATAAGCCGAATTATAGCGGCCTGGTGTCAGCAAGACAACGACTGGATCGTGTTTTCCATCCGGGGCTAAATCCTGAAGGGTGGTCAAGAGCTCCTGCGTGCCTCTTTCCAAACCGCATACGTGATAGGAAAAATAAAGATCAGGGAAATAATGCATCATTAGCATCCTATTTTTGAAAATATAGGAAAGTCCGGATGGCGTTCGAAGATTATCTTCGAGCACAAAATAATGGCCTTGCTCATCACGAATCAAATCAATTCCGGAAATAACCGTATAGACATTTTCAGGAATATCGACGTGCATCATCTGCGGCAGGAAATACGGGTTGTTGACGATCAATCGCCGCGAAATTAACCCGTCCTTAATGAAATGTTGATCGTGGTACATATCGTAAATGAAATGATTAAGTGCATTGACCCGTTGGTTCAGACCGCCACAGATTGTCTGCCAATCCGCAGCGGGAATGATTCGGGGGATGACATCGAACGGAATCGTGCGTTCCATCCCCTCTGCTGAAGCGATTTGAAAGGTAATTCCCTGCAAGACCATCTGTTGCTTGATCGCGCTTGAACGATTAAGCAGTTCGTCAAGGCCCAATTTTTCCAGCTGGCTATAAAGCTGTTTATAATGCGCCCGAATCGTTCCTTGTGCGTCGAACATCTCGTTGAAGGCATTATTTGCTGCCGGATCTTTAGTAAACGTCATCAGCCGCCTCCTGGGACAAGCAAAGAATAAGTGCAGTTCCGAAATTATTTTACGAATTTTTAATAAATTATAATCATTGAAAACGAATACTGTCAATATTTATTTATGCGAATCGCAGGTTTTTTCCGACTGCAAGTGTCTTTTTTGCACAGTACCGTTCGTAACGTAAAAGAAGTACGGAATAACGACGGCTGGCATAGTCTAGTGATAAGATTCATCGAAGTTTATGATGAATAGTTTACGAGGAACGGGGCATCCTAGAGTGGGAGGTGGAGCGTATGGAACTGGAACATCCAAAGCAAATGCAGCACGGGCAAAAATGTGTCATCTGTGGACGAAAACAAACGGAAGGCATTCATATAGGTAATCAATTAATCTGTCATTCTTGTCATGAACAACTTGTCACAACAGACGTCACGGATTGGAAATATCCGTACTTTATTCGCAAATTGTCGACCATACATTGGCCGCTGAAGCAGCCCGTCGGTAAGCATCAATAAGTAGCGCCAAAAAAACACATCATTAGGATGTGTTTTTTTGGTGATGTTTTAGAGCAGTAGATGATGCGCTGTATGGTAAAATAAAACTATATGAATTTATGACAGCTTTGCGTGAGCCGAGGATTAATTATGAATCAACAACAAATGCCGGTTGTGACCGGCTTAAAGGATTATATGCACAAGCAGCGCTACTCTTTTCACGTGCCTGGACATAAAGACGGGCGGATTGTGCCGGAGGAGATGCAGCGCTGCTTTCGTGAACTCATGCGGCTTGACGCGACAGAAGTGGCTAATCTTGATGACCTCTATCATCCGTCGGGTATTTTGCGTGACGGTGAAGCGCTGCTCAGCGAGTATTATCAGACTGAGGCGAGCTATTTTCTTGTGAATGGGTCAACAGTCGGTAATTTAACGATGATTATGGCTACGGTTCAGCCAGGAGATCGTGTGCTCGTTCAGCGCGACAGCCATAAGTCCGTGTTTAATGGGCTGCGGCTTGCTGGTGCAGTCCCTGTACTCCTTGCACCAGCAATTGATCCGCAGACGGGGTTCGGTCATGCAGTCAGCGAGCAGGCGCTTGACGAAGCATTATGCCGCTTCCCTGATGCCCGCGCACTGATTCTAACCTATCCCAATTATTACGGTATGGCGGGAAGGATCCGTTCGCTGATTGCCAAAGCGCACGCGCATAATCTAGTGGTTTTAGTCGATGAGGCGCATGGTCCCCATTTTCATCTTGGCGCGCCGATGCCGCCGAGTGCACTTGATCAGGGAGCTGATATTGTCGTTCATTCGGCGCATAAAATGCTGCCGGCGCTGACAATGGGCGCGTGGCTTCATTGCAAAGGGGGCCGCGTGCAGCCAGCAAAGATCGCTGCGATTCGGGAAATGCTGCAGACATCCAGTCCCTCTTATCCGATCATGGCTTCGCTTGATCTCGCAAGGTGGTTTATCGCTGGACTCTCGAGCAAGCGGATAGCCGCTATTTGCCAGAAGAGAGAGGCATTTGTCCAACAGCTGGATACGATTCCCGGGATTACGGTTCTCAAATCGACAGACAGCTTCCAGATTGATCCGTTTAAACTCACTCTTTGTCTGGACTATAGAGAAAGTGGTTATATGTGGCAGGATCGTCTGATTGAGGCGGGCATTTATCCTGAACTTGCTGATCCACGGCATGTGCTGTTGGTATTGGGACTCACAGACAAGGAAACTTATTCTGATGCCTTCGATCGGATTCGAGCCAGTCTGTCCGGCTTTCACAGACGCACGGAGAAGGCGGGAGAAACGCATATTCCTGTTTTTCCACTTGTGCAAGCATTGGGTCGATCGATTCAGGAGATGGCCAATGACTCAATTGAAATAATTGATTTAGCAGAGGCAGAGGGCAAGCTTGCGGCTGAATCGATTATTCCCTATCCACCAGGGATTCCGCTTATTCTCCAAGGTGAAGTGATTTCCGCGGATCAAATTCGATCAGCTGGCGCTCTGCTCGCTGCCGGTGCAGTGTTTCAGAATACATGGATTAAGCATTATAAAATGATGATTTACAGTTCAGGAGACGCATAGATTATGCATAGACGAGGACAATTTATTACATTTGAGGGTCCTGATGGTTCAGGGAAGTCAACCCAGATTCGGTATCTGGCTGACTATTTGCGGTCACGCCAAATCCCTTATCTGCTCACGCGTGAACCAGGCGGGACGGCTCTAGGTGATCAAATTCGGGCAATGGTTCTAAATCCAGACAATGCATGCATGGTTGATCAAACGGAGATTCTGCTTTACGCAGCAGCTCGCAGTCAGCATGTCCGTGAGAAAATTGAACCGGCGCTGGCGGATGGTCAAATGGTGCTCTGCGATCGGTTTACAGATGCGTCGCTTGCTTATCAGGGCTACGGTCTGGCGCAGGACGTTTCGATTGTCAAGCAGATTAATCGATTTGCCACAGGGGGTCTGGAACCAGATAGAACATTTTTGATCGACGTCTCACCGGAAACAGGGCGGGAGCGCATGCGTCACCGCAAGGGCGATGCGGAACGCGGTGCAACGCAGCAAGCCTCTGATCTGGATCGTATTGAGGCGCGTGCGCTTGCTTATCATCGCAGCGTGCGGGAAGGATTTCTGACCATTTATCGCGAAAATAAACAACGAATCACTTTAATCGATGGTGAACAGGAGCCGCTTCTTGTTTATCAGTCAATAGTCCGACAAATCGATGCATTGCTGGCGATTCACTAAAACTGACGATCAAGGGAGTGGGCTTGCATGAAGCTTGTTATGGCAGTCGTTCAAGATAAGGACAGCAACCAGCTGCAGGCAACGCTAGTCGATGAGGGGTTTCAAGTGACCAAACTGGCAAGTACAGGAGGTTTTCTGCGCTCGGGCAATACGACATTTATGATTGGCACCGTGGACACTCGAGTTGACGAATTGCTTGAGATCATCCATGATCAATGCAAGAGCAGGAAACAGGTTGTCTCGCCGATGTCGTCTCTTGATGGCAGCGCTGAAGGCTATATGCTTCATCCCGTCAAGGTTGAGGTGGGCGGTGCCACTATATTTGTTCTGGATGTCGACCGATTCGAACATTTCTGAGCGTTTGATTGGAAGTAGCTCATATGGCCGGTTTTTGAGGAGGACCAATAATGTCGATTGAAATCAGCCGTGACACGGGGATTAAGGAACAGCTGACAAGGAAAGATACAGCGTTCACGCGCACAGGTGATTCCTTTGAACAAGTGTTTTCATCTAAACAATTCACAGGTGATACGCAGGCTTTAAAAACACTGCTCGGGCAGATTACCGACCAGGCCAAGCGCGTGGCTGGTTCACGTACGATTCGTGATTTACAGATCTATAAAAGATATGTTCAGTCGTTTTTACAGAATGCAGTGTCGCTCGGACTCAAAACTGTGCAGACGCGTTCTTGGCAGCAGGGAGGCACGCAGCAGACACTGGTCAAGACGGTCAATCAGAAATTGATTGATTTAACCAATGATTTACTGGATGAGAATAAAACGTCGTTAGATATATTAGGCCATCTTGGCGAGATACGTGGTCTGCTTGTTAATTTTTATATATGAATCAAAATAATCAGCCATTCATTGGCTTACGCTAGGCTGCTTTGGAGCTGGAGGGAACGTGAATGAATTGGGCACAGCTGAAGCGACAGCAGAAAACAGTTGAAAAAATAATACGCCACGCCGTCCTTCGGCATGAATTGTCGCATGCCTATTTATTTGCCGGCCCCCGCGGAACGGGTAAATCAGAGACGGCAGTGCTGCTTGCTCAGATGTTATTCTGTGAAGCGGAGGAGGCGCAGCGACCTTGTGGAGTCTGCAGAAATTGTCGGCGCATTGCGTCGGGAAATCATCCTGACGTGATCCGAATACGCCCAGACGAAGGCGCGCAGTCAATTAAGAAGGAACAAATCGCTCTGCTTGTCAAAGAATTCGCTTTTCATGGCATGGAATCTGCCCGTAAGATATTTATTCTTGAAGAGGCGGAGAAGCTGACTGTTCAGGCTGAAAACAGTCTCCTGAAATTTATTGAGGAACCTCATCCAGGGACACTGGCTATTCTGATTACGTCGCAGATTCACCGACTTCTTGATACGATTCTGTCAAGGTGTCAGGTACTGACTTTTGTGCCGCTATCCGATCATGATTTGGGCGAACGGCTTGTGAACGATGGGCATCCCAGTCAGCTTGCGACATTGGCTGCGGGGCTGACACATAACTATACAGAGGCTGCCTCTCTTTGCCAGCAGGAATGGTTTGCCGATGCCTATTCGCAAGTGTTACAATTGACGCAAAGAATAGGGTCAGCTTCTGGACCGATACTTCCGTTTATTTATGACAAATTTTACCCTCTGTTTAATGATCCGTCACGCATGGTGATTGGATTGGATTTGCTGCTGCTCTGGTACCGCGATTTATTGCACCTGCAAGTGAATCAGGCGCAGCAACTCTACTATTCGCAGGCTCAAGAGGCGCTGGAAGAAGCGCGCATGCACTTGACCACCGACCAGACGGTTCAATTGATCGATCTGCTTTTAAGCGCACGCAAACAATTGGATGCACGTGTCAATGGATTAAGTGTGATCGAGCATTTCGTTGCTCAAATAGGAGGAATAGGAAACTAATGATATATGAAATTGTCGGCGTTCGATTTAAGAAGGCCGGTAAGATATACTATTTTGATCCTGGTGAACTGGTACTCAAACAAGATGATCAAGTCGTGGTCGAAACAACGCGTGGAATTGAGAGTGGGACGATCGTCATTGACAGGAAGCAGGTTGATGAGGAAGATATTATTCTGCCGCTGAAGCACGTCATTCGACTGGCTACTGAGGAAGACAGGCAGCAGGTGATGCGCAATAAAGAAGATGCCGAAGCGGCCATGGATATATGCCTTCAGAAAGTGTACAACCATCAGTTGGAGATGAAGCTGGTGGATGTTGAATATACATTTGATCGCAATAAAATTATTTTTTATTTCACAGCGGATGGACGTGTTGATTTTCGTGAACTTGTGAAAGATTTGGCCTCAGTTTTCAAAACACGCATTGAATTGAGACAGATTGGTGTTCGTGATGAGGCGAAAATGCTTGGAGGCATTGGACCTTGCGGGCGGATGCTCTGCTGCTCGACCTTTCTCGGTGATTTTGAACCTGTTTCGATTAAAATGGCCAAGGATCAAAATCTTTCTCTAAATCCAGCGAAAATTTCCGGTGTCTGCGGCCGATTAATGTGCTGTCTGAAATATGAAAATGATACGTATGAAACGGCGAAAGAGGCGCTTCCGGATATTGGCGAATCGATCGTCCTGCCAGTTGGCAAGGGACGGGTAATCGGTTTAAATATATTAGAGCAGCTCGTGCAAATTGAGTTGAAGGATCAAAGTAAAGTGGTTGAGTATACACTGGATGAGCTTATTGAGGAAGGCATTATTTCTTCGTGAGCGACGAAATAAGAGGTGGAGACACTTGGAGAAGAAAGATATTTTCTCTCAAGTCAATCATTTGGAAGAACAATTGGGTCAAATTTATGTCGCTTTCGGTAATTTGAAGGTACAGCTGACGCAAGTTCTTGAAGAAAACCAGAATCTCACGCTTGAAAATGGGAATCTGCGCGCGCGTCTGGAGCGAGCTTCTGAACCATCCACAGAAGGCCGTTTGGAGACAGCGGGGAAAAAGGATGCGGCGGTGCAGCGTGACATTGGAGAGGGTTACGATAATCTTGCCAGACTCTATCAAGAGGGCTTTCACATTTGTAATCTGCATTATGGCAGTGTACGTAAAGACGGGGACTGCCTCTTTTGTTTATCCTTTCTGAATAAGAAGTGAGTCCGTTTAATAAGCAGCGTAGGTGAAGCTCGCCCAAGTCAGGCGGGTTTTTATATACAGCAGAAGGGGAAGCGAGAAATGCCGGCACAGAAGAATAGTCATGAACGCATTGATTTTATTCCGCATACGGATTTGAAAATCGTGCAGTCTGATCTGCTTTTTCCATTTTCAATCGATTCTGTTCTACTTGCCCGGTTTGCTTACGTGCCGATCCAGCGCGGGTTACTGGCTGACCTATGCACGGGCAACGGCATTGTTCCGCTCTTATTATCGCGGCGCAGTAAGGCGGCAATAGTCGGTATCGAATTGCAGGAAGAGGTCGCGTGCCTAGCTGAGCGTGCGGTCCAGTTGAACCATTTAACTGATCAGATCACAGTCTACTGCGGCGATGCGAAACAATTTTCCGATCAGATAGGGCGGCATCAATGTGATCTGGTGACGGTCAATCCGCCTTATTTCAGCCGCAATGCGGCCCGCGATATGAAACTGAATCCCCATCTAGCGATCGCCCGTCATGAACTGACCATTACACTTGCCGATGTCGTTCGAACAGCGTCTCTCTTGCTCAAACAAAACGGCAAACTGGCGCTCGTACATCGTCCGCAGCGGCTGGTGGAAATCCTGGCAGAGATGAGGCACGAGGGTATCGAACCGAAACGGCTGCAATTTGTTCATCCGCGGCAAGCTAAGGCAGCGAATATGGTGCTTGTCGAAGGAAGTAAGGGCGGGAGGCCGGGTCTTAATATATTGCCGCCTTTATTTGTTCATAAGGAGGACGGATCCTATGCGGAAGAGGTGTGGACCGACCCATGAAGGCATTTAGCGTGTATATTCTGGAATGCGCCGATGGCAGTTATTATACAGGTTATGCGGCTGATGTCAGCGCACGCTTCGCTTGTCACTTGAGCGGTAAAGGGGCTAAATATACGCGCAGTCATCGGCCGCTGCGCATTGTATATCAGGAAGTGTTGGCCAATAAGTCCGAGGCGATGCACCGTGAGTGGGTGATCAAACAGATGACACGTGGGCAGAAAGAGCAATTGATACAGGGGGGTGATGACCATCTGGGAGCAGAAAAGTTTTCAAGAGATGAATGAGAAGGGGATCCTATATCTTGTACCGACACCGATTGGCAATTTGGATGATATGACCTTCCGTGCGCTGACAATTTTGAAACAAGCGGATATCTTGGCGGCAGAAGATACCCGCCACACGATGAAGCTGTGCACGCATTTTGATATCCATACAGCCCTGTGGAGCTATCATGAACATAATAAGAAAACAAGCGGCGAGAAGTTAATCGCGGAGATGGAGCAGGGGAAGACGGTCGCTCTCGTGACCGATGCCGGAATGCCGGGCATCTCTGATCCAGGTGCGGATCTTGCCGCAGCGTGTGTTGCGCACCGCATCCCCGTCGTTCCATTGCCAGGGGCCAATGCGGCACTTGCCTCGCTAATCGCTTCGGGGTTGGCAACCGATCACTTTTTCTTCTACGGGTTTCTGCCGCGTTCGAAAAGGGAACAGACAGCGGCGCTGGAAGAAATCCGCACACTTACCAGTACGTTAATTTTCTATGAGTCCCCGTTTCGGATTAAGGAAACGCTTGGGCGGATTGCCGATGTGCTTGGCAATCGCCGTGTGGCATTGGCCCGGGAACTGACAAAGCGCTACGAGACGTTCCTGCGCGGGAGTGTGGAGGAGGTACACGCGGCACTCGAAAACGCGGACACGGTGAAAGGGGAGTTCTGCCTCGTTGTGGCCGGTGCTGAGATGCGCGCGGAAAAAGAGATGGCAGCGTGGTGGCAGTCACTCAGTATTGCCGCACATGTGGATCACTATGTAGAGACCGATGCGCTGTCTGTCAAAGAAGCGATGAAGCGAGTCGCCCTTGATCGCGGGCAGACGAAACGGACGATATATGCCGCTTATCACCAACTGGATCGCGAGTAGATAGTGAGGACTGCATGACGCTTTCTTGACATTGCGGGCGGCGGCACGTATAGTTTTTTAAAGAAGAGTGGATCGGTATGAAATGATCTAAGGAGGCTACTGGGAGACTTATGACGGAAGAAAGAAAAACATTTTATTTAACAACGCCTATCTATTATCCAAGTGGGCGTCTACATATTGGACATGCTTATACGACTGTTGCCGGCGATGCGATGTGCCGCTATAAACGACTTCGCGGGTATGATGTTATGTTCTTGACAGGCACGGACGAGCATGGCCAGAAAATCGAGGAAAAGGCGAAGGCCAAGGGCGTTTCGCCAATTGCTTATGTTGACGATATGGTGGCTCAGATTAAGCAGCTCTGGGATAAACTCGATATCTCATATGATGACTTCATCCGCACAACACAGGAACGGCATACGACGATTGTGCAGAAGCTATTTAAACGCCTCCTTGATCAGGGCGATATTTATCTTGGCGAATACGAGGGCTGGTACAGCATTCCCGATGAAACCTATTATACGGAATCGCAGCTTGTCGAGATTGAAAAAGATGCCTCCGGCAAGGTCATTGGCGGGAAAAGCCCAGACAGCGGGCATCCTGTTGAGAAAGTGAAGGAAGAATGCTATTTCTTCAAGATGAGTAAATATGCCGACAGGCTCTTGAAATACTATGAGGACCATCCTGACTTCATTCAGCCGGAAACGCGTAAAAATGAAATGATCAATAATTTTATTAAGCCAGGACTGGAAGACCTTGCTGTATCACGTACCTCCTATTCATGGGGTATCAAGGTTCCAAATAATCCGAAACACGTCGTCTATGTTTGGCTTGATGCCCTGCTGAATTATATTACAGTTCTTGGCTATAATTCAGATGATGAGACGAAGTATAAGAAATACTGGCCGGCGGATGTCCATCTCGTAGGAAAGGAAATTGTCCGATTTCACACGATTTATTGGCCGATCATGCTGATGGCGCTTGATTTGCCGCTGCCGAAAAAAGTCTTCGGTCATGGCTGGCTATTGATGAAAGACGGAAAAATGTCGAAATCAAAGGGTAATGTGGTCGATCCGGAACCGTTGATCGATCGCTATGGTCTTGATGCCCTGCGCTATTATCTTCTGCGCGAAGTACCATTTGGGGCGGATGGTTTGTGGACGCCGGAGGCTTTTGTGGAGCGGATTAACTTCGATTTGGCCAATGACCTTGGCAATTTGCTGAACCGTACTGTGGCGATGGTTCAGCAGTATCGCGAAGGGCATATTCCGAGCTATGCGGGCGCGGTGACTGCTCTTGATCAAGACTTGGAGAAGGCACTGCTTGATACGCGGCAGACGGTTGAGCAGCAAATGGAAAATCTGCAGTTCTCGGTTGCCTTGACCGCAATTTGGAAACTGATTGGCCAGACGAATAAATATATTGACGACACGCAGCCGTGGGTATTGGCGAAAGATCCACAGAAGGCGGCTGTACTTGAATCAGTGCTTGCACATCTAGCGGATGTGCTGCGTGCGGTTGCGATTATGATTCAGCCTTTCTTTACGTCCACTCCAGCAAAGATATTCCGGCAACTTGGAGTCGACGATGCAGCTGATCAGGCTTGGGATTCGATTGGTCAACCGGCAATGAATACCGGAAAATGGACAGTGCATAAAGACGCACCTATCTTTCCGAGACTCGATATTAAGCAAGAAGTCGCTTATATTCAGTCACAGATGCGCGGCGCCGCGGGCGATACCAAACCGAATGGCAATAAGGAAAAGAAATCGAAGGCGAAGCCAGTGGCGGCAGCAGCCAAGGAAATTTCAATCGATGCGTTTCAAGCTATTGATTTGCGTGTTGGGGAAATCCTGCAAGTTGATAAAGTGAAGGGCGCGGATAAGCTGCTCAAAATCCAAGTCGATCTCGGCTATGAAAAAAGGCAGATTGTGTCCGGTATTGCCGACTTTTATAAGCCAGAGGATCTGGTTGGTATGAAAATTATCGTCATCGCTAATCTCAAACCGGCGAAATTGCGCGGTGAACTCTCACAAGGAATGCTGCTTGCTGGCGATGCAGATGGCCAATTGAAGCTGGCTACCATTTCCGGGCCGCTGCCGAATGGCACGAAGATTCGCTGAGACGGACAGTTGAATGAATGATTTCAGGCGGGAAGAGTGGTGCTGCCCCGTGGCAGCCATGCGACTTCCCGCTTTTTTGCAGGCGCAGTATCATAGAAAGGGGAGGAATGAAATGCTCTTTGATTCGCATACTCATATTAATGATCAGGCCTTTGAACAGGACTTGAGCGCTGTGCTTGAACGTGCAGCACAGGCGGATGTCGGCCGAATGGTTGTCATCGGTGTGGATCGCACGTCAATGGAAAGTGTTTTTCCAATTATTAATCAGCATAAGGAAATATATGGAGCAATCGGTTGGAATCCAGAAGATGCTGTTGATATGACAGAGGAAGATTTCGCTTGGATGGCCGATCATCTGGCTCACCGCAAAATTGTCGCACTGGGTGAAATCGGTTTGGACTATCATTGGGACAAGTCTCCCAAAGCGGTGCAGCAAACCGTTTTCCGCCGTCAAATTCGACTGGCGCGGCAAGCGAAGCTGCCGCTGATTATCCATAATCGTGAAGCAACGGCGGATACAGAACAAATCCTTCGTAATGAGGGCGCGGCCGAGATCGGCGGAGTCATGCATTGCTATAGCGATACGGCTGAATGGGCGAAGAAATTTATTGATTTGAATTTCTATATCAGCTTTGGTGGACCGGTTACTTTCAAAAATGCCCGTGTGCAGCAAGAAGCGGCTGCAGCTGTGCCGTTAGATCGTCTGTTAATTGAGACAGATTGTCCGTTTCTCAGTCCGCACCCGTTCCGAGGCAGGCGCAATGAACCGGCACGTGTTCGGCTAGTGGCTGAGAAAATTGCCGAGTTGAAAGGTGTAGCGCTGGAAAAAGTGGAGCAGGCGACAACGGCTAATGCGAATCGTTTGTTTCGCATAGGTTTATGTCAATGATTGGAATGAGAATGTTATGAGAGGAAAATACAATGATAGTCAAAGAGATAATTGTCGTTGAAGGGAAGAGTGACACGGTAGCGATACACAGGGCACTAGCGGCGGAGACAATAGAAACCAATGGCTCACGTGTCAGCAAGCGGACGATTGAAATGATTCGCCATGCTCAGGCTAAGCGAGGCGTGATCATCTTCACGGATCCGGATTATCCTGGGGAACGCATTCGTAAAATTGTTAGCCGCGAAGTTCCTGGCTGTAAGCACGCTTTTATAACAAGACGGGAAGGGAAAGGCGGCGATCATGAAAGTCTCGGGATCGAGCACGCTTCACCCGAGGCTATTTGCCGTGCCTTGTCCGCCGTTTATTCAGAGGCGATCAGTGAGACAGAAGAAAAAATCAGTTTGCAGCAGTTGCGCGAGTATGGGTTACTCGGTGGCAAGGAAGCCAAAAGCATGCGGCAACAGCTTGGTGAGCTTTTGAAAATAGGGTACACCAATGGTAAGCAGCTTCATAAACGGCTTCAGATGTTTCAAATTAGCGAAGATGAGCTCAAACGGGCGATGAGTGTCATTCGAAGGGAGAACGGAATAAATGGATAAGCATCTTGCATCACCGAGGAACACGCAGGAAATCATTCGTGCTCACCATTTTACGTTGAAGAAGAGTCTTGGACAAAATTTCCTTATCGATGGCAATATTCTTGAACGGATTGTTCAATCGGCGGATGTGACAGAGGAGAGCTATGTGCTAGAAATAGGTCCCGGAGCGGGTGCATTGACACAAGTTCTTGCCGCTCACGCCAAGAAAGTTGTAGCAATCGAAATCGATCGTCGCCTTGAATCAATTTTGACTGAGACATTGGCAGCGTTTGATAATGTCTCCATTCGATTTGGTGATGTACTTAAGCTTGATTTGTCAACCCTTCTTCAAGAAGAGTTCCCTCCGAATGCGCCGGTAATCGTGGTGGCCAATTTGCCGTATTATGTGACCACGCCAATACTGATGCGGCTGCTCGAGCCGGGAATGGCTTTCTGTCGTGTGGTCGTCATGATTCAGAAAGAGGTCGCCGCCCGTCTGCAGGCGCATCCCGGTGAAAAAAGTTACGGCTCACTCTCCATAGCTGTTCAGTACCGTGCGCAGGCGGCAATTGTTTTGACAGTGCCGAAGACGGTATTCATGCCTCAACCTAATGTAGATTCGGCGGTCATTCGCCTTGATATCCGAACGGCGCCGAAAGTTCAAGTTACCGATGAACCCTTCTTTTTTCAATTGGTGCGTGCCAGCTTTGCGCAGCGCCGGAAAACATTGCTGAATAATCTGATGAATAATCTTTTTTCGAAGGCGCAGAAAGAGATGCTGCAAACTATCCTTCATGATGTCGATATTGATCCCGCGCGCCGCGGAGAAACGCTGACAATAGAAGAATTTGCACGGCTTAGCGAGGCGTTAGCTGATCAAAAGCGGATTTCTGACTAAGCACCATAGCGACTGACAGCGCGTCCCGGCAGCTTACGCTCATAACTGACTGCTGTTTAACATAGGATGAAAAAGACGGCACTACTTTCGAATGGATGATCGATAATGCGCCTTCGGAAAGAGAGGATAGATGCGATGGCATTTCAACCGGGCGATTTAGTGTCACGAAAATCCTATGACTGTGATATGCCGTTTCGAATCACGTCTCTAGATTCGGAGCATGAAATTGCTGAACTTGCTGGTCAGGATCTGCGCCTTTACGCAGATGCGCCAATTGACGATCTTGCATTGATTACTTTAGACGAGCGGGATGCATACGAGCGGCGTTTGCAGTCAAGGGAAGTGCAGTCGCTGAAGCTATTCCGCCAAGATTATAAACAGATGCAGATGAAGCACCAATATCGGGCAACGAATGGCTATCGTTCATCGGTCGCTTATTTCGAGATGCCTGGCCGAGTGCTGCATATTGACGGCGATCCGTACTATCTGAACAAATGCCTGACTGTTTATGAAAAATTAAATGTGCCTGTAATTGGCAAATACATGAGCGAATCAGAGATGCCAGAACGTGTCCCTAAGCTGGTCGCTCAGATTCGTCCAGACATCCTAGTCTTAACCGGCCATGATGCTTTTCTGAAGAGCAAGGGATCAATTGAAGATCTAAAAGCTTATCGCCATTCCGGTCATTTTGTGCGTACAGTAAAGGAAGTGCGCTATCGCTGGCCGAGTCTTGACCAGCTGACTATTTTTGCAGGTGCCTGTCAGTCTAATTTCGAGATGCTAATCCGCTCAGGAGCTAATTTTGCCAGTTCCCCTGAACGAGTCAATATTCATGCGCTTGATCCAGTATATCTTGTGGCAAAAATCAGCTTTAGTTCATTTATGGATGCGATTAATGTGTGGGATGTGCTGCGTAACACATTATCTGGGCCAAGCGGCCTCGGCGGAGTGGAGAGCCGTGGAATGATGCGCACCGGCATGCCATATCCGTCGGAAGATGAACGCAATTTCTGAAAATGAGTATGCTATCCGATTATTTTCTGTTAAATGGCGAATTTAATGTTCATAAATGGCACATGATAAAAAAGTGAAAAATATTTGCTTAAAATCGTTGACAGTCCGCTATCATTCCTGTTAAAATTTATACTATTTGCTTTTTGATTACGGGTATGTTATAGTTATAATTAAGCGAGGTGGATTGTCGAGATGGGAAAAACCATTGAAGCCATCAAAGGCGTTCTCGATGAGCGTGTAGGAAAACGTTTGACTCTTAAGGCAAACGGTGGCCGACGCAAAACGATTCAACGTATTGGTATTTTGGAAGGGACTTATCCAGCCGTATTTATCGTTCGGCTGGATAAGGATTCGAATGCTTTTGAACGCGTGTCCTACAGCTATACTGATGTGTTGACAGATTCTGTGGAACTCACCTTTTTAGAGGAAATGGCAAGCGGTCAATAAGCGTGTGACGGCTCCGTTTCGTGATCGACAGGCATTGAAATTCGTACGACGATCAGCTACGCACATACCTTCCCATAAGCGGATACAGGCATGTGCGTTTATGCTGTCTGCAACCACTTTCATTATACTCAGTTTAGCATAAATGATGTATAGAGAAAAGTGTAACAGTGAATTATAAGCATGCTCGACCATTTAAGGGAGGCTCGCCAATCATGTCCAGACGTAAAAGCATGATGTCCGAATCGTTTAAAATTGAACTTGCAAAAGAGCTTGGTTTTTATGATACGGTGAAGCAAGAGGGCTGGGGCGGCATTCGCGCGCGGGATGCCGGCAACATGGTGCGGCAGGCAATTCAAATAGCTGAGAAGCAGCTGGCGGACACCCGTCAGTGATCGATGATTGAGCGTCAGGAGAACTTTGCCGAAGATGGCGAAGTTCTCTTTTTATTTCTCCACATTTCCGATACTATAGGGGAGGATGCATGACGTAATGACGGCAATCACAAGCAATGGCTTTAAGCCGCCAGCAATCGTCTACTAACGAGCGGGGTGAAGAAAAATTGGTGAAAATACTTGAAAAAGCGCCCGCAAAGATTAATTTGTCTTTGGACGTACTAGGACTGCGGGCAGACGGTTACCATGATGTGCGAATGGTCATGACAACTATAGATTTAGCAGACCGGGTGGAGTGCGAATCGATTGCCGATGATGCCATCTTGCTGCGCACATCTGAAACCTATATTCCTGAGGATGAGCGCAATTTCGCGTATCAGGCAGCAGATTTAATTAAAAAAAAATACACGATTAAAGAGGGCGTACGCCTGTTCATTCAGAAAAAGATACCGGTTGCCGCCGGACTTGCAGGAGGCAGCAGTGATGCGGCGGCAACGATTCGTGCGCTTGACAGGCTGTGGTCGCTCGGGATGACGCATAAGGATATGCAGGAAATTGCCTTGCAGATTGGTTCAGACGTGCCTTTTTGTCTGCGCGGTGGAACGGCACTGGCCAGTGGCCGCGGGGAGCTCATTGAGATCCTTCCTGATCTGCCGCCGTGCTGGGTCGTTTTGGTGAAGCCAGACGTGTCGGTATCGACAGGACAAATTTATAAGGAATGGGATCAACAGGAGGCGATACATCCGAATGTTGATGCGATGGTTGAGGCTGTACGCACTCATAATTTCGAGGCTATTTGCCATCAGCTTGGCAATACGCTGGAGCCGGTGACAGTTAAGAAAGTAGCCGATATTGCGCGGATAAAAGAGCATATGCGGGCAATTGGAGCCGAAGGTATCCTGATGAGCGGCAGCGGTCCCACTGTGTTTGGATTAACACAGAAAGAATCGCGGATGCAGCGCCTATTTAACGGGATGAAAGGCTATTGCCGGGAAGTTCACGCTGTGCGATTGAGCAAACCGATTGCCCCCTTGTTCAAATACGAATAATGGTGTAGAATTACCTTAAAATATTCGGATTTGGAGGGCTATCATGAAACTCAGGCGTAGCAGCAGACTAGTAGATATGACTAGATATTTGCTGCAGCATCCCCACCAAATTGTTCCACTTTCTCATTTTTCCGAACGATATCAATCCGCAAAATCATCGATAAGTGAAGATCTTGCAATTATAAAGGATAATTTCGAGACACTTGGCGCTGGGCGGTTGAAGACGTTGGCAGGGGCAGCCGGCGGTGTCTGTTATGTCCCTTATATGGCCATGGATGAAGCGCAGCAGGTGCTCAGCCTTCTTCGTGAAAGAATGACTGAATCGAAACGGATTCTTCCCGGCGGTTATCTCTATATGACGGATCTGCTCGGGGAACCGGAATATATTAATGCAATTGGGCGGCTGATTGCTTCCGTTTATGCTGATCAGCCAATCGACGCAGTGATGACCATGGAAACAAAAGGTATTCCAATCGCTTATGCGGTGGCGACGCAGTTTAGCGCGCCTGTTGTGATTGTGCGACGCAGCAGTAAAGTGACTGAAGGATCAACGGTCAGTATTAACTATATCTCTGGTTCATCCAAACGAATTCAGACGATGGTGCTGCCACGAAGAAGTCTGAGGGAAAATGCCCGCGTGCTGATAGTGGACGACTTTATGAAGGCCGGAGGCACAATGAAGGGCATGACGAATCTCATTAAAGAGTTTGGCGCAGAGGTAGCTGGGATGGCTGTTTTGGTAGAGAAAAAGGAGGAACAGCCAAAGTTGGTGACCGATTATACGTCACTGCTTAAGCTCACTATTCTCGAGCAGGAGGAGCGACTGGTAATTGAGCCCGGGAACGCTGTCTCTGCACTTGCCGAATGTCGTGTGAAAATGAATTGACAGCAGACTCGCTCTAATGCCTTCTTGGTATAGACGCGAGTTAAATTTTGAATATATCATCTTTTTGCAGGAGTTTGTTACACCATTGTTGAATTCTTTCTCATAATGCTATCGATAAATTATGAGAAGGACGGTGCTTCTTAGTGGAAATTACAGATGTAAGAATGCGGATTATGCATACTGATGGCCGCATGCGAGCGATTGCGTCGATTACGATTGATCAGGAATTTGTGGTTCATGATATCCGCGTGATTGATGGAAATAACGGGATCTTTGTGGCTATGCCAAGCAAACGGACGCCCGACGGTGAATTTCGCGATATTGCTCATCCGATTACATCAGGCACAAGAGAGAAGATTCAGGACGCCGTACTTCATGAATACAAGCTCGCTCTTGTCGAAGGGGCATCATACCAGCAGGCGGGCGCGTCGTAAAGATAATGAAGCTGCAGACGGGTCATTTGTTGTAAATGAAGATGAGAAGGCGCATGGGAGAAATCCTTTGCGCCTTCTTGAAATTGGCAATTAATTAGGCTATAGTCTAAAAAGGACGCTCTTCTTAATAGGTTTTGCTTTTATTCATATGCGGTTAGCAGTAATCAGCACGATCTTGGAAAAAGTTAATCAGGGAGCGATTGATTCCATAATTTACGGATTAATAAGGTTTAGGATCGGTGACAGTATACCCACTACGAAGGCTGTCGATCTGTCTTGTGATTGTTTACTTGGCAAGGCCAAGTGCTTATACGGATGGAGGTTAGTCATGTCAAACCGATTTGCGATCATTCTGGCAGCCGGTCAGGGCACTCGGATGAAATCGAAGCTATATAAAGTGCTGCACCCGGTTTGCGGCAAACCTATGTTGCGTCATGTTCTTGATCAAATTGGAAAACTCGACTTTGCGCAAAAGATGGTTATTGTCGGTCATGGAGCCGATCAAGTGCGTCAATGCGTCGGAACAGACGCGATTTGTATTTTTCAGAAACAGCAGTTGGGGACAGCACATGCAGTTCTTCAGGCGCGTGAGACACTTGCCGATCGCGATGGGGTCACTGTTGTTCTTTGCGGTGATACGCCGCTTGTTCGAGCAGAAACGCTGCAACAATTCATTGAATTCCAGGAGAAAGAGGGCGCGGCAGCGGCTGTTCTCACAGCGCATGCAGTCGATCCCGCTGGCTATGGACGAATTGTAAGAGAACCTAGTGGCAATCTGTCGCGAATTGTTGAGGATAAGGATGCAACGGAAGCTGAGAGAGCAATTACCGAGATCAATACGGGCATTTATTGTTTTGATAATCAATTGCTTTTTCAATTTCTTCAGCATGTGGGCAACGCCAACGTACAGGCTGAATATTATTTACCGGATGTACTCAGCTTGCTGATTCAGGCGGGCCATCGTGTGGTAGCTTGTTCAACGGATCACTTTGATGAAACGGCCGGTGTTAATGATCGTGTGCAGCTTGCTGAGGCGGAGAAAATGATGCGGCGCCGGATCAACCGTGAGCATATGTTGAATGGCGTGACGCTGATTGATCCGGACACCACCTATATTTCGGCGGACTGCGTTATCGGACAAGATACTACTATTTTTCCGGGTACGATAATCACGGGAGCTACAGAGATAGGTGCGAATTGCCGGATCGGTCCGCATACACGGGTGACCGATTGTCAAATTGGCGAAGCATGTGTCATTGATCAGTCTGTATTAGAGAACTGCAAGATTTATAATCATGTTCAAATTGGTCCGTTTGCTCATATTCGCCCCGAATCGATTATTCACGATAAGGCAAAAATTGGAAATTTTGTTGAAGTGAAGAAATCGGAAATTGGTGTGGGCAGCAAAGCCTCCCATTTGACCTATCTTGGCGATGCTGTACTTGGGCGTGACGTGAATATGGGCTGTGGAACGATTACTGTCAATTATGATGGTAAGAATAAATTTGAAACGCATATTGGCGACGGGGCGTTTATCGGCTGCAATGCCAATCTTGTAGCACCTGTGTCGATTGGTCAAGGGGCCTTTGTTGCCGCCGGATCGACAATTACTCAGTCGGTAAATGCAGATGCGCTGGCTATTGCCCGATCGCGGCAAACGAATAAAGAGCGATATGCACAGAAGTTGAATTATAGGGTAAACCAATAACTGGAGGGAACCACACGAATGGTCAGCTATTTAGATCCAAACTTGAAAGTTTTCAGCTTGAATTCGAATCCTGATTTGGCGAAGCAAATTGCGGAACACATTGGCATCAAACTGGGCAAATGTATTGTTTCCTCATTTAGTGACGGAGAGATTCAGATTAGCATCGAGGAAAGTATTCGCGGCAGTGAAGTCTACGTCATTCAGTCGACTTCCGATCCTGTCAATCAGCATCTTATGGAATTGTTGATTATGATCGATGCGCTGAAACGGGCATCAGCCAAAACAATTAATGTCGTTATCCCGTATTACGGTTACGCGCGTCAGGATCGCAAAGCGCGCGCGCGTGAGCCGATTACAGCAAAGCTCGTGGCTAATTTATTGGAGACGGCAGGAGCGACACGCATTCTCTCGATGGATCTTCATGCGCCGCAAATTCAAGGGTTCTTTGACATTCCGGTTGATCAGCTTCTAGGTGTACCGACTCTGTCAGAGTATTTTCTCAGTAAGCAGATGAAGGATATTGTCGTGGTTTCACCTGATCACGGCGGTGTCACCCGGGCCCGTAAGATGGCTGAACGGCTTAACGCGCCGATTGCGATTATTGATAAACGCCGTCCACGGCCAAATGTGGCTGAGGTGATGAATATTATTGGTGATATTCAGGGAAAAACAGCGATAATTATTGATGACATCATTGATACGGCAGGTACGATCTCGCTTGCTGCCAACGCATTAGTTGAGCGCGGTGCGAAAAAGGTGTATGCTTGCTGTACTCATCCTGTGCTTTCGGGACCGGCAATCGAACGCATTCAGAATTCGGCAATCAGCGAACTTGTTGTGACGAATACGATTACCCTTCCCGAAGAAAAGAAAATCAGCAAGATTGTACAGTTGTCAGTTGCTCCGTTAATTGGCGAAGCAATCATTCGTATTCATGAAAAACTTTCTGTCAGTCGGCTTTTCAATTAATGAGTTGAGTTGAAGAGTACAGCGGGACATACGGTCAAGACTCTTGGATCAGGATCTTTAAAGCCTGATATTCCTTGAGAACTGCAATAAGCTCCCAAGAAATTTTGTGGGTTTTTCTCACAAGCATCAGTTTTTATAAGAATTGCCGCATTGTCCACGCCATGAAGCAAGGTTGGCTGGCTGCTTCTGTGATTCATTCCTTTATAAAATGGGAATAATGATAAAAACTTAGTGTGAGTGAAAGGACGTGCAAGAGGATGGCTTTATTAGCAGCAACTGTTCGTGATAGCTCGAAACGGTCAATTACGCATGAATTAAGAAAAGAAGGAAAGGTTCCTTCCGTTGTCTATGGGAAAACGGTTGGTAATCAGTCGATAGCTGTTAATTCAAGTGAGGTTAGCAAATTATTGCGCAGTGCAGGCCGTAATGCGGTTATTTCGCTTGATATAGAGGGAAAGAAACGGTATACAGTTATGGCCCATGAAATGCAGTACGATCCAATCAAAGGCACGATTCGCCATATTGATTTTCTGGAAATTAATATTAACGAAACATTGGATGCTATAGTACCGGTTGAATTGGTCAATACCGAAGCGTTGCAAGCGAGCGACGCCGTGTTGAATCACAGCATCTCGGAACTGACTGTTCGTGCGTTGCCGAACAATCTGCCTTCCGCGATTCAAATTGATGTATCCAAGCTGTCTGTTGGTGACAGCATACGTATTAGCGATGTGAAGCCTGAAGCAGATTACACCATTATTGGCGACCCGGACGAAGTGATTGCGTCGCTCTCCTATGGCGGAACGGATCAAACCGAGGAAGCATCAGTTGATTCGGACACCGAGCAGGAAACTCCTGCTGAATAATTGACAGGAAACAGGAATTCTTGATAATACCGGGCGTAACATTGCGTTACGTCCTTTTTTATAATTCTTGACCCGCCCGGTTAATAACAGCGGCAGTGTGTTCTATCTGCGGAAAAAGTGAACCTCTGTATCGAGGGCGGATACAAATTCAATGGAATTGGGCAGAGGATGAGGATAAACGGTGAAAATGATTGCAGGCCTAGGCAATCCTGGTGCAGAATATGCTATGTCTCGACACAATATTGGATTTGATGTAATCGATCGGTTATCTGATAAATATGGGATCGATTTAAACAAGAGTAAATTTAATGGGTTATTCGGCAAAGGAACAATAGAAGGTCAATCTGTTCTGCTCGTAAAGCCGCTGACGTATATGAATTTATCTGGCGAAGCGATAGCCCCACTGCTTCGCTTCTATCAGATCGACTGCTGCGATCTGCTGATCATTCAGGATGATATGGATCTGCCGGTTGGGAAAATACGGGTTCGAGCGAAAGGAAGTTCGGGCGGACATAACGGGTTGAAATCGCTGATTCGCCATCTGCATACTGAGGAATTTGCCCGCATAAAAGTAGGCATCGGCCATCCGGCAAAGGATCACCAGGCAGTGATCAATCATGTCCTGCATGGATTTACTCAGGAACAACAGCCGATGATTGAAGCGGCGCTTGAACGATCGGTGGCCGCGTCCGCTGCATGGCTGACTGAACCCTTATCGAAAGTGATGACGGTGTATAATGCGACAAACTAATTGGGCTGACCGATGCATACAAATAAGAGAACGCTTAGTCGTCTGTACTTGTCAGAAAGCGGTTCGCTGTTGGTCAACTGGAAATTCCGAACAAGCGATAGCTTTGGGTGACTGCCAAAGCGTTTTTCGGGTTGATGAAAGTGGGGATGACGAATGCGGCAATTAGGCCTCTATTTTAAGCAAAAATTGGCTGAATTTGAGGCTGTTCGCGACGGATTTGACAGCGGCCTGAAGCAGCAGCTTGTTTCGGGATTATCCGGCAGCGCGAAATCGCTGTTTATTGCAGCTTTTTACAGTGACCGCACGGATAGAACCCTTGTCGCAGTGACTCATAATCTGTATCAAGGACAGAAATTGTATCATGATCTTCAAGGCTTTGTAAGTACGGAAGAATTATTCCTCTATCCAACCAATGATATGGTTGCTGCCGACTTGGCGGTTGCAAGTCCAGAGCTGCTTGCTCAGCGCATCGATGTCCTGAATCATCTGGTTCAAGGAAATCGCTGCCTCGTTGTTGTGCCTATCGCCGGTCTGAAACGATTAATGGCACCGCTTTATTTGTGGAAGGCAAGTCTTCTTCGTTTTAAAACGGGAGCGCTGCTCGATTTGCAGGACACGGTCAGAAGGCTTATTGCGATCGGTTATTCACGGGAAACGATGGTTAGTGATCCGGGTCAGTTCAGCGTGCGTGGCGGAATTCTTGATATTTTTCCGCTGACCGAGCAGAATCCGCTGCGCATTGAACTATTCGACGATGAGATTGATTCTATTCGCTCATTTGATTGCCAGACGCAGCGATCATTAGCGTCGCTGAAAGAAAGCCCAGTCATTGGTCCTGCTCGCGAGCTGCTCCTCTATGAAGAGCAATACGTGCGCGGTGCAGACCATTTGGAGCAGAAGCTGAGCGCGACATTGGCCAAGGTGACAAATGAGACTGTCCGTCAATTGCTTGAAGAGCATATTGGCGCTGAAATTGATGCGTTGCGGCAGAAACAGGCATTTGAGGATATCGGCAAGTATAATGCACTGCTTTATAATAAATCGTCTACACTGACTGATTATTTGCCGCAGGACGCATTGTTTGTCATGGATGAAATCAGTCGTATTCAAGAAATGGGCGACCAGCTTGATCGAGAAGCGGCCGACTGGCAGCTTGATCAGCTTCAGCGTGGACAGATGGTTCATGACACTCCGCTCATGCTGGGCAGCGCGGAATGGGTCGAGCACCTGGACCAGCCGGTTCTGCTGCTCTCACTCTTTCTGCGCTATCACGGCCATTTCCAGCCACAGAATTTGGTAAGCCTCAGCAGCCGCTCGATGCAGAGTTTCCACGGCCAGATTGCCATGCTTAAGTCGGAAACTGATCGATGGCTGAAGAGTGATTATGCCATTGTTTTTCTTGCTTCGGACAAAGAGCGTGCGCTGCGAATGGAACAAGTGCTGCATGATTATCAAATCGATGTGGCATTTATGGAGCATGACAGTCATCCCGTTGCTGGTCAAGCACGTATTATTTGCGGCAATTTGACTAGCGGATTCGAAATTCCATTACGCAAATTAGCGGTGATTACTGAGCGAGAAGTGTTTGCCAATAAACCAGTCAAAACGGCGCATAAGGGCAAGCAGCTGTCAAATGCAGAGCGGCTGCGCAGCTATAATGAACTGTCAGTTGGCGACTATGTCGTGCATGTGGATCACGGCATTGGCCGCTATGCGGGTGTTGAGACGCTGGAAGTCAACGGCGTGCATAAGGACTATCTGCAGCTTATTTATAAGGGCAACGATAAGCTGTACGTGCCTGTCGAACATATTAACCAAGTTCAAAAATATGTAAGCGCTGAAGGCAAGGAGCCGAAAATTTATTCACTTGGCGGCTCAGAGTGGAAAAAGGTGAAGAATAAGGCAAGGTCTTCGATCCAGAATATTGCCGATGATTTAATTAAGCTATACGCCAGGCGTGAAGCAAGCCGCGGCTACGCCTTTGCAGCCGATGGACCCGAGCAACATGATTTTGAGTCGGCGTTTCCTTATCAGGAAACAGTTGATCAGCTGCGGGCGATCGAAGAAATTAAAAAAGACATGGAAAGTGAGCGACCCATGGACCGCCTGCTTTGTGGTGACGTGGGCTATGGGAAGACGGAGGTTGCGCTTCGAGCTGCTTTTAAAGCGATTGCAGACGGGAAACAGGTAGCGTTCCTAGTGCCAACGACAATTCTCGCTCAGCAGCATTTCGAGACGGCACGTGAACGCTTTGAAGAATTTCCCGTGTCGATAGACGTGCTCAGTCGTTTTCGCTCGCGTAAAGAGAAACAGGACACATTGCGAGGGCTCAAAGACGGCACACTTGATTTTGTGATTGGTACGCACCGGCTGCTTTCTAAGGACGTTGTTTTCAAGAATTTAGGTTTGCTGATAGTCGATGAAGAGCAGCGGTTCGGCGTGACACATAAAGAGAAGATTAAACATCTCAAGGCTAATGTTGACGTGCTGACACTGACCGCAACGCCGATCCCGCGCACATTACATATGTCGATGCTCGGTGTGCGTGATCTTTCTGTCATCGAAACACCACCGGAAAATCGCTTCCCTGTGCAGACCTACGTCACAGAATATAGCGGTGCACTTGTACGCGACGCGATTGAACGCGAACTTGCTCGGGGAGGACAGGTCTATTTTCTCTATAATCGGGTGGAAACTATCCAGCATATGGTGGAACTGCTTTCTCAGCTTGTGCCCGAAGCCACGGTCACATTCGCACATGGCCAGATGAAGGAAACAGAATTAGAGGCAGCAATGGTTGATTTCCTTGATGGCACGAGTGATGTTTTAGTGAGTACAACAATTATTGAGACCGGTGTTGATATACCGAATGTGAACACACTGATTGTGTATGACGCAGACCATATGGGGCTTGCCCAGCTGTATCAGCTTCGCGGACGAGTAGGGCGTTCAAACCGTGTTGCCTATGCGTATTTTACATTTCAGCGCGATAAAGTGATGAATGAGGTTGCTGAGAAAAGACTGCAGGCCATTAAAGAATTTACAGAACTTGGTTCGGGTTTCAAAATTGCCATGCGTGATCTGTCTATTCGCGGGGCAGGCAATTTGCTCGGCGCCGAGCAGCATGGATTCATTGATTCGGTTGGCTTTGATCTCTATTCGCAAATGCTGCGTGACGCAGTGG
This sequence comes from Sporolactobacillus sp., assembly GCA_047718535.1. GTDB lineage: Bacteria > Bacillota > Bacilli > Bacillales > Sporolactobacillaceae > Sporolactobacillus. The sequence continues at coordinate 33,086 of JBDNRH010000019.1, forward strand.
CTGCCCGCAAAGGCGATACACCTGCCGGTCAAAAAACGGTGCATGCAGCACTGGAAGTGGAATCGGACGCCTATATTCCGGCGACGTATATCGAAGACTCGATGCAGAAGATCGATATGTATAAACGATTTACAGCGGCTGACTCAATTGCCTACTTGGAAGAACTTCAGGATGAGATGATCGATCGATTTGGCGACTATCCGTCTCAAGTGGCTGAACTCTTTAAAGTGGCTTCGATTCGTGTGCTGGCTGACCAATTGATGATTGAAGAGGTGAAGGATAAGCCGGCTGAATTATTGCTGCTCTTCTCGGAGATAGGATGGCAGCAAATGGATCGTCAGGCACTGTTCCAGATGATTAGTAAATTAGGATCGAGCGTTGGAATTGGCGCAGAAGGCAGTAAAATGAAGCTGCTGCTGAAGCGCAGACGTGCGGGTGAACCGCTGCTGGATCGAGCGTTAGAGCTTCTGAAAAAGATTGCGACTATGCAAGTGAGTGCGCAGACAGCTGGTTAATTTTGATGATCAATGTATAGCTTGGGCGGGTGCGCAGATACTAATTGCAAGGAATTAACATTATGAGCAAGTGTTCACTAAGTGGTTTGTGGAGGAATTCCTCTTTAATCAGGAAGATGGACGACAGCTCGACGATGAAAGTGAGGACTTCCTTGTTATGAAAGCTACTGGCATTGTCCGCCGAATTGATGATCTTGGGCGGGTTGTAATCCCGAAAGAAATACGTCGTACATTGCGCATCCGTGAAGGAGATCCGCTGGAAATATTTGTTGATCATGATGGCGAAGTGATTCTGAAAAAATATTCACCTATGGGCGAGCTAGGTGATTTTGCCAAAGAATATGCCGAGTCACTTGCGGAGAACTCCGGGAAACTGGCCTTGATTAGTGATCGTGATACGATTATTGCTGTAGCCGGCGGCTCAAAAAAAGATTATATGGATAAAAGGATATTATCGGTTCCTGAAAGGGCAATGGAATTAAGACAAACGATTTTGGAGAAGGAGCATGGCGATCCGTTAACGGAGGGGATCAATGAGTGGACGGGTGCGTATGTTGTTGCACCGATTGTCGCCGGCGGTGATCCAATTGGGACCATCATGCTGATTGATAAGGACAAGAACCCGCCGAGCGATGTTGAGCGTAAGTTGGCAGAGACGGCGGCAGGTTTTCTTGGACGGCAGATGGAGCACTGAAAATCGATGAATCAAGAGTGGATGTCTCAAAGCTTGCCTGAGGCATCTTTTTTCATTTGCCGTGCATGTCTCCCGTTTTCTTGCGATAATCAGCGCGGAAGTGCCAATGCTATGATATAATCCACATGAGAATTTTTGTCAAGGGTGGAAAATAGTGCATGAACTAAGAAGAGAAAGTCGGCGATTATGGCAGGGCGCGTTTATTCTGACAGCGGCAGGTGTATTGGTCAAGATTCTAAGCGCTGTTTATCGCATGCCCTATCAGAATTTTGCCGGCGATATTGGTTTTTATGTGTATCAGCAGATTTATCCGTTTTATGCACTGGCTGTTGCCCTCGGTGGCACCGGATTTCCGATTGTCATTTCGAAATATATAGCAGAAACGCGGCAGGTTGGCCGGGCGGATAGTAAGTCTTATGTACAATATCATGCGCGACTGGCCTTATTTTTTCTCTGCGGAAGTATTTTTCTCTTGCTTTTGCTTTTTTCGGGATCATTGGCGCAAGCCATGGGAGACGAGCGTCTCGCTCCTCTTCTTCGTATTGCGGCTTGGATTTACATTTTTGTTCCCTTTATTGCCGTCCTGCGTGGCGCTTTCCAAGGCATCGATCAGAATATGCTGCCGACGGCCGTCAGTCAGATTGGGGAACAATTCATTCGCGTAGTCATGATCATCAGTGCAGCGTGGTTTTTATTTCAGCACCATGCGGGTCCTTATCAATTTGGTGAGGCTGCGATTGGCGCTTCCGTTCTTGCACCAACCGCTTCGCTGCTCATTCTTTTATTCTTCAGATGGCGAAGTGGGTATCGGCATAAGGGAAAGCGATCGATCTCAATAGTGCTTGACTGGTTGCTTGTCGGTCGGTTGCTGCTGAGTGGCGCTTTGTTTTCGATTCTTGCCTTGCCACTTGCCGCCTTTCAGCTAGTGGACTCACTGTCGGTGATTCGCCTGCTTCGCTCGGCGGCTATTGCTAATCCTGAGGCGATTAAGGGGGTCTATGATCGGGCCTATGTTCTGACACAATTTGGCATGATAGCATCGGCCGCGCTGACTGCAGCGCTTGTGCCGGGGCTGGCTACGCTGGCATCGAACCGAAAATTAAATGAGATCAGACGGCAGACGACGCTGGCGATTAAGATCAGTTTTGCGTTTGGTTTAGCTGCATCCTGCGGCTTGGCGGTACTTAGTGGTCCGGTAAATATCATGCTCTTCCGCAATAATCGCGGTGCCCTTTCATTTGCGATTATAGCTTTTACGATGCTGACCTTATCGCTCATTCTGACAACGTCGGGGGTGTTTGCGGCGATGGGGCATCCGTTTCTGCCGTTTCTGTTTCTTTGTGTCGGAACTGCAGTTAAAGTTGCTCTTAACCTTTTCCTAATTCCCGTGTTTTCGATCGCCGGAGCAGCTGTCGCGACGTGCGGGGCAACGGCTATCGCAGCAGGACTGAGTATCTGGACTTTACGGCGGCTGCGCTTAATTAATGGCTGGTCATTTGCATCGTCCGGGAAACTTTTAATTGCTGCGGTGGTCATGGGCACCGCAGTATACGGAGTGGAACAGTTAATCGGTGCGGTGTCCCGCGTGCAAGCAGCAGCAACAGCATTCACTGGATCGGTCATGGGAGCTGCCGTGTTTGTTTTGATGCTGATTATTTTCCGCTATTTCAATTCGTCCGATTTGGCCCGCCTGCCAATTAAGGTACCATGGAGTGCAAAGCATCGGCGCGGCACACAGCGCAATCCGAAGATGTGAATCGCTATTTAGTTTATGATAAAATAAAAAAGCGAATACGATCAGAATGAAGCTCAAGTTGAGCGCGATGAATTGCTAGACTCATAATTGTTAAGGCTGCTTAAATGAACAAGTGAATCAGGAGGTCAGGTAATGAATAAAAATGAACTAGTCCAGAAAGTTGCAGGGAAGACCGGTTTATCGCGTAAAGATGCGGAACTTATTGTGAATGAGACGTTTGATACAATTATTGACACGCTTCACGATGAGGAGAAGGTACAGATCGTTGGCTTTGGTACCTTTGAGGTCAGGAAGCGTGCCGAACGTATTGGGCGCAATCCACAGACAGGCGAGTCAATTACGATTCCATCGACTTTTGTTCCGGGATTTCGTGCGGGAAATAAGTTCAAGGATGCCGTAAAGAAATGAGACTGGATAAATTTCTCAAGGTTTCCCGTTTGATAAAAAGGCGAACTGTTGCCAAAGAGCTCGCTGATCAAGGCAGGGTATTAATTAACGGTCAGCCTGGCAAAGCGAGCGCAGCGGTAAATGTCGGTGATGAGCTGACACTGCAGTTCGGTCAGAGGCAGACAATAATTCGTATTCTGCAACTTAAAGAAAGCGTAAAGAAAGAAGAAGCGGAATCCCTTTATGAATTAATCAGTGGAAAAGAAGCGGATCAAGGCGTGTGATCCTGCTTCTTTTTTGCGTTAGGAAAGGATAGAAATTTCATCAGCCTTCGCCTGTGGACTTGACTTTGCCAAGTTTTTCTAATCTGTTCTAAGCGGGACAACTTCCTCATAGTTTATGAAATGAGGGGGGACGTGCAATGAGCCAACATTTTCCGACGCAGATGTCCGGACAGGACAAGCCGACGCAGAACCATGATATCATCGTTCGAAATCGAAAGACGATTGAAATTACGGGAGTCAAGCATGTAGAAAGCTTTGATCACGAAGAATTTTTAATGGAAACCGTAATGGGTTATTTAGCGGTCAAGGGCGCAGCATTGAAAATGCAAAATCTGAATGTGGATCAGGGCATGGTTGCAATTGAGGGGAAAATCTTTGAAATTAGCTACCTGGATGAACCAGGCGGAGAATCGTCAAAAGGATTCTTCGGCAAATTATTTCGATGACACTCCATGAACAATTTAACTCATTAGCTGTGATGGTATTAATGGGCGTTTGGATCGGCGGCTCCTATTCTGTATATGGACGCTTTATTCATCCAAGAAAGAAACGGCGCTGGATTTTGCTCGTTACCGATCCACTGTTCTGGATCATCCAAGCCCTCCTGCTCTTTACACTGCTTCTGCCGGTTAACGAGGGACGGCTGCGTCTATATATGTTTCTGGGTACCATTCTAGGCTTTTCTTTTTATAAGGCATTGCTGGAGCGTGCCTTTTTAATCGTTTTTGATAAAATCATTGGATTGATTGTCCGAATTTGTCGATATATAGCGAAAACTGTCTATCAATTAATCATTTATCCTGCCTTTTTTCTATTGATGCTCGTATACAGATTGTGTAGAATGACAGTAAGTGCTTTATTTCGAATCACTGTCGTCTTGCTTCTATTTCCGTTGAAGGTACTGCGGGGATTCTTAAGACTGATTCTCCCGGAGAAATGGCTGATTGCTTTTAAAAATGACGTCATCCGTTTTCATCAGCGTGTTTTAAAGGTAAGGTCCACGCTATCTGATTGGTGGGGAAAATTGCGTCGGTTTTTTTCTGGAAGGGGGCAGCAATAATGGGTAATGGAGAACGGGTCGCGCAGCTACAGAATGGCTATCTGCAGTCACAGCAAGTCGCCATGCAGCGGCGCCAACATCGGAAGAAGGGTTTGATACGCCGATTGTCGGTATTTGCGGTTCTTTTTGCCATTATTTGTTCAGTTATGGCTGGCTCTTTGGTTTCTCAGACAGGAAGCTATCACAGCCTGCAGCTTCAGAAACAATCGCTCGAGAAAAAGGTTAACGCATCCACCACAGAAGCGAAACGATTAAAGAAACGGATTCAGCTCCTTCATAACAAACAATACATTGGGGAAATTGCTCGTCGTGATTATCTGCTTTCCCGAAAGGGTGAGATTATTTTCTCAAAATCTGAAAATAGCGGTCATTGACAGGCACTTTTTACTCTTTGTATAATAAATTAATAAGAGATACCATATTAGGAGGAAGCTTTTTTTTATGTCAATTGAAGCAGGCAGCAAGCTGAAGGGTAAAGTATCAGGTATTACGAACTTCGGAGCCTTCATTGATTTACCCGATGGAAAGACCGGGCTGGTTCATATCAGTGAAGTTGCGGATCGGTATGTGAAAGATATTCACGAGGTTCTGTCAATTGGTGATGAAGTCACAGTGAAAGTCTTGCAAGTGGCACCCGATGGAAAAATTGGTCTGTCGATCCGCAAAGCTGTCGATAAGCCGAAACCAGCACCAAGAAGCCCGCGTGGCGGAAACGGTGCCGGTGGCGGTAAACGTTTTGTTCGTACACAAACTTTCGAAGACAAGATTTCTCGCTATCTGAAGGATAGTGAAGATAGACTTTCAACAATCAAGCGCCAAACAGAGTCCAAGCGCGGTGGAAGAGGCGCGCGCAGAGGTTGATTCTACTTGGGACGTGTGGCGATTTAATAGAATAGATAGTTTAAGCATCGGGTCAAAAGGCCGGATGCTTTTTACTTTTTTGTACGCTTGAATGGTCAAATTGAGAGCAACACTTGATGGCTGGATTCTTCTGACAACTAGGGTTATTCGCCGGTATGTTCCGCGGGTAAAGATACGCCGCGGCGCTAAAAAAAATACCTACGAAATTATAGCCGTATCTAACAAATTCAACAATAATCAGACAGCACGTTCGTTTCTTTTCTTTCGATTTGGCAAATGACTTGACGGAGAGATAGTCATTCTGACGGACAGCGAAGAAATACGTCGAAGACTTTTATGAAAATGAGTCGCGATTCTGACAAATTTTGAAACAAATTTGTGATTAAATGAATCATACAATACTTAGCTGAAAGTGGGCGAGAACGATGATTCAGGAATCTGCGATGACAGCTAGTGGACAAGCAAGCACTTCTACACAGAAAAGTGAAGTGACAGGACAATCGGTTCGTTTTCGAAAGGCCATTCATAAGTTAATCGTTCGAGTCGTTTTTCGAACGGATCTCTTCTTCATTATTGCTGGTTTTTTATTAGGACGCGCAGTTATTCTCAATACATTGACGCCATTTACTGTGCCCTTCTTTGCAATGGTTTTTTGGCTGCATCGAAAGAAACGCTGGATGGCTTCCCTCTTTGCAGTGGCTGGTGCATGTACAGTCACGCTTGAACAGGGCTTCTTTTCACTTCTTGCCCTCCTGTTCTTAGCTCTATCGCGTCAGATACTGCTCAGATGGTCCGTGCATGAAAGCAAGTGGCTGCCTGTCCTCGTTCTGATGACATGTGCCGGAATTCGGCTCCTCTGCCAAGCGGCATTTGCATTGAGCTTAACGGTTACCGATGGATTAACGGCTGCTGCGGAAGCTTCACTCGCCTTTCTGGTAACGTTGATTTTTATGCAGAGTGTGCCGCTGCTTTCTATGAAAACCAATCGCAAGTTGTTTAAAAATGAAGAAATTATTTGTTTTATCATTCTGCTTTCGTCAATTCTTGCAGGCACAATCGGTTGGCAGGCGATGGGACTTTCCGTTGATCGTATTCTAGCTCGTTATATCATCCTGCTCTTCGCTTCCGCGGGTGGTGCGGCAATTGGCTCGACTGTTGGCGTCGTCATTGGGCTGATTCTTGGTCTTGCCAGCGTTTCGAGCCTCTATCAAATGAGCCTATTAGCATTTTCCGGTGTTTTAGGTGGTCTGCTCAAGGAAGCGGGGAAATGGGGCGTAGCGGCGGGGCTATTGATTGCTACACTGCTCATAGCTCTATATGGAGACGGTTACAGCGCGCTTCTCGGTCAGACGGCTGATTCACTTGCGGCCGTGCTCTTGTTACTCATTACGCCGAAGACATGGATACAGCAGCTTGCTTCCTTTGTTCCAGGAACGAGCGAATACCATAAAGAACAGCAGCAATATATTCGCAAACTACGTGATGTGACGGTCAGTCGGATTGAGCAATTCTCTGGTTTATTTCAGACGCTGGCAAAAAGTTTTAATCCGCCGGCGGAAATGGAGAGTTTGGAAGACGATCTGTTCTTAAGCCGCGTGACCGCACAAACTTGTCAGAAATGCTTTAAAAAACAGAAGTGCTGGGTCAAAAATATGGATCAGACGCAGCGAATGATGCTTGATTTGAAGAAGGCTTACAAGAATGATGATAAGTATAACGATGCCAAGCTGCGTATCGCTTGGCAGACCTATTGTGTCAAAGCGCAGCAGACACTTGACGCAATTGAACGCGAACGGCAGATTGCTAAGATGCAGGAGAAGATGGATCAGAAGGTGAAGGAGAGCCGCCGGCTTGTTGCCGATCAATTACAAGGGGTCTCTCAGGTGATGGGCGATTTTGCGTCAGAGATGAAACGGGAAAGAGGGATGCACGATCTTCAGGAGGAAATGATTCTGATGAAGCTGCATAGTGTCGGGCTGCGTGTGGAAAGCGTCGAAATCTATAATCTGGAGGCGGGTTCAATTGATATAGAAGTCATTTTGCCAACCGATTATTACGGAGCCAGTGAAAAAGTAATTGCGCCGTTGCTCTCGGATATTTTAGGCGAAAATATTGTCGTCAGAAAAAAGGAGACCGCGGATGAGGCTGGCGATCCAAGCCGTGTCATTTTTGTTTCAGCACGTACGTTCGATATCGTAACCGGGGTCGCTACAGCAGCACGTGGAGGCGGACTGATTTCTGGCGATAATTATGCTCTGTTTGATATTGGTACGGGTAAATATGCGCTGGCAATCAGTGACGGTATGGGCAATGGCACGCGCGCTGACGAAGAGAGTCAAGAGACGCTGCAGCTGCTGTCAAAAGTATTGAAATCAGGCATTCCCGAGACATTGGCGATTAAGTCGATTAATTCCATTTTATCTTTACGAACAACCGAGGAAATCTATGCCACACTTGATTTAGCATTAATAGATATGCAAAGTGCAGAATCTACCTTTCTCAAAATAGGCTCTAATCCTAGTTTTATTAAGCGTGGCAATCATGTGATGATGCAGGATGGCAGCAATTTGCCAATGGGAATGATTGAAAACTTCGACGTTGATGTTGATAACAAGCAACTTAAGTCCGGTGATTTGTTAATTATGATGAGCGATGGTATTTTTGATGCACCTAAGCATATTGAGAATAAGGAGGCATGGGTGAAACGCAAAATAGTGGAATTTGAAACCGATGATCCGCAAGAAGTTGCTGATCTGTTGCTTGAAGAAGTGATTCGCGTCGGCGGTGGGCAGATTGATGATGATATGACAGTTGTAGTGGCTCAAATTCGTCATCATTTGCCTAAATGGTCGTCTATTTCTTCAACCTTTCGGACAGATAAAATGAGACAGGCTCAATAATAGCATCCGTCACTAAGTCAAAAGCAGTTGGCGGAATTTTTTCTGCGGCTACGTATAGGAACGCTTCTTCCTGTCTATTATATTGCTAGATTCAGGGAGGCGATTAATCGATGAAAAAGGGAACATTGCGGCAAATTCTATTAATCACGGATGGCTGTTCCAATCAGGGTGAAGATCCGGTGATGGTCGCGGCATTAGCCAAAGAGCAGGGAATCACAGTCAATGTCATCGGTGTATTGGATCATTTCGATGCGGAAGACAGCCATGGCCTGCAAGAGGTGGAGGCGATTGCCCAAGCGGGCGGAGGGATAAGCCAAATTGTACAGACACGTCAGCTGGCTCAAACGGTACAAATGGTGACCAAGCAGTCGATGACTCAGACGATTAAAGGGGTGATTAATCAGGAACTCCAAGGAATATTGGGAGATACGGGCACAGTGGAAGATCTGCCACCGGAGAAACGTGGGAAGGTGATGGAAATTGTCGACGAGCTCGGCGAAACCGTTGATCTTGATGTTTGCATTCTTGTAGATACAAGTGCCAGTATGAAGGCCAAATTGCCGACCGTCCGTGAAGCATTGACCGATATGACGCTCAGTCTGTCCGCACGCATGGGTGAGAATAATTATTGCCTGCATTTATTTCCTGGGAAAAGAAAGGCCGTGACAAGAATTGTATCTTGGTCACCGAATCTGGATGCGATTGAACGCGCCTTTGAGAAGATAGTGACGCACGGGGTGACGCCGACAGGGCCGGCAATCAAAGAAGCGATTAAATGTTTTGGACACGTCTCGCGGCGAAAAATGCTACAAGAAGATCAAGAGGCTTATTATGACGACGGACCAAGACTTTAACTTTCCCTCGGGTACACAAATTATCGGTAAATGGCATGGAAAGACCTATCGGCTGCTGCGAAAAATCGGCAGCGGCGCGCAGGGAATTGTTTATCTAGCGCAATATGGTTCAAAGCAGGTGGCAATCAAACTGGCTAAAGACCGCGCCTCATTGATTGCTGAAGTCAATATATTGCAACAGGTTCAGCAGCTCCAAGGAGACTCTTTGGGGCCTTCTTTATATGACAGTGACGATTGGATCTATGGCCGAGTGACGATCGGGTTTTGCGTAATGGAATATGTGCATGGCTTGCCGGCAAGTGAAGTACTGCGTAAACGCTCGTTTGACTGGACAATTGTTTTCCTGATTCAATTGCTTGATCGGTTAGCTAAGCTTCATGCTGCTGGTTATATTTTTGCTGATTTAAAACCTGAAAATTTAATGATTGTCGATTTGGGCCATCGCATACGCTGTGTTGATTTCGGCGGTGCAACGAAAATCGGTCGGTCAGTGAGAGAATACACTGAGTTTTATGATCGCGGATACTGGGGAATGGGGACGCGCAAGGCGGAACCGAGTTATGATTTATTTGCCTGTGCGATGATTGCGCTCTACTCGGCAACCGGCAGCCGCTTTGAAAAGGGGGCTGCGGCAAGGGAGCAGCTGCTAAGAAAAATTAAACAGACACCGCAACTTGTCCGTTTTCAGCCATTGCTTATTCGCGCCTTATCCGGTCGCTTTACTTCTGCGCAGCAGATGCGCGATGCGCTTGTACAGGCAGCCATGGAAGGCGCCAGCACACAGTCACCGCATCGTTCGCGACAAGCGATCGTGCGCCCGCATCCGCATCCGCTAAATGACTGGTTACGCGCATGGACGACCGCTTTATTTCTAATTACCTTATATATAATATGTGTTATCGTCTATACTATGTGATCATTCTCGGACAAGGTATGTTACCATTAATTGGGCTGCTTGACGTGGCAATAAGGACTGTAAGACGTGATGGAGGAACAAGTCATGCATTTTGAAGAACGTGTGGTTCAGTTCATCTCTAGACATCATCTGATTCATCAGGGAATGCGAATTGTCATTGGTGTCAGTGGTGGCGCAGATTCAATGGCACTGCTTGCCTTCTTGCTGCAGAAGCGGACAGAATGGGGGTTAAACCTTGCAGTTTGCAGTGTTGACCATCAACTGCGTGGGGAGCAAAGCCGGGCCGATATGTGCTATGTGGCTGCATATTGCCGGGCCCATGATGTTGCCTTCATTGGCCGGACGGTTGACGCCGCGCTTCGTGCGCGCAAAGAGCAGCAAAGTATCGAAGTGGCGGCACGTGAGCTGCGCTATCAAGCGTTTCGCGAGGCTATTGCTGCTTTTCATGCCGATGCGCTGGCACTCGCCCATCACGGTGACGATCAGGTGGAGACGATGCTGATGCATCAAGTGCGCGGGAGTATTGGCTGGCAGCGAGTAGGTATTCCGATCCGCCGCGCATTCGCCGGTGCTGTCCTCATTCGGCCTTTCTTGAACGAGACGAAGAAACAGATTGAAGCCTATTGCAGGCAGCAGCGGATTGAGCCGAGACAAGATCCGTCCAATGATCTTGATGTACATACACGCAATCGCTTCAGGAAGTATGTCCTGCCGTTTCTTAAAGAGGAAAATCCGAAAGTCCACCTCAAATTTCAATATGAGAGTGAGCGGTTGGCGGAGGATGAAATGTATTTATTGGCGCAGGCTAAGGAGTGGATGGCTAAAGCTGTTCTAAGTCAGAATGAGGATCAGACAGCGATTTCAATAGCTATGCTGCTATCGAGTCCCCCGTCTTTACAAAGGCGAATAATTCATCTAATATTAACTTATCTGTACAACGGGCGGCATTTAAAACCCTTGCATCAGTCTATACATATTGAAAATCTGCTGCAGCTAATCCGTTCCGGAAAGCCATCCGGCTTGTTAAATTTTCCAGGTGGTGTCGTTGCTCGACTTTCTTATAACCGCTGTGAGATTGGTTTCGAAGCGCGGAGCGGCGAGATGAGTTATACGGCCGAATTGCTCATTCCGGGAGAAACGCTCATACCGGTGGGGAAGTTTGTGGCAACAGTGATTAGCCCCATTTCGGAAAGCGCAACGAAAAGGAACCAGCTTCTGATTGATACGGCACGTGTCGATTTGCCGCTGCACATCCGGACTTGGCATCCCGGTGATCGAATGGCACTCGAAGGCAGGTCCGGCACACAAAAAATACAGCGACTGTTTATTAATGAAAAGATTGATAGGATGAAGCGGGCATGCTGGCCGCTGCTGACTGATTCAACAGGGGCAATTTTGTGGGTGCCGCTGCTCCGTAGAGCGTGTGCTCTGTCGTCAATAGCCAAAACAGATAATCAAGCGGATCGCGTGTTGTTGACGTTTTATCCCGCTGTTAATTTTGGGAGGATTCAGGCATGATTGAGGACATCAAGGAAATATTAATATCGGAGGCGTCAATTCAGAATAAAATTAGCGATTTTGGGGAAATTCTTTCTGAAGAATACGCAGATCGATTTCCGCTTGTCATCGGAGTTCTTAAAGGCGCGCTTCCGTTTATGGCGGATTTGATGAAACATCTGACTGTTCCAATTGAAATTGATTTCATGGATGTGTCCAGCTACGGAAATTCCACCGTGTCTTCAGGAGAGGTTAAGATATTAAAGGATCTCGATACGTCAGTAGAAAATCGTGATATTTTAATTGTCGAGGATATTATCGACAGCGGACTCACACTAAGCTATCTTGTCGAATTGTTTAAAACACGGCGGGCAAAATCAATAAAGATAGTGACGCTGCTTGATAAACCCTCGGGCAGAAAGAGCAATATCCATCCGGATTTGACGGCATTTACAGTTCCTGATGCGTTTCTTGTTGGATACGGTTTGGATTATGCCGAAAAATATCGCAATCTCCCCTTTATCGGCGTACTGAAGCCGGAAATTTATCAGCATGAATGAGTCTTAATAGATATTGCTCATCAAGGGAGAGGGCGAAACAGGCTGGCAATCTAATCTCTATTTCTAAGGAAGAAGCAGGTGTCAGCAGGATTAAGCAGGAGGAAAACGGAGTTCTGCTTTCGTCCAAAGGGCTTTGCTTCACCAAGTTTTTCTAATGTGGTACTATAAATTATGGTTTGTCTTGAGAGCGGGAGGAGGTAAGGCATGAATCGAGTTTTTAAGAACATCATCATATATCTATTTATTTTCGTTGTTATTATTGGAATTGTCAGCTGGCTGACTGAAACTAATAATAAAGTCAAGTCCATGACTTATACGGCGCTTGAACAGAATCTGCAAAAAGGGAATGTCGATCAAGCAGTGCTTCAGCCGGATGGTAGCGTCTATGCCGTTACCGGCCATCTAAAAGGTGAGAGTGAGAGCACGACGTTTAAGGCTTATATTCCAGCAAGTGAAAAGGCCATTAACAGCATCACTGCCTTAACTAAAGATCTGGATGTCAAGCCGGCGGAACGAGCTAACGGTTGGCTGACTTTTGCCACCTCGCTGATTCCGTTTGCGATCATTTTCTTCCTGATCTTCTTCCTGCTTAATCAAGCTCAGGGCGGCGGCGGCCGTGTGATGAATTTCGGGAAGAGTAAGGCTAAACTTTATTCTGAAGATAAGAAGAAAGTGACATTTAAAGATGTAGCAGGAGCGGACGAGGAGAAGCAGGAACTCGTTGAAATTGTCGATTTTCTGAAGGATCCACGCAAATTCGTTGCACTTGGTGCACGAATACCGAAGGGCGTATTGCTCGAGGGTCCTCCTGGTACAGGTAAAACATTGCTAGCCCGTGCAGTTGCCGGAGAAGCCGGTGTGCCGTTTTTCTCAATCAGCGGTTCTGATTTCGTCGAGATGTTCGTCGGTGTTGGAGCATCGCGTGTTCGTGATCTTTTTGATCAAGCAAAGAAAAATTCACCCTGTATTATCTTTATAGATGAAATTGATGCGGTTGGCCGTCAGCGTGGTGCAGGACTTGGCGGCGGGCATGATGAGCGTGAACAGACTTTGAATCAATTGCTCGTTGAGATGGATGGGTTCGGAGCAAATGAGGGAATCATTATTATCGCCGCGACGAACCGTCCCGATATTCTTGATCCGGCGTTGCTCCGTCCGGGACGCTTTGACCGTCAGATTCCGGTTGGCCGACCAGACTTGATTGGCCGAGAAGCTGTGCTGCGTGTGCATGCACGCAATAAGCCGCTGGCGAAGAATATTGACTTAAAGACGGTTGCCAAGCTGACACCGGGTTTTTCTGGTGCTGATTTGGAGAATTTACTGAATGAAGCAGCACTTGTGGCTGCTCGAGCGGATAAAAAAGTGATTGACATGGAAGACATAGATGAAGCGGTGGAACGGGTCATCGCTGGTGTGGCCAAGAAATCACGAGTTATTTCTAAGAAAGAACAGAATATTGTTGCCTATCATGAATCCGGGCATACGATTGTTGGCCTTGCGTTGAATGGTGCGGATGAAGTGCATAAAGTGACGGTTATTCCTCGTGGACAGGCGGGCGGCTATACGGTTTCCTTGCCTCGTGAGGACCGCGGCATGTTAACGAAGCCGGAACTGCTTGAAAAGATTTGCGGTCTGCTTGGCGGGCGTGTGGCTGAAGAAATTACGTTCGGTGAAATTTCAACGGGAGCCAGCAATGATTTGCAGCGTGTAACCAACTTGGCAAGGCGGATGGTTACCGAGTTTGGTATGAGTGAGAAGCTAGGTCCATTGCAGTTTGGCAATAATGACAGTCAGGTGTTCCTAGGCCGCGATTTGCAAAATGATCAAAACTATAGTGATACAATAGCCTTTGAAATCGATTCTGAATTGCAGCGTATTGTCAAAGAACAGTATGCGCGCTGCAAGAAGCTATTGCTGGAACATCAGGATCAGCTTAATTTGATTGCTGAGACGCTGCTCAAGGTAGAGACGCTGGATGAAGAACAAATTAAGTCCCTTTATGACACGGGCAAGTATATCGAACCGAGCAAGAATCGCTACGGATCGACAAAGAATGAGGCTGAGGACAATGCCGATCATTCAGACGACGCAGCGAAGCAGGATAATGGTTCAGCGGACGTGAAGGTGACTATTCATCCGAAAGATGATCAAGGTAAGGGCCTGGTAAAGGGAGAAGTCATTCCTAAAGATCAGACGGAAGATCCGGATAATAAAAATCTTTAATTGAGTGACCCAGTTAAAGTTATAGGGGGGCATTTCCGACAGCTGGAAGTGCTCCTTTTTTCTCGGAATAACTTTTTATAAATAATGTGCAGTTCGATGGCGAGGGGATGGTTTCTTGTGTTATTTGTCTGCGATGTAGGGAACACCAATATTGTACTTGGGGTTTACGACGGCGATAAGCTCGCTCAGCATTGGCGGATTGCCACCGATCGTGACAAAACGGAAGACGAGTACGCGATGCTGATTCAGAGCTTGCTTGCAAGTCGAGACATGTCCTTTATGGACTTTGATGGAGCAGCGATTTCCACAGTTGTACCGTCGCTTCTATTTGCACTCGAGAGGATGTTTGAAAAGTATTTCCATATCCACCCACTAGTTGTTGGTCCGGGTGTGCGTACAGGATTGAATTTAAAATATGATAACCCAAAGGAAATCGGTGCTGACCGAATCGTTAACGCGGTAGCGGCTGTCCATGACTACCAGGCGCCGTTGATTGTGATTGATTTTGGAACGGCCACAACTTATTGCTATATTGATGAGCATTCAGATTATATCGGTGGAGCGATTGCCCCGGGTATCAATGTGTCGACTGAGGCACTTTATGAGAAGGCTTCAAAACTGCCGCGTATTGAGATTGCCAAACCGCCGCATATCATTGGCCGCAATACGATCCATGCGATGCAGTCCGGTGTGCTGTTCGGTTATGTTGGTCAAGTGGAAGGCATCGTGACCCGGATGAAGAAGCAGGCATCGCAAAGCCCCATTGTTGTAGCTACGGGCGGACTCTGCACATTGATTGCCAATGAAACAGACAGCATTGACTATGTGGATAAATTTTTGACATTGAAAGGCCTGTATTTAATTTACCAAAGAAATAATACCGATAAGAAGGAGCATGCGAATGGCTGATTATTATCTCAAGGCATTAGCCTGTGACAGTGAATTACGTGTACTTACGGCTGTGACTACCGACACGGTGGGAGAGGCACAGCGCCGACAGGGCACATGGCCAACCGCTTCAGCTGCCTTGGGGCGGACGCTGACGGCGACAATGATGCTAGGCGCACAAATGAAAGGTGATCAGAAGGTGACGGCAACAATTCAAGGCGGCGGCCCGATCGGGTTAATTGTTGCTGATGCGGGTACAGATGGTCACGTGCGTGGCTATGTTACCAATCCAGAGGTGCATTTTGTGTTAAATGCGAAAGGAAAGCTCGATGTGGCACGGGCAGTGGGGACGTCCGGTTTTCTTAGCGTTGCCAAGGATATCGGACTTAGAGATAATTTCACCGGCCGTGTGCCGCTTGTTTCGGGAGAAATTGGTGACGATTTTACGTATTATTTTGCCAAATCGGAACAAATTCCGTCTGCGCTTGGCGTTGGTGTTCTTGTTAATCCCGATCACAGTATAAAAGCATCCGGAGGGTTCCTGATTCAGGTACTTCCTGGTGCCAAGGATTCGGTAATTACTCAAATTGAGCAGCGGATCAACGATATCCCACCGATCTCGCGTTTGATTGATGCAGGTCGCACAGCCGATGATTTACTGAATGATTTATTTCCCGATGGTGATTATAAATTGCTGGAGAAGCAGCCTGTTTCATTCTCATGCAGCTGCTCCAAAGAACGGTTTGGCACCACTATCGCCTCGCTCGGCGCAGAGGAGCTTCGGACAATGATTGAGGAGGATCACGGGGCGGAGGCTGTTTGTCATTTTTGCGGCAGTCATTATGATTTCTCCGAGCAGGAACTGATCGAAATGCTGGAACAGACTGATGAATAATAATTGCCTTACGCCTTCAAAATTGGTGTAAGGCTTTTTTTTCGAGTAGTGAGAGAGGAAAAAGGTAAATAATTGACGCACACCCTAATTATTGCTAACATAGTTTATAAATCATACATGATTACTAAGATTTAATAAATAAAGGGAGTGGATTATTTTGACCGTGGCTAACTCTGTGACAGAACTAATTGGAAACACACCGATTGTGCGTATAAATCATTTAACTGGGGCCGATGATGCAGAGCTGTATGCCAAGCTTGAGTATTTCAACCCGGGCAGCAGTGTAAAGGACCGGATTGCGCTTGCGATGATTGAGGCAGCGGAGAAACAAGGAGTTTTGAAACCGAATGATACAATTATCGAACCGACGAGCGGCAATACAGGTATCGGTCTCGCACTTGTTGCGGCAGTCAAAGGCTATCGGGCGATACTCGTCATGCCAGAGACAATGAGTATTGAACGCCGCAAACTGTTTAAAGCATACGGTGCGGAAGTCATTTTGACGCCAGGCGCTCAGGCAATCAAGGGATCGATAGCTAAGGCGCAGGAGCTTGCGGAAGAAAAGGGTTATTTTCTGCCGCAGCAATTTAAAAATCCGGCTAATCCGGAAGTACATTATAAGACGACCGGGCATGAGATTGCTGAAGCATTTGATACCCTTGACGCATTCGTTGCCGGAGTAGGAACCGGGGGGACACTCAGTGGTTCTGGCAAGGCGCTCCGCGAGAAATTTACAGCGATCAAAATCTATGCTGTTGAACCAAAGGATTCACCTGTTTTGAATGGTGGCAAGGGTGGTCCGCATAAAATTCAAGGAATTGGTACCGGGTTCATTCCGGACACGTTGGATACGGAAATTTACGACGAAGTCATCGATGTGTCGAATGAAGACGCTTTTCATTATGCACGCTTAGCCGGTAAGAAAGAGGGCATTTTAGCCGGTATTTCTGGGGGAGCTGCCTTGTTTGGCGGCGTAACCGTAGCGAAGAAGCTTGGCAAGGGGAAGAAAGTCGTTGTCGTCATTCCGGATAACGGGGAACGCTATCTGAGCACGCCGCTTTATCAAGTAGAAGACTGACAGCATACGAGATAAAAAGGGATCGCCGCAAGTTGGCGATCCCTTTTTTTTAAAAAGCCTAGTTTTCTAATTTTATCGCTGTACTTATTGATTAATCCGATTTCTTGAACTATGGTATACTTGCATTAGGGACAAACTTCGGAGGGATGATCTTTGAACGAGGCGGGATTTCAGCGTTCACCATACCACCTGCTGCAGGTTAGGGGACGGACGCTCGACTATAATAGGAAAACAGCAATCATGGGTATTCTGAATATCACACCGGATTCTTTTTCCGACGGCGGCCATTTTAATAAGCAATCTCCTGCTATTCGACATGCAGTGGAGATGGTACGGGAGGGCGCAGATATTATAGATATCGGTGGCGAATCGACCCGGCCAGGGTATCAGCCTGTGTCTGCAGAGGAAGAAATTCGGCGTGTGTTGCCGATTATCTCTGCAATCCGTGACTGTTCGGATGTCCCCATTTCAATTGATACATACAAGGCTGAGACGGCGCGAAGAGCACTTGAGGCGGGTGCTGATATCATTAACGATATATGGGGAGCCAAGGCTGATTCGGAAATGGCTTATGTGGCGGCTGATTACGATGCACCAATTATTCTGATGCACAATCGTGACAATAATCAGTATGCCGATATTATCGCGGAAATGAAGACTGATCTTGCAGACAGCATCAATCTTGCGCGACAGGCGGGTGTTCGTCCAGAACGTATTATTCTGGATCCCGGCATTGGCTTTGCCAAGGATCATAATCAAAATCTCTATGTCATGAATCATTTGCAGGAATTTCATCAACTTGGCTACCCAATCTTGCTTGGAACATCAAGAAAGGGATTCATTGGTCGGACTCTCGGCACAACGGTGGATCAGCGCGTCGAAGGCACAGGTGCGACCCTGTGTCTTGGTATTACTAAAGGCTGCCAGATTATGCGTGTCCACGATGTGCTAGAGATGGCGCGGATGGCAAAAATGATGGATACGATGTTACAGGTGAATTAAATAGATGACGGATAAAATTTTATTAAACCAGATGCAATTTTATGGATATCATGGCGCGCTGCCGGAGGAAAGGCGGCTTGGTCAGCGCTTTTCTGTCGATTTAGAGCTTAAAACTGACCTTTTTAGGGCTGGACAGACGGATGATTTGTCGCAGACAGTGAATTATGCGGACGTTTTTTCCCGCGTCCAGACGATTGTTGAGAAGCAATCGTTTCAGCTTATTGAAACGGTGGCGGAGAAAATAGCTGCGGACTTGCTGCATGCTTTCCCACGCATAGACGCCTGCCGTGTGAAAGTGATTAAGCCGGATCCACCTATCGAGGGTCATTATGCATCGGTGGCCGCAGTGGTCGAACGGCGGCGTATCACGGCCTATCTTGGATTAGGTTCTAATATGGGCGATCGGGCGTTTTTTCTGGAGCAGTCTCTTGATCGTTTAAACGAACTGCCTAATGTGCAGGTCGGGCGATGCTCATCCATTTATGAAACAGCACCCTATGGCCCAGTGACTCAGGACAATTTTCTTAATATGGCAGCCGAGGTGATGACCACACAGCCGGCGAATGCGCTGCTTGCCGCCATTCAAAAAATTGAGCTTGATCTGCAAAGAAAACGCGGGCTGCATTGGGGACCGAGAACAATTGATATAGACATTTTGACATTTGGTCAGCAGATCTCGCGTACAGAAGCACTGGCGCTGCCGCATCCGGAGATCGCTCGCAGGGGCTTTGTTTTAAAACCGCTGGCGGAAATTGCTTCCCATCTTGTCTTGCCCGGAGATAATTGTTCGATTATCGAGAGGTGGCAGTCGCTCGAAGGGAAAGAGGGCATTAAATTATGGAAAAAAAACAATGGGGAAGAAAAATACGGGCTTTTCGCAAATTGAAAGGTTATACGCAAGTTCAGCTTGCCCGAGAAACAGGTATTTCCCTGACTCTTTTAGGAGAAATTGAAAGAGACAGTAGGCAGCCTTCTGAGGATTTACTTGAGAAAATAAGTGCGGCGCTTAGCACATCTATTGACGAGATGAGAAACATATAGCGGATTGATCCAATTAATATTGCACTGTCTCGTTGATAACAACGAAAGAAGTGATTGAATGCTGACCATTGGTTCGATTGAAATGAAAAACCGCGTGGTGCTTGCACCGATGGCGGGTGTCTGTAATTCAGCCTTTCGCTTGATTGCTCGGCGGTTTGGAGCGGGGCTTGTTTGTGCAGAAATGGTAGCCGATCGCGGCATCATTCATCACAATAAGCGGACGCTGAATATGCTCTATATCGACGATCGCGAGAAACCGATCAGTCTGCAAATATTTGGCGGTTCTCGGGAAACGCTTGTAGAAGCTGCAAAGTTTGTTGATAAGCACACAAATGCCGATATCATTGACATTAATATGGGCTGTCCAGTCCCCAAAGTCACAAAATGTGACGCGGGCTCAAAATGGTTGCTGAATCCGGATAAAATTTATGAAATGGTAGCCGCTGTTGTGGATGCGGTTGACAAACCAGTCACCGTCAAGATGCGCAAGGGCTGGGATGATGCCCATATGTATGCGGTGCGCAATGCGCAGGCAGTGGAACGGGCAGGCGGTCAAGCTATTGCGCTGCATGGACGGACGCGCGTTCAAATGTATGAAGGCGAGGCAGATTGGGAAATCATTCGCCAAGTGAAAGAGTCAGTCGGCATTCCCGTCATCGGCAATGGTGATGTTCGCACGCCTCAAGATGCCAAGCGGATGCTGGAAACAACTGGAGCAGATGGCGTGATGATTGGCCGCGCTGCACTCGGCAACCCATGGATGCTATACCGTACGGTCAAATACCTTGAGGAGGGAATCCTTCCACCGGAACCAAGTGCCAAAGAGAAGATTGATGTATGTCTTTTCCATTTTGATCAATTGGCTAAGCTAAAAGGTGAACATTTAGCCGTTCTGGAAATGCGCAGGCACGCTGCCTGGTATGTGAGAGGGCTGTGCGGAGGAAACGACGTGCGCAAGCAGATCAATGAAACCGAGTCGGGCGACGAACTTCGTGGAATTTTAAAAGCATTTGCGGCTAGAGCGCTTGAGGAAGAGTTAGTGGCTGCGCGCGGTTGACAGTATTTGCTCTATTCTTTATAATTCGAGAGGCGAACAGGCTGCCGGTTATTGGACTGGCGGTCTTATTTCAGGTATGGCTGGAACTTCGCCTTCTGTCAAGAGCGGGCGCTTCCATTTGTAATACGGAGACTATCAATTTGAAAAATAATAGGAGGACGATAGAATGGCTCAGGAAGTAGATCTGACAGATCAGCTGCAGGCTAGGCGTGAGAAACTTCGCGAATTGTTTGCGCAAGGTATTAACCCTTTTGGCGGTCGATTTGAACGCACACATGATACGGGAAAAATTCGAACGCTGTACAGTGAGGTAGAGGCGGACGAGCTGGAGGCGATGGATGTAGCAGTCGTTATGGCTGGACGTCTTATGGCCAAACGCCGTAAAGGGAAAGCGGGTTTCGCTGATATTCAAGATTTTGAAGGGCGTATTCAGCTCTATATTCGCAAGGACAGCGTTGGCGATGAACAATATGAAATTTTCAAGCATATTGATATTGGTGACTTTGTTGGCGTTGAAGGAACTGTTTTCAAAACCCATGTCGGTGAGCTGTCGATCAAGGTGACAAACTTTTCGATTCTATCCAAGGCTCTGCGCCCACTTCCGGATAAGTTTCATGGACTGAAGGATGTCGAGCAGCGCTATCGTCAGCGTTATTTGGATTTGATTGTTAATCCGGAAGTTAAGAAGACCTTTATCTTGCGCAGCAAAATTGTGAAGGCAGTTCGCGACTATTTGGACAGCCTGAATTACTTAGAAGTAGAAACGCCGACTATGCATTCGATTGCCGGCGGGGCCGCAGCTAAACCGTTCATTACTCATCATAACGCATTAAATATGGATCTTTATATGCGAATCGCTATCGAACTGCATCTTAAGCGCCTGATTATCGGCGGTTTTGAAAAAGTCTATGAAATTGGTCGTGTTTACCGGAATGAGGGAATTGATACAAAGCATAATCCCGAATTTACTATGCTTGAGCTTTACGCATCGTATTATGATCTTCGCGATATTATGCAAGTGACAGAGAACTTATTTGCTCATGTGGCAGAGACAGTATTAGGCGGCACGGCATTAGAATATGATGGCCAAACGATTGATTTGAAAGCAGGTTGGCGGCGCCTGCATATGGTAGACGCGGTCAAGGAAGTGACCGGCGTTGACTTTTGGCCGCAGATGACCGATGAGCAAGCGCGCCAGCTGGCAGCCGCACATGGTGTGTCCGTTACTGCGGATATGACGTTTGGACATGTAGTCAATGAGTTCTTTGAACAGAAGGTTGAAGACACAATTATTCAACCGACCTTCATCACAGGGCATCCTGTTGTGATTTCACCTTTAGCGAAAAAGGATCCAGAGGACAATCGCTTCAGTGATCGATTCGAATTATTCATTGGCGGGCGTGAATACGCCAATGCGTTCAGTGAGCTTAACGATCCGATCGATCAGCGTGAACGTTTTGAACAGCAAATGCGTGAGCGTGAGGCAGGAAATGATGAGGCACAGGTAATTGACGAAGATTTTCTTGAAGCGATGGAGTACGGTATGCCACCAACCGGCGGTTTAGGAATTGGCATTGATCGGTTGGTTATGCTTTTAACCCAATCTGCTTCGATTCGTGATGTGCTCCTCTTCCCTCAAATGAGGATTCGTGATGACAATAAATGAGAGTTGAAACAGAAGTCGGAGCTGCGCGGAATGCCGCAGTATTCCGGCTTTTTTCTATAGGCCGCGGTATATATAAGTGATGGACTAAAAAAGGATTGACAAATTTTTATGATACTGATAATATTTCATATGTTGTCTACAGACGTATTGAAATAAAACGTTGACTTCTTTATCAGATATATTTATAATATTAAAGGTCGTTGATGGTTCTTATTTCTTTACTGAGAATAAAAGTTGTTGACACCGTAACTATTATCTGGTATGATTAATAAGTCGCTCGTTGGGCGATGAATGGTCCTTGAAAACTGAACAAAAGCCAAGCGTACTTTTGAAAAAGGGATACC
>JBDNRH010000020.1:0-52057 GCA_047718535.1 Sporolactobacillus sp.
TTTTCAACCCAATGCCAGAGTTTCAACCGAATGAGTCAAAAATTCAACCGAACTCATGAAAAGTTCAACCGAATATACGCATTTTTCAACCGAACGCCAGAGTTTCAACCGAATGAGTCAAAAATTCAACCGAACTCATGAAAAGTTCAACCGAAGTTACGCATTTTTCAACCGAACGCCAGAGTTTCAACTGAAGTCGATACATTGCGCCTAATCTTCGACTTTAATTCAGGCGTCTAGCTCTGTTCGTCTACTGTTCGGATGCCGAAACGCTTTCGCGGCCATGCCATGAGCCGCTCTATTGAAACGCCGCGGGATCCAAGTGATGGAGAACGAGTCGAAAGTTTCGATCAAGGCCAATAGTTTCACGGATAACTTTTTCAAATCAGTCTTTGCGCTTATTTTCCGCTGATGAATCGTGCAGACGAGGTTCATGCTGTCCGCATAACAGGAAACGCGCGTGAATCCGCATTCCTTTAAATGGCGGCAGGCCAAATAAAAGGACAGAAACTCAGCGTAATTTGAGTTTTGATAGCCAATTTTCAAAGCGAGTCTATCAATAATTTGCTGATTTTCCTTAATAATCACACCGATTGATGATGGGAAAATTGGATGTGCGATCGCATTCCGGCAGCGATGATAGCGTGAGGATGCATCCGTATAGACCTCGATGGTTCTCAATCCGTTCACCTCTCTCCATAAAGTGTATTGTGCAAAGCTTGTCCACTATTCGAGAAATCGACCATTGACAGACTTCCACCTACTGTATATATTGAATATATACAGTAGTAACAGAAATGAGTGTCATCTATGGATATTGTCTTGAGAAACAGCGCAGATGAGCCCATCTATCGCCAGATTAGAAATCAAATAGCCGAGCAGGTGCTGAGCGGTATCCTCGCTGAAGGCGCGCAATTGCCATCCATTCGCGGATTGGCGCGCGAGCTTCGCGTCAGCGTGATTACGACAAAGCGAGCTTACGAAGAGCTGGAACATGAGGGCTATATTGATACAGTTCCGGGGAAAGGCACATTTGTTTCGCTGCATAATCAGGCACCGCTGCGTCAGCAACAACAGGAAGCAATTGCTGAACAGCTGCGCCAGGTAATCACAAAAGGGAAGAAGGCAGGCTTATCTCTCGATGAGCTTTTGCTGCTTGTTCGCAGTTTTTACGAGGAGATGTAATCGATGGTGGAACCAATTATGGAACTGAGAAAAGTTTGCAAACAATTTAAAGGCTTTGCGCTGAAGGATGTCAGTTTCCAGCTAAACAGGGGCTTCATTATGGGCTTTATTGGTGCGAACGGTGCCGGGAAAAGCACGACGATCCGCTGCATCCTTGATCTTGTCCATCCGGACAGCGGTGAGGTGCGCTTATTCGGCGAGAAGATGACGGGAAATTCTTCGAAATTAAAACAGCGTGTCGGCTTTGTTTTTGACCAAGATGTTTTCTTCAGCGGGCTGACTGTTGCCGCCAACGCGCGTGTGCTCGCTCCTTTTTATGAAAAATGGGATCAGCATGCGTTTCTCGGCTATTGTAATCAATTCGGATTGCCGCTGGAGAAAAAAGTGAAGACCCTTTCCAAGGGGACGAAAATGAAGCTGGCCTTGGCCGTTGCCCTCTCGCATCATGCGGAGCTGATTATCATGGATGAACCGACGTCGGGGCTTGATCCGATTTTCCGTAAAGAGCTGCTCGATTGTCTGCTTGACGTGATTCAGGATGACAATAAGGCGATTTTCTTTTCGACGCATAATACGTCCGATCTAGAAAAAGTTGCCGATTATATCACCTTTATCCGTGACGGTGAAATTCTGATGAGTGAGGAGACCGATCGACTGCTTGAACGGTTCGTGTCCATCCGTGGTCCGAAAGCGGCGATGGCCGACGTGCAGGCTGTGCAGCCGCTCACGCTGAAACAGACCGCGTTTGGCATCGAGGCATTTGCCGAATCGGTAAACACGGCGAATCTGAATCGAACCGATTTGACGATTGAACCGGTGACGTTGGAAGACATCATGTACCATTTTCGTAAAGCAGAAAAGGGGCGCGCGTGATGATTCAATTGATGCATAAGGATATTCTGATTCAGCGGAAAGCCATATTGATTGTTCCGCTTCTACTAGGAGTATTTATTTTTCAGGCACATGGACTAACAGCCACAGCCTCCTACAATGTGATTAACAATCTGTTTCTGAGCATCACGATTGGCATGACTGCTTACATCATGGTTTTGTATACCAATTACTCTACCGGCAATAACGGTGACGAGGCGCAAACACAATTACTGATTGGCTTGCCTGTCAGCCGCAGATCAATTGTGCTTGCTAAATATGTGATGATTGGCGTTTGGTGGCTCGTGACTATGATCTGTTACAGCACACTAGCAATTTTGATTAACGTGTTGAGCCATTCGAGTGTATTTTCGAATATTAATTACTCTATTCTACTCAGCTCATTGGCTTTCTCCTATATATTCAGTTCCATTTTCTATCCACTCAATTATTTATTTGGTGTGCGCGTGGCGCAGCTCGCCAGTATGGTTGTCTTCTTTATTTTTATGTTTTTGACGGGACCGCTGGGCAAGTTATTTGACAATCCCTCATGGATAAGCCAATTCATTATGTCCCATTTACTTATTTCCATTACGCTCCTTGCGCTTATTGTGACTGCCTGTTCCTTGTGGCTATCGCTGCGAGTTTTCCAAAAGAAAGATTGGTAAAAAGCGGCTATTGCCGCTGCGTTTGGCGATCAACTATTTAATCAGAAAAGGGGCGCGTGCGATGATTCAATTGATGGGTAAAGACCTGCTGACACAGAAACGAACGACATGGCTGGGTGCGGTCTTGCTACTGGCGTTTATCATCGTGATGAATAATGACCATGCGATGGTGCAAACACTCTATTGCATGGCCACAGCGTTTATTGCGTATATCTTGTCCTTCGATTCGAATTTCGGCACGGAGGAGACAGAACGGACGGCTAATTTTTTAGTGCTTAGTTTGCCGGTCAGCCGCAGACAAGTCATTTTGGCAAAATATATTATGATTGCCATCTGGTGGGCTGTTGCGCTTCTAGTTTGCCTGCTGCTTTCACTTGTTAAAGGCATCATTCATGAAGGAGCCATCGCCGAGTGGCTGATTAGTGGTCAGACGATCGCCTTGTCACTTATTCTCACTATTCTTCTAACTTCACTTCTTTATCCGATTTTCTATAGATTTGGCTATAAAACCGCCCGGATGGTAACTTTGTTTCTCTTTTTTGGCCTCTCATTCGGGATCGGTGGATTGATAGGCTTTTTAGGTTCGAGTCCTTGGCTCGTCTTCTTGCTGCATCACCTCATCGTGATTGGGGCGATAGCAAGCGCCGCAGTGCTGGTGGTTTCTTATTTATTTTCACTGTATTTCTACAAGACAAAGGGCTTCTAACCAGCTGCGGCACTTGGCTTTGCAGAGGCCTTTGGACGAAGGCTGAGCCTTAGTTTTCCTTAAACGTACAAGAACTGACCAAGGTCAATCATGCCTTGGTTTTTCCTGCTTTGGGTTGCAGCACACCGGACGACTCGATGCGGCGAATGGCTTCGCGCAGCCGTTCTTCGGATTCCAACAGACCGCAGCGAACAAAGCCTTCGCCGTGCGGTCCGAATCCGTTTCCGGGCGCAACCGCCACATGGGCTTTCTCCAGCAATTCGTGGGCAAAGGATTCGGATGTATAGCCGCTCGGAACGGGGAACCAGCAGAAAAAGGAACCGCGCGGCGCCGGCACGTCCCAGCCGATCGCGTGCAGGCCGGAAATCAGTACGCGGCGGCGTTTCGCATAAAGATCGTTCAGCTGCCGCACAGGCGCCTGCGATCCGAGTAAGGCTTGCACACCGGCGTCTTGGACAGCGCCGAACACGTCGCTATGGGCCAGATCGTGGTAGCGGCTGAGCGCCTGAATGAGCGAACGATTACCGGCGGCGAAACCGAGCCGCCAGCCGGCCATATTATACGTCTTGGAAAAGGTGCCGATTTCAATACCCTGTGCTTTGGCGCCCGGTGTCTGCAAATAGCTGAGTGGTGTTCTGCCGTCAAAGCCGAAGGCCGCATACGCAAAATCGTGAACCACTGGAATGTTATTCGTCTTCGAGAATGCAACCGTGTCGGCGAAAAAATGTTCTGTGGCAACCGCGCCTGTTGGGTTGTTGGGATAGTTCAGCATCAGCATCCGCGCTTTTTTTAAAATATCAGAAGGAATGGTCTGGTAATTGGGTAGGAAATCATCGGCAGGTGAAACGGGAATGCCATATACCGTAGCACGTGCTAGCAGGGGGCAGATGAAATACATTGGGTAACCGGGATCGGCGGTCAGCATCACATCCCCCGGATTGAGCAGCACATGCGGTAGGGCAGAAATGGCAATCGTGGCGCCGGCGAATATTGTCACTTCCGTATCCGGATCGAGCTCGACCCCGTAGGTGCGGCGATAGAATGCAGCAATTGCTTTTTTTAACGACTTCTTTCCACCACATGGCGGATAGCCTTGATTGGCCGGGAGGCTTGCTGCATGCACCAAAGCACGTACGATCGGTTCCGGCGTCCTCTGGTCGGGACTGCCTGTCTGCAGCCGAATTAAATCAATTCCCTTGGCAGCGTAATCGTCGACGAGCTGATCCATCTTGGTAAAGAAATTATTCGGCATGCGGCGCAATAATTGAGCGGAAGGAAAGTCGGTCATTGAGCCAATCCCCCTTTAAAAAGTTACGTTCCTCTAACTAGTCTATTCTAAAGCGGATCAAGGCGTTCCTCCTCGTTTTCCATCAACTATTATTTTTTATTCACTATATTGCATTATTCAGTAGACGCTGATATAGTAAACCTATACAGAAATACTTTTTGCCAACTACTAGTTAATAATCAGTAGCTGACATTAAGGAGATGACAAGGCATGAATATACAATTTAAGAAGGGCGTGCTTGAACTTTGTGCGCTTGTATTGATCGATCGCGACGATCAGTACGGTTATGAATTGGCACAGCGTATTTCTGAACGGATTGAGGTTGCCGAGGGGACACTGTACCCATTATTACGTCGACTGACCGCGGAACATTATTTGACCACCTATCTTAGTGAGTCGGCAGAAGGGCCGGTCCGCAAATATTATCGGATGACAGAATCCGGTCGCGACTATAAAAATCAATTAGTTAGAGAATGGCAAAGTTTTACAGATGCTGTGCGCGTCTTGATCGAACAGGAGGGAAAAAGTGATGGAAAATGATTTTTTGAAACGGATTGAGCGGCAATTGCGCGATATCCCATCCCGAGACCGTCAGGAGATATTGGATGATTATCGGCAGCATTTCGACTTCGGACGCAGTGAAGGGAAGAGCGAGCAGGAGATTATCGATGAGCTTGGCGATCCGCGATTAATCGCGGAATCCATCCGCAGCGATTATTTTGCCGAAGCCGCGCACACCGAACAAAAGGCAAATATCGTGCGCTGCCTGTTTGTCGGCTTCGTGATGGTGCTCTTTAATTTGATTGTTATTGTTGGCCTGCTTTTCGGTATCATCGGTGGTTATTTCGGTTTGGTTGCGGCGGCAATTGGACTGATGGCGGCTCCATTTCTTTCTATTTTTAGTTTATACGAATCGGGATTGGCCGCCTTTCTATTTACTTTTTTCATCAGTCTCATCGCTTGCGGTGTCGGCATGCTGCTCGTTGCTGGATTGTGGATTGTCGGCAAGGGGCTTTGGCAGCTGCTAGTGCTTTATACACGTTTTAATATCCGCGTCATTACAGGGAGGACGGTCTGATGAAAAAATGGCTCATTGCAGCTGCGTTGATTAGTGTTATTGGAATGGTGGGCGCCTTATTAACGTATCGCCAGAGTGGGATTTTTAATTCGCACCCGTGGAAACTTGAGCGGACGGCTGGCACCACGAATGTGACGCGCATCGCGATCAGGGGTGACGCCGCTGATATTGACGTGCGGTCAGCAGCGGGGAATCGCGTCACTATGCAAGTGAAGGGTTCCGGAATGAAGCCTACTGTTCACATGACAAGCAAAGATGGAAAACTGACAATTAGTGAACGTGAACCGGTGAATCATTTACAATTGGGCTGGTTTCACTACACACATATCCTTGTCTATCTACCCCGACACAGCTATCAGCAATTGACGGTTCATAGTGACGCGGGAACGATTCATGCGTCATCATTTTCCGCGCGCTCGTCACATTTTTCAAGTGACGCCGGCAATATCAATTTATCAAACGGAATTGGCCGCATTAAAGCCTCATCAGACGCGGGAAATATTAAAGTAAACAGCAAACGTCTGAGTGGCGATATGGATATTCAGACCGATGCTGGGAATGTGGCCGTTCATTTTACGAATAGTCCGTCATCCGTAGCCATCGATTATCATAGCGACGCTGGAAGTGAGACAGTTCATCTTCCCGGGCTGACAAATGTGACGAAGGGTGATTATGCTTTTCATGCGGTGAAAGGAAGCGGTAAATACACGATTAACGTGCGTACCGATGCAGGCAATTTGGACGTCGATTGAGCAGGAGATTAAAATTTCAAAGAAATAGTGGAAAATACTTCATTCCAAGTGTATTAGATGATATAATACACATAATTCATTAAGATGAATAAAAGCAAAGAGTGCCCTTAATAAAACAGTATTTCTACGTCTGAAGGCGTAGAGTAATTTACGCCTTCTAACGGAGCAGTTAGGAAAAAATGTTTGCTACACTTAATGCAGCAAGTTGAATCGGCTTCTTCAGCCTGTGGCGGGCAAGGAAGCAAGGGGGACAGACCATGAGTTATATTGAACTGAAGGACATCCGCAAATCGTATAAGCTGTCCGGCAAACAGGAATTTCCGGTACTTCATGGCATTAATCTGCAAGTGGAACGTGGTGAATTTGTATCAATACTTGGTGAATCCGGCGGAGGTAAATCGACACTGATGAATATCATCGGTGGCATGGATAATGATTATAGCGGCGACGTCTTGATCAACGGCCAGGCGCTTCATCAAATGAAAGAAAAAGCGCTCGATGACTATCGCAAGACGACCGTCGGCTTTATTTTTCAAAGCTTCAACTTGATTAACCATATGACGGTGCTCAGTAACGTTCTCGTCAAATTGAAGATGACGTCGCTGACCCAGAAGGAACGTGTGGAACGAGCTAAAGACTTGCTGGAATCTGTAGGCTTAGGTGAACATATTCACAAACGGCCGAACCAGTTGTCTGGTGGGCAGATGCAGCGAGTGGCGATTGCCCGCGCGCTGGCCAGTGACCCGGATATTCTATTGGCCGATGAGCCGACGGGCGCGCTCGACAAAGAGAATAGCGAGCAAATCATGGAAATTCTCGATCAGATTGCGCGCCAGGGGAAGCTCGTCATCACGGTCACTCATTCGCAAAAAGTAGCGGACTATGGCACGCGAATTATTAAAATCGACGACGGATTAATTGCCGATGACATTCGCCTGAAACCGGCCTATCCTGTACCAACGGATGAGGCGCCGAAGAAGACACATAATCTCAATTACGCAGCGACGTTCAAGATGGCGTTGGACAATATCGTCCACAATCTCAAACGCAATATTTTGGTCACGATTGGCGGTTCAATCGGTATTTTCAGCGTCATAATCATGCTGGCACTCGGCAGTGGCATTCAGACGTATATTCATAAACAGATTATGAGCAATATTAATCCGACGGTCATTCAGCTGAATAAGAAAGGGCTGTCCAATCAGGATGGTCAGAGCGCGACAATTAATAAGAAATTGACGATTACTCAAGCGGATATTAATAAAATAAAGAAGCAGAAACATATCACGACAGCGGAAAGCGGTCTGTGGCTGTCCACGGCGCGCATTCAATATGGTAAGAAGCTGGCGATGCCGCAATATTTTGAGACGCGCGATGCGTCAATGACGACGAAAGACATGGCCAAAGGCAGTACACTTCCCGGAAAAAGTGAAGTGGCGATCGCCAAAAATATTGCGCAGCAAATCGATAAAAAGCATCCAAGTAGTCTAATTGGCAAGAAAGTGAAATTCTTTTTCACGATTACCAATAGCAAAATGCAGCCAACCATTGTGTCGCGTGAGCTGAAAGTCTCCGGGGTGTTTAACGGAAGTGCGCAAATGGGCCTGATGACCGCGGATTATTCGACACTCAAAGCGATGTATGATGGGAAGAAACTGACACTGCGGCCGAATATTTTAACGGTAAAAGTTGATCAGATTCAAAATGTGAAGAGCGTCCAGCAGTATCTCAAGAAGCAAGGCTATGAAACGAACGGTGTCGGCAGCTTCCTTGACACATTGACGCTGTATATTTCGATTGCATCCTACGTCTTGGCAGCCATCGCCGGTATCTCGCTGCTCGTCTCAGCAATTATGATTATTGTCGTCCTCTATATCAGCGTGACGGAGCGGACGAAAGAAATCGGTGTATTGCGCGCGCTCGGCGCCCGGCGTAAAGATATTCGCCATCTGTTCTTCTCAGAAGCAAGCCTGCTCGGGTTGTTCAGCGGTGTACTCGGCGTCGTCCTCGCCGAACTGGTCGCGGCAATTGGCAACGCACTTGCCAAGCCGCATATGCACGTGGCGCTGCTTGACGTGAGCGGCGGCTATATCGCTTTTGGCATTATTGTCAGTGTGGTGATTAGTGTTGTTGCCGGTCTTGCCCCATCCTCGAAGGCAGCGAATCTTGATCCGGTCGAATCGCTTCGCAAATTTGACTAAGTATAATAGTTTCTCACGCTTCGGTCAGTCGGTGACGACTCCCGAAGCGTTTTTTATGTGCTGATCTGACGCACGTCTGGGCGCGTGCGGAATAGGATAGAACGAAACGCCTGTTTGAGTTTCGAACGCGATCACTCAAGAAAGGCGAAACGCGTACGCCTGAAGCGCTGCTTCCAGGCGGAGAGGGTGAGAAAATGTTTGTCTATGTCGTTAAACCTGGAGATTCACTCTTTGGCATCAGTCAGAAGTTTGATGTGCCGGTCGATTCGATTCGTCTTGTGAACGGATTGTCGGCAATAAATATTGTGCAAGGTCAGGCGCTGCTGCTCGTAAGTGATACGTACACCGTTCAGCCGGGCGACAGTTTTTGGACGATTGCGCGTGCGGCGCATGTCTCGCTGGATGCGCTGATGCGGGCCAATCCAAGCGTCCGTCCAGAAAATTTAAAACCGGGAATGAAACTGCGAATTCCAGCCAATCCGACCCGACCGGCGACGCATTTCAGCTATTCCCAGCTGCGGACGCCGCAGCTTGATCAGGCAGTGATCGCGGACAATGCACCCTATCTAACGTATATTGGCACATTTGAAACGCATTTTAACTGGAACGGTGATTTGAGTCCGCTCGATGACAGCGCGGCGATCCTTGCGGCCTGGCGTGGACGTGTCACGCCAATCATGACCGTTACCAATTTGACCGACAGCGGCTTTAACTCAGCACTCGTTCAGCATATTGTCAATACGCCGACCGCTCAGGCCGCGCTGATTGATAATATGATTAATCGCGCGGTGTCGCGCGGCTACGGCGGGATTAATATTGACTTCGAAGGCGTGCTTGCCTCCGATCGCGACGCGTTCACCGAATTCCTGCGCGTGTTGAAAACGCGGACAGAGGCGGCGGGTCTTAATCTCAGCATTGCCGTGCCAGCGAAGGCAAACGACACGGTGCCATGGGTGCGCGGCTATGATTACGCGGCAATTGGGGCGATCGTCGATCAATTTTTCATCATGGCTTACGACTATCATCATGCGGGCAGTGAGCCCGGTCCAACCGCGCCGCTCGCTGATGTTCAGGCGGCGGTTGATTACGCAGCCAGTCTAATGGATCGATCGAAAATTATCATGGGGACGCCATTCTACGGCTACGATTGGGTCATTCCCTATAACTCATCCGTACCGGGACGGGCAATCACTTACCAAGCGGCAACTAATCTGGCGATGAGCGAGCAAGTGCCAATTTATTTTTCGGAACCGGATCAGGCAGCCTATTTCTATTATACGGATGACAGTGGACGCAATCATGTGGTATGGTTCGAGGATGTGCGCAGTCTGTTCGCTAAAACACGGATCGTGCTGCGCAGCCAGCTTGGCGGCATCGGTACGTGGCAGATCAATTATGCGATGCCGCAGTATCCGTGGGTTTTTACCCATGATTTCCAGATTCGAAAAGTGTGAACGCTGTATGCAAGCTGCGTGAAAAACCATCCGGATCATGTTATCGTTAAGAAAGAAAGCGAGGGGTACGGATGGAAAAGCAAATAATTGGATTTATCGGCACTGGAGTGATGGGACGTGGCATGATTCGCAATCTGATGGCGCATGGCTTCGCGCTTCAGGTGTTTAACCGGACAAAGGCAAAGGCTGATCCGCTCATTGAAGAGGGTGCTCTGTGGAAAGAGACACCGGCAGCGGCTGCAACGAACGCGAATGTCGTCATCACAATGGTGGGCTACCCGAAAGATGTTGAAACCGTCTATTTTGACAACGGTATTCTTGATCATGCGAAAAAAGGTGCCTACTTGATTGATATGACGACCTCGTCACCGCAGCTGGCGGAGAAAATATATCAAGCAGCGAAAGAGAAGGAACTTCATGCGCTTGACGCACCCGTATCCGGAGGTGACGTTGGCGCAGAGAAGGGGACGCTGTCAATCATGATTGGCGGCGATCAGGCGGATGCCAATACGTTGATGCCCGTCTTTGAAGCGATGGGTGAGAAGATTGTCTATCAAGGCCCAGCCGGAGCGGGGCAGCATACGAAAATGGCCAATCAAATTGCGATCGCTTCGAACATGATTGGTGTGGCTGAAGCGTTGGCCTATGCACAGCATGCGGGGCTGGACACGGACAAAGTAATGGAGAGCATCGAAACAGGCGCTGCGGGCAGCTGGTCGCTGACAAATCTTGGCCGGCGAATGCTCAAGGGCGATTTCGAGCCGGGATTCTATGTGAAGCATCTGATTAAAGATGAAGGCATTGCCCTTGATTCTGCCCGAAGCATGGATCTTGAGACGCCCGGGCTTGCGTTGTCGAAAGAGATTTACGACGCACTCGCCGCCAGCGGCGAAGCAGATAGCGGCACGCAGGCGATTTTTAAAAAATATCGCTAATAAAAGAAGGCGGATTCTTTTGCTCCTTTATCTATTAGAAAAAATTGGCAAGGCCACGTCCTTTGGATCAAGGCTGAACTTGATTTGACCTTTCTAGCGCATAAATATAAACAAAGCCCCCTCCTTTTTGCGGAGAGGGCTTCTTTTAACGCAGCTCGGCGGTTTCCAAATTCTGATCTTGCGTACCTTGCGCGGCCTTGATCATGATCGCGCATTCGATACGTTTGCGGAATAAGTCACAGCTGAACGGGTAGTTTCCGTTTATCGAACCGGTCACGTGATAGGAATTGGCTGGGCAGCCACCGCTGCAATAAAGCTTCGCCCAACAGTCCTGACATTCCGGTTTTGAATAGCAATTGCTTTCCTTGAATTGTTCCTGAAGCGCAGTGTTTTCCACTCCATCCCATATATTTCCAATCTGATTCGCTTTGTCTCCGACGAATTGGTGGCATGGGAACAGCTCGCCAGTCGGCGTGACCGCGAGATATTCGGTGCCCGAACCACAGCCAGAGATCCGCTTTTGGATACACGGACCCTCAGACAGGTTAAGCATATAATGGTAGAAAATAAATCCGTTGCCTGCCGCATCCCGGCGCAGCATTTCCTTTGCCAGAAGTTCATATTGATGATAGAGTTCCGGCAGATCCTCGCGTGTTAACGCATAAGGTTCAGACGGATCGGTAATCACCGGTTCCATCGACAGGCGGTCGAAGCCGAGATCAGCCATATGGAAAACATCATTCGTGAAATCAATATTATTATGTGTATACGTGCCGCGAATATAGTATTCCTGATCGCCGCGTTTCTGCACGAATTTCTGGAATTTCGGCACGATATAGTCATAGCTGCCCTTGCCGGTAATCGTTTTTCGCAGCCGATCGTGTACCGCTTTGCGGCCGTCAAGGCTGAGAACGACGTTATGCATTTCCTTGTTCAGAAAATCAATCACCTCATCGTTCAGCAAAAGACCGTTCGTCGTCAGCGTGAAGCGGAAACTTTTCTTATACTCAGCTTCTTTACTGCGCGCATAGGCGACAATTTTCTTGACCACTTTCCAATTCATTAAAGGCTCGCCGCCAAAGAAATCAACATCCAGATTGCGGTGAAAGCCACTGTTTTCGATTAGAAAATCAATCGCTCGCTGACCCACTTCATAACTCATCAGCGCCCGTTCACCGTGATATTTGCCTTGGCTAGCAAAACAATAGTCACATGTCAGATTGCATGTATGAGCGACGTTGAGGCAAAGTGCTTTGAGATAGGTTTTCCGTTTCTTTAAATTAAATGATAAATCTTTAAAACTGTCTTCCGTGAAAAGCTGCTTCGCTTCTTTGAGCGCGGCAATAGATTGATAGGTTTCATGTATATCCGCGGCAGCTATTTCCGGGTACGCTTCAGCCATTTCAGCCGCAATTTCGGCTTCGGACTTTGTCTCAAACAGAGCGATCATCGCGAAAGCTAGGTCATCGACGACATGCACAGCGCCGCTATACGTATCAATTACTATATTATAGCCATTCAATTTGTATTGGTGGATCATTAGGCGCACTCCTTTATTTACCGTTCGGCAACGTACCGACTTGGAGAAATTCAAAGACCATTCATCAAAAAAAGAACCACTCATCTGAGCAATCAGCTGAGTGGCCAGAGACTTGCTGCAACTTATCTGTTTGCCGGTGCGGCGCAGTCCTGATTTGCGACACCGCAAGACGTTTTGCACGCCGATTGGCAGGATGTCTGGCATTCGCCATGACCGCCGTGCGCAGCTGTTTTTCTCAGATCAAGTGTATTCAGGCTGATAATTCTTCTCATCGTGCAAAAACCTCTCTTTACATAGTCTTTCACAGAGAATGACGATCTAGTGAAAT
The DNA here is from genome assembly GCA_047718535.1 of Sporolactobacillus sp. GTDB lineage: Bacteria > Bacillota > Bacilli > Bacillales > Sporolactobacillaceae > Sporolactobacillus. The sequence goes on from JBDNRH010000020.1 coordinate 13,006, forward strand.
AATTTGTTAATCAAGTTAATCATAGCAAGAGTACGATAGATTGTGTGTGATCAATTTAACATTTAAACATGTTTTTAGCTGATTTTTCTCGTAACCATGCTACACTTAAACGAGTAATAGAATATAGAAAGAAGGATGATCTATGAAATATTTCATAGCAATAGGCGCGGCACTGGCCTTCCTGTCTGTTGCCTTCGGTGCGTTTGGGGCCCATATCCTCAAAGAACGGATCAGCGCCCATTATTTGGCCATCTATCAGACGGGCGTTCAGTATCAGATGGTTCATAGTCTTGGCTTGATTCTAGTTGGCATTCTGGCAACCGTTGTTTTTCGCACGCAGACGCAGTGGCTTACAAGTTCAGCTTGGCTGATGCTCATCGGCATTGTCTTATTCTCCGGCAGTTTGTACGTGCTCAGCATCAGCGGGATCACTTGGCTGGGCGCGATTACGCCGTTTGGCGGTGTGGCTTTCTTGGCGGCATGGGCACTAGTCATCATCGCTGCTGTTAGAAGTTAAGGATAATCAAAAGCTATGGAAAAGCGTCTCCCAGATTTTTTCCGGGGACGTTTTTTTAAATGCTTTATCGCTGCGTAGGCGCTGCGTATGGATAGCTATAGGACATCGGACCGGTAAATGTGACATAATTGACGAAAACCATCGGAATAAGGTAGCGTGTCTCGGAGCCGGCATCTTTAACGATCACATGATCACGGCCGGCAGCTTCGACCGTTCCCGTAAAAACTTTGGCATTCCATTCTGTATTGCCTTCGAACGTACAATAAACGGAGGCCGTTTTTCCAAGATTCAGCCGCAGAATATTTTCAATATAGGATTGCTCCACCAAAGGCAGCGGAATAGCTGCCGGTGCCGCTGGCTGTACAGGCATCTGAGCCTGCGGGACGGGGGCAGTCACTGGCGGAGAAGTGGTATACGCGGGGTACATATAAGGCAGTGGTTGCGCCGCCGCAGCGCCGCTGCCAATCGGCTGCGTGAATTGACTGGAAAAGGGTGCCGATGCGCTTGCTGCTGGCTGTTGTTGTCCGGGCTGCTGCTGCATCTGACGGATGGGTTCATTCGGATCATTAGGTGAAGTGGCACCATACGGCCAATTTTCCGGTGGATTCTGCATACTCATAATCGTTTCAGCTCCTCACTTTTATTGCCAAGCTATTAATAAACATTTGGGCATTCTTCAGCAGTCGGCTGGAAGAAGCAGTGAGCTTTAAACCGGCCTGAATTCCATTGATCGTACCATTGCGCCGGACAGGCGCCGGACGGCTGGAAAAACCAGAGTGCGTTCGTTGCCGGATGAAATCGTTCGCCATTTAATACGCGTCTGGCCAATCGTTTGTCCTGCGTTCGAGCCGCTTGATAGAAATACCCTTTTTGGGTGGCTTCAAAACCACCGGGACTTTGAAAGACCATTTGTGGAATGGTGCGTATATCATCGAAGTCGAGACAATTTCCAAGGACGCGGTTGACGCCGACATTACCGACAAGCAGCATGCCAAGCTGGCCGTCACCTTCTGCTTCTGCCCGCATCAATCGGGCGAGCAAGGATACATCGTTATTTGTGAACTGAACAGCTGCCATGACAGGATGCCTCCTTTTTCAGCGAGATCAGGAATAGCGGACATTCGATATAATTAAACGTATGCCGCAGCCGGTGAATGATGACAAAAAGGTCATTGTTTAATCGGGGCCATTTGCCTCGCGTGTCATGTTCAGCGATCAAGGCGAAATAAAGAGGCGTCTTGATTTGTCCCTTTGCATAAAAGATCACGAAGAATGAGCGATCCGAGCATGCTATAGACGGTGCCATTGCCGCCGTAACCGAGGAGATAATAGAGGTGCCGATGCTCGGGATGGCGTCCGATGAAGGGGAGACCGTCGGACGATTCGCCGAATAGCGCGCCCCACGCATACTCGATCGTGATTGGTAAATCGGGGAAGAGATTTTGAATTTCTGTCTTTAATCGGTGGGCCTGACTTTCGATTAAGGGCTGATCGGGGAGTTCGGAGCGGCTCTGATCAAAACCGCCGGCAATAATTCGCCCGTCACTGGATGTACGCAAATACAGATAAGGGCGCCGAGTTTCCCAGAGCAGCGCTTGCTCCGGCCAATGCGCGGTGAGCGTTGCTATCGGCGCGGTCGCGACCGCAAATGTGCGGTTAATGGTCACTTTTTTCATAGTCAGAAACGGCGTCTTGGCGTATCCAGTTGTGAAAATGACAGCACCGGTTCGAATGGTTCCTGCCGTTGTCTGTACGACGACACCATCGCTCTCCTCCTCGAGATTGAGCAGAGATGTTTGTTCAAGAACATCGATCTTGCGCCTTTCAAGCAGCGTTTGATAGATAGCCCGGCAAAAGGCGAGTGGATTGATCTCCGCGTCTCCCATAGTCAGAATGGCTCCGTGCTTTGAAAAGCCGTAGCCGGACTTTACCTGCTCAGCATCGAGATAGCGAACGGGGAAGCCGTGGGCAAGCAGCGCCGCATAGTCTCTTTCTAATTTGGATTGATGCATACGGCTGCTTGCGTAATAGAGGCTCTTTCTTTCAATAAAGTCGCAAGGAGCAGACAGGGAAGTGGTGACTTGCTCAATCTGGCGGACCGCGTCAAAGCAGAGCCGATAGAAACGCACGGCCTTCTGCTCACCGATCTGAACGATTAGGTCGCTGAGCATTTCGTCATTCATATATTGCAGCAAACCGGTGTTAGCAGATGTACTGCCGCCGCCAATCGCTTGCTGATCGAGAACAAGCAGGCGCATGCCGCTTTGCGCGAATGTCCACGTACAGAGTGAACCCGACATGCCCGCACCAACAATTAATGCATCGTAGTAACCGGTCGGATGACTGCTAGGAAATGCCAGTGATTTATTCATGCTTAACTGTTGCCAAAGGGAAGTACCATGGAAAAATTGCACAGCGTGGATCGCACTCCTTTTTGAGGCCTTTTGATGGTTCAGCTCGTAACCAATCAGATAAAATAGTCTGCCTCTCAAATCAGGAAGCTATGCATTGCCGAATTAAAAAATGTCCAAATCCGATCTACAGGATTTGGACATTTATGTAGCTACTCATTTTTTTAAAGGGAGAGCGTTTGAATGAAGCTGTCCGGTGATTGGTGCAAGCCAACGTAGAATGGGCCAAATTCCCCATAACGCGCACTTGCCTCATCAAACCGCATTTCGTAGACGATCTTCTTAAATTGCAACGGATCGTTGGAGAAAAGCGTCACGCCCCACTCCCAGTCGTCAAAACCTACAGAACCAGTAATGATCTGCGTAATGGTCTCCGCGTAGCTGCGACCGATATGTCCGTGACTCTTCATTAACGCTTTACGTTCTTCCATCGGAAGCATATACCAATTGGCGCCGTATTGCCGCTTCTTATCCATTGGATAGAAACAGAAATAACCCATTTCCGGAAGCGGACAAGGCTTGAGACGCTTCTGAACAAGCGGATGGGCATAGGGATCGCTGTTTTTACTGCCTAGATAATTGCTGAGCTCAACGACGGAGACAAATGAGTAGGCAGGCTCAAGTATTTCAGCAAATTTTGATTTATTAAACTGTGTTTCGATCATATTGAGCTCTTCCATCGTTGGACGGAGAAACATAAATGCGAAATCAGCCTTTTGGCCGAGAATGGAGTAGATGCCATAGCTCCCCTCACGAACTTGTTGATTGACGTCCCAATCAGAGAAGAGTTGATTCAATTCCGCAATCGCTTCTTGTTTCTCAACGGATGATAGCGCTTTCCATTCAGCCCAATTAATTGTCCGAAAATCATGCAGACAATACCAGCCATCCAATGTCTCTGCTGCTTCTGCCATTTGATTCACCCTTTCGTGTTCATTCACCCACTTACTATAACATAATTTTACAGCAAAATTCGACGATGGACGTCAATAAAATCGTCCTTTTGTTTCCGGTAATTTGGTTTATACTAAATATAAAGTATTGTGATTCGGATTCGTTTTTCGATTGGGCACAGAGTATCAAATAGAGAGCATGTTGGTCGCATCTGATATTTTTCTATTAAGGGGGTCTTTAAGAATAATGGCTGATTTGTTTGATGAGTTGAAACGCGTTGTCAAGGCGCATCATCCGGTGATTGTATTCCCCGAGTATGAGGATTCACGTGTCCTTTCGGCGGTGAAAAAGCTCGCCAATGAGCGCCTGATCATTCCTGTACTGGTTGCCGAACCGTCACAGGTAGACGCGGAAACCCGAACTTTGGTCGATAAAGGGCTGCTGCAGCTTCGCAATCCGAAATGCGAACGTGACTTACCGAAGATGGTTGAGGCTCTAGTCAATCGCCGCAATGGGAAAACAGATGCCAGACAAGCTGAAGAATGGCTCGCTGATCCGTGCTATTTCGGCACAATGCTTGTGTATATGAATGAAGCGGACGGTCTTGTCAGCGGCGCGGCGCATTCCACAGCGGAAACGGTGCGTCCAGCGCTGCAGATTATTAAACCGCAGCCTGGGAAAAAGCGAATTTCCGGTGCTTTTATTCTTGTGAAGGGTGAGGAAGAACTCGTGTTTGCTGATTGCGGCATTAATATTTCTCCAGATAGCGAGACGCTTGCGGAGATTACGATCGAATCCGCAGAAACAGCAAAATCATTCGGAATCGATCCGTGCATCGCGATGCTCAGCTTCTCGACGAAAGGATCGGCAAAAGGACCGGAAGTTGACAAGGTGACGCGTGCGCTGGCACTTGTTCAGGCGCAGCATCCAGAACTTCTCGTTGATGGTGAACTGCAGTTTGATGCGGCTTATGTGGCCGAGGTGGGGCAGAAGAAGGCACCAGGTTCGCCGGTTGCCGGCAAGGCAAATGTGTTTATTTTCCCGAATATTGATGCCGGCAATATTGGTTATAAAATGGTGCAGCGGTTGGGCGGCTATACGGCTGTCGGACCCATTCTGCAAGGATTGAATAAACCGGTCAATGATCTGTCGCGCGGCTGTTCCGCGGATGACGTCTATAAACTGGCGCTGATTACGGCGAAGCAGGCGATTATGGCTTTGGAACATGGCAGAGTGTGACTCGAACGGGTAACAAAAGAAGATGCGCCAAAACCGATTTGTATCGGTCTTGGTGCATCTTTTGCCTATCGAAATTACTCAAATAGATGCTGTGCAACATAATTATTGCGATTCGTGCCGCCTGGAATAGCAAACAGGCCGGTGGCGATATGGTCGGTATATTCGTTCAAATTGTCGAGGCGACCGAGCAGGTGAAGCATGGGAATAAAACTTTCCTGCGGTTTATTCTGATAGGAGAGAAAAAGCAAACCCGCATCGAGGTGGCCGGTTGCCGGATCCACTCCATTCGTATAGGAAAACGCTCGGCGGTAAATCTCCTGTCCCGTTTGATGGGCGAGTTGTACATGCGAGGTCTTCGGCAGCTTACTCAATAGCACAGGATCCTTCTCATGCACTTGACCGAATGCTGCGCCTGACTCTTTTTTTCGGCCAAACACGTGCTCTTGATCGCTGTAAGAATCTTGATCCCAAGTCTCTAAGTGCATGGCGATTTTGCGATAACCGAGATAGCTGCCACCGCGCATCCAACGTGGCTCGCCGGCATCGGCCCAGATGACCCGCTGATGCCCCTGCCGATCATTAGCTGCGACATTGGCTGTGCCGTCCTTAAAACCAAATAAATTGCGCGGCGTGCTGCCTTTGGCACCGTTCAGGAATCCCGCTTCCATCCAGCGGATATTCGCCACACCGACTGATTGTTTGACAAGATTACGCAGGGCATGAAAAGCAACCTGCTGCACATTCGCACAGATCTGGATGCAGAGATCGCCGTTGGAACGTGCTGAGTCCAGTGTCTCGTGAGCGATCTTTGGCATCATCGTCAATTGTTTCGGCATTTTGGAGGCAAGACCGAACCGATCTTTGCCGTTTTTAATAAATAGCGAATGACCGAGGCCGAAGGTGATGGTTAGCTGCGCGGGCCCAAGCCCCTTTGCTTCATTGGTCTCATTCGGCGGCAATTCGTGGTTCGAACTGTTTTTCTCCTCTTTTCCGACGGTCAGATTAGAGGCCAGCTGCGTCCAGGAAATGAATAGCGCCATAATCTTCGTGACGTCCTTTACGGATGGGTCGAGATCGAAGGCGGCGAGATAACCATAGGTCTGATGTGGGGTGACGATGCCCGCTTGATGGTTTCCGAAGAAAGGAATTCGTTCCTCTTTTTCAGGTTGCCTCTGGCTGCCTAAAACTTGCAAGACCGTTCCTAGGCCGCTTGCACCGAGCGCGAGTCCGCCTCCAGCTGCGGCGGTCAGCTTCAGCATGTCCCGACGCGACATTTTATTTGTTTGCTCCACATTTGGCTCAGGCTTAAACTCATTCATTTGTGTCGACTCTCCCTTGCTTAGAAAATTTTTGCGGTTTGTGCCATCAGTTGCGATAGATTATTGAGCGAGTTACTGAGCTGGCGTATTTGCGTCTTACTCAACTCGGTATAAGGCAGATAACGCGTATCCGATTGTTTGAAATGGAGCAGTTCGGCATCGGTCTTTTGAAATTGTTTGTCAATCGACGTGGCGAGATCTTGATGGCCTTTGTTTAACGCGGGAATGATTGCTTGGTAAACCGCTTCGGAACCATCGACATTAGCCTGCAAATCAATCAGATCGGTATGTGAATAACGTTCTTCTTCGCCGGTTATTTTGGATGTCGCCGCTTCCTCGAGTAAATCCATCGCGCCGGCAACCATCATCTTCGGTTTCAACTGAATGGCTGCCGCCCGCTTCTGTAGATCTTTGACGTCGGCGACTAATTGCCGCGCGTATTTTGCTTGACCTTTCAGGCTTTTCTTTTGCCAGATAGCTTGCTCAATTTCGTGGAAGCCTGTCCATTTTGAGCGATCATCAACATCATTAATTCGCGCGTCAATCTTTGGATCGAGGTCGCCGAAGCTCTCGGCAATCGGTTCCACGCGTTCGTAGTAGATGCGCGGCTCGCTATAGGTTTTCTTCGCCTGTTCGAGGTTGCCAGCTTCGACTGCGTGGGCGAAAGGCTTAGTGTATTTGACTAGTAAGGCAATTTGCTCATCGATATAAACTTTATAAGCGGAAACGGCTTGTTTGAGCTGCTTGGAGGACTTCACCTTTGTCTCTTTAGCGGTGAGCAAGTCGGCCAGCTGCTCGCGGAGCTGCTCACTATTGCTTTGAACGGTGGTCAAATCCGGTTTGGACAGGTTCGATTGCGCGTAAATCGGCTGTTGATAACGTTCAATTTTGGCATATTGCAGCGGGAACCGATCGCGAACGCCATTTTCGTAGGAGAGCCAGATGGTGTTCAATTGTTTCCCGTATTTCTTCACAGCCTGATTGTCTTTATCAGTAACTGCCTTTTGTAATTTTGCATTCGCCTTCTCCATGGCGCGCGTCCCCTGTCTGAGCGGATTGGTCGAGTTCGCACGGTCAGTGGACGTTTTGCTAGCGGGATTACTGCAGGCACTAAGCAGCGGAATGAGCATAAGAATGACGGTAAGTGTGAGGGCGGTGAGCTTCTTGTGGTTCATGAATGAGCCTCCTTGGTGAGTGTTCGTTTAGTAATGGGCAGGTGACTAGTGAGAATGATCGAAATTATAATAAGAAGAAAAATTAATTGCGGTAGTGTGCTAACCCAGGACGGGAAGACGCTCAAATTATTAATTGATGGCAGATAATCAGCGATTGCTGCAGGCAGCATGCCAGCGAGCTGCAAACTATGAATACCTGAGCCGATAAATTTGAAACAGAGATAGAAGACGATTAGACTGGATATGAGAAAAAAGGGGCGCAGTGGCAATAACACGCCAATTCGCAGCATGAGAAAGCCAATCACTACAAGAACGCCCAGTCCTACCGCAATACCGGTAATCAATTGAACGGTGGGCATGCGCCCAGCCATGCCAATAAGGAAAATAACGGTTTCCATTCCTTCGCGAAGCACAGCGATGAAGGCAAGTAGCGCGAAGGTGAAGACGCGTCCGCGTCCGGCGGCCTGTCTCGACTTCCCAGTGAGAAACTGGTTCCAGCGGGCGATATCGGCATTGCGGTGCAGCCACCAGCCGACATAGAGCAGCATGCAGCCAGCGAGAATGCCGGACCAGCCGTTAATCAGCGAATTATTGGTGCCAAACGCGGCCACCGAGAACAGAAATGTAACGATGATTCCGACTGCGAGGCAGACGCTGGCGGCCAGAGCTGTTCCGCTCCAAATCCACAGCCGCGCATGGCGGAGCTTGGCTTTTTTTCCAAACGTCAGCAATGCACCGATGACGAGCAATGCTTCCAGCCCTTCGCGAATAGGGATAAAGGCGGCATCCCACATTCCGTAATTAGAGGAGGCAAGCGGCTTCAATTCAGCGATCATCGTTTGGACGAGCGGCAACGCTTTATGACGCAGCGCGGGTTCGGCGAGATAGGCGTCGATCATCACAAGATTTCGTTCGGAATCGGTATAGACGCTTTGCGATTGGCCGACGACGTCGCCCTCAACGGTCAGCCAATTTTGCTGCAGTGACTTGACCTGCGCGGCAGCGCCTACCCAATCTTTCGCTTGGAGTGTGTGCTGCGCACGCTGCAGTTCACCTATGTAACGACTCAATGACTGATGCCGACTTGCTGAATTAGCCGGAGCGTAAAGCCCGCTTTCGTAATCACGCAGTGTTTGCGCTAGAGCAGTAGACGCTTTTAACGCCTTATCTTGCTGCTCTGTGAGTAAATCTAATGACAAAGTACTAATTGATTGGCTGATATCAATCGACGCATCCGCGGAATTTGCGGTAACGGCAGCCTGATGCTTTGTCCACCATTGTTTGACGTTCGCAAAATGCTGATTTGCGGTGCTCGCATCATGCCTCTTAAGTGCGCTTTGAACGTGGTCAAGCTGCCGCAGCACGTGAGACACAGAAACGGGCGACGCAGCGTTGGCCGCGAGCGGTACAATCAGACAGGCAAACAGAACGGAAAGCATCCAGAGCAATCCTTTTCGCCCGATAGTCAATTTTTCTCAACTCCTGCTCTTGAATCTATTTGGTAATGATAATCAATATCAATTAGCAAATTAAGTCTAATGGCTGTTCGACAAAATGTCAATGAAAACACATAATTTATCAGCGCAAATGTGATAGAAATCACAAAAAAGGTAGTGGACACCATCACGATGTCCACTACCTAATTATTTTATATTGAACCATGCTTTGTTAAATTTTCCACTGTCCGAATCGGCTCAGGAGAGTGGGCGAAAGCCTTCCTCAATCAGATATTCTCGCGCTTCTTTATACGTACGGAATGTGCCGTCGAGCAAATCGTCAGCATAGACATTCCATAATTCGTTTTCATAGATCACTTCAAGCGTCTGACCGGTGCTGCGTAGCGTCCAAAACTCATGATCACGTCCGCTTTCGGTCGCGGCTTCGTACACGCCTTGTGGTGACTGCGCGTGTATCGCTTTTTGCAGAATCGTTCGCAGTTCTTCCTCGGAGAAGTCGCGGATAGCGACCATTCCTTTATTGTCGGCCGTATAGCCCTCGATGTCCTTCGCGTAAACATAACCGTTACCGTTTGGATGCAGATGATAGACAATATTTTTTTTCTCTGTGGCACTGCCATTGTATTGAAAATTAACACGCCCGAGCGATACTTCTTTTTTGGTTAGCTCAGGGAATGCTTGAATGATTGCAAGCTTTTGTGAATAATCAAGAAACAACGTGCGATCAACTCCTATTGACGAATTTATTCGGTTCATTATAGCATAAGGTAAACGACAAATCGACGTAACAATTTGCCGGGACTGGGGATGGGGATGTGCACGAGACTAAAAAGAGACGACGGGAATTGAAACGGCAGATTCGGGGCTTTGCCTGGATTCTGAACGCGCAGCATCTGCTCCTGCTTTTTGTTGTGATCGCTTATGCGATTGGATCTGCGTTGGCCGTCGTTGCGGAACATGGGACGCGCGCGAATTTAATGCATCTGATGACGAAGATGGAGGCGAGCGGCTGGCCGATGATTCTGGCGGTGGTATTCGCCATTATTCCGGTGATCATTTTCCGGCGAGACAAATTCTTTACGCATGATTTGGCTGTCAGAAATAAGAAAATAACAATTAAAGTGTTTTTAATCGCGCTGATGGTTGTGCTTGGCGTCAGTACAGTGCTCGGTTTGCTGCGCTATCCGACGGACGCATTGCTGCACGCTATTGGTTTTACGGCAAAGCCATCTGAACAGGTTCTCGACGGATCGACAACGATCAGTATGCTCGTTTACGCGTGCGTCATTGCACCGATTTTTGAAGAGGCGATGTACAGAGGCTTTGTGCTCCGAAGTTTGGAGCGCTTCGGCAGTTTCTTTGCCATTTTCACATCAGCCTTATTATTTGGCCTGATGCACGAGAACATTATTCAATTCCCCTATGCATTCGGAATTGGCCTGATTTTCGGTTATCTGGCCAAAACTTACTCCATTCGACTGACGATTTTGCTGCATATCGCCAATAATAGTCTCAGCGAACTGTTCTCCGATTTCGTCCCGAGTTCGGGAGCGCTTGGGACAAGTCTAAATCTCGCGTTTTCGATTGTTCCGGTACTGCTTGCGATCTGGATTATCTGGACGTACCGCCAGCCGATTCGCGACTGGTTTCGCACGAATAGACCGAGTAGCCCGATTTTCATCGCCTTTTACACCTCGGTACCGGTGATTCTCTTAATTCTTATCAATATTTTCAATACGCTCGTTGGCGGTATCAACAAGCTCTAAAGACGCGACCCAGAAGCGGGAAATTTAATAGAAAGATTGTGAAACAGACGATTGAGCACTATAAATCGTCTGTTTTTTATACGCTTGAATTTACACTCTAAGTGCAACACCTAGAAAATAATAGGACCCATTGCTGAGCCTTTGCTTGCGGGACTCAGCTTCGCCAAGTTTATCTAATTTGATAATTGACAGTATCGCTAACCTAGTGTACTATTTAACTCATACGGTAGTACTTTCAAATGGAGGATTGGAAAAATGAACGCATGGACTGCGCAATTTAAAAAAGAATTACATCTCGGCGGTTTTCGCCTGATGCCAGCGATGGAACTCGTTGTCATGCTCCTCGGAATCCTCGGTGCATGGCGCTGGAATAGTCCGGATATTGCCTTGATGATCGGTGTTTTCTTGGTTTTTCTGCATCTTTTCTATCTGCTTGTCTTTCTTGTCACCAATGTCTTTGCCGAGCGCAAAACCTTTCATTTGTGGCTGCATAATCCGCTCGCCGGCTGGCAATTGCTGCTCGCCAAGCTTGCGGCAGGGATCGTGAGTATGCTCGTTTCCTATGCACTGGCTGGTGTTTACACGTGGATTTGTTTTCTGGTCAGCCAGTCCGTCCGCAAAATGCCGGGTAATTATCCGATTTATCGCATGGCGCTGATTGCCACGTTCGATATCTTCGAATTCGCCGTAGTCCTAACTGTGATCTTTATATTTTTTTGGATACTCTTCTTGCGCATTTATTCGTGGATCGGTAACTGGTCATGGCCGATTTCGGGTGGTATTTTATTGGGCTCTTTCTATCTCTTGGCGTATTTGGAGAAAATCAGCTTCATTCGTAGCCTGACGCATTGGGGAAAGATTATATTACTTAATGAGCATCTGGCAGCTCATTTTTCAGCTTGGTCCGTGATATATCTTGGCGATCAGCTGAGTACGATCGTCATTCTGCTTGTGTTCTTTCTTGCCGCATCCTGGCTCCTTGATCATCGCGTAGACATGGTATGAATCCGAACAGCAAAGCGAGGTGAGCGAGATGGCGGAGGCATTCAATGCATCAGCCCCCATTTATCAGCAATTAGGGGAACGGATTAAAAATAAAATTATTCGCGGCACGCTCGCCCCAGGCGATCGGCTTCCATCGGTACGCGAGCTGGCAATTGATGCCGGTGTGAATCCAAACACCGTGCAGCGTACGTACCGCGAACTGGAGGACGCCGGGGTCACCGTGAAGAAGCGCGGGCAAGGCACGTATGTGACCGAAGATCCGCAAATTCTCGGCCAACTGCGAGATGCCGTGATGGCGCAGCATATTGAGCAATTTGTCGAGCAGATGACGGCAATTGGCTGCGATGAAGAAAAAATAAAGGGAAGCCTTAATGCGTACTTCGTACGTCATAATGATAGAGGGGGAACGTGAGTATGATCCAGTTGGAAAATGTGTCGAAACGGTATTTGCGAAAAAAGGCATTGATCGATGTCAGTCTGCAAATCGAGCCTGGGCATATCGTTGGGCTAATGGGGGCAAACGGCAGCGGCAAATCAACGACGCTGAAATTAATGGCCGGGCTCATTCGACCGACGAAGGGCACCGTGCTTGTCGATGGACAGGTGTCGAACCGCCGAATCTGCACACAGGTTGCGTTTCTGTCGGAATTAGACGCGTATTATTCGTTTATGACTGTTGCCCAGACAGTGGCATTCTATGCCAATACGTTCAGCGATTTTGATCGAGAGAAAGCCGAAGCAATCATTGACTTTATGAAACTTGATCGGGCGCAGAAGGTCAAGAATCTTTCGAAGGGGAATCGTGGACGGCTGAAAATTGTCGTCACATTGGCGCGGAATGTGCCTTATATCTTGATGGACGAACCGCTTTCTGGACTCGATCCGATGGTCCGTCAGTCGATCATCCGCGGCCTCATTTCGTTTATTGATTTGGAAAAGCAGGCCGTGATTCTGACAACACATGAGCTAGCGGAGATCGAGCCGCTGCTTGATCAAGTGGTTTTGATTAAGGATGGACGGATTCTTGCCCAAGAGAATGTGGATGACGTAAGAGACAAGGAAAATCTCAGTCTTGTGGATTGGATGGTGACGCATTATGAACAGTGAGGCAGCCGTGCGTCTTGAGCGTGTGACCAAGAAATTTGGAAGAAAAACGATCATTGATAATCTCAGTTTCACAATTAACCATGGCGAAGTCTTTGGATTTCTCGGGCCGAACGGCGCGGGGAAGACGACGACGATCCGGATGATTGTCGGCCTGATGCGGATGACAGAAGGGAATATTTACATACAGGGGCACAGCGTCAAAGGCGACTTCAAAGCAGCAATGAACGAAGTCGGAGCGATCGTTGAAAATCCGGAAATGTATAAATTTCTGACGGGCTACCAAAATCTCGTGCATTATGCGCGGATGACGCGCGGCGTGGACAAACAACGGATCGATCAAGTCGTGAAACTTGTTCATTTAGAAACCAGCATTCATCAGAGAGTTAAGAAATATTCATTGGGTATGCGTCAGCGGCTAGGTGTCGCGCAGGCCTTGCTGCATCGCCCGTCGGTATTGATTCTCGATGAGCCGACAAATGGCCTTGATCCGCAAGGCATTCATGATTTGCGTAATTATCTGCATCAGCTCTCGCGTGAGGAGAATGTCGCTGTGATTGTGTCGAGTCATTTATTGTCGGAGATGCAGGTGATGTGCGACCGGATTGGCATCATTCAGAAAGGGAAATTGGTCGGCGTCGAAACCGTTCATGATTTTGTCGAAGAAGGCGGGCAGGCGGTACGCGTGCTTGTCGACGATCCGCCGCTTGCTGCCAAAGTTCTCAAAGAAAAACTGGCTTTAGCCGTGACATTGACAGACGACGAAGCACTTAATCTATCGATTGAACGGGAGAAGATTCCGGTCGTTGTTGATACACTTGTGCTGTCGAAACTTAAAATTTATGGTGTATCCGCCATGCAGAAATCATTGGAAGATCGTTTCCTTGAAGTGACGGGAGGGAAAAGCGTTGAGTAATTTCTTCGGCTTATTACAGAACGAAAATATGAAAATTTACCGCCGTGGTTCATTTAAAGTGATGATGATTATTTTGGTTGGTCTAGTCATCCTTGTTGGTGCCATTATTCGCTTCAATTCGACGCAAACGAATGCGTCGGTGGACGCGCAGTGGAAGCAGCAGTATCGCCTGCAAGTTGCTCAGGACAAGAAGCAGCTTGCGGCATTGAAAGCGAGCGGCGATACGCAGGACTATGAGTCTACTAAAAAGGATATGATGCTTCGACAATACCGGCTTGATCACAATTTGCAGCCGCCGGTCACAGAAACGCTATGGTCATTTGTTATGGGCGTTGCCGATAATATGATTACGGTTATTGGCGTTTTAACGGTGATTGTCGTTGCCACATCGATTGCCAGCGAATTTGATTCGGGAACAATCAAATTGCTGCTGATTCGGCCGATTTACAGAACAGAGATTTTGCTCTCCAAATATGTGGCGGCGCTCGTATTCACCTTGCTTAGCCTCGTTGTTCTCTTCCTTACCTCATGGCTTGTCGGTGGATTGTTCTTTGGTTTTGGCGGCGCGACAGAAGCACATCTTATCTATGCGCACGGTGCTGTGCATCAGACGAGCTGGCTGCTGGCCGTTTGGCAGACGTATTTGCTCGGCTGCGTCTCACTCGTCATGACGGTGACCGCCGCCGGTCTAATCGCCGCAGTATTCCGCAATGGCGGTCTCGCAATTGGTCTGTCCATCTTTATGATGATGGCGGGGCCGATTGTCGTTCAGCTGCTTGCGGGTTACGACTGGGTCAAATATGTCCTGTTTGCTAACACCGATTTGACTCAGTATATGGGCGGAACGCCGCTGCGCAGTGAAATGACGCTTGGCTTCTCTCTTGCTGTGCTGGCTGCCTACTATATCGTCTTTGTACTTGTCGCCTGGGCTTTCTTTACTCGGCGTGATATTAAAGCATGATGACAGATTTGTAAAAAACACCAAAGTTAATCATTTATTCATCTTCGCGCGCTATGATCGATTTGTAGTTAGGTTAATCTTTCCAATAAAAAGACTTTAGATTCGAGGCGATTCTGATGAAACACATTTTTTCATTCAAGGCACGTCCGTATGGATTTCGCTTGAAAAATATGATTCAGTTTTATAAAGCATGTGAAAAATTTGGCGTTACTGTCTATGTATCAAGCAAGAATTATTTGGAAAAGATTCAGAAGCTGCCGCAGCTGCTTTCTGTATTGCTGCTGACTTTCTCGCAAAACACAGATTGCCTGATCGTCATCGAAGGCGAGCACACAAAGCAATTAAAACAACTTGCCGGGCAGCTGTTACCGCAGCATGCGCTGCCCTGCCCGATCGTGTAACGATACGCATCATTAGTCGATGAATTGAAAAAAAGTGGTGATTCATTAATGAATCACCACTTTTGTGTTATACGGAATATGTTCATAAATCCATTTGGCATCAGGTATCGTTAGATGGACACAGCCGTGGGAGTCTTTCTGACCGAGCCGCTTGGCATCGGCTGTCAGCACCTGCTTGTCCTCATTCATAGGGACACTGTGAAATAGAAATTCTCCATGATTCTTCCACGACACCCAGTATTCAGCACCTTCATCATATTGGGGCGCGTAAAACCATCTGCCACGCTCTGCCTGAATATAATATGTGCCCGTCGGTGTCGTCGTCTGCGGATCCGTATCCTTTCCCGTTGAGACAATCATCGTATAGATCGTCTTGTCCCCATCTTTGATATAGGCGCGCTGATTTTTAATCGAGACATCGATCCAGATCGGCTCACCCTTTTTAATTTCGGGATACGGGCCGCCGGAGGGCTGATTCCAATTAATCGTTGTCTTGTGCTTTGCTGCTGACTTTTCTGACGTGGTGCTCGTTTGAGTACGATCCGGTTGCTTTGTTGTCTGTGTCGTTTTAGATGGGACAGGTTGTTCTTCCGTAGTCATGATGGAACATGCGGCGAGGTTCAGTCCGATAAGCAAAGCAGCTAGTACGCAGCCGCTTCGTACAACGAAATTCATGATCTGCGATGTTCTTCCTCTCTATTGTTGATCATTCAAGGGCTGAAATTAGCGATAGGGTGTTTCAAGTATTACCTTTTTATTCATAGTATATTCTTCGCCTGCGCAGGATTTATTCGGACGGCCGGTGAAAATTCTGACTGCTAAATGCCTTTTCATTTCGCCGCAGCATGCGCTCATAATAGTAGCCGAAAAGCTGGGATTCATTGGCAGTCAGTGGAACAGAACAAAGCGATCCATGGACGGCCAGTACGCGCAAGATCTCAGCAGACAATTGGCTGACATCCAGCTGCCGTCCTATAAGTTCTTCTAAAGAAGCCATGGCTTCGGGATGAATATCAGGAAAGGTGAAGGCAGTCTGCATCCCCTGCAGGCCAGCCTTATAAAAGGAACGGACCAGTTTGGCACGTGCCGCACCACTGCCACCGATGCAGAGATAAATCTGAACAGCGACCCCTTTTTTGACGCGGCGCTGGGAGATACCGGCGAATTTGCGGCCATCGCAGCTTAAATCATAGCGGCCGGGGCAATAAGAATGGACAATTTCACCCGATTGTATCGACAAATGGTGAATGCTCAGCCATTCTTTAATCAGCAGGACCATTGCTTCGTACGTGTCGTCAATGGATAAAGCTTGCTCTTTTTCGGAAAAAATCAGCGACAAATTCAGTACTTGATTGTCCAGAACGACGGCTAAGCCGCCGGAATTACGAGCCACATAGCGATAACCATTTGCTCTTAGGATGCGCAGGCCTTCGTCCAGATAAGGGAGCCTTGTATCTTGGATGCCGAGCATAACCGTCTGATCGTGCGTCCAAAGCCGTGCCACTGCTGGAGATTGACCGCTGCCGCAGGAGGCACATAATGCGTCGTCAATGGCGAACGATTGTTTTCCATCAAAGGCCGTTCCTAATGAAGTTTGATCGAAGACGCGCCATACAGGCTGATTCAGCAATGCGGTCACAGGCAGTCCCCCCTTTCCCAGTAAATTTTTCGCCTACGTATAAATTATAACAGCTTTTTTAACGGCGGCGTTTAAATCAAACGTGAGATTTTTTTAATCTGGCGCATGAATGAGTGTTTTGAAATAGGGCAATTTAGGGTTGGATAAAAAAATAGGCGGATTTTATCAAAAACAGTCACTTTGCCGTCACAAACCATGAAATAAATTTTGATAAAATTAGACTCATAATGTAAAATGTATTTTGCAAACGTTTTATAGGAGGAAATGAGATGGCCAAGAAGGATTACACTCAACTGGCTCAGGAGATTGTAGCAAATGTTGGGGGTAAGGAAAATGTGAATTCGCTGATTCATTGCGCCACCCGTTTACGCTTTCGGCTGAAAGATGCATCGAAGGCGAATAAGGAGATACTTGAAGAATTACCAAAGGTACTGACCGCTGTCAGTGCGGGCGGACAATATCAGGTAGTCATTGGTGACGAAGTTGTACCGGTTTTTGATGCAATTATGGACATGTATCATTTTAGTGCGGTCGACAGTGAAACGTCTTCTGGATTGAGCGCGGATGGCAGCGATCCAGTTGAAGAAGCTGCTGAGAAAGAAAAATGGTTTGAGAAATTTGTCGCAGTTCTGTCAGGCATTTTCACTCCGTTTATCTCGCTGCTTGCCGGCGCCGGTGTGCTTAAAGGTGTCGTCATCTTAATCGCGACCATGAAGTGGCTGCCACTGACCTCACCCGTCTATATCAGTCTAAATGCTTTAGCAACGGGCGTATTCACGTTGCTGCCAATATTCATCGCGATTACAGCCGCGGATAAGTTTAATACGAATCGATTCATCGCTGTCGCGCTCGCTGCGGCAATGATTTATCCGCTGACTGATCCAAAGATACCGACGATTGCTCATCTCGGCAGTTACGCCATCAATTTTAAAACGTATGGCGGAGCAGTTATTCCGACGATTCTTGCGATTTGGATGGAAAGCTATATTGAGCGCTGGTTTAAGAAGCATATTCCGAATGTGATGCAGCTTGTCTTCGTCCCATTTCTGACGCTGATTGTCGCCGGTCTATTAACATTCTTCATCATTGGACCACTGGGGAATGGTCTTGGTACTGGGCTTGCCTACGGCTATAAATTTCTGTATAACTTGAGCCCACTCGTTGCCGGTGCCATTCTTGGCGGTACCTTCCAGATCTTTGTAATTTTTGGCTTGCATTGGGGCATCCTGCCAATATCATTAATTAATATTAAAGCTTATGGCTATGATACGTTATTGACGGTCATGTTTGTTGCCGTTCTTGGGCAATTCGGTGCCGTAACGGCGGCAGCGTTTCGCGCAAAGAAACTCAAAAATCGTGAAATCGCGATATCTGCGGCGATCAGCGCCCTATTCGGCATTACTGAACCGGCCATTTACGGAATTAACCTGAAATTCAAAAAGGCGTTTATCTTTGGATTGATTGGTGGTGCGGTCGGCGGTGCGATCATGGGTGCCGGCGGTGTCCGCTGTTTCAATTACACACCAATCATGAATTTTCTTGAAGTACCGCTGTTCATCGGACCACATTCAAGCATTGTGATAGCATGCATCGCCGGCGTGGTTGCTTGGCTGACGTCGTTTCTTCTTGTCGTGTCTTTCGGCTTTAACGAAAGCAATACCGAGAAGCTGTTTGCCAAAGTCACGTCCGGTAAGAAGAGTTTAACAGAGAAAAAGACTGCTGCTCTAGAATCAAGCGAGGCTGCGGCGGCTGCCGAACAGGAAGCGGCGGTGGATACGACGGGGCTGACACTTGTCGATACGATTCTCAGCCCGCTGGATGGCAGGGCAGTGTCCTTGAAAACAGTCAGTGATCCCGTGTTCAGTTCCGAAGCAATGGGCAAAGGTGTTGGGATTGTGCCTTCGACAGGGCAGCTTGTGTCTCCAGTTGACGGCGAGGTCAGTGTTGTTTTCCCAACAGGACATGCCTATGGACTGAAGTCGGAGAATGGCACTGAAGTGCTGATTCACATTGGTATCAATACGGTACAGTTGAACGGTCAACATTTTGAACCGGTTGTAGAGGCTGGCGCAACCGTTCATAAGGGTCAGCTGCTTGGCACTTTTGAACCGGATAAGATTGCCGAAGCCGGTTATGATATAACGACAATGGTTCTTGTCACGAATACTAATGATTTTGCAGCCGTCGCACCGATGATTGGAACGATAGGTGCTGGAAATGAATTGATTGCAGTCTATCAGAACTAACTATTTGTGCTCAAAAAACCCCCGATCAGTCAGACCTGATCGAGGGTTTTAATTTTACGTTGAGAAAGCATGAAATCTTCAGCGGAATTGAGTATAAAAAAAGCGAAGGCTCAGCCTTCATCCTAAGTACTTGCTATTCTAAGCGAAGGGTTTGCTGCCAGCGCAGGGACAGCAAATAATTATGCATATAACGTTCGATTGGAATGCCTGTCTCATTCAGATAAGTGCTGAGTAATTGCCAGTCGGCCCGCTCGAATGACAGCAACGCATCGAGATGCGTGCGTAAATCATTCTCTTCCCCGAGCAAGGCATGACTTGCTTCATCAGCGAGCGACAGCTTCTTAACGATCTGTTCCATCGGCTCATTTAGAAGATCATCTAATGATGAGAAAAGACCGGTCATCAAAAAAATAGGTTCCCGCTCAGGTTGACCACTTTGCCTTGCAATCAATGCCATCATCTTTCCACGAATCGTCGACATCTTAATGAGTTCATTGTTCTCACTGCTCTTGAGCTCACGAAGCAGCATCACGTTCAGCCATTGACGCAGGTCAGTAGCACCAATGCGTACGAGTGCCTGATGAATGGAGTGGATCGGCAGAAGACTGCCATAGCCGGTTCGGTTGGCCAGACGCACGATTTTATACGTTAAACCGACATCGCCCTCCATCCAGCGAGACATCTTTCGATAGTCTGGCTCCTTACACTTGAGTTCTTGCAGCGAATGCAGCAAAGACTCATTCAATGAAGGAATATCGGAGCGATTCAGCACAACCGGTTTGCTGAAGAAATAACCCTGAAACAGCGAATAGCCCATTTCCCGGGCTTTTTCATAGTCGTCAGCCGTTTCAATTTTTTCCGCCAGAAAGCGAATGCGAGATTGATATTGAGTGAGCAGCGTCACCTGTTCGGATAAATCCATCCGTGGATATTCGATTTTAATGATATCCACCAAATCGATGAGTCCAGAACTGAAGTAGTCGGGTCTGGGCACGAAATCGTCTAATGCGAGCGTGTAGCCATAGGCCTTGAGCAGCCGGCAGGAAGCAACGACTTCTTCTGTAATAGTCACGCTTTCGAGTATCTCCACAACCACTTGCTGCGGTTGAAGCAGACGCGGCAGTTCATGGGTCAGAAAGTTTTGCGGGAAATTAATAAAGCCCCGCGTATTATCAATCAGATTCGTAAAATTCATGACGAGGACAGAGTTAGCCAGCACTGCCGCAGTTGCCCGATCATCGTCGATGTCTTCGAAGTAATTATTCTGGCTTTTACGGTAAAGCAATTCATAACCGTAGAGCTTCATTTCTCGGTCAAATATGGGTTGCCGGGCAACATACACGTCCAAACCGTTCATCTCTCGTTTCTTTCCAAAAATAATGGCTGTTTAAGTTAATGATAGCATGAAACGTTGAAAGCGGACAAGAAAACAAAGGATAATATCATTCATATTGGTAAAAATTAACCCCGTCTTTAGATTTGTTTTATCTTGATGAAATAATTAAATCATTGAAGTCAGAGTGGGCAATCGTTTAATAAAATAAAAAATACTAAAATTATATTTTTATTTATACTGTGATTATGTATACTTACTAAAGTTATCAATTTTTATTTGGAATTTTTCAAATCTTGCTAAAGGAGGCGGGATGAATATGGTCTTCTTCTCAGGTTTGGCTCTGGGTATGCTGCTGCAATTTTCGATTGGCCCGGTCTTTTTCAGCGTCTTAAATGCTTCGTTAACGCGAGGGTTTAAAGAAGGACTGAAGATGACGCTTGGGGTTACGCTTGGCGATGGGATTTATATCGCGCTGTCGATGACGGCGCTTACCGTGCTGTTTCGCGTTCCGATTCTTCACCTCATACTTAGTCTCGGCGGTGCCGTCATCTTGCTGATCTGGGGAATCCGCATGCTTCGCAATGCTCGCAAGCGTGCGTCTTCCGGCACTGCTATTATGGGCAATAGCTTTCTTTCTGGATTGAAAGTGACCTTGCTGAATCCGATGTCTGTTATTTTCTGGTCGGGTATTTTTGCTTCGGCCATGGCGCTAAAAAAATGGACGGAAATCAGCGGACCGATTCTCTACGCGTCAGGCTGCCTGTTTTCAACGGTGCTTTTTCTCGGTGTGGTCAGTCTGTCCGGTGGCTTTGTCAAGCGGTGGCTGAAGGTCGCCAATACACCGTTTGTAGACTATATACTCGGATCGTTGTTCATCCTCTTCAGCTTACGCCTGATGGTGAGCACGTTTTTTTAACACGATTAAAAATTTCAGCGCGACTAAGTATAATGGTATCGATGACTGCGGGGCAGACTAAAGCTACCGTCCTTATTCTGAGGAGGAAGCTGTGTGAAGAATGTCTTTGTTTCGCTTGCCGCTTTCGTTAACCGCCGCGCGCTGAGCGTACTCGTCAGCTGCCTGGCGCTCACGGCTGTTCTGTTGGCAGGACTTGGCCGCTTGCAGCTTCAAATGGGTAATGACAGTTTCGTTCAGCCCACATCTGCTGTCTATAGAGAGACGCGCACGCTGCAAAATTATTTTGGTGGCGATTCCTTTTTTATTCTATTAAAAGGAAAGAAGGACGCACTGATTTCCAAGGCCAGTATAGCGGCGATTCACCGTTTAAGTAAGCAAGTGCAGCGCGAACCGGGCTTAGAGGATGTGACTAGCTTTGTCAGCGTGTGCAGCGCGTTTTGGCCGAACGCGGCGAATGGATCGCAAATTCGTCTTGTTGGTGATGCATCTGTGAAGGGCGCGATCGCCGCTTCACTGACGCGTGCACAGCGCCGGCAAGTTGAGACGCTGCTGCTCAGTCGGCTGACTGAGCAGCAACAGGCACAGCTTCAGCGCTATGTGCTTCATCTTCTGACGCCGCAGCAAATTATCCGGCTATTACATATATTTTCCACAACCAATACGCGCCGTGAACGACCACAGCAAGTGCTTGACAAAGTATTGACTGATCAGCAAAAGAAAAGTTTGCTTGAGGCAACTGTAAACGTGTTAACGCTGCGTCAGCAGAGCGAATTGCAGACACGTTTTATTCGTTTTTTTCCTGCTTTTGACGCAATCAACGAGCAACTGCTGCGCAAGCTGATCTTCGCAGATAACGGCCACGTGTCTAAGCCATTGCGGCCGCTATTACCGCAAAATGGTAAGTATGCGCTGCTAATCGTGCGAACCTCAGGACCGGTCGATTTATCTGCCAACGTCCGATTAAATGAACGATTGGTAAAGATAATCCACACCAGCCATTTTGACAGCCGGATCACTGCGACGATAGCCGGACCGTCCGCCGTTCTCGGACGCTTAGTTCCGTTAATGATCAGAACAATTGCCCGTGTTATGTTCCTTTCTCTCGTCGTCATGCTGCTTATCCTTCATTTTGTTTTTCACGTGCGCCGTCGGTTGCTGACGATTGGTTTTGTTCTGATTGGCACGGTCTGCACCTTTGGTTTGATGGGCTGGTGTCATATGCCGATAACATTGGCTACAATCGCTGCGTTGCCGATAATCATTGGCTTAGGTACCGATTTTGGTGTCCAATTTCAGACCCGCTATGAGGAAGGTTATTGCCGCCATAGAAGTGCGACAGAAGCGGTCAATCAGGCGCTCGGTCATATGGGGCCAACGATTGGGCTTGCCGTGTTTGTTATGACGCTCAGTTTTCTGACCTTGCTGTTCTCGAAAGCACCGATGATGCAGCAATTCGGAGTGACGCTCGCCTTAGGCGTATTAATCTGCTATACACTCGCCTTATTGCCGCTGCCTGCTCTTCTGCGTCTGCTTGACCGCGATCATCCAATCGCCGAGCATCCAGCTGATCAGTCTCTGATTTGTAAGCTGCCTGCTTGGCTCGCGCGCCAAGCGGTGGCAAGGCGACGGCCACTCTTCATAGTCGCTCTGCTTCTGGCAGCAGCAGGGTTCTCCGCTGAACGTTTGATTCCCTTAGAAACGGATTTTCAAAAGCTAGTTCCACAGCATTTCGAGGCGCTGGACGCCACCAATCAATTGCAGCAAATCGCCGGTTCATCCCTTTACCTCACCTACCTGATTCAGACGGATGATGTCCGCCGGTCTTCTGTGCTTCGTTCGATAGAGCAGTTCAGTCGCAGGCAGCAGCAGAAGCATCATGAAATTGAAGCGGTGCTCGCTCTGCCCCAGCTCATTAACCAAACGCAATCGAGTGCGGGAGCTGCCGAGCGACTCACAAGCCATGCGCTTGCGCAAATCCCTCAATCGCTGCGCCGGCCATTAATCGGGGGACATAATAAATATTCGATCGTGCAGTTTCGCGTCAATCAGAATTTGCCATCGATTCGCTTGCTGCGTCTGATGAGACAGATTACTGAAGATTCACGAAAGTTATCCGGACTTAAGATTAAGCCAGCGGGCGCCGAGGCACTGCTTTTAATCGGTATGAAAAATATAAGCGCGTATCACTATCTAATGGTCGTTTCCGGACTCATGGTCATTCTCGCAGGCTTACTGCTTATTTATCGGAAAATGAAAGAGGCGCTGCTGCCGTTAGTGCCGATTCTGTTCGTACTCGGTTATTCACCGGGAACATTATACTTAATGGGAGTGGCTTATAATCCGATCACAATCACACTGAACGTGCTTATCCTCGGAATTGGCACAGAGTTCACCTTGCTAATCCTGGAACGCTATCGCGAGGAACTTCTTCACGGGAAATCGAAAGAGGACGCCTTGCAAAGCGCGCTGAATCACGTTGGAGGGGCGCTGCTCGTCTCTGCTTTGACGGTCATCGGTGGGTTTTCAACGCTGACTGTATCTGGCTTTCCTATCCTCCAGTCATTTGGCATCATTACGATGTTGGATACGGCTTATGCGTTGATCAGCGCGCTAATCATTCTGCCAGCATTGATCGCTTT
This sequence comes from Sporolactobacillus sp., assembly GCA_047718535.1. GTDB lineage: Bacteria > Bacillota > Bacilli > Bacillales > Sporolactobacillaceae > Sporolactobacillus. The sequence continues at coordinate 36,947 of JBDNRH010000020.1, forward strand.
GCTCGATTGGCGAACGCATGCTTAACGAGTAAGGAAAAGCCAGCATCTAATTGATGCTGGCTTTTCTGCTGAAATGATTTATTTGGCTGAAGCAGGTTGTGCAGAAACAGAGGATTCTTGCCCGTTTGCTTCTTCAGGCTGCGTTTTGCCCGCCCAATAGGAAGCGAGGATCGAGCCGGACATATTATGCCAGACGCTGAACAATGTGCCTGGCACAGCGGCGATTGGTGAAAACAGGGCCATTGCTAAGGTGGCGGCTAAGCCGGAGTTCTGCATACCAACCTCGAAAGTGATGGCGCGGCTTTTTGGATGGTTCATGCCAAGCAGCCGGCTGAAAAGGAAACCAAGACCATAGCCAAGCAGGTTATGGAGAATGACAACTGGAATAATGACGAGCGTTTCTGCGGTGAACATATTTGCTGCGTTGGCCGCTACGACACCGCTGGCAATTAAGATAATGGCCAGTGTTGAAACAAGCGGCAAAGCCTCTGTTGCTTTCTCAACGTGCTTGCCAAGCAATGCGTTGACAGCTACACCAAGTAAAATGGGTAAAATGACGATTTCCAGTACGCTGGTGAACAGCGCAGTTGTCGGAATGCTCACCCAGTGTCCGGCGAGCAGCCAGAGGATAAAAGGCAGCATGACTGGAGCGATCAAGGTTGACACTGCACCAACGGAGACACCGAGGGCGACATCGCCTTTTGCCAGAAAAGCCATCACGTTAGAAGACGTTCCGCTTGGACAGCTGCCGACAAGCAGCACGCCGACAGCGATTGCGCCCGGCAGGCGGAAAGCATAGCAAAGCGCGAGTGCGACAAGCGGCATGATTAAGTAGTGGGCGCAGACGCCAATTAGTACATCTTTCGGTCGCTTGAATACTTCAGCAAAGTCCGAACGCTTCAATGTCAGCCCCATACCGAACATGACAATGCCAAGTAAATAGGAAATATAGGGAACGACCCACGTAATCCAGTGGGGCTGAAAATAGCTGAATGCGGCGGCTGCAAGAACAAACAAAGCAAAATACTTACCGAGAAATTTTCCGATTGATTCAATTGTTTTCATTGAAATTTAATCCTCTCTGTTTTCGTATTAGTCATCCATTATTCCGGCACTAGTTAATGAGCGGCCGGTTCTTTATACGTTAAGAAACTATAAAAATTTTAGCGGGACTAAGTATAAGAAAAACTAGGGCTCAGCCTTCGTCTGCGGACTCGGCTTCACCAAGTTTTTCTAATACATTCAAGAAAATTAAAGATCTTAGCGGGACTAAGTATAAGAAAAACTAGGGCTCAGCCTTCGTCTGCGGACTTGGCTTCGCCAAGTTTTTCTAATCTTCAGGGACAGTCTGCTGCCAGCTTTCCGGGAGTTGCATCACGCCGCCGGTATGCGCCGACGTTACAAGCGCGGCGTAGCGGGCGAGGTAACCACTGCGCACTTTCGGTACGAATGGGCTGAGCGCTGAGCGCCGCACGGCAAGTTCGGCATCGCTGACATGCAGCGTCAGTGTGCGGTTAACGAGGTCAATTGTCATCTGATCGCCATCTTTGACGAGTGCAATCGGTCCGCCCGCAGCCGCTTCTGGTGACACGTGGCCGACGGATATGCCGCGTGTCGCACCGGAGAAGCGGCCGTCAGTGACGAGCGCGACATCCTTACCAAGACCGCGGCCGACGATTGAAGAGGTCGGTGCCAGCATTTCCGGCATCCCGGGTCCGCCTTTTGGACCTTCGTAACGAATGACAACGACATGTCCCTTTTGCACGGTATGATTGTCAATAGCGGCGACGGCTTCATCATGGGAATCAAAACAAATCGCGTCTCCTGTGAAGGTCTTGACCGACGGGTCGACGCCGCCAACCTTAATGACCGCGCCTTTTGGTGCCACATTGCCAAACAGGACTGACAGGCCGCCAGTTTTGCTATACGCCTGATCGAGTGGGTGGATAACGGCCGGATTGTGAATTTTGGCGTCAGCGACGTTTTCGCGGAGCGTCTGCCCCGACACAGTCACCCGATCCGGATGAATGACGTCTCCGATATCGACAAGTGTTTTAATTATTGCTGAGATACCGCCGGCGTTGTGCACGTCCTCCATCGAGAAAGCGGAGCTTGGCGCAATCTTGGCGAGGTAAGGCACTTTCTCTGCCACTTGATTGATTCGGTTTAAATCGTAATTAATTTCTGCTTCTGAAGCGATTGCCAGCATATGAAGCACGGTATTCGTTGATCCGCCCATTGCCATATCGAGGGCGAAGGCATCATCGACGGCTTCCGGCGTGATAATATCGCGCGGTTTAATCTGGCGCTTGACTAGATCCATCAAATGAACGGCTGACTCGCGGACAAGGGCTCGGCGCTCTTCCGAAATGGCAAGCGCGGTACCATTGCCGGGAAGCGCCATACCAAGCATTTCCATCAGACAATTCATTGAATTGGCGGTGAACATACCCGCGCAGGAGCCGCAGGTGGGGCAGGCAGACGCTTCCAAATCGAGGAATTGCTCCTTAGTCATCTGTCCCTCTTTGAAAGCACCGACACCTTCGAATACGGAGGAAAGTGTCAAAGCTTTGCCCGTCGCCGACAGCCCGGCTTTCATCGGACCGCCTGAACAGAAGATGGCGGGCACATTGGTGCGCACTGCGGCAAGCAGCATGCCGGGAGTAATCTTGTCACAGTTGGGAATATAGAAAACACCATCGAACCAGTGCGCGTTGATCATCGTCTCAGCGGCGTCGGCAATCAGTTCGCGGCTCGGAAGCGAATAGCGCATACCGATATGTCCCATGGCGATTCCGTCATCCACGCCAATCGTATTGAATTCAAATGGAATGCCGCCTGCCTCGCGGATCGCCTGTTTGGCCACATCAGCCAGTTCACGAAGATGGACGTGTCCGGGCACGATATCTGTGTAAGAATTACAAATGGCGATAAATGGTTTCCGCATATCCTCTTCTGACTTGACCATGCCGGTCGCTCGCAGAAGACTCCTCGCGGGCGCGCGATCGACACCTTTCTTGATTTGATCACTTCGCAAAGTAACTCATCATCCTTTCTCTTTTTTAATGCTCTGCTTGATGAATAGAAAAAGGCTTCCATTCGTAAAGGAATGGAAGCCTTTCGGGTCCCATCCGGTACGCAACCAGGACCCGAGCTTATCGCAATAACTGCTGCGAACGGCTGGGCCCTACTGAATAATGACGACGGCAGTCAACGGGTTGGACAAGAGGAACATACTAAAAACTCCTTCAGTCATGGCTAACAATAAGTCTGCCAAAACAGGTTAATTGATTAGGTACGGACAAATATACCATCGTTTATCGGAGGAGTCAATATATTATTTTAAATTGCATGTCGTTCGCGAATAATCAGAAAAAATGATTGGGAGATCGCCGAGAGTCAGTGTTTATTGTATACTTAATGCAAGTGAAAACAGGAAAATTAGATTTTATCAAGCCAATACGTAAGGAGCATTTGTCGATGCCGTTTGATACGCATAATCACACTGCGTTTTCGTTTGACGCGGACATGAAGCTGGAAGACGCTTTGCAGCGGGCCGCGGCCTGCAATCTTGGCCTTGTACTGACTGAGCATTACGACTTGAACGAGAAACAGGAAGATGGGGCACCGGTTACCTTTCCACTCGAGGACTATTTCAATACCTACAAACCCTTGCGAAGCGCAAACCTACTGCTCGGGATTGAACTTGGTCTGGATAATCGTCAAGAGTATATTGAGAAAAATCAGCGGATTGTACAGGACTATCCGTTTGATATGGTCATCGGCTCCGTGCACAATATTCAGGACTTTGACATCTATACGGATCGAGCGTGCAATTTGCTCAGCAAGGAGCAATTTTTCAGCAAATATTTAATCTATGCCGAGCATGTCGTGCACGCCAATCCCTATATTGATACCTTTGCCCATATCGACTATCCGTGCCGCTATCTTTCGTATGGCGATAATGCACTGCGCTACGAAGATTTTCCGTGGCTCATCGACAATTTTCTTCATGCGCTGCTTGTTCACGACATCTGTTTCGAAATTAATCTGCGCTTGATTGGCCATCCTGTTTTCCGCGATAGTCTGGTCGGAATCTTGCGGCGTTATCGCGCGCTTGGCGGCCGTTATGTGACGATTGGCGGCGACAATCATACAGCGGATACGATTGGCACGACCTATGCGCAAGGCGCGGCACTTGCGCAGACAAATGATCTCGTGCCCGTGTATTTTAAAAAGCGCAAGCGGCAGATTGATGATCCGCAAAACTTCAATAAATTAATTTAATTTTGACCAATGAGCGGGTATAATGGAAAGGCGGACGGCCGGACGAAAAATGAGAGGGTGCGGCGCAGTGACGAGTCCATTTGAGCAACTGAATGAAGAGAAAGTCTTTAAAGATCCAGTTCATCGCTATATTCATGTCCGTGATCGGCTGATTTGGGATCTGATTGGTACAGCTGAATTTCAGCGGCTGCGCCGGATTCGCCAGCTTGGGACGACCTTCCTGACCTTTCATGGCGCTGAGCACAGTCGCTTCGGGCATTCGCTTGGTGTCTATGAGATCGCTCGGCGAATCATCACTATATTTCGTAGCCGCGGAGACTGGGATGATAGCGAGACACAGCTTGCACTGGCGGCTGCCTTGCTCCACGATGTCGGGCATGGACCTTTTTCACATGCATTTGAAAAAGTGTTCGGCACCGATCACGAGCAGTTTACGCAGCGGATTATTCTTGGTGATACAGAAATTCATGCCGTGCTGGAGAGAGTAGATCACGAGTTTCCGGAACGAGTAGCGGACGTCATCGGCAAGACGTATGCCAATCGACTGGTCGTCAGCTTGATTTCCAGTCAGATTGATGCTGATCGGATGGATTATTTGCTGCGTGACGCCTATTTCACGGGAGTCAGCTACGGTCATTTTGATATGGAACGGATCTGGCGGATCATGCGTCCACGGCAAGATCAGATTGTCTTTAAACTGAGCGGCATGCATGCAGTGGAAGACTATATCATGAGCCGGTATCAGATGTATTGGCAAGTATATTTTCATCCGGTTAGCCGCAGCGCGGAAGTTATTTTGACGAAAATTCTGCACCGGGCTAAAGTGCTTTTTGAAGCAGAGTATCCGTTTGCCCAGAAACCGTACCAATTAATTCCGCTGTTTGAAGACCGGATGACGCTTGCTGATTATATCCGTCTGGATGAATCCGTCATGCTCTACTATTTTCAAATCTGGCAGGATGAGCGTGATCCGATTCTCAGTGACCTATGCCGACGCTTTATGAATCGGCAGTTGTTCAAATACCGTCAGCTGTCTAAGGACCAGCTGTTTGCCTCAGATGAGTTAACGGCAGAATTTCGTCAGGCGGGAATTGATCCGAATTACTATCTGGAAGTTGATTCCTCATCGGACTGTCCGTATGATTTCTATCGACCGGGCGAGCGGGAAGAACGCCAGCCAATTTTATTACTCATGCCTGACGGCTCGCTTCGTGAGCTCTCTCAGGAATCGGACGTCGTGGCCTCAATTACCGGGAAACGGCGTACCGATCACAAACTCTATTATCCGAAAGATCGCGTGCTTGCGCTGCCGGAGACGAGTCCGGTGCGGCGTGCGATCTGTGGTTTGCTGAATCGTCCTACATAATGAAGAGATAAGAGACAGGCTCCGAGCGACGGAGAACGTAGGGTCAAATGGTAAAATAAGATTCTTTGTACAAAAATCAGGAAGGGGTCAATCATGTTAGAAGAACACGCGAAGGTAGCGGAACTGATTCGTCAGGCTGGGGGAATCAATGGGCGGAGGAAATTGCAGAAAATCATTTATATCTTGCAGAAGCTAGGGGTCCCGTTTTACGAAACGTTTCATTTCCAAATGCATGGACCTTATTCAGAGGAACTATCCTTACAGCTTGAGGAACTCTGCGATTTTGGTTTTCTAACTGAGGCGTGGAGCAGTGAGAGCGGCCAGGTTACGTATTCCGTAACGCCAAGCGGTGAGGAATTTCTCGCGGGTCGCCGCACGCTTCTTCCAGATGTATCGGCACTTGCTGGTCAGCTGGCGGCAGAAAAGAATGCTTTCCTGGAGTTAACCGCCGCACTTTTTTATTTTGACACGTTACCGAAGACGCGCGTTCTGGAGAAAGTTCAGTCACTTTATGAGAATATGGAACAAGTACAGATTGATTCCGCGTTTAATTATATGGCTTCGCTGAGAGGAAAAACCCCCACTGTTCAGACCGTGGGATAAAGGCACATATTAAAACCCCCTTGCAGGTTTTGTCTGCAAGGGGGTTTTGCATCGTTACGGATATCAAAAGAAGTGAGGTTGTTTTCTCTCTGTAAATTTCAGCCGATGCGCCCGCTTGGACAGACGAAACGCTGCTTCGCTGCTCTGGCCCAGGCGAGACCGGCTGCTGATTTTCCTTTTACACGAATTTGTGCGGCGATTTGTTCCGCGTACCCTTTTTCCGGATTTCTCCATCGCTCGCTTGCCGCCTCCAGTGCAGCATGATATGAAAGCGGCAACGCATTTGCGTTAACGAATCGCTCCAACAGGTTAAATATTGTGTTCATTTTTTCACGGAATGCTGCCCCTGGATACATGAGTGCCGCCTGATCGGCCAGCTGATTGGCGGTTTGCTGCGCCGCCCGATCAAATGGCGCACTGTCTTTGTAGGAAGCGGACCAAAGCAAATAGAGATGGATGAGTCTCAGATCGTCAGGATTAACACCAAGCGAGTACAGGGGATTCAAATCCGGTATGCGCAGCTCAAGCCGCGCGATATGCGGCGCTTGCTGTAAATCATCAAAGCCGGCACCCTTTAGACGGATATGCTGATAAAGTTCACGTGACCCTTCAATTTTCCCATCGGCAACGGCTGCTTTGATAGATGACAAAAAACATGCCGCTGACGAATAGTCGGGATAGATGGGCGCCAGATTACGATAGCCCTCTTTGCCGAGACGGATCGATCGATAGCTGATACCGCTAGTCTCTTCGGGAGAGGCTGCAAGAAGATAGATAAGAAAATAGCGATGGGCCATAGCGTTCGCTGCAAGATTGAGATAAAATGCATCGCGGCCGTTCTGATCAGGTAGAGTAACGGCCAAATCTCCTGCATCAAAGGAAAAATTAAGATGGACCCCGCAATAAAGCTGTTTTCTTGAACCGTATTTTGCGGCTAAATAACGGCGATATGCGTTTTTATCTTCACCTGCCGCGCCAAAGTCAGCGATCGGTATTTTGTCCTCGTCAGGCACGCCGTCCGGCAGACTGCTGAGCGGCCATAATAACTCATGACCGAGTCCTGGATAGACGTGCTGAAGCAGCGCATTGAGCTGGTCAACTAACGCAGGAATGGTGTGCACGGCGGACGTGATTAACTCAAGCTGGCTTTCTGAAAAATCAGTCGTAATCGCCGGATGTGTCAGCTTATCGCCCAATGCATTAGGATGGGGTGTCAGTGCCAGCGTACCATCAGTGAGAATGCGCAAATTTTCACGTTCCAAGCCAAAGAGACTGCGCATTCGCAACAGCTGGGGCACGGAACAAAAGGTGTCAGACATTGAATCATTCCTCTGCGTGCAATTGGTTAAGAAATAAACAAGACGCAACACGTCCATGGAAGCAAGATGCATTCTTGTATCTTATGCAGCAAGACGATACCATTGCGTCAAGAAAATTTCTAAAATCATTTATCCTAATTTCGAGTGTAGAAGATAGGTTGTGGAAATTCAACTAATATGCCGCAGGAAAGGTAACTGCTTCTTTATTAAGTTAATCATTCAACTCGTCCATATGATTCAGCAGCCGTTTCAATGCCTTTAACTCCTCAATACTGAGCGTAAGACCCTTGCCCATCTTTGCACCGTCCGGGCTCCAGTCACGCAAATCATATTTTGGCGCTCGCTCATTCCAGCTGATCACGTTTAGCTGCTTTTCCCAGCCACGCGGCGACTGGCTGATAGCACCGACTTTTTTTGCAATTTCAAAACGTAGTTCGCTCATATCGCGTTATATTCCTTTCTAAATGACATGCAGGCTCACGCTAATTTAAAATGATCACAAAACCAAGAATCGGAGTTGAGATTTTGATAATTGTCGGCGACGATATGCGTTTCACCTTCTTCATCCTGAGTAATAAGATGACCTTCCTCGTCTTGGTTTGCAATATAAAAATGGGACGTCTTAAACAGGAGGCGTTCTTCCAAACAGTCTCCCCCGACATCGATTGTTTCTCCGTATACATTTTCAGTACACTGAATCAATATCATAACGAATCCAATCCTCCAGACAAGCAGAATACTTATAATTAGGATAATCGTTGCTCCGTCATTTGGCAATTGCCGCTCATGGACAAGACCTCAGGACAGAAACGCGTTTTCCAAGCGTTTACGACACCGACTATGATAAAATACAAGCACAATAGATTGAATGCAAAGGGGGATTCCCACGTGGATATTTTTCATCAGGATGGGAAAAAGTCAGGTTTTACCATTATAAAAGGCGATGCAACAAAAGGTCACGGTGGGTTTGGCGCAGGCCTTGTCAATCTCGATAATATGTCGCCAGTCATTATTGATGTGGAAGCGGGCACGGCAAAAGTGGATATTGGTGCGCTCCACGCGCGCAGCGATATTGAGCGGCGTATCCGCTTCTCGAAAGACAAGGCCGATTTGCAAGGCGGCGGGAAACTATACTGGCTCGTTTGGGTAAACACACTCACGACGGCTGACGGACCCCGTTATGACGGAGCGGCGGCCTGCGAGATGATGATTAATCGCGAGATTCGCCGCGGCTATAAGATTCTAGCAGATCATGTGCAGAAAATGGAAGCCGCCCTGAAGGGAAAGGTGCTGCTCGAAGAAATGGATGCAGCTTCAAAGAGCGTTCTGCGCAGTTTCCTCGCTCAGGCTGCACCTGATCAATGGCAGCGAGCCAATCCGGAAATCCATCGCCAGTTAAGTGAATAAAAGCAAACGGCGTAATCTGCAGAATGGTGATTGCGTCGTTTTTTTGAATATGCCCATGCCTTTTTTAAAAATGCTGGATCAGCACAATGCCGGCGACCATCAGAGCAACGCCGGCAAGCCGCGGCCAATTAATTCGATGCTGCTTGACACCAAACCAGCCGAAATGGTCAATCACAAGGGCAATCAGCATCTGTCCACAAAGCACCGAGACGACCGTCAGCTCGGCGCCGAGTGCGGGCAATAACAAAATATTACCGGTGACAAAAACAACACCAAGCGGACCGCCGATCCAAAGCCACCATGGCGATTCCTTAAGCGTTGCACGACTCAGCCTGATTCGATGATCGACACTAAGTGTAATCAGAATTAAGATGACCGTACCTGTTGAAAAGGAAAGCAGTGAGGCAAGAAATGGCGAGTGAACCGCCACACGCAATCGTCCGTTCACTGCCGTCTGTACCGGTGAAACCATGCCCGAACAGATGCCCCATACAAGCAGCAAGGCGGTAATTTTCCAACTCTTTTTCATAAGGCAGTCGTCCCCTTCAAAATTTCTCAATCAGAAAAACGCCAAATAACATGCACAATACACCGGCAATGCGGATTGGTGTAATTTCATGAATGGCAACGCCGAACCAGCCAAACTGGTCGATCGCAATCGCCATAATCATCTGTCCGCAAAGAGTGATTACAACAGTCAAGGCCGCGCCGAGCCGTGGCAAAAGCAGAATATTGCTCGTCAAATAACAGACACCGAGCAGTCCGCCTGTCCAGATCCACCAAGGATATGCGGTGAACGCGTGCATTGGTATACCAAGTTGGTGATCGATCACTAAGGTAAGTAAAAGCAGTGTTATCGTGCCAATGAAAAAAGAAATAGTCGAAGCAAAGAATGGGGAACGTACTTTTTTTCCCAGATCCGAATTGATGGCGGTCTGCACAGGTATTACCGATCCGGCAATCAAACCGCCAATTAGATAGAAGATAATCATGCTATGTACGCCTCCTGCAACTTAACAAGTTACAGTATAAGAGAGAAGCACGGAAAAGTGTAGTAAAATATATCCGATTTGCGAAAATTATTTTCTCCAACAGAGTCGCAGTCAATGAAAGAGAAAATTCAACCGAACAAGTGAAAAGTTCAACCGAACTAAGGAAAAGTTCAACCGAACAAGTGAAAAGTTCAACCGAACGGAGCAAAAATTCAACCGAATATTGGGAAACGCACCAAATTACGAATAACCGCACCAAATCACGAAAAGTCGCACCAAATTGAGCGGAAGCTGTACCAAACACTGTATCGTGCCTAGTGGTCAGCGCCACCAATGGAACAGACGGTCGAAAAAACTGTGAACGGATCCGGGCACTTCACTTTTTCCGGGTTGACGTTTAGCGGTGCCGTCACTGTAATGGTCCGGTGCGGTGCCTTTTACGAAATAGGTGGGGCGTCCATGCTGCCCTTTCCGAGCAAGAAGCCCTGTTTTCGGATCAATCGTCACTTTCACGACGCCCTTTGGTGCTTTGAAGTCGTTCTTTGGCTTGCCTTCGAGTACGGATTCCATGAAGCTTGACCAGACAGCCTTGGCGTATCCGGCATCTGGATAGGTGCTAATCGTCTCACCTTTGTCGTAGCCGACCCAGACTGTAGTCACCAAATCCGGCGTGAATCCGGCCATCCAACTGTCGGTTGCTGTGGAGCCAGTTTTAGCCGCCATTTCATGAGTCAGTCTGTCGGCAACGGGCGCACCGGTCACCTTTGTGTAGCCATTAAGCCGCTTGTCGAAGATGCCAGTCATCATCTGAGAGTCAACAAAGGCTGCCTGCTTGTTGAGGACTTGTTTGCGCTGCGGATGCCAGCGGTACAGAATATGCCCCGCATAGTCAGTCACCTTTGTAATTAAATTAGGCTGAATACGCGCACCATCATTCGCCAGCGTTGCGTAACCGCGTGTCAGCTCGAGCACACTGACTGGTTCAGAGCCGAGAGCAAGTGACGGAATGGGTTCAAGCGTGCTTGTAATGCCAGCAGCCCGCGCGGCATGAACTAGCTTGTTCATGCCAATTGCCAGATGCGTTTTGACCGCAAAAACATTATCAGAGAGCGCGAGTGCCTGCGCCATGGTGATCGGTCCATCCGCGTAATAACCACCGAAATTATTCGGCTCATAATGGGCCCGGCCATCGTCGAACGCAAACACAGTCGGCGTGCTTTTCAGGCGTGTCGCGGGCGTAAATCCGTTACGGAGCGCAGCATAGTACAGGAATGGCTTGAACGAGGAGCCCGGCGACCGCTTGGCGGCGATCGCGCGGTTAAAGGCACTTTGGCTGTATTTGCGGCCACCAATCATCGCTGCGACACCGCCCGTTTTCGGATTGAGCGAAACAAGCGCCACCTGAATCTTTGAGCGAGCAGGAATCAGGTGGTCGACCCAATAGTCGGCAGCGCGCTGCGATTCAGCATCAAGCGTGGTGTACACACGCAGTCCGCCGGAATCGAGTTGTTTGCGTGTGAGATGAAGCTTGTTGATCAGTTCATTTTTCACAGCGTCTTGAAAATAAGCAGCAAACGGGATGACTTTATTTTGATGCTGAGCGAGATCGAGCGGTGCCAGGTAGGCAGCATCAGCTTGCTTCTTGGTAATATAGCCGCAGGCAGCCATCGTGTGGAGCACAAGTTTCTGCCGTTTTTTGGCATAATTGTAGTGAAGAAACGGTGAATAAATACTTGGACCATTAGGTATACCCGCCAGCATACTCGCCTGAGCAAGTGTCAAATCGGCGGCTTTTTTATGAAAATAGGTTTCAGACGCGGCTTCAATCCCGTAGGCACCATGTCCGTAGTATATAGTATTTAAATAACCTTCCAGAATGGTTTTTTTTGATTCGTTCATTTCCAGACGCATGGTGTAAAACATTTCTTCAGCTTTCCGCAGCCAAGTTTTATTATTGGTTAGAAAAAGATTTTTGGCATATTGCATTGTGATCGTGCTCGCTCCTTGAGCCTTGGAGAAACTGCGCAAGTCGACAAGCGCGGAACCGGCAATGCGCTGCAAGTCAAATCCATGATGCTGAAAAAAACGACGATCCTCGATCGCGAGCGTTGCCAGCTTCAGCGAAGGCGCGATACGATGAATCGATATCCATTGCTGCTGATTGACTTGCCATTTTCCAATCATAGTACCGCGATTATCATAGAAAATAGCGGGTCTCGCAAGCGGGATAGCCAGCGGCCCGGCCAAGCGCGCGGCAAGCATCAGGCCGCTGATAGTCAGAATGCTTAGGCCGAAGCAGATGCTCAGTCCCCAGAGACTATAGTGCATTATTCTTAGTTTGAGCGCACGCCATCGTGGATTCATCAAAGGACCTCCCAGCTGCTGATCGCGTGATCTCAGGTCAGCGAAAGTGCGGTGTTTTCGAAATTAGTATGGTAAATTTGCTGCTTTTCTAAACATTATCAGGTGAACGCTTAATCTATGGCCAGTCAGGCAAAACTGATAAGCGTATGCGCTGCAGCGCTCAGGCAGTTTATCAACGGCTGCGGATATTAAAAAAAGAGAATGTGCCTTGCCCGATGTGAAGCAATATTTTATAGTAGTAGAAGTATGAGTATGCGCGGCTGCAACTGATTCTGGAGGATGTCTGATGAACGCGGAGAAAATTGCTATTCTTTTTACGAGCCAGTCGGTGAGCGGCAATCAGCCGCCGCAGCGTGCAGTACATTGTGATGGACGAATTGCTAAGGGGATAGACGGAACGTATCTTATGTTCAACGATGTGATTGACGGTGCAGGCCGCGTCGACTACTCAATCAAATTCGCAGATCGCAAAGCTTGGATTCGGCGAAAGGGTAAGTGGGCGCTTGATCAGCCGCTTGATCTTGACCGCTTAATGCAAGGCAGCTATGCCACCCCATTTGGTACGCTGACGACTGAGGCGGACGCACGGTCAATTGCCATGGAGTGGGATTCAGCGGCGGGCAAGGGCTGGGCGAAGCTTGTTTATTCGCTTGCCGTTCAAGGCGAGGCGGCTGGTGTAATGGACATGCATTTTTCCTTCGCCCGTGCCGCAGACAGATAAGTAGCTGGGGTTTAGAATAAATGAACGACGATTAAGGAAGTCATTTTTGGAGGGTTATTCATGACGATTGCGCAGCAAGTAAAGGAACAATTGAAAGAAGAAATTAAGCAGGCCGTGCTTCGCGCCGGACTGGCGCAGCAAGAGGAAGTGCCAGCTGTCGTTCTTGAAGCACCGAAGGAGAAAGCACATGGCGACTTCGCCACGAATATGGCGATGCAGCTTACTCGCATCGCTCATATGGCGCCGCGGAAAATTGCGGAAAGCTTGGTCGACCATTTTGATAAAGAGAAAGGGCATATCCGCAAAATAGAAATTGCCGGTCCCGGATTTATCAATTTTTTTCTCGATAATCGCTATTTAACTGATTTAATACCGACCATCCTTGAAGCGGGAGATAATTACGGTCAGACGCAGAGCGGCAACGGGAAGAGAATTCTCGTCGAATTTGTGTCGGCCAATCCGACAGGCAGCCTGCATCTCGGGCATGCGCGCGGGGCGGCGGTCGGTGACACGCTTTGCCGACTGCTTAATAAAGCGGGCTATAAGGCGAGCCCGGAATATTATATTAACGATGGCGGCAATCAGATCAGCAATCTAGCTATCTCACTTCAGTCGCGTTATTTGCAGGCACTGGGCCGTGACGCAGCAATTCCGGAAAACGGCTATCACGGTCAGGATATTATTCGTCTGGCAGCGAGTCTTGTCGAAAAATACGGAGATACGCTTGTGACAAAGTCTGCCGAGGAACAGCTGCGTTTCTTCCGCAATTATGGTGTGGAACACTTGATGAGTGGGATCAAGAAGGATTTGGCTGATTTTCGTGTCTCATTCGATGTTTGGTATTCGGAACGCTCGCTCTACGAAACGGGTAAAGTGGAGGCGGCGCTGAATCTGCTTAAGGACAAGGGCGAAACGTATGAAAAGGATGATGCGCTCTGGCTTAAGACGGAGCAATACGGTGACGACAAGGATCGCGTGCTTGTCAAAACGGATGGCAGCTATACGTATTTTACGCCGGATATTTCCTACCACAAGGATAAATTTGAGCGCGGCTTCGATGAATTAATTGATGTGCTCGGGGCTGATCATCATGGCTATGTGCCGCGAATGAAAGCGGCGATGCAGGCGCTTGGCTATAACCCGGATCAGTTGGTTGTGCAAATCATCCAACTTGTCAATTTGTTCAAAGATGGAGAGAAAGTGAAGATGAGCAAGCGCACCGGCAAAGCGGTCACAATGCGTGAACTGATGGATGACGTCGGCGTTGATGCAGCCCGCTACTTCTTTGCAATGCGCAGTTCGGATACGCATCTTGATTTTGATTTGGATTTGGCTATTTCTCATTCGAATGAGAATCCGGTTTATTATGTGCAGTACGCTTATGCGCGAATTTCCAGCATGCTCAATCGTGCGGCTGATTTTGAGACGGACGACTTGGCGGCACTGGACTTGACTGTATTGTCCGGTGAAAAGGAAATTGATTTGCTAAAGAAATTGGGTGAATTTCCAACAGTCATAGCTGACAGTGCAGAAAAACTGGCGATTCAGCATATTCCATCTTATCTTTTTGACCTTGCTTCGAAGCTGCACAGCTTCTATAATGCAGAAAAGGTACTTGATGACAGCAATCGCCCGCTCAGTCAGGCACGAGTAGCTTTGATGAAGGCGGTGCGCACGACCTTAAAAGCAGGAATGGAATTAATCGGTGTGAATGCACCAGAAAAAATGTAAAAAACCATATTCGACAGATGGAAGCAGTGAATCCCCTGAAATTGGCGAACGGATCGCCGGTTCAGGGGATTTTTCCATTTTGTCTACAGAGTAGCCGTGTTTATCTACAGAGTAGGTGCGTTTGTCTACAGAGTAGGTGCGTTTGTCTACAGAGTAGCCGATTTGTCTACAGAGTAGGCGCGTTTATCTACAGAGTAGGTGCATTTGTCTACAGAGTAGGTGCGTTTATCTACAGAGTAGTACGCGTTGTCTACAGAGTAGGTGCGTTTGTCTACAGAGTAGGTGCGTTTATCTACAGAGTAGTACGCGTTGTCTACAGAG